>WUAI01000051.1 GCA_009827225.1 Flavobacteriaceae bacterium | reverse complement strand
CCTCCCAATCCCGGGACTACACCCTCGGCGATGAGATCTGTGAAATCACCCTCGGGTAATGAATCTTTCAACCATTCACTAAGAGATGCGAAGGTACTATCGATGAAGTCCATGGGGTAACTGCTCCAATCAAATATGGCTTGAAATATGAGCAACAGAATTCCGAAGAAAATCACATATCCCCAGACCTTGTGAGTCAAAATTCTGTCCAAAACCGAACGGAAATCCTTCGCATTAGCGGTATCCACCAGCATCGTTTCTTTCAGCGTTTGGTTAATAAACTGGTAGCGCTTTACGGTTTCTTTTTGCTGAAGTCGTTTTAAATTGGATGTGGATTCGGTTTTAAACGAGGCCACTCCTTTGAATTCGTTTCTGTCTAACTTCCCGAAGTTGACGTCCTGTGTGATTACCAGCCAAAGTTTGTATAAATCCTGATTCGGAAATGCTTTTTTGAGTCGGTCAAAATACTCCGGCGCAATGATAGAAGCATCCAGGCAAGGTTTGGTGGAAATCTGCTTGTAGTTGGTAATTAATTCTTTGAGCTGTTCGAATCCCTGGTTTTTGCGTGAACTTATCAAGGCGATCCTGGTTTCCAGTTTCTTTTCCATCTCTTCAATGTTCACAGAGATGGCCTTTCGCTTCATGCGATCCGACATATTAATCGCCAGGATAGTGGGAATTCCTAAGTCTTTAATCTGCGTGAAAAGCAACAGATTTCTTTTCAGGTTTTCGATTTCACATACCACTACCGCAACATCCGGATAGTCTTTGTCATTCTTGTTAAGCAGTAGTTCGATCACCACATTTTCATCGAGGGATGAAGCATTGAGACTGTAGGTTCCGGGGAGGTCCAGGATATGCGCTTTTACTCCACGTTCCAATTTGCAAACCCCTTCTTTCTTTTCGACCGTGATCCCTGGATAATTCCCAACTTTCTGGTTCAATCCGGTAAGTCGGTTAAAGACCGAAGTTTTACCGGTATTAGGGTTTCCAATAAGTGCAACATTGAGTTGTTTGGCCATAATCAGGGAATCAATTCAACTTCGATTTGAGACGCAGTTTCTTTACGGATGGCCAAAAAACTGCCATTGATATTGAGGTACAAAGGATCTCGAAAAGGTGCCGTTTGAACCAACATTACTTCATTCCCTGGCAAACATCCCATTTCCAGAAGTTTTAAAGGGACCAGATCAATGGAAAACTCTTTGATGATCGCTCGGTCTCCTTTCTGTAAATGGGCTATAGTAGGCATTATCTTATTTAGACTGATTTTAAACAATGCAAAAGTAAGGGAAAATACTGAGCTTAGAAAAGGAATTATTCTTCACGTTTCAGAATTTGAATATCCTCTAAAAGTTTCTGTATTTCTTCCGGGTTGGTACCATCGTAAATCCCGCGAATTCGCTTCTTGGTATCTACCAAAACAAAATTTTCGGTATGTACCATTCCGTAGGGTTCTGCATCGGGATAATCTTTCACCGCCAGGTACGACTTACGCGCCAGATCATAAATCTGTTTGCGATCGCCGGTTACCAGGTTCCACTTGCTGTCGTCCACTCCTTTTTCGATGGCATATTTCTTAAGCTGCGCCACCGAATCAATTTCAGGAGTCACCGAGTGCGAAAGAAGTTTTACCATCGGGTCTTCTTTCAGTTCTTCCTGGATCTGCACCATATGGTCGGTCATGATGGGACATATTGTCTGGCAGGTTGTAAAGAAGAAATCGGCTACATAGATACTGTTCTCATAATCCTCCTGGGTGACCTCTTCCCCATTCTGGTTGGTGAGTTTGAAATCGGCTATAGTGTGGTATTTCTTGACATGCTGAAGGGTACTGTCCACAACTTCCGGGTTGAAATCCGCCGGTTGATAGACCTTTAGTTTTGGATTGGGTTTGAGGACCTGATAAATGGTGGTAATGATAATAATCGAAAGTACGAGGAGTACTATTCCGAAGAATTTATATTTAGAAAAGAATTTCAGCATTGCTGATAAAATTTCCGCAAAATTACATTCAAAAAAAACATTGCAACTATTGTAACCGTTAAATGTTTTCTAATACTAATGACTACGGGCGTTTTTAATTTTTTTAACCGCCTCGAAACAATTACTTTTGTCCCTCAATTTTGAAATGAGTTTATGGAATTCGTTATAAAAATTTCTCAGTTTCTGCTGAGTTTATCTCTGCTCATCATCCTGCACGAGTTCGGGCACTATCTTCCGGCACGTGCCTTCAAAACGAGAGTAGAGAAATTCTTCCTCTTTTTCGATGTGAAGTTTGCCCTGGTGAAGAAGAAGATCGGTGACACCGTCTACGGTATTGGTTGGTTACCTTTGGGGGGATATGTGAAGATTTCCGGGATGATCGATGAGAGTATGGATAAGGAGCAAATGGCACAGCCACCAAAGCCCTGGGAGTTTCGAAGCAAACCGGCCTGGCAGCGATTGATCATCATGCTGGGAGGAGTCATAGTGAATTTCATCATTGCATTTATCATATACATTTTTGCCTCTTTTTATTACGGGGATACTGATGTTTCTACGGAAAGTTTAAAGGACGGATACCAGGTGACGAGCCCTGTATTGAATGATATCGGAATACAAACCGGAGACAAGATCGTAAGCATCGACGGGCAGAAATATGAAAACTATACCGATCTGCGCAAGAATTTTATCGTGGCCGATGAGGTGGTGATCGACCGAAATGGTTCCATACAAACCATTGCCCTTCCGGAAGATTTTCTTGGGAAATTGAGTACCAGCGACGATCGTTCGCTTGTAAAAATCCGAATTCCTTTTATCGTAGGTAAAATTCCGGATAGCAGTATCAATGCAAATTCGGGGCTGAAGGTAAATGATATCATCACCACGGTGAATGGAAAAGAGCTGAAATATTTTGACCTGTACGCCGATGAGTTGGAAGCCTTAAAAGGCCAGGAAGCCACTGTCTCCATACTTCGAGACGGCGCATCCCAGGATATCACTATGAATATTAGCGATAACGGTAAGTTCGAGATCGAAACGGCTGCCACAGTGAGTTTCGTGAAACTGGAAGAGATGGGATATCTCGCATTGAACAAAAAGGAATACGGTTTCTGGGAGAGTTTTGGTGTGGGTGCCCAGAAGTTTAGTGATCAGATTGGCGGTTATTGGCTACAGCTTAAAAAGATCTTTACCCCCAGTACCGGGGCGTATAAAGGAGTGGGCGGATTTAAAGCCATCTTCGATATTTTCCCCGACACCTGGAGCTGGCAGGCATTCTGGAGCATTACGGCGTTCTTGTCGATCATGCTGGGTGTTTTGAACCTCTTGCCTATTCCGGCACTTGATGGCGGACATGTAATGTTTTTATTGTGGGAAATGGTCTCCGGGAAAAAACCCAACGACAGATTTATGGAGTATGCCCAAATGATCGGATTCTTTTTGCTGATCGCCTTATTGTTATTCGCCAATGGAAACGATATTTTAAGGGCGTTTAAGTAGTAAAAAAAGTATTATTTCTTTTTTGCAGCAGTTAAAAAAAATTTATATTTGCGTCCGCTTTAAGAGCTAACATTCCTCCTTAGCTCAGTTGGTTAGAGCACCTGACTGTTAATCAGGGTGTCCTTGGTTCGAGTCCAAGAGGAGGAGCAAAGCGACGACTAGCCCACTCAAAATGAGTGGGCTTTTTTCGTTAGAAAAAACTTGGACGAGAAGTTTATCCTGAGCGAAGTCGAAGGGAGTCCAAGAGGAGGAGCGATAAAGTAGAGCAAAGCTCACTTTATCGCGATGAAGTAAACGAAGTTTTACTTTATTGCGATTTCAAAACTACAAACCCTCTCCCATCGATGGAGGGGGTTTTTTTATTTTATAGATTATGATCCTACCTTATTGTGTTTATGTCTTACAGAGTGAAAAGGATCTACTATTATATCATGGCTATACTTCAAATCTTAAAAAGAGATTAGCCGATCACAGAAAAGGTTGCACTACAAGCACTTCGAAAAGAAGACCGTTAAGGCTGGTATTTTGTGAATTCTATTTATCAAAAATCGATGCTTTAAGAAGAGAGAAATATCTAAAGACAACTCAAGGGAAGAGAATGTTGAAACTTATGTTACGAGAAACGTTAAAGAGGATCAATTATCCCAATACATAAACTTGGACGAGAACCTACCCGTCCGTTCAGGAGAAGTTTATGCCGAGGTGAGCCAGCCTTAGGAGCGAAGCTACGAAGAGCCATTCAATGTGATTGGCTTTTTTGATGATAAAACTTACAGCAGAACTCTTTCCGCCGAATCCACCTTAGCCGGAGCAGGTAGAAATCCAAGAAGAGGAGCTGGCCAGGTTTTCTTTGAGTTTTTTGATGGTTAAGAATATACCTCTTACAAAAACTTGCCTATATTTATTTTGAACATACAGCAAATGGGTTCGTTTCGAATTCGAGAATCCTATGTTGTAGGTTCTAGTTTGTATATTAGTCAAAAATTGTTAGCCCTAAATTTATCCGCTTATGAAACAGAGTGCTTGGATTTGTGTTAAGTTAGTATTACTTCTATTCATTACCTACCCCATTTTTGGACAAAAAGTGAATGTGAATCCACCATTTACCTTTGAGAGCTACAATACAATCTGTTCAGGGAAATTAGATGCATCCGGCCTTAAACCATTTGCACAGCAGCGGATCAACAGAACTTTCTCAATGGTTGAGGTTGATCTGCGGTTGGAGAACAACCAGCTGATCATTGATGCCACAAGCCAGACAAATGACAGCTGGATCGCTATAAGAACAGTAGGTGATAATTACTATATAAAAGGTATTTCACCTTCCGCATCTTCAAACTACGTCCCTGACGTGAATGGCAGGGAATTGGTCATTCCTTTATCTAGTATTCCAAGTTCCATAGTCTTCCTAGGTGGAAGTGGGGACGATTGGATTACAGTTGATATGTCCCAAGCCGTGATTAAAACAGACATCCGGTTCTACGGAAACGACCAACGAACGTCCTTTGGAGATGGTATGTCCATAATTGGAAACCTGGCTATGGATGCAAGGTATGTTCCCGACGCTCATGAATATGGAAGCGGTACCATTTATACAAATGCAAATACCATTGAGTTTAGCGGTTTAGAGCCAATAGATATCACTGGATTTACTACGGCAACAATTCAGACACCCCCTGGGGGGAATGATCTACTTCAGGTGGATAATGGATTTGACTTCTTTTCCGGAGGAACGAACCCGGCATTGATCGTTTCGGGTACAGTGGGTGGAGTAGGGATCGAATCTGCTGCGCTCTGGAATAATGGCACATTCCGAATTCAGACACAGGACGGATCAGATAATATCACCATTAATAGTGCGAATAATGGTCATTTAAATGCCAATATGGACTTAGATGATGGCAGAAACCCAGGTGATGTGGTCAATGTTGGTGGTCCCGTTGCATTGAGTGACGATTTTTCAATTACTGGAAAACGAGTGCTCATTAATAATTCAGTGACAACCGCAGGGGCAATCACAGTTAGCTCAGATCGAAATCTAACTTTAAATGGGAGTGCTCAAGTGACAACAATAGACGGAGATATATTAATCATAGGTGGTACGGCGCCGGTGGCAGGGGATAATTTTACCGGGATCACAATAAACACAGGAGCGACTATCCAGGCCACAGGTACCGGAGACATTACCATCATAGGAACCGGAGCCAATAGCGGAATGAATGACAATACCATGGGAATGAACATTCAGGTCCTATCCAATATATTGAGCAATTCCGGATCGATCAATCTTATTGGTTCTGGAGCCGATGGACAGATAGGGCTCGATGGAATTAACCTAGCAGGTAATGTTATAAGTCAGAGTGGAGATATAGTGATTAATGCAACCGCTGGCAATAGCCTTGTTATGGGAGGACTGAATATTGGAATTACGATCGGTTCCGAAGTGCGTACCGATGCGGATGGTTCAATTACCATTTCCGGACAAGGTGGTGGGGGACTGGGATTTTCGCCAGGTATCATTGTTGAGCGGGCTCTGGGAAGTCCGGGAAATTCGATTCTTACTTCCTCAGGTGATATTACGATGAACGGCGTGGTAGATCCTAATGCATCAGGCCCTGAGAATTTTGGAGTTCTATTCGGGGAAGATAGCCTAGTGGGTTGTTCGGATTCTGGAAACTTAAACATCAATGGAATCGGTGGAGGCGATATGTATGAAAATTACGGGGTTGTCATACTTGGAAATACATCATCTTTGCCGATTGGATCAGTAAATGGCAGTGTTAGTATTGATGGTGATTCGACTGCTACATCCGGAAACGATAATGATGGTGTTTTGATCCAAAGAACTGTTTTTGCCGGTGGTTCCGGAGGGATGAGCGTCATCGGTGATGCCGGGGGCCTGGATGATGCGGCAATTAGACTGATTTTTCCAGGTAGATTTGTTGTAACAGAAACCCTGATCCTTACCTCGAACAATGGACCCATTGCGAGTAGTGGGGGAATCCCGAGTACGGGCTATATTTTTTCATCATTTACGGAGATCAACGGTGAACTCCAGCCGGGACTGGACCAAAGCGGTTCATTTCCGGTGGATACCATCATTATCTTTTCGTCCGGTGATGCCTATTCGGTAAGCATCGAAAGCGCCGGTTTTCCAGGCATAGATTACGATCAGCTGGGAGTTACAGGAGTTATAGACATTTCGGGGTCTACATTGAATCTCATCGACAATGTTCCGGGCGTTTTGGCTCCGACCGATACTTTTACCATTATAAATAACGACGGGTCCGAGCCAATACTCGGGACCTTTGCCGGACTGCCACAAGGGGCTTCCATTCCATTTAACGGACAGGCTTTGCTGATCGATTATTTTGGAGGCGATGGTAACGATGTCGTTCTCACGGTGGATACATCTCCCATAGCTGTTTGCCAGGATATCACTGTACAATTGGATGCTACAGGAAACGCCAGTATTACCGGTGCAGATGTGGACGGAGGATCCACCGACGATACCGGAATTGCATCGCTCAGCGTCTCTCCCAGCAGTTTCACTTGTGCAGACATAGGCACCAATACAGTGACCTTAACTGTAACGGATATCGATGGCAACACCACTACCTGTACGGCAACTGTGACTGTTGAAGACAATGTTCCGCCGGTTGCCTTATGCCAGGATATTACCTTGCAGCTTGACGCAACAGGAATGGCCACCATCACGGCGGCCGATGTAGATGACGGTTCGACCGATGCCTGTGGAATTGCTTCTTTAAGCGTTTCCCCTAACAACTTCGATTGCTCTGATTTAGGTACGAACACCGTAACCTTAACGGTCACCGATAACAATGGAAACGTATCGACCTGTACCGCGACGGTGACGGCGGAGGACAATCTGCTACCGGTAGCACTTTGCCAGGACATAACCGTTCAGTTGGATGCCACAGGAAATGCTTCGATCACACCAACCGATATCGATGCAGGGACCTTTGACAATTGCGGTATCGCTTCACTAAGCGTATCACCGAACACCTTCGATTGCTCCGATGTGGGTGCCAATACCATAACATTGACAGTAACCGACGTGAGCGGAAATGTCTCTACCTGTACTTCCACGGTAACCGTGGAAGATAATGTGCCGCCTATTTCCCAGTGCCAGGACATCACAGTACAGCTTGACGGTTCGGGAATGGTAACCATTACAGAAGCCGACATAGATGCAGGCTCCTCGGACGCTTGTGGTATTGCTTCGCTGATCGCTACACCCGATTCGTTCACCTGTTCGGACCTGGGTGCCAATACCGTAACATTGACAGTAACCGACGTGAATGGCAATGTTTCTACCTGTACCGCGACTGTCACCATAGAAGATAATATTCCTCCGGTGATTGCCTGTCCGGCCGATATTACAGTGGACACCGATCCCGGTGTTTGTGGTGCAAATGTGTTCTTCCCGGATGCCTTGGCACTGGACAACTGTACTGTAACTGTAGCTCAAACCGGAGGCCTGCCATCTGGTTTTGCCTTCCCAATTGGTGTTAATACCGTAGAGTTCACGGCTACAGACAGTAGTGGTAATACTGCAGTGTGTACTTTCACTATTACAGTAACAGACAATGAACCCCCAGTGGCCGTTTGCCAGGATATCACTATCCAGCTTGATGCTGTAGGTAATGGCAGTATCACAGCGGCTGTTGTCGACGGAGGTTCTACCGATAATTGCGGGGTAGCGTCTATCTCTGCGTCACAAACCGATTTCGATTGTAGTGATGTAGGAGATAACAATGTGACCCTCACCGTAACCGATGCCCAAGGAAACTCCGCTACTTGTGTGGCTGTTGTCGCCATAGAAGATGTAACCGATCCGGTTGTCATTTGTATGGATATCACCGTACAACTCGATGTCAACGGAATGGCCACTATAACTCCGGCTGATGTGGACGGCGGATCAACAGATGCCTGTGGCATCGCTTCCCTATCGATTGACAACGGTAACTTCGATTGTGACGATTTGGGTAACAACACAGTGACCTTAACGGTCACCGATCCAAGTGGTAACAACAATTCTTGTACCGCCAATGTAACGGTAGAAGACAATGTAGATCCGATACTTAGCTGTATGGATATCACAGTCTCATTGGATGAGAACGGCTTTGCTGAGATCGTTGCGGAAGATGTGATCGATATAGTGAGTGATGCTTGTGGTATTTCAAGTACTACCATCGATATCTTCGAGTTTGATTGCAGTGATATCGGAACACCGATACCGGTAACAGTATTTGCATCTGATGTGAATGGAAACTTGGCCTCATGTACGGCTTCCGTAACCGTGGTAGACGACCTGCCACCGGTAGTAGTATGTCCACTGGATCAAACCGTTGCTCCCGGAGCAGGTAATCCGTTCTATACCCTTCCGGACTACTTCACCATTGGTGAAGCAACGGCAGCGGATAACTGTACCGGTCCAGTGACCAATACGGATCAAGATCCGGCTCCCGGCACTGAACTGCCGGATGGAACATACACTATTACACTTACCACTACAGACGATGAGGGTAATGCGGATGAATGTACCTTCAACCTCACCGTGGAAAGCGTTTTGGATATAGGTGATGTAGGTGGAAATACAGGTACGCTGGTTCTTTATCCGAATCCGGCAACAAACATTGTTTACCTGAGTAATCCGCAGATCCTTAATCTGAATGATATGATGATCTACGATATGACAGGTAGACTAGTGCAAAGCGTTCAGTTGGAAGGAATGGGATCTGGAAAAGCCATTGATATTAGACAATTGGAATCAGCGACCTATATGGTGATGATCACTGGAGAGGACGGACAGATCACCAAGCAATTGATTATCGAGTAGAAGCTGAAATAGAGATCTTGAAAGATTGTTGAAAGAGAATAGAGTATAATCTTATTTAACACAACAACACATAACTTTATTTAATACTCACCCTAATGAATGAAAAGAATAATTGAGAAAAAAGTTGCGAAGGTAAGCATATAGAAAACCCGAATATGGTTCGAGTCCAAGAGGAAGCCGAGCGTTCAAAAAAGGTCCTGCGGACCTTTTTAGCGAGGTGCATGGCTTGCCGCTCTGGCCAACAATATAAATCCCCTTCATCTAAAACCGCACCGAGATACGTCCGCGAATATAAAAAGGTGACCCGGGAGTAAAGTGAAGTTCTTCCACAGGTTGGGATTCGTTGAACAATCGGCTTTCCGTGGCAAATTGTGCCTCGTTCCAATCGACATTAAAAAGGTTCTCAGCGATCAGGCTGATCGTCCAATTTTTGAAGCTGTAATTCAAGTTGGCATCGGTTACAAAATAGCCCTCGGCAACAATCGAATTATCTTCGTTGGCCGGTCGATCGTCGATATAACGGTAATTTATTCCACCTGAGAATCCCTTCTTACTTTGAAATGTGAGTCCCCCAATGGAAGTAAAGTCCGGGGCCAATGGAATGAAATCTAATCCATCAACTTCCTCTGTGCTTCTGGCATGGGTGTAATTGGCATCTGCGTACAGGTACAACCAGTCCGTGGCCTGATAACGCGCCCCGAACTCCAACCCCAATCTGCGGGTCCTGCCGCTTGGTTCTACAATACCGGCATCCCCGACATAAACGAATTCTTGTTCTAAAAACAATCTCCATAAAGTTGCATTCACCACCAAACGATCACTCGGCTTTAAAATAGTCCCGAGATCGACTCCGTAGGCGGCTGGAAGTATTTCTTCCCCATTCTTGGCGGTGACAACCCGGGCATCATTGGAATGAAAGCCGATTCCGGTCTTCAGGAAGAATTGGGTTCTTGGTGACGGGCTAAAAATTGTGTTGAACTTTGGGCTAACAGCTATTTTCTCTTCACTTCTTGTGATAAAGGACTCACTCAACTTGTCGACATAATCAAACTTAAAATGGTCCAATCTTAGTGCCGGTGCAAATCTAAAATCGCCCCATTTAAAATCGGCACTCATAAAACCATAGGTATTGATCTGGTCGATATCTCCAAAAGCCAGTCGCTCCAGCACAGTTTGACGGTTCAACGTTCGGGATAGATGATTGTCATCTATGTTATCATACCGAAAACCAACTCCGGCACTATAATCCATGTTTAGATTTCCCAAAGAGATATTTTCATGGTTATATATGGTCTGAGCACCCATCAGCAACCGATTCTCACGCTGACGAAATTGATCACCATTAACGGGATCCTCCAGAAAGAAGGTGAAATTAGAGAAGAGATCGAAATCGTATTGCGAAATGTACGCAGATGTTTTCAAGGACTGTCCGTTTGAAAATCGCTTTCTGTGAGTCAGTGACAGGTTGGTTCGACTGGTCTCACCTCCTTCGGTATCATCGATAGCGCCAAAGCGTCCAATCAAACCTTGGTCTACCGCACGCTGAGGGATTTGCCCTGAAGCATCCCACTTACTTTGGAAATGTGACGCCGTAATGGAAAGAGCCTGCTTACCTGGCATGCTTATATGGTACCGCCCCATGAGATTTAGGCGATTGAAATTCTGAGGTGATTCAAAAGGCCCGTCGGTTAAAGTTAATTCAGAAGCCACATAGGCAGAGCTATTTTGCTTTTCTAATACATTGAACATACCCACAAAGCGTCGGGTATCAAATTGTCCCAGTTCCATAGAAACCAGATTGTCGCTTAAACGATTTTTGAGTTTAAGATCCACAAATCCGGCCGTATTAAAATCTCCCTGATGGGCATAATAGGGCCCTTTCCCGAAGTGAACATTTTTCACGGTCTCGGGGATTACGAAGTGCAGGTCTGCATATCCCTGGCCGTGTGCATGCGATACCATGTTTACCGGCATTCCATCTACGCTAAGAGAAACATCCGTACCGTGATCCACATCAAAACCACGCAAGAAGATTTGCTCTGCTTTCCCCCCGCCGGCATGTTGCCCAATAAATAAGCCCGGTACTTTTCGGAGGATTTCCTGGGAAGAATTCACCGGGTTGATCTGAATATCAGCTTCCACTATTTTACTTAAGGCGTCCACTTTCGATACCAAAACCACCTGCTCCAATGATATGGAGCTACGCTGCATGGAGATTTGAACTGGGTTTTTCAAATCTCTGTCCGAAATCACCAGTTCCTGATTGAAATGGCCTAAAAGTGAAAAATTGATGGTATCATTGACCGTGATAACTGGTAGTTCAAATTTGCCCATACCATCGGTGTGCGTATGTTTTCCGTTCACCTTGTTGAAGATACCAACATCCTCCAGGGGAATCCCCTCATTATCAGTAACGGTTCCTACGAATGCTTGAGAAAACCCAGTTTGTACGGCCAACATGACCAAAAAAGATATCAAATAGTTCATTATTCTTTGTTTAGTTGTCTTTCCGTACATACGTAGATTCCCTGGGAACGGTTTTATCCATTCTATAATTATGCTTCACATGAAATGCAAACTATTAGAAAATTAGTATCTAAACATTTGATTTTAAATACTTTAAATAATTTTATACCTTTAGATTCCTTCCCCGGCTAGTTATTCACGATTTCATTAAGCATCAATGATGTTTTGACAGATGTTATCTGTCAGAATACTGGAATTGTAACCAATAAATTCTACGATATGTCCTTTTTAAAACCGTTCGCTTTGGTCCTCATTCTATTTCTAAATTCCTGCCAGGATAAAAGCGATCCAGAAACATCAGATCCAAAAATGACCCATTTTACTTCTGAAATGACCACTGTCTTTGCCGATTTGGAAAAGTCGGCGGCTAAAATTGCTGAACGAAAATTAAATTCAGCCCAACTGGAAGATGCCATTCTACAATTATGTTTGATCAAATGCAGGCAGCGTCACCTGGAGTGTAGATTACGAGACATTGCTCCAGAAGGGTATGAGTTTGAAGACTTTGATGGAGAAAGGAGAGCTCCCCGACAATTTGAAATTGAACTGCTGTCAGAGACAGATGCTGAAGTTCCAGAAGCCACCACCACGCCCGAACTTGCTACGTGTAAAGAACTAAACGATGAATGCATCCTAAAGTGTAAATGTGAGACTCTCGAGTAGAAAACATCTGACTAGTTACAGCAAAAAAACAGATCAGGAAATCAAGTCTTATAACTTGCTTTTGTTCATAAGAGAGCTAAATAACTCCATTCTAGCAAAATTCTTGTCCACGAATGGTTCGACTTTTATCCAACTTTGAGAATTTAGTATCTTTCCGAAGAATCCGGAAATTTGCTGTATGACCAAAAAAATAGATATTCTCAATCTTGGGCTGATCGTTGCCTCGGTGATCATTGCAGTCATGATTCCTTTCAAACTATTTTTATTCTCTTATGCCATTTTAGGCCCGTTGCATTACCTAACCGAAATCAACTGGCTGAAGGATAAGAACTATTTCTTGTCGGCTAACAGTAAATGGATTCGTGTGTTCTTAGGGATTGCCGTGATAATTTCCATTTATCCTCTCTATAAATTATCTGAATCAGGATGGGGGATCATGGTAGACGATTTAATGAACATACTAAAAGGAGAAGGGAAGATCCTGATATTGACAGCCTTCTTTTTTTCGGTTGCATTATTTCTGTTCAAAAAGCTGTATCACTTGCTCATCGCATTGGTTGCCTGCTTCCTGATTGCCATTCTTTTAAAAAATTTCCTTCCTTCCTGGTTTTTCTTTTTTGGATTATTCCTCCCAACTATAGTCCACGTATATCTGTTTACAGGCCTCTTTATGCTTTATGGCTCGCGTAAATCAAAAAGCAACTATGGTTACTTAAGCGTTGTTCTGTTACTATTAGTTCCTTTTTTAATAGCTTTTATTCCCATTGAGCCGGTCAACTATGTGGTGACCAAAGAAGTGGGTATGACCTATAATGCTTCGAAGTTTCTCAATCTGAATATGGTAATGACCAATATGTTCAATGGGTTGATCGATGGCAAGTATGTTGTGCTTTCTCCTGTTGGGATCAAAGTACAGATCTTTATAGCATTCGCGTATACCTATCATTACCTCAACTGGTTCTCGAAAACCTCTAGCATCGGATGGAAGCAATCGTTAACAACTCGAAAAACACTCTTCATTTCCGTTATTTGGATAGCTGCCATCGCACTTTATATGACTGATTACTATACAGGTTTCGTCGCCCTGTATTTTCTGAGTATGCTTCATGTGTTCTTTGAATTCCCTCTAAACGTGATCACTATAAAGGGATTATTTCGGACGGCATAGATTAAGCATCCATGGAAAATACCCGACATTGTTATTATTAATAACTAATTTTAAGAAACTTGAAATTCCCGAATAACGCGAATAAACATATTTCCATTATGAAAACACTCATTCTTCTTTGCACCCTGTTAACAGTCCCAATTGGACTATTAGCACAACATGTAACCGATTTCAACATCGCCACTGAAGTTGACGAGCAGATATGGGAACCTTTTAAGCAATCCTACCTTGAGGGCAATGCAGAAGTTTTTAATGGCATCCATACCGACGATGTGCTCCGAATTACCGGAAGAGGTATAAAACAAGGACAGGAATATAAGGACGAAAATATCAAGTGGTTATCCAATCCAAGTCGGGTGCCAAGAGCCATAGATTTTGTGTTCGAACACCGCATTTATGGTGGAGATTACGGTTATGAAATCGGGTACTATAAGATCTCAGATCCTGCCAACCCTGAAAAACCAGGTTACCATGCGCGCTTCACTGTTTTACTTCGGAAAGTGGACGGAATATGGAAAATTGCACAAGACTGGGATACGAACGATATTAATGGGCATCGTGTAAATGCAGAAGATTTTGAGAAATTAAAGAACAAATAAAAACCCGCTGTTGCGGGTTCTTATTGTAGGAAATTTTTATCCAGAGATTGCCTTTCTTCGGACCTTCTTCCTAGGTTCCTTTTTCTCTTCATCAAGATTAGCAGTCGTAGTATTGTCGACAATCTCTAAATCGGCAAAATTAGTAGTAAGATAATCGAATCCTTTGTTGGGCTCCGAATTCTTAGCGGCATGGATAGCAAATCCGGTGATCACTTTTTGATTGCCTTCCTCTGGTGGAAAGTTAGGAGTTGCAGAACGATTGTATTCTTCAATGGAAGAACTTCCCCCCATGCTTGCTATACAACCATCCATTGGCAAATCATTAAAGTTTATGGTTTGGGAATCTGAACCAGTTGCCAATCTCGTTCTTATCGTGGGCTCAAGAAATGTTTGGGTTTGGTCACAAATATTCAGATTTTGATAGTACATAATTAAATGCGACAAGGATTTGCTTTTCTGTGAAACTCCAAAACCTGTGATCACTCCGCCTTTGGGTGCCATGCAATAAGCTTGCCATTTACTTTCGTCATCGCCATTTCCGAAGAAATAACTATTGTACCCCATGTCGGTTAAATTCAAGGTGATTACGACCATACGCTTCAAATGGTGATCGCTGTCAATCCCAAATCCGATTCCCGCCAAAACTTCATCCGACGCAGCATTCCAAACATAAGTGGTATCCTTAAGCGCCTGATCTTTCGTATGCACCAGGAATTCACCTTCGGTAGCTCCCGGAGAGTCTTTATAAGACATCGTATATTGTTCAGGTTCATTAGGATTGGAGTAAGTAATCAAAGAAGTTTCTCCTGATAATTGAAAATAAACGTTATCAAGGTATTCTTGTTTAGATGCATCATTACAAAATGAAGAAATCCTAGAAAGACCATCCTGCGTAAAACCATACCATGCCTCATTCCCCTGGATACTATTGAACCATTCGTCATAGCTAAGTGTGGAGTTTTCATCGCCCTGGTCAGTGGACAACAGCCCCGTATCGCCTCCCGTTACAAACAACGATTGATTCGACTCCACATGCTCTTCACTGGACGAAGAACTGTAATCGAACGAAGTGCTTCCAGATACCGTACCATATTTTGCCTCTGCCGATCCTTCGAAATCCTGGGTTGTTTCCCAATATTCCGAAGATCCATACATGCTAAAGCTAGTTTGACCTCCCATAGAAATTCCCGAAACAACATGAGTACCCCAGAAATCGAAAAATTCTCTTGCATTGGATCCATCATCGTCGATCTCAAGTTCATCAAAAGCTGCTTTCAACGAATCACTAACCTTAAAGTTCTTGTTGGGATCATCCCCGGTTTTATCAACATCACTTACATGAAACCCAAGAGTATATGCTTGGCCGGTCTCTATACATGAAGCATAATAAGTGCTCGATTCGACCGATATTGACGATCCGTAATTCATTTCCATTGAGGCCGAAAATAAGCCATAACTACCACTGGCTCCCACCGACAACGCAAGTTGCTGAGTATATTCAGATTGATCACTTCCCACCGCCGTATTGGCGTCCCTTGCCGGCGTCGGATTGGGAACAAAACTAACTCCTACGGGAACTTCATAATCAACGCCCAAATAAGTCTCCGTAACCGTATTCTCAGGGTCCGTTAAGTGCACTAGTTCGTCACCAGTGGAGAGATTCCCAATTCCGTTTGGATATTCCGATTTGAAGAGATTATATCCTCTTCGTATCACATCCAGTCCGTTTAATTTTTCCATAATTCTATGTTTTAATGATGAGTTGCAAATGCTGTACTCACCGAGTTTATAAATAAGTTCTAGGATTTAAAGCTTGGCCACAACAAAATTGAAACTACTGGGCGAAGGCACCAGGTTCATATCGTAGACATACAATTTAAATCCTCCTGTATAAGAATTCAGGACGAAGGTGAGGCCGGGTGTCGGGCTGGTTAACGAAACCACTGCGGAATTTCCGCTTGACATCTTGCCCTGATAATCAATGGTATATTCGGCCCCTGTATAATTACAGGTGAAATTTCCATTACTAGTAATTAATCCATCTTGGGTTACTGATCCGCAGTAACCGTCCATTGTGTGTGACATAATTAAAATTTTAAATATTATATCTACTCTATTCTCTGTTCAATACTTTAGGAACAGAATTGGCTTTTCGATTTCCGCCATCCTAGAAAGTGTACATTTCCTGGTTCAAAATTGAAAAGATCCTTCCTCCTAAAACAGCCCGGATTACCTGAAATTTCAATTTTGTTTTCCCTGGCCACTTCAAGGGTATCCCCTGAATCTGGCCCCGGAATTCCATATTTATTTAGAACTCATCATGTTCTGAAATCACTGAATATCAAACAGTTTGATTCATTTTTGTGAAAAATTACGTATAAGCACCTATTTCACAAGAGTGATTTTTATGGATATCTTAGTAGAACTACAAACCAATACTTTATCATTATGAAAACAATAATCGCATGCGCAATGGTCTCGATTTTGATGATTGCATCTTGTAATGACCGTCCAACAGATAAGGACATTCAAATAACCCCTCAGAGTGAAATTGTAAAAACATCATTATCCGACAACCTGCAATGTTGGGATGACGATTATCAAATCTATCTTGAGACCGCCGTACTCTGGCAAGACAGCTGGACATCGGTATATCAGGAATCCGGTTTATCTGATTCTCCCAAACTATTTTTCGGGCTTTCTGATCTGGAAGCGCTGGAACTTAAGGCCAATGGTTCCAAAGGAGTTCGTATTCTATACATATTGCCTTCTGAAAATCCAAATGATACCATCCCATCACTAGCCATAGTAAACATTGAAGACGGCACCTGCTCGGCAGTTTCAGACTGTCTTGATAGCAAGTGCGCTTTGGTCTCCAGATATGATGAAGGGAGACAGTACTTTGAAGACTATTCCATAGTACAAACCTATCAACAAAGATGGATAGATCACTCCAACAAACTGATGATACATACTCCGGTATACGGTTATAACTATTCCTGGAACAAAATAATGTCTTCTGTGGATAAGGAAGCTTCGGGCCCGGGAATCTGGGTAAAATATGGTATGAGAACATTGGGACCCTACGATTCAGAAGAATATACGGAAGAAAACCCAGGCAATATCACGGGCAGTATCGTGTACTGCAATATAGTATACGGCGAAGATCCGGCAAATTCCACCCAAGAGTTATTCGATTTCGCAAAACCATGTCCTATCTATTGCGATCCTCAATAGTATCTTAAATTAACTCTATGACCTATTCCATCCTTATAGATATCGCATTATATATTCCCTTGTTACCGGCATTGTTAACATTGGTTAGATGGAACAGGCTGCAACGGGTTCACAAATGGTTTGCTGCCTTGATCTGGTACATAGTGATCATTTCAATTTCAGGAGAAGTATGGCATAAGATGACCGGGAAGAACAATATGCCATTCTTCCACCTTTACATTTTGATCGAATATTTAATGATGATTCAAATTTTCAGGATTCTTTTCGGAGGATCGATGAGACACATCGTATGGAATTTTTTAATGGGAGTCTTCCTGATCATTTGGTTGATCAATGTATTTGCCGGTGAAGGATGGTGGGGGTTCCCGGATTATATACATGCCCTTGAAGCCATTATAATTCTATCGATTTTGATCAAATGGTTTATGAAAATGTTCCGGGAACGAAAAATTCAACATCCGGAGAAGACTTTTGAATTCTGGTTTTGTGCGGGGTTACTCATCTTCTTTTCCGGTAATTTATTGCTCTTCATGTTTCCAAAGTTTTTGATAGATGCGGGGAATGAAGTATTTGATGCTATATGGAAAGTAAATTGCCTGCTGATTATTCTACTTTATTTAATGTATACCGTTGCTTTATTATGGGTCAGGAAAACAGCGAAATAGTATTGATATTTATCACAAGTGCTGCCATAGTAGTTTTTATGGCCGTCATATTGGTGCTTTTTTTAGTAATCTATCAAAAAAGGATTGTTACCCAAGAGAACCAGTTACAGAAACTCGAGAACGAACGTCAGCAAATGCTCTTAAAAGCAACAATTGAAGGCCAGGAAAGAGAACGTTCTCGACTCGCCAAGGACCTTCATGACGGTATTGGTTCATTATTATCAGGATTAAGTTTAAACCTCAAGTTTCAACAAAAAAATTTGTCCCCTGGCGACCCACAAACCGAGTTTCTGTATGAAGCCTGTAAGTTAGTAGATGAAGGAATTGAAAATGTAAGAAGAGTGAGTCATAATCTTATGCCCGCAACCCTAGAGAAATTTGGACTACTTCAAGCCATTAAGGATTATAACAAACCTTTCCAAAATAAACATGGGCTAGAAATAAATATCGAAACAAACAGCAACCCGGTTCAATTTCCTATGAATGTCACAATTGGTTTACTTAGAATTTACCAAGAACTACTTAATAACACTTACCGCCATTCAGAAGCAACCAAGGTCTGGCTGAGGATAAATCAAACCTCTGGAATGATTTCAGTGAACTACCAGGACAATGGAAAAGGAATTGAGGATAATGAAAAATCACCTGATGGAATAGGCTTAAAAAACATTCAGAGTCGCGTATTGGCACTAGAAGGCACCTGCGAATTTGTTATTCCTTCAAAGGTTGGTTTTGAAGCAAGAATCAAAATTCCATTCAACTCTTAAATATCGGTTATGAAAAATACAATTAGAGTAGCAATCGCAGACGACCATAGCCTAGTAAGGTCTGGTATTGCTCTAATCTTAAATGCTAAGGAAGATATAGCGGTTGTTCAACAGTCATCCAACGGAAAAGAACTTTTGGACGGATTAAAAGCCAATAGGCCGGACGTTATTTTACTGGATATTGAAATGCCGGTTCTTTCAGGTCCGGATACGCTGGTCGAAATCCGAAAAACGGAACCGAATATCCCCGTCTTGATCTTAACGATGCATCAAAATGAAGCTTTCATCATAAAAATGATGGAGCTAGGTGCAAATGGTTATCTTCTGAAAGACACCAAGCCCGATGAGGTAACGACTGCAATCTACAAAGTGGTAGAATCAAAGTTCTATTTTTCGGAACTGGTATCAACGGCATTGCTTAATAAGGTTTCTAATCCTTCCCTCGACACCGATGTTAGGGTTGGCAGCCATGAATTAACTAGTCGAGAGGTTGATGTGCTTCGTCTTATTTGTAAAGAACATACCACATCAGAAATCGGAGAGAAATTATTCCTCAGCCCTAAAACCATAGAAGGATATAGAAAGATCCTGATGGAAAAAACCGGATCCAGAAACATGGCAGGTTTAGTATTATATTCAATAAAACATGGGATTATTATCGACATTTAAGGAACAATCAGAGAACTTTTTTACTTCCTGAAACGTTCCTGTCAAGCGGCAGATTTACTATTCACGAAATTGTAAAGCCCTTCCATCGCCTGATTCAAGTTTTTCCTAAATGCCCTCTTGGCAAAAATAGAACTCAATATTTTTTTGAGCGGTGATCTGGCAATCCAGGTAACTTCAATATCCAAACGGCAACTATTGTCATCCAAAGGTGTTAGAACATAAAACTGGTACACTTCGTCGGCCACTGGAATGCTTTCGGTAAGCTCTCCATACACTAACTGATCAGGTGCTACATCTTTGATGACCGTGGTAAAATCAAAATGCTTTCCATCAATGACACAGGTGTGCTCTGTCCCCACCCGGGTCACTTCATTGGGTAAAAATTCGAATTCATCAACGCCTTTTACCCACTCATGTCGGTTCGAATAATTCGTAATTATCTCCATTAATTCATTGGCTGAAACCGGGAACTCGCGTGACATCTTGAGGCAGTAATCGCATTTCAGATCGACTTTCTCGGGTGACGAATAAGGCAACAATTCCAGGGAATCTTTATCCACTTCCGAAAAGATATACGGAAGTTCTTTTTTATCGTAGACAT
>WUAI01000006.1 GCA_009827225.1 Flavobacteriaceae bacterium | reverse complement strand
TTTGCTTCCAATCCCTTGCCAGATGCAGAAATAGTAGATATACCCACTATAGAAGTAATGATTGATAAGAAGCAGGTCATTAAGGTCAATGACCGTTTGCAAATGCGGACACTAAATGATGTAGTAATTGGAGATATTTTGATTCCAAAAAACACCACGTTGTTTGGTATTGTCAGTTTTAAACCCAATCGGGTGTTATTGCAAATCGAAAATATCGATAATGTTCCGTTATCTTTTAAAGCCTATGATTTTAGGGATAAACTGGAAGGTATCTACATCAAAAATAGCTTTCGAGAAGAATTACGGCAACAAGTACTGGGAGATGTAGTAGATGATATTAATGTGCCTGGTGTACCACAGGTCACAGGAATCAAAAGGTTGTTCCAACGCTCTAACCGTCAGGTAAAAGTAACAGTGAACAACAATTATAAACTAATACTAAAAGTCGATACTCGGCAGTAAAAAGAAACGATATGAAAAAGTTAATCATACTATTGAGCTTGGGTTTGTTTTGCCCAGTTCACGCAACGAATACAAAAACATTGGATACTATTTATGCCAATTCAACAATGACGATGGCCCTATTCTTTCCCTCAGATATAAAACAGGGCATTACAGGTTCAGAACATTTTGTGTTCACCTACAATCGCGAAAAAGAGCAAAACTTAGGGCTATTGAAAGCCTTAAAAGGAGAGCCAAGTAATTTATTGGTGATTACCACAGATGGTAAAGTATACTCTTATATCTTAAAGTATGCAGAGCATCTAGAGAATCCTAATCGATTTATTTCGGTTCAAGAAAGTATAGGGGATGCCAAAAGGCACCTAAAAACGGAAATTGAAACACCCAAAGATTTGGATGTAGATATTTCGGTCAATGATTCTCCGGAACTGCTGCGCAGATCCTGTGAATCATTGTTGAACCTTCCTGAAGAAAAACATATCAGAAAGAAAGAAGGAGGTATTATTTTGAGTTTAAGGAACCTAAAGTATCACGGGGATAATGTATTTCTACAGTTTGAAATTAAAAACAAATCAGGGGTGCGGTTTGATTTTGATTATCTGAAAATCTTTAAGATAAATGGAAACAAAAAGCGAAATTCCTCCTATCAAGAACTTCCATTAGAACCTGTATATGTACATAATAATCCATCACAAATACTGCCGAATACAAAGGTCAGAATGGTCTATGTAGTACCTAAATTCACCATTGCGAAAAATGAAAAGATAGTAACTCAATTACAAGAGCTAGGGACAACGAGAAAGGTTATTCTGTCTTGGAAGTAAATTTGAAAAAAGAAAGCCCTGATGTTACCGTCAGGGCTTATTGATTATTTATTAAACTCGGAATAATGTAATAATACCCCTGATGGGTCGTGAACAAAGCATTCCCGCCCCCATTCAAAATCTCTTATCGGGATAAGCTTTACTCCTTCGTACTTGCTATCCAAATCTTTGGTAATTAGATTTTTCCAGCATTCATCAATATTATCAACAGATAAGATAATCATAGAGTTTTCCACCCATTCTTTGACGAAATATCGTTGTAAATAGAGGCCTCGTTGTTCGCCAATGCCAAAAAAGGAAAGATTCTCATCAATAACCACTTCTGTAAAACCTAGCTCTTTGTAGAAAGATCTTGATACTTCAAAATCTTTGGCACCGATAAAGGGTCTTATACTATTTGTCTTATAATCCATTGGTTTACTTTGTGTTAATTAAGACTTACCTTACTTGCTACAGCAGCTTTTATTTTGTTGGATAGGAGGACAAGCTACAGTACCATAGGAACAATACACACAACAATCACCCTCTTTGGGTCTTAATACTTCCTTACAATTCTCACAGTCGTAGAAGAACTGGCAGGCCGTTGTCGGCATTTCTTCTTCTTTTTGATGACCGCAGTTTGGACAAGTAATGGTGGATTTTAAGATTACGTCCATTATTCAATGATTTTGTAACCCGTTTTTCCAATGGCGGTAGCTATTTCATCAGGTGTTACCTTACCCTTGTCATACTTTACCAAGGCACTGGATGTCTCGTAGTTCGCATCCACTTCCAAAATACCATCCAATTGATTGACCTCGTATTCAATATGGGCTTCGCAACCTGCACAGGTCATCCCGTGAATGGAATAGTTCAATTCACCTACATCACTTTCAGATACATAAACAACCTGTTTGTCAACACTTGTATTGGGGTAAAATAAATGCGAATAATAAGGAAAAGCCAACATCACACCCGCAAAAACGGTCACCAAAAACAAAAATGTTTTGGATTGGATGAATTTAGGTTTGTCATCCTCGCAGGCACAATCAATATCCTGTGGTCGTGGTTTTAATTTTTGGTACCAGGCAAAACCAAGGATTAAGAGGGTCAGACCTATTAAAACTGGTCTGTACGATTCTATCCAAGAAAAGGTGGAGGCAATACCCGTGGCACTCGAAAACAATGCCAAAACAGGGGTAATACAACATAGCGAGGCCAAAATAGCTGAGAACAGACCTGCAAAAGCACCTTGGTTGGATGTTATCGTCTTTTTCATATTATGCAATTTTTCTTTCTGATTTTACATTACTTAAAATAGCAACAATAAAAGCTTCGTCTTTCTTTGATATGTGGTAAAAAATGGTCTGACCTTCCCTACGGGTACCGATAATTTTGGCATCCTTCATTTTACGTAAATGTTGGGAGACGGCAGGAACGCTCATTTCCAAAATATCGGCAAAGTCACAAGGGCACAGCTCGGTCTCCCTCTGCAATAGGAACAATATTTTAAAACGAACTTCATTACCAGCAAGTGCCATCAATCTGCTTATATCCTCAATGGAATCAGCAGTCTTGTTCAAATCTTCTTTACAGCGAAGGATTTGTTGGTGGTCTGCTTCTGCTCTGGTACAGCTAATTTCAAGTTTCATACAATTTATTTTGAGCAAAAATATAATAATATAATTATTTAAGCAAATACTTAAATAATTGTGTTAAAAGGTATAATTTAAACGTATTGTTATTACCACTGTCCCATTACAATAAGCAATCGCTTTAATTGTAGCAGTTGATTTTCATTTTTAAAATGCTCGTGTGCCAACATTTTTTTGAGTTGAATAGTGGCTTTTTCTGAAGGAAACCCTGAAGTCTCACAGAGTTTGTGAAACTTTTGCATTTCTTCAAGCTTGAATTTCGCTTTTTCAACAAATCGTTCAGCATTATCGTCATCTTCGTAGCTTGATTGAATCTCGAAATGCCTTTCAATGGTTCCTGGCTTACCAATTATTAATTTTTCTGCATTGCTTTGAATTATTGCATTTGTGGTAAACACGTAATCTCTATCGTGAACCATTCTATTAATTCTGGTTTGACCGTCTGCAATATTATTCGGAAAGATTTCAAGATAATATTTAGTGTCCAGTGGTAAGGTAATTACCGAATTTGGATTAAATAGACCCTCGAATCGCGTTGAGTTTATGCCACGAATCGAAACTGGATTATCACAGGTAATTAAAGGCGCATTCGCATCATCGATTCGATGTACATTTATAGTACAGTCATATTTGAAGTCTACAAATTCTTTCCACCTTTCCAAATGATTAATTATAAACTTTAGCCTATTACGCTCTTTGAATTCGTTTCTAACTGTATCAATGTCCTTTTTATTGAACTCGTAATTCTCCTCTTCAAAAGTGAACTTTACATTGCCGTTAGCATCAGCATAGAGCAACATCCTATCTAAAATCTGGTCAGTGAACACATTCTGATGATTAAGAACTTTTGGGGTACGGAAGTAGAGTGATAGGCAAACGTACAACACCTGTCTTTTTTGTTCAGGCGTCAGAACCATTACCTTTTCATCTATCAGTAGCGCATAAATCTTTGGAAACTCTGATTCTACCTGTTCAGCATAGTGATGTTCCAAAGCATATTTCTTATCGACTTCGGCATTGGGAATTGTGTATAGATTCTTTTTAAAGCAAATACTTTTTGTACTTATTTGTTCCAGCAGAAATTCATCTTCTAACTTGTAGGCATCAACAAAATAGTTGCCGTTTTTTCCTTCAACACCAAAATTTTTAAGATAAGAACGAGGTATGTAGTGTTGTTTTATGGGTTCATTTTTTGCCATATATGAAATAAATGAATTTAGAATATACTAATTCCATTTCATTCTTTGTAATCGTATCGCATTTAGAATAGCCAATAACGCCACCCCAACATCGGCAAAAACAGCTTCCCACATTGTGGCCAGACCACCTGCACCTAAAATCAGAACTATTGCTTTCACACCAAATGCCAAACCAATGTTCTGCCATACAATTCTTCGGGTAGAACGACCAATTTTAATTGCTCGTGCAATCTTGCTCGGTTGGTCGGTCTGGATGATGACATCCGCTGTTTCGATGGCAACATCACTACCCAAACCACCCATTGCAATACCTACATCACTTGCAGCAAGAACGGGTGCATCGTTAATACCGTCCCCTATAAAGGCCACCCTTGCATTGGGCTGTTTTTTTAGTTCTTCTACTTCGTTCAGTTTATCTTCTGGCAGCATTCCACCTTTAGCCCAATCAATGTTCAATTCTTTAGATATTTTTTGGGTTATGGAATCCTTGTCACCAGAAAGCATAATGACTTTAGAAATTCCCGAATCCCTGATTTGTTTTATGGCTTGGTGGGCATCACCTTTCAGTTCATCGGCAATGGTAACATAGCCAGCAAACTTTTTGTCTATGGCAACCATAACGATAGATTCCACAATATCATTGGTTGTGGATGGAACTTCGATACTATTTGAGGTCATCAATGCCTTATTTCCTACTAAAACAGTCTTACTGTTGACCGTCCCTTTTAAACCTTTTCCAGCTACCTCAGAAACTTCGGTAGCTTCCAAATCAGCACCTTCCGCTTTGTATTCCAATATTGCTTTTGCAATAGGGTGGGTGGACTGCTCTTCCATCGCCATCAGGTATTGCATAAATTCCGCTTTCGTAAAAGCAGAATTGTTTACCACTTCCTTGATTTTAAAAACACCTTTGGTAACCGTTCCCGTTTTGTCCATTACTACAGTATTCACTTTGGTCATTGCATCCAGAAAGGACGCGCCCTTAAATAGAATACCGTTGCGCGATGCTGCGCCCAATCCACCAAAATAGCCTAGAGGAATGGAAATGACCAATGCACAAGGACAAGAAATTACTAAGAAAATCAATGCTCGATACAGCCAATCTCGAAATACATAATCATCTACAAAGAAGTAAGGTAGGAACGTCAAACCAATAGCAAGAAAAACCACAATAGGCGTATAAACCCTTGCAAACTTTCTAATGAACAGTTCTGTTTTTGATTTTCTGGCGGTTGCATTTTGCACCAAATCAAGAATTCGTGCAATGGAACTGTCCTTAAATTCTTTAGTGGTTTCAATTTCGATTACGCCATCAAGATTGATGCTTCCGGCAAAAACGGTATCCCCATATGCAATAGTATCAGGTTTGCTTTCGCCTGTCAAAGCTGATGTATTAAATGAACCTTTTTTAGAGAGCAGAATACCATCGAGTGGAACTTTTTCGCCTACCCTTACCTGAATTTTTTCGCCAATCTGAACAGTCTCGGGACTGACAGAAACAAAGTCGTCATTCCGATATACTAAAGCTTCATTCGGACGCACGTCCAACAAAGCCTTAATATTTCCTTTCGCACGATTAACCGCTGCACTTTGGAACAGTTCACCCACAGCATAAAATAGCATTACTGCAACACCTTCAGGATATTCACCTATGGCGAAGGCCCCTAAAGTGGCAATGGACATTAGGAAAAACTCGGTAAAGAAATCGCCGTTTTTAATACTGTTCCATCCTTCCCTGATAACAGGAAAACCAACAGCTATATAGGCAACGGTGTACCACACAATCCTTATCCAGCTTTCAAAAAATGGAAATGCATCAAAGTAATCGATGGCAATACCTGCTATCAGTATTACAAAGCTGAAAATAGCTGGTAAATAAGTTCTAAAATTTGAAATTTCTTCAGAGCTGCTGTGATTATGACCATCATCGTGAGAATGCTCGCCAGAATGCTCTTTAGTGTTTAAGTCCCGTAGGTTGACTTTTTTCTTTTTCATAAATCTGAACGATATTGAACTAATACTGTTTTAAGGTCATTTGGTATTTCCATTCTCTTTAGTGGTGGTACATTCGCACCACCTTTATTGCCTACTGGAACGTGGTCAATGAAAGATTTCCAGCCACCTACCAAAAGACGTATTACTTGTCCGATTACTTCTTTTACATTTCGTTGTCGAAACCCGAATTTCAACATTAGCCAATGCGTATAAGTATGTTCTATTGGATAGGACTGGCCCAGAATATGGGAACGTTCAAGATGGTGCCAAGCGAGGGAAAGATTTCCGTTATGCATTGAAGAACGGTACAGATTCAATTCAGTCAGATAAAAACCTCTTAAACCCTTTGGAATAAACGTATTTAATTTCATTACTCATTTTTTCAAGCTCAAGATATTTAATAGGGCAATGCAATGGAAGTGCATTTATTGACCGCTACACTTATCGCAAATTCCTTTTAGAACCAAGTTGGCGTCCTCGGCGACAAAACCATCAGGCAAATTGATATGCGGGATTTTCTGTTCGGTTAGGCATATGGTCTCACCACAATTGGTGCAATGAAAATGGAGATGTAGGTCTCTTTCCAATTCGCAGTTGCAGCCTTCTTCGCATAACGCATATTTCATAATGCCCGAACCGTCGTCTATTTGATGGACGACCCGTTTTTGCTCAAAAGTTTTCAGGGTCCTAAACAAGGTTGTCCTGTCCGCTTTAGCAAAGGCGTTTTCTATATCTGACAACGTAGTTGCCACTTTAGATTTGGCAAGATGCTGAAATACCAAAAGCCGCATTGCCGTTGGCCGTATACCTTTGCTTTCCAAAAATTTATCTGAAGCTATCATAGTATTGCTCGGTTTAATGGTTGTCCTCGTTCCCAAAAGGTTTTAAAATAACACCTACACTAAAAATAAATCCGTCCGTTGGGGCATAAATTTCTGGGAAGGTAGGGTTTTCGTGTGGTGGCAGTACCAAAGGTGAAAAACGACTTTGTCTTCGGTCTGTAAAATTCTCAAAATTTACGAACATACTTCCCCATTTAAAGTTACGCATTGCGAGCAGTCCCATCGTAAAAAAGTCTGTTGTTTCCATACCATTGGACAGCAATTGTTTTCCTGTGTAATAGGTCTCATAACCAATACGCCATTTTTCAGATTCATACATCAAAACGCTCCCTGCATTGTGCCTAGCTGTTAGTGGTTTTTGTGGATTCCCAGGGAGATAATTGAGTCGTGTATCTATAAAGGCATAGTTCAAGAACCACCTAAAATCTTCATAGGTAAACTTGATGTTCGTTTCTGCACCCCTACTAAGAATTTCCCCAGATGCATTTTCAAACTGAAAGAAATCATCAGTATTGGGATTGAGTAGTAATCCATCCTTAATGGCGGTGAGATAAAACAATTGATTGATAGAAAAGCCTATGTCGTCTGTTAATCTCGTTTGGTAGTTAAAATCCAAATTAAGACCGTAAGAGCGTTCTGCTTTCAGCACATCTTTATCAATTCGCAATACATTTCTATAGTTGATGAATTCAGCTTCCTCGGTGAATATATCTGGAATCCTATAGCCCAAACCACCGCCAAACCTACTTGAAAAGTTGTTGTTTGATTTAAATAACACTGAAACCCTGGGTAGTGTAAAAAAGCCCCAGTCAATGGCATAATCGGTACGTAGTCCCGTTTCAAGAATCCATCGTTCAGAAAGGTCATAAATGGCATTGGCGAACAATCCCGCTGTAACATCTTGTTGGTCGCGTTCCAATGGGTTGTCACGCTCATCAAATGATGTGGTATAAAGGTTTGCACCCAAAACCCAATCTGACTTAATCCCTAGTTTTTGGTATGCCATTTCTGTAAAAGTGTTCCATTGATTGCCTTTGAAGAACAAATCGGGTATTTCCAAACTTCTATCAAAAAAAGCAATGCTGTTCTTTATGGAAATGGACTGAACGGAATCTAATCGAGATTCAAAAACGGCTTGTGTACTCACTCGTTTTGATAGGTTTTCTTCTGTAAATTGATGAATGCCATTTTCATCTTCTTCAATTTTCGTAATATCCCCACCTATTCTGTCATCATAAGTTCCATTGATTCCAAACCAAAACGTTGTGTTTTCCGAGGGATAGTAAAATAGTTTGGGGTTAAAACTTATGGATTGGGTCAGGGGTAAATTACTAAAGCCATCATTATCAGGGTCAAAAGCTTTTTGGTAATGGCCCGAGCCGTAAAGTGTCCAGCCCCATTTGTCCTTTCGCTCCCCATAAAACACATTGGCCGTACTTCCCAATGCCTGCGTCTGTGTTAGCATAATATCCAAGGTTGGCTCTTCCTCGGGTGTTTTAGATACCATATTTACCAGGCCTGCTATGGCCCCACCGCCATATAACGTTGATGAACTTCCCTTAATGATTTCAAATTGCCTTAAGTCCAACGGGGGTATCTGTAAAATGCTCAGTCCACTTGAAAAACCACTGTAGAGTGGAAAACCATCGCGTAACAGTTGGGTGTAACGCCCATCCAAACCTTGAATTCTAATATTGGTATTTGCACTGCTCAATGAGGTCTGTTGCATTTGTATTCCTGTACTTTCGCGGAGTACCATAGAAATATTGGTGGGATTCATTATCGCTTTTTCACCAAGTTCCTCGGTTCCGATAAACTCTATTCGAGTTGGGATTTTCTTGATGGTTCTTGTACTTCTTGTGGATTGTACGATTACCTCTTCGAGCGCATTTTCGTCTTCTTTTAAATAGAAAATGAGTTCACTGGTCAAGGGTACCGTAATGGGCTCTTCTTGGGTTTCAAAACCCAAAAACGAAATTTGTAACGTATACGTTCCATCGGGAATATCTTCCAAAATAGCAATGCCATCAAAGTTTGTTGTTGCTCCTTTATTGAGGCTTTCAATAAAAATGGTGGCCCCGAGCAACGGTTCCTTTTCTTTCTCGGTTACTATTTTTATTTCCAACGTATTTTGTGCGTAACCAAAAGCACAAAATAACAGTATGAGCCATAGGCTCAAAACATTTTTGTTCATAGTTTTTTGAATAAATGGACTAGATAAGGTGAAAGGGGCGATTTGCACATCGCCAAAAACTAGCCGATTTTTTGAGGAGGTTGCAGGATGCGACACGACACCTCCTGGAAGGTTTCCAACTCTCTATTGGTAATCTCTTCACTGATTAATTCGTGTACGGTTTCTGTGAAGAAATTTTGCGTGTTTATGACGTGTGTATGACAGCATTGACACTGACAAAATGGTGAGCACAATTCGCAATCATCTTCGTGGTCGTTATCAAAATCAACTACAGAAATGGTCTGGGAATCATTAGCAATAGTAACATCATCATTACAAGGCACTATTTGTAGTGCCAAGAAATAAAATGATAGTATGATTGCTATAAATTTCACAAAGCAAAGATAAAAGGATTTTTGTGCAACTGTAGTGCAAATATTAATCCAAGGTTTCAATCACGCTTCCACAAGTAAGCATCGCATCCCCAAAATACGGGTTACGTATTTCCTGTTCGGTACTTAACCAAACCGCTCCCTGATTATTGTCTGCCATAGGGCATTGTTGTACGTAAACTGTTCCTTCCAAAGATTCGAGATTGGATGCAAGAGCAACCAAATTTTCATTAAGAATCACAAAATGCGCCCGTTGATTTTCTAAATCCTCATTTTTGGAAATAGCTTCCAACATCTCAATACTTATACTTAAATGACCCTTTTCCATTTTACCGATAGCAGACTGGTCCAGTTTTTTGAATCCTTCCAAAGTGGTTTTAGCTTCTTGTGCAATACTAGCTGCGTCACTGGCAACAAAGGCATCTTTCATTTTAAGGTAGGCAGGTAATGCCTGTTTAAATGAGCTTTGGAAGGCGGCGGGCAATTCCATTTTCATAGAATGCTCCATTGTCTCCATTTGATGTCCTTCCTGCATTCCTGTATGCCCTTCGTGTCCTGTGGTGGTTCGACCTCCTGACTTGTTCATCATACTTTTCTTTCCCTGCAATTGGGCAGCAGCATCAACGGTAAATGCCCCATTAGTTACGATTTCTTCCCCCGCATCAAGGCCAAAGGTGACTTCTACTTCTTCGCCATTTTTTGCCCCGACCATTACTTCACGCATCTCAAAAACAGGTTCGTCAGCTTTGGCTTTCACATAGATTACGGAGCGTTCCCCTGTCCAAAGTACCGCGCTTGAGGGAACATACAAGTGTTCATCGGTCGTTGTGTTCGCACCATTTTCTAGTTGTGCCGTTACAAACATTCCTGGCTTGAACAGATTTTCCCGATTGTTGAGCGTAGCACGAACCATTACGGTTCTTGTGGCATTGTTCAAGATGGGGTCTATAAATGAAATGGTACCTTCAAAGGTTTTATTGGGATAGGCATTGGTAGTAATCGTAATTTGTTGCCCTTTTTTGAATTGGGACAACTGGCTCTCATAGGCATCAAATGCCGCCCAAACGGTATTTAAGTTACTTACTTTGGCAATCGGCTGTCCTTTTTTAATATAATCTCCTTCGGCACGCATTACTTCCATTACGGTACCCGATACGGTCGCATATACGGGGAAGTTCTCAGTTACCTTTCCAGAGGTCTCAATGGTATTTATTTGTTTTTCCGAAAGCTTCCACAGCTTTAATTTATTGCGCACGGCATTGTAGAGTTCCGATTGTGTTTCCTTCAAAGAGGCAGCGGTCAACAATTCTTGTTGGGCAGCCACCAATTCTGGGGAATAAATCGTTGCTAAAAGTTGTCCTTTGCGTACTTCCTGACCCTCATAGTTCACATTTAACCGCTCGATGCGCCCATCAAAATAACTGGCCTGAATAGCATTGGCTTCTTCGTTTACCGCTATTTTTCCAGAGAGGGAGACCTTATTTTCGGTGCTTCCCATAGCATTGCCCACAACAGTGGTCTGAACATTGGCCAAGGCCATTGCGTTTTCGGTCATTTTGAATTGGTCTTCGGAAAGTCCGTCCGCACTTGTTTCAGCAGGAATCAAATCCATACTACAGATAGGACAACTCCCTGGTTCGGATTGCCGAATTTGTGGATGCATTGAACACGTCCAGACTTCGTTATCGGAATGTGCCGAATGGTCGTGCATTTCCATTTCCGACTTTTCCTGACTTGAATTTCCGAAGAATAGGTAGCCTGCCAATAGTCCCACTATTGCTGCCACTAGGATAAAAATGCTATTCTTTTTCATTGGTTTCTTTTTAATCGTTTTTTAAATTTTATAATTGAAGGGGAGCTAATATACCAGAGCAGAAATCCACTCAATACGGTAATCAATCCCAATAGGGAAAAAGCCCTCAGTACTGTGGTATTGAAATCATCACGCCCCTCATAATCCATCGTATGGGTCATCCATAGAAAATCGAAAATGCGCCAATCTCGATGACGAACGGTCTGGAATTTTCCATCGACTGCCGACACGTATGCTTTTAGGTCTTCGTGTCCTTCATAAGAAATCACATAGGCAGGCAATAATTTTTCACGGTACTCGTGGTGCTTATCAACTTTTTCAATAAATGCTACATCATTGACCTGAAGTTGTTTTTTAATATGATTTCCTGCGATGTACAAAGCTTCGCCTTTGTCTATGGACGATTTCACCTTCCCATCCAAGGCATTAAAGAGTTGGTTTTTGTTCACCCAGTAATACGGCACCTTGTTGATGTCCCTGATTTCAATGGAATTGATTCCTTTCTCCAGATTCAATTCCGAAGGGGCCATTAAACCTGTAAAGGCTTGTGGTTGATAGTCCATATTTTTAAAATGGTCACCGTGGATGGCATCAATGTCCGTCCAACTGAAATAAATGCCACTGATGGTCCACATCAAAAATTGAAGTCCCAGAAAGATACCGAGGTATCTATGCGATTTCCGAATCCATTTTGCAGTTTTTCTCTTTACCATCAACTATCAATTTTTTTGGTTCGCAATCTGAGCGCATTCGCTATAACTGATACAGAGCTAAAACTCATTGCCAAAGCAGCAATCATTGGTGATAACAGGATTCCAAAAAATGGGTAGAGCAAACCTGCTGCTATGGGTATGCCCAAAGTATTATATATGAGTGCAAAAAACAGATTTTGTTTTATGTTCCTCATAACAACATCGCTTAGATTTCGGGCTTTAACTATACCGTGCAAGTCGCCTTTTACTAATGTTAGATCTGCACTTTCAATGGCTACGTCTGTTCCCGTTCCCATTGCTATGCCAACATCACTTTTAGCGAGTGCTGGTGCATCATTAATTCCATCTCCTGCCATTGCCACAATCTTAGCTTCAGACTGCAAACGTTCTACTTCCTTTAGTTTATCTTCGGGTAGCATACTTGCCCTGAAATCTGCAAGATTAAGCTCTTTTGCCACGGCCCGTGCGGTATCGTGATTGTCGCCTGTGAGCATTATTACATTAATATTTTTGTCCTGCAATGCTTTGATAGCCTTGGCACTTGTCTTTTTGATTTTATCGCCTATAACAACATAACCAGCTACTTTTCGATCGATAGCTACATATGAAACCGTTTTGCCCTGCTTTTGAAAGGTCTGTGCCTCATTTTCCATAGCTTCTGGAAGTTTTGCATCTGCGGCTTCCATCATTTTAGCATTACCCAAAGACACTTTTTTTCCATTGACACTTCCTTCTACACCTTTACCAGTAACAGCATTAAATCTTTCAGTTTTCAGAAATTCAACTTTTTGTTCCTTACCGTATTTAACGGTAGCCTCAGCCAATGGATGTTCACTCTGATTGTTCAATGAAACTAAATATTGAAGTACTTGACTTTCGTCAAAACCATTGTCAAAAGACGCAACTTTTTCGACTGTGGGTTTACCTTCTGTGATGGTTCCCGTCTTGTCAACAATGAGCGTACTTACCTTGTTCATTTTCTCAAGGGCTTCTGCATTTTTTATAAGCACACCATTCTGCGCACCTTTGCCAACACCTACCATAACAGACATTGGCGTGGCTAATCCCAAAGCACAAGGGCAAGCGATTATTAATACGGCAATGGCATTGACCAAAGCATAGACGTAAGCTGGTTCTGGTCCCCAAATCGCCCAGACCGCAAATGTTATCAAGGCAATTATGACCACAACCGGCACGAAATACCCCGAAACCTTATCGGCCAAATTCTGGATTGGCGCACGACTACGACTAGCATCATTTACCATATGGATAATTTGGGATAATAAGGTGTCTGAACCTACTTTTTCCGCCTTCATCAAAAAGGATTGGTTACCGTTTATAGTACCGCTACTCACTTTGTCATCCACCGTTTTGTTTACGGGAATGGGTTCACCCGTAATCATCGATTCATCAACTGAAGTTTCCCCTTCAGTTAAGACACCATCAACAGGAATCTTATCACCTGGTTTAACTCTAAGAATGTCTCCTAACTCAATTTCATCAATACTTACTTCTTTCTCTTCGCCATTGACTATTTTAATAGCTTTATTGGGCGCTAACTTTAATAGTTCTTTTACAGCAGAATTGGTCTTACTGTGTGCGCGGGCTTCTAGTAATTGCCCTAAAAGGACTAAAGTGAGAATTACCGTGGCAGCTTCAAAGTAGACGTGAACCGTGCCAGCTTCGGTCTTAAATTGGTCTGGGAAAAAATCGGGTACGAGCATACCTATTACGCTGAATAACCAAGCTACCCCAGCACCAATCCCTATGAGAGTAAACATATTGAGGTTCCACGTTTTTATACTGCGGTAGGCACGTTCAAAAAACATCCAAGTTGCATAGAATACTACTGGAATTGAAAGCACAAACTGAATCCAATTCCAATACTTCAATTCCAGAACATCGTATAAGGGATTGTTGGTCAGCATTTCGGACATCGCAATTATGAAGATGGGCAATGTAAATGCGACTGCAACCCAGAATTTTTTGAGTAGTTTTCTATATGTTTTTTCCTCTGCTGAAACATCAGCTTCCATCGGTACTAAGTCCATTCCGCAAATCGGACAGCTTCCGGCTGCATCTTTTACGATTTCTGGGTGCATAGGACAAGTGTATTGCGTGTTGGAAGGGGTCAATAAATTTTGTTCTTCGACCAAATCCATTCCGCAGACTGGACAATCACCTGATTTATCATAAGTCTTGTCACCTTCACAATGCATTGGGCAATAAAACGTACCCGTACCTTTTCCCTTTGGTCGCTCTTCTTTTTTAGGTTCTGAATGACGATGGTACTGTCCTATATTGTGAATGTTGTAGCTACCTCCAGCTTCTTTTAAGGCTTTTTGAAAGGTCTCTAGCGGAATATGGTGTTCCATTTCGATACTCGCTTCCTTCTTTTCCAAATTAACCGTGACCTTTTGTACTCCGTTTAGGGCAATAAGGGATTCTTCAACGTGCTTTCTGCAACCGTCGCAAGTCATTCCATCTATATAATAAGTATGTTTCATAATTTTCTATTTATCATCAAAACTACCTATTGCCTTTGCCAAGCTTCTGTACAATTATGAGTTTCATTTATACAATTTGGTCCAATGATTTTCTATTCCATTCACGCGCCTTTTGATAGGCTCCCATAGACATACCCGTAATTGATTTAAACTGTTTTGCCAAGTAACTACTGTTGGTATAATTCAAGTCATAGGCTATTTCAGAGAATGTTTTGTTGTTCATCTGAATAAGCTCTTTTACCTTCTCGATTTTCAACCGAATCAAGTATTTTTCAATGGTGATTCCTTCATTGGCGCTGAATAATTTGCTTAAAACCGAATAGTCCCTATTCAGCTTGTTTGATAGGTATTCGGAAACATTCTGGTTAAGCCCGCTTTCTTCAATAACCGTGATTAAACTGCTTTTGATTTCTGCAATCAAAACCTCATTTTCTTGCTCTATAAGTTCAAAACCGTTTTGTTCAATAATTTCGCGAACGCTATCCAGTCTATCACTGACATTATCTTTAAAATGGACTTCTCCCAATGCTATGGAAAGTACCTGAAAACCGTTCTTCTGCAACTCGGTTTCGAGCACTTTTTTACAGCGGTCGCAGACCATATTTTTAACTTTTACTTTCATCATTTGGAAGTTTTAAACGCATTCCGTCACCAATTTCGATAGCATCCAAATGTCCAGCCAACAGGCCATCCTTGGATTTAAAATGCATATGGAGATTTGTCGAATGGTGTGTAAATACTCCTTTGTGTTTGTCCGAATAAAAACCAAGAACGCTTACTTCTTTATCGGTCAAAACCCCGTTCAAACCTGACTCCTTGTGTTTTTGGTGCGTATGCTCCGTATCACCTTCGGGCCAATCAATGATATGCCACGAGAGTGAAGCAGCGTTTCCTTCAATAAGAAAGGGAAAAGGCGCATTGGTATCTATCTTCAAAGACGTTGCTGTCTCGATTATAAATGCTTCTAACGCTTCCTGTGTATCGATAGCTGCTGGAATTTTGATTTCTTTCCAAGAGGGTACCACGGCATAGACCAATAAAGCGGCTTTCTTTGAAAATGCAGGGTTAATAGCGACTTCATTTTCATTGACGCTTGAAATAAAAGGGATACCATCAAAAATCTGGATTTCCCCCTTTAATTGTGCTACGGCACCCAAGGCATAAAGATTGCCTTTTACGGCAAGCGTATCTAGAGAGGCGGTAGCACTCAAATCACCTGACATTATGGTACGTAAAGCCCCGCTGTGTCCTACTTTTTGATATGAGGGATGCTGTACTTCCTTGCAACTGGCAAGGAGTAACAACGATATACCAAGGATATACCCTAAACTGTTTTTAAGCGTGATTTGATATGTGCTTTTACCCGATGTCATTTTAGTTCAAAGTCTCCTTTACACTTCCACAGCTAAGCATTGCATCTCCAAAATAGGGATTGCGGATTTCCTTTTCTGACGACAACCAATATGCCCCCGTATTGTTAAATGCCATTGGGCAGTATTGCTTGTATATGGCTCCAGAGGTAATTGCGTTATCCAATAATCGTTCAACACTGGCTGTAAGCTCGGGCAACGCCTTTCGTTGGTTCTCGATACCATCGGCATCGGCTATCGTCTGCGCAATTTCCTTTAATGTGGCATCCTCAGATACATTGAGCAAAGCATTGGCACCCGTTTTTACTGCGGCGGCATCACTGGCCACCATTGCTGTTTTGATATGGTTGTACTGCTGAAAAATGGCAGTAGTTTCATCTGTATTAAAGGCAAGTGTGCCATCGGTTTTCTTGCTTGTTTTTTCGCTTGATGTTACTTTTTCATCCGTACTTTTTGTTGTCGCTGCATCCTTGCAGGATAATAGGCCAAATGCTATGGCGAATACGATAATTGCTGTTCTATTTTTCATATGCTATTATTTTAAATTATTGATATGTTAAGTAATTGATGATGGTATGCTGTATGTAATACTGTTGTATGGCCCTGATACGGTTCATCTCGAACTTTAATCCCAGTTCCTGAATGTCGAGCACATCGTTAAAATCAATGGTACCCGTTTCATAGTTCTTCAATAGGATTTGCTCGGCATTTTTGGATTGCTCCAAATTTTTGATTTGGGTATCGTGCTGTATTCGGGCAGCCGTTTTATTCTTTATAGCCGCATCTAAAAGGGATTCCAGTACATTTTCGCGTTCTTGTTTTTCAGCCAATATTTGCTCTTGTCGCAATTTATTTTGTTTGCTCTGCGACTTGTATTTCTTGTTTAAAATGGGGATGGAAAACGATACGGACGGAATCAAAATATCCTTGCCGTTGTCATTGAAATTGGTGATGGGGCCTTCTTCGACGGCAATGTAGTCCAGACCAAACCCTAAACTCGGACTGCTTTCCTTTTGGTTCACCAATTCTGACTGTTCCACAGCGGCAAACAGTTTGTCATACTTTACCAATTCAGGGTGCAGCTTTAGGTTGTCCAGATTATCGTTTTCCGTTTCCAAAAGAAGTTCCAACCCATCCACCACGGTAACCGCTATGGATTTCTTTCGATTTAAAAGTTTATTGAAATGGGTCTGCTCTGCCAAAAACTGTTGTTCCAGTACGCTCTTGGAAGCGGTCAATTCATTCTGGCGAATCTGCAATTTCAACACATCCACCGCCGATGCCTTGCCTGTTTCCACCGAATTCAAGGCCAAGGTTTCATAGGTTTTTAAAAGGGTTATCTGCTCATCAAAAATCGCTTGTTGTGCCTTGAGTGCATAGAGCTTGTAATAGGATTGCGATACATCGGCCACCAGTTTACGTCTGGTAATCGCTATGTCTTCATACTGCGCATCGGCCACCGAACTGGCATAGTTTTTACGTGCCGTAATGACCCCGAACCAAGGAATTCGCTGCTTTGCCGAGACCTTAAAGCGTTGTGGTCCTGTACGTGTCTCTGGACTGCTCACAGGAACGCCGACACCAAAATCGGTATTGGGCAATGAGGATGCCTGATTTACCTTTTCGGAAGCAATCTGATATTCTAGCTCAAAGCGTTGAATCTTGGGATTGTTCCTTTCTGCTTCTTCTAAATAGGTTTGCAACTCCTGCGCACTTAATGGGATAGATGCAATAAAAAGAACACTTATGTATAGTAGCTTTTTCATTTGCTTTCTCGTTTTAGTTGAACTTCTTTTCGCCAACTGTATAACACAGGGACTACGAAAAGGGTGATGAGTGCAATGAGCATTCCCCCAAAACTTGGGATTGCCATTGGTATCATAATATCACTTCCCCGTCCCGTAGAGGTTAAAATGGGAAGCAAGGCCAGTATGGTCGTGGCCGTGGTCATCAAGCAGGGGCGTATTCTTTTTTGCCCAGCTTCAATGACAGCGGCACGTACCGTTTTAAGGTCTTTGGGTCGGTTGCGTTCAAAGGTTTGGGTGAGATAGGTAGCCATCACTACTCCGTCATCGGTGGCAATACCGAACAGAGCAATAAAACCGACCCATACCGCAACGCTCAAATTGATAGGGTGCATCTGGAACAATTGTCGCAGGTTCTCCCCAAAAAGGCTGAAATTGAAAAACCAATCCTGTCCGTAAAGCCATATCATCAAGAAACCGCCCGCAAAGGCAACGGCAATGCCCGTAAACACCATTAAGGAGGTAGCTACCGAACGGAATTGGAAATAGAGAATCAAGAAGATAATGGCCAGTGCCAAGGGTACGACCACTGACAAGGTTTTTTCAGCCCGTAGCTGATTTTCATAAGTGCCTGCAAATTCATAATTAAGGCCTTTGGGCACTATCAAATTGCCATTATCAATCTTAGCTTGAATAGCAGCTTGCGCACTTTCCACTACATTGACTTCGGCGTAACCGTCCAATTTGTCGAAGAGTACAAAGCCTACCAAAAAGGTGTCTTCGCTTCGAATATTCTGTGGCCCTTGTTCGTATCGTATGGTCACCAGTTCACTTAGGGGTACAGGGCTTCCTTTGGAAACGGGAACATAGATGTTCTTTAAATCCTCGGGATGGTCGCGCAGTTCCCTTGGGTATCGCACCCGCACAGCGTAACGTTCACGGCCTTCCACGGTTTGGGTCAAGGGCACGCCTCCAACAGCTACCGAAAGTACCTGTTGCACATCTTCAATGGTAATCCCGTAGCGTGCCAAACGCTCTCGGTCAATATCAATGAGCAAATAGGGTTTCCCTACAATCCGTTCGGCAAAAACGGCCTGTTCTTTAACCCCTTCAACGGTTTTAAGGATGTTTTCCAATTCCAATCCAAAAGCTTCGATTTGCTTTAAATCCTGTCCTTTTACCTTGATGCCCATTGGTGCGCGCATTCCCGTTTGCAACATTACCAATCGGGTTTCTATGGGTTGCAGTTTGGGTGCGGAGGTCACCCCAGGCAATTTAGTCACCCGTACAATTTCGTTCCATATATCATTTGAGGAACGTATCTCGGGTCGCCAGTTACGGTAATACTCTCCATCATCATCGGCAATCAATTGACTGCGATTGATACGATAGGGGTCGGAAACGAGGTTGGTATAGTTTGCCTCATTCCCGTATTCCGAATTTGGATTGGCAACCAGTTTTCCATTTTTCAGTTCAAACAAGCCATCTTCATTAACGCTATAGCGTTGTGGGCTGCCGTCCGAATTGAGTTCGTATTCGGGTCGGTACTGGATGTTGTTCTCATACATTGAGAGTGGGGCAGGGTCCAATGCCGATTCCACACGACCTGATTTTCCCACTACGGTCTTGATTTCGGGGATACTTGCCACCGCCATATCCAATTGCTGTAATACCCGTTTGTTTTCGGCAACGCCAGAATGTGGTAAGGATGTCGGCATTAAAAGGAAAGAACCTTCATCCAAGGATGGCATAAACTCTTTGCCCGTGGAACGCATAATCAACACCCCAAAAACAACGATTGCCGTAGGTAGGGCCAAAAAGGCGAGCTTATTTTGCAATGCCCATTCCAAGATTCGCGTATAGTACTTTCTAAAGACCCAAAAAGTGCCCAACAATCCAAAACAGATAATTGCCACAAAAATGAAGTTGATTGCGATACTTCTGTCAAAGCCCAAAGGTCTCCAATAGACCGCTAGAAGGCTTACGATAGCCACTATGGAAACACCGATATTCCCTAGATTGAATTGCTTTTGCGAAAGCATATCCCGCATAAATAAAATGGAAAGTGTTCCAAAAGCAATCAATAACAGCCCCAGACCATAGCCAAAAATCAAGGCTGTTATTCCCAAGGCAATCAAGAGTACATTAATACCGTATCGGAATATGGTTTTTATCGTATTCTTTTTGAAAATATAGGCAGCAAAGGGAGGTATCAAGAACAGGGCTACGACAATGGAAGCGGTCAATGCCATTGTTTTGGTGAATGCCAACGGTCGAAACAGCTTTCCTTCGGCACCTATCATCGTGAAGACAGGGATAAAGCTGATAATAGTTGTCAATACGGCGGTAAGTATAGCCCCTGCGACTTCAGCAGTAGCATTGTACACCACCGCATTAATGCCCAGTTGTTGTGAGGGTTCCAATTGCTTATTATCATCCAGATGCCTGATAATGTTTTCGGAAAGTATAACCCCTACATCGACCATTGTACCGATGGCAATGGCAATACCTGATAAAGCTACAATATTGGCATCCACGCCAAAGGCTTTCATTGCAATAAAAACCATCAATACGGCAACAGGCAATAAGCCTGAAATTAGGATGGAAGCTCTCAGATTGAATACCATTACAATGATGACTAGAATGGTAATGAGGATTTCCAATGTCAACGCCTCATTGAGTGTACCTAAGGTTTCCTGTATCAATTCAGTACGGTCATAGAACGGTACTATGGTAAGCTGTGAGGTACGCCCATCAGCCAATACCTTTGAAGGCAAGCCTGCCGATAGTTCGGCAATCTGCTCTTTTACATTGGTGATTACTTCCAATGGATTTGCCCCGTACCGAGCCACTACGACACCGCCAACTACTTCTGCCCCTTCCTTATCCAAAATGCCACGTCTGGTCGCAGGGCCTAGATTGACATTGGCTACATCCTTAATCCGTATCGATGTGAAGTTCTCGGCATCGACTACCGCATTTTCTATATCTGCAATGGATTTTACATAGCCCAGACCCCGCACCAAATATTCGGCTTGATTGATTTCTAGGGTCTGTGCCCCAATGTCTTTATTGGATTTTTTGACGGCCTTTACAATATGGTGCAACCCGATATTGTATTGCCGCATCAGTTCAGGGTCAATATCGATTTGATATTCCTGAACATAACCGCCAATGGAAGCTACCTCGGATACCCCACTGGCCGAAGACAGGCCATATTTTACATAGTAGTCCTGTATGCTTCGCAATTCTTGTAAATCCCAACCTCCTGTAACATTGCCATTTTCATCACGACCCTCCAGGGTATACCAAAAGATTTGCCCCAAAGCTGTGGCATCTGGCCCCAAAGACGGATTGACTCCATTGGGAAGTAATCCCGAGGGAAGGGAGTTCAGTTTTTCAAGAATACGGCTACGAGACCAATAGAACTCTACATCTTCTTCAAAAATGACAAAGATGGTGGAGAAACCGAACATCGAAGAACTACGGATGGTACGCACCCCTGGAATTCCCAACAAGGAGGTTGTCAACGGATAAGTGATTTGGTCTTCAATATCCTGTGGGCTGCGCCCCGCCCATTGGGTATAGATAATCTGTTGGTTCTCGCCAATATCAGGTATGGCATCTACGGCCACAGGGTCATTGGGCAAGAAGCCCGTATCCCATTTAAAGGGGGCATTGACCACTCCCCAACCTACAAAAAGGGCCAGTAGCAGCACGGCTACCAACTTGTTCTCTATTAAAAATTTAATGGCTTTGTTAAGCATATCATTTGAATATTTGGATAATTACAGGCGTTTTGCAAAAGCGGTACAAAACACGTTTAGCCCTATACGGTTGACCGCAGGGCGAATTTGTAGTTATCCAAAAATCAAATTAGGAATGTCTCGTAGAGGACTTGATAGTCTTTGTCGAGCAAAGGAGGCGGACGCTCTAGAAAAGGAGTTTCAGCGGCCTCTGTACTTTCGAATAAGTTATAATACGAATGCACAAAACTTACCAAAAATACCTGCTGCTCAAAACTAAGATTGACAACGGTATTTTTTAAATCGTCTTCACCTTCAACCACAATTTGCTTGTCGGTACAACACGATTTCTCTTCCATCTTATCGCCGCATTCTTTGGTAGGTTTCATTTGCTCCATACCACAGGTTTTGGCTTCTTTGAAGAAAGCAATATCTACCAAATTATCCCCACAATAGTGCATATCCACGGTAAAAGACATCGTAGAGAACAACACTAGGGTGGTTAAAACAATAGCTGATATTTTATGAAAAAACTCCTTCATTTAATACGCAAAAGTATCGAATTTTAACATAAAACGCTAGAATATAACATTTATTTAGTGCTTCTGCACACACTTCCATTGCAGTCCGTATTCTTCCAGTTTTCTTTAAACGCATTCCCTCTCGGTCGCCACTGTTCTCTTTTTTGTCGGCAAAATAACAACATTCAGTCTTTGTGTTGCGGCATAAAGCCGTTTCGTTTCCCTTCACTTTTTATACGCCCCACAAAGCCTAAATATTGAATCCACAACAGCATCAAAAAAGGTAACAGCGACGGCACTATGGGAAGTAAATCATTTAAAACAAAACCAATGAAATCATACAGAAACAATAAAACGGAAGCGGTACGGAAGTTAAAAAATCAAAAAAGGGAAAACGCTCTGGATATAATAAGTAAATCAGTTTTAAACGCCTTACGAAAAAGGCGAAATCTAATAATTAATATTTTAAATTTTTAAGTTATGAGTACATTAAGAAACAAAGTTCAGTTAATCGGAAACATTGGTAACGAACCAAAAATCACGAACCTTGAAAGCGGTAATAAAGTAGTACGTTTTTCAATGGCAACAAATGAGTATTACAGAAATGCACAAGGCGAAAAAGTACAATCTACACAATGGCATTATGTCGTTGCTTGGGATAAGAAAGCAGACATCATAGAGCAATACACGCACAAGGGAAAAGAAATAGCCATTCAAGGTAAATTGATTTCAAGAAGCTATACCAATGAAATGGGTGTTAAGTGCTACGTAACCGAAATTGTGGCAAGTGAAGTTTTGTTACTAGGGTCTAAAAATGAAGCGACACCAGTTAATGAAATCGAAACGAAATCTGATGAAGTAAACGGGGATAATACATCTTTGGTTGAAGCGCTTGTTAGTGATGATTCAAAAGAAGTGGAGGAAGATAAAAAGCCACAGAGAAGAAGGAAAACTACAGCAAAAAAAGATGCTGATAAAGTAGCCTGATTTTAGTCAATTTTCAAACATAGAAGAGGGCGAACCGACAAAAGTAACGCCCTCTTTTTCATTATTCACTTAATATAGAAAACAATGAGAGAGCAAGTTAACGAAATAAAAATTAGTTACAAAGACCGTGTAACATCTGATAAATGGGTAAAGATAAAAGGCTCACAAAGTGCAGCTGCATTTATATATGATTATTGGGATAAAAGCACCATTGAAGTACACGAAAGTTTTAAGGTGTTGTTACTGAATAACGCCAATAAAGTAAAAGGTGTTTTTGAACTTTCTAAAGGTGGAATAACAGGTACTTTAGTAGACTTAAGAGTACTACTAGCTGTTATTGTCAAATCGCTATCCGTAGCCATTATTTTGACACATAACCACCCGAGCGGAACGCTAAAACCTAGTTCAACGGATAAAACAATTACCAATAAAATAAAGACGGCTACGGCTTTATTTGATGTGAGGGTAATAGACCATATCATCATTACCCCAAATGGCGATTATTTTAGTTTCGCCGATAACGGATTAGTCTAAAATTTGAGTTATGATTTATTTGAATTTTACAAATCTAGACAACGAGACACAGCAACATTTAATGGCTGTTTCTAAAAAAGATATCGAACAAAAATTTGGTTTAGACCTAAAACGATACGCCAAAAGAAACCATATTGATTACCAATCACTTTTGGAACAAGAAGCACAACGTAATCTATATACTTACGATTACGTATTCAATATTTAAGTACAATCGTTTTACTATCGAAAAGGGCAGTTATTTAACTGTCCTTCTTTCATTAATGAATATTCAGTAAAATGAAATACCTCTTATGAATGCTTCAAAATACGCTTTCCAATTTTCTTAAAATCATTCATTTAATCATTAAAATAACCATTGGCGAATACCTTGGTATTTGTATTGTTTTTCGACCGTTTGCGGGCGAAAAGGAATAGCAAGAGGGTAGCGCGCTAAAGCGACGCTACGAGTTTGATTTGCTTCGCAAAGACCCATAAACACAAGTGTTTATGAGGATTTCTTCAAAATTGGAAGTATTGAAATATTGTGACAAATCAAATGGGAAGCCCCACAAACAGCGAAAATTATTGTGACAATGGACGGATTCAAATCGATACGCTTTAAGGAAACCACAGTGAAAAGGTTTAGGGCATTCTCCAAAAAAATGGCAAAGTCCTATTCAGAGTGTTTGGAATCCATAATGGATTTTTTTGAGTGGCACGGGCTAAATCCCTCCCAGAAGTTCGCTAAAAGTATCATTCAGGAAATACTTAAGAATCGAGCGCGTACCGATACTTCCATCAAACGGAACGAGGCTACCATTGCTATTATCAGGGATATCGAAATCAACCAGACCAAACCCAATAATGCAATGCTGCTTTCACTTTTTGGTGAAAATATAAAGGACAAAAAAACTGTGCGAAAAGAAAGGAAACGTGTAGAAAAAGAAAAGGATTTGGCTGCTGAAATTGAAATCACCGTACCTAAAATCCGATACGAAAGACTGTCCGAAAAGATGCAAAGTCTAGCCAAAGACTATGGACATATTTTAGGTAATGTAGAGCTTGTGAAAGGCAATTTTGGAAAGGAATATCTAAGGCTGAACATCTCCAAATCAGAACTGGAAAAGTTTAAAAGAATCTTACAAAAAATATAAGCTATGCACATTAATATAACAGCACAGAAAATTGGAAAAAACTACGAGACCTATAATAGTAGTGTGACTGATTATGTGAACTATTTAGAGAAAGAAAATGAAGGAAAACATCCTGACTTACAGGAAAATTTCTTTGATCAGTACAATGATAAAATCAGTCCTGAAACGGTCATTTCCGAAATTGATGGTAATACTAAAAAATTAAAAAAGAGAGACCCAAAGTTTTATTCCATTGTGGTGAGTCCAAGTGCCAAGGAACTCAGACATATCAACAACGACCCTGCATTGCTTCGCAAGTATGCAAGAGAACTGATGAAAGACTATGCAGCTTCTTTTTATAGGGACAGAAAAGTTACCGTTGATGATATAAAGTACTATGCAAAAATTGAACACGAACGAACCTACAGGGGCTTTGAAAAAAAAATAAAAGCTAATGAACCGTATCGAAAAAGAATCGCAAAACTTAAGAACGACCTTGCCAAAATCAATAGGGGAGAACTACAGGGAAGTGCCAGAAAAACACAGCGTGAAATTGATAAACTGATTGCCGAAGCTCCTTATAAAGTTGATGGTAAAATCTTGACCGAAGGAATGAAAAAGGAAGGGATGCAGACGCATATCCATATCATCGTCAGTCGTAAAGATGTCACCAATACTTATAGTCTTTCACCTGATACACGGCACAAGGAAAACACCACAATTTTAAATGGGAAGGAAGTCAAACAAGGTTTTAATCGAACAAAATTTTTTGATGCTGCCGAGAAAAGGTTTGACCAAACCTTTCAATTTGATAGAAACTTTGTTGATAGGTACAGCAGCAAAAACCTGTTTCGCAAAGACCCTGTAAAATTTTTTGCGATTGTCGCCCAGTTGCCAACCAACGAGCGGGAATTGGCGATAAAGACCTTGCACAAGATTGGAATACCGACAAGCAAGAAATCTGCTTTCTATGCAATGTTGCACAAGTCTGGGCTGAACGTTCCGAGCATTCCCACCAATAAGGTACAGCTCGCCATAAAAGCATTTAACAAACTCAAAAAAGGATTGGATAGGGCCATTCAATCAGGCTCGATAGGTGTATAAAATAAGAACTAATGTTATGGAAAATGTAGGTCTCTTTATTACGATTTTGATTTCAGCTTTGGTGCTGGAATTTCTTCTCATCCGATTTGTTAGAAAAGGATTTTATATCGTAGTGGTGCTTTTGGTATTGGCTGGGTTATTGCTCAAAACCAATGTTTCGTTCCATCCATTTTTAAAACTCATTTTATATGGAGGATTGCCGCTTTTGTTTATAGCTATTCTACTATTTGTTTTTGTGGCCAAGGAAGAAACGAAAAGCAATATCAATGAAAAATACAGGGTCATCTTAGATACAAAAGGGTATCGCTTGAAGTTGGATAACATCCGACGAGGCATATCGATAATTGGTTCGGCTGGAAGCGGAAAGACCGAAAGTGTGGTGTACAATCTGTTTGACCATTTAAGTAGGTTTGGGTTTTGTGGGGTGATGCACGATTACAAGAATTTTGAAATCACTGAAATGGCCTATCCCATTTTTACACAAACGGATAGGCAGTTTTATATCATTTCCTTTGACCCGATATATAACAGGGTGAACCCTATAGCACCACAGTATATTCCCGATGAAGAAAGTGTCCACGAAATCTCACGGGTGCTTTTGGAGAATCTGTTGGAGCTAAAAGAATCAGGAAGTACAGGAACATCAAAATTTTTCAATGATGCCGTGGAAGGATTGATTGGGGGTATGATTTGGCGGTTGAAGGAGAACTACCCCGATTATTGTACCATACCCCATATGATTGCGCTGTACCAACACTTGTCCACAGAAGAACTGGTGGATTTTCTAAGCGCAAATGTGACCGCTAAGGCAATGGCGGATGCCTTTATCAGTGGAGTGGATTCCGACCGACAGACCGCTGGTGTGCGTAGCACATTGGCCAATGCCTTCAAGAAGATAAGTACACAAAAGATATTTATGGTATTGTCGGCAGATGAAGTGCCGTTGAATGTAAATTACAGCGATACCCCTTCCATAATTTCAGTGGTCAACAACCCTAAAAAGGAAACTTCTTTATCTCCTGTGATTGCCACCATAATACATTCTATTACAAAGCAAATGAGCGAACGTAATCGCCTTTCTTCTTTTCTTCTGATGGAAGAGGCGGCGACATTGAGACTCTTAAATATGCATCGTATTCCAGCAACGTTACGAAGCTATGATATTATGACTATTTATGTATTACAGGATAAGATACAGAATGATATGATGTACGGGGATAAGGCAAGCAAAGCCATTTTGAGCAACCTTTCCTATCAATTTTTTGGTAAGGCAAACGACCCCGATACCGCTAAATATTACGAACGGTTTTTTGAGATTGTAAAGAAAGAGACCAAAAGCGTTAGTAAAGGCCATTCCTTGAATTTTGATACGAGGGTGACCCAAGGGGAAAAGGAGGTCGCCAAAAGACGTGCCGATGCTTTTTATGGTTTAAAACAGGGAGAGTTCGTTGTATTCTTCGATGGAAAGGATAAAAAAGTACGGTTTAAAATACCCATCATTGAAAGAAAACTTCCAGAACCCATCGAAATCACGGAACGGGAATTAAAGGCAAACTTTGATAAAATCCATAGGGAAGCACAGTCGATATTCGACTCCTAAACGTGGGAAGTCCTTTTAGTATTGGGATAAAGGCACAATTCTTGATGTTAATTCTAAAAAAAAGAATTCAATGAATTGGTTATAAGATGCATAGAAGTAAACAACCTCCCTACATAAATAGGCCATTCAATTTATACAAAATGGGGATGTATGGAAAAGAAAATACTAGCTCAAGAATTATTGAATGAACTGGAAAGCATTCATTCAACGACACTGGACATTATCAAACAAGCCGACTTATCCATCGTGCTATGCAGAAACCTATTGTCCAAATTCAAAAAAATGATGCTTGCCAATGGTTGCGAAGACCCGAGTTTAGAAATAGAATTTTTTAAAGAGACCAAGCAGATCCCCTTATCCAATTTAATTTACTTCTCCGATTTAAGGTCATTTGAAGCCCAGTTCCCCAAAGGAAATAAGACCGTTCAAAAACAAGCCGTTGTCAAGAAGATAAACAAGCTCAACAGGTTCTTTACGGTCAATATGGACTTTAACCAGTACATAGAGCAGGGGAGAATGTACCTGGACGACCGTTATTTTACCAGGGCGTATTTCAATAAGTTCAATGTCACCACTTCAAAATACTACTATCGTGACCCTGATTTTAGTACTTCCCACGACTTATTGTTAGCTAAACTTATTGCAAACAAAAGGTTGGTCAAATACCTCGAGGAACGATTGAAGAACTTGAACAGGCGTAATGGTACAAAAGTCAAAAACGTCTTAAAAGGGTTTCAATGGACTTCCTCAAAAGCCGCTTTGGTCGAACTTATCTATGCATTGAATCACACAAGGTCAATCAACAATGGAAACATTGAGTTGAAAGAAATCGTTACCCGATTTCAAGAAATTTTCGATTTTGATTTGAAGGATTTTTATAAAACCTACTCTGAAATCAAGGCTAGAAAAAAGAGCCGTACGAAGTTTTTGGACGAGCTGTCCGCTAGTTTATTGTTCAGAATGGACAAGGAGGATATTTAATCACTTGCCACATTTTCAGGACATTAAAAACCTTTGGAATGCCGCTAATTTATTAGGGTTTAAGTTGTTTTGCATTTTTGGTTTCTCTATCTTTGCCTAGAATTTAACACAAGTTAAATCAAAAAAATCGGGAACAATTCGGGAACAAGATTATTTAAAATCCCCTAAAGTTCGGTTTTTGAAGGAATTAGGTGGAAAGGTTGTCATCCTGCCACCCCGACAAAAATTAAAGCGTAGTTTTCGCAGAAAGCTTGCTTTCTTAAGAAAACGAAGGTTTAATTTAAAGTAAAGCAGAGCTTTACTTTTTAGTACAACACCAACAAGGGATCACCGAATGAAATGAGGTAATCCACTTGAATACAGATGAACCGGTCGCGTAGCTCAGCTGGATAGAGCATCTGCCTTCTAAGCAGACGGTCCCAGGTTCGAATCCTGGCGCGATCACTACAAGTACAAACCCTGCAAATTTGCAGGGTTTTTTATTTTCAGACAAAACCAAACTCGTTTGAGTTTTGGAGGAGAATAAAAAAAGCAACACGAAGTGTTGCAGGTTTGTATTTGCAAAGGGGAACATATCAGGATCATAGAACGAAGTGAAGTAATCCTGTAATTAGAGTGATTGGTTTCTTTCAACGTGCAGGGTTGCCTGGATCACTGAACGAAGTGAAGTAATCCTGACAGGTCAAAAGTGATACCTCACAAAGGCTTCCATGGCCTCATAATCTGCAAGGCCCAGTGCATGGTATTTCTCGGCGGTAATTTTGTTCCGGTCCTGAACCCTCATCCAAAACTCCCGGTGATCGTTCCCCTGGAACATAACACCATCCTTTTGTGACTGGTGATAGAATATCGCATTTCTTTTCTTTAACACCTGATCAGGGCTCATGGGAACCGCCATTTCAATTTCATGAATTTCCCATTCGTGCCAGGCTCCCCGGTACAACCAAACCCAACAGTCTTTCATAAATGCTTTAGGCTTTAGGTTTTCCAAGGACTGGAATAGTGCCTCTAAACATACCTTATGGGTTCCATGAGGATCTGCGAGATCCCCCGCCGCATAGATTTGATGCGGTTCGATCTTACTGATTATCGCATCCATGATATCCACATCTTTAGAGGAAAGTTTATTCTTCAATACCGTCCCGGTTTCATAGAATGGTAAATCAAGGAAATGAACATTCTCGTCGGGCAAACCTAAATATCGTGTAGCCGCATAGGATTCACTTCGCCGGATGAGACCTTTTAGTTTTCTGATTTCAACCGGTTCGGGCATCGCCTCATCAGGTTTTATCAAACGATCGATAATCTGATCCAAAGAGGCCTTCTCAGCACCGAGACTCCGGGCTACTTCAGCGGCTTTCAAGGCATCTTCATCGGAAACTGCAATATTTCCTGAAGTCTGATAAGCCACATGTACTTCGTGCCCTTGCTCGATCAATCGATCGAAGGTTCCACCCATAGATATCACATCGTCATCCGGGTGCGGACTAAAAATCAGCACTCGTTTCTTTCCGGGAACAGCTCGTTCCGGTCGGTTGGTATCGTCTGCGTTGGGCTTGCCACCGGGCCATCCTGTGATGGAGTGTTGAAGCTTATTGAATATCTTGATATTTAGGTCATAGGCCGGGCCCTGCTCGGTTAACAGACTCGACATACCGTTATTGTTATAGTCAGAATCTGTGAGTTTTAGAACCGATTTATTCTTTAACGAACTAAGCCAGATTACAGCCTTGTAGGTAAGTGACTCATTCCAGACACAAGGACCCACTAACCAGGGGGTCTTATTCCGAGTGAGCTCGGCTCCTGCTTCAGTATCCATTACGAAGGTGGTGTTTTCGTGCCGCTGAAGATAGGTAGCCGGAACTTCCGAAGTAATTGGGCCTTCAATGGTTTCTTTTAAGACCAGTGATTTATGCTGTCCCCACCCTAATAACACCACTCTTTTAGCTTCCATTACCGTAGAAATTCCCATGGTAATTGCAGTTCTGGGAACATTCTCAATACCTAAAAAGGAAGGTGCAGCGTCCAATCGGGTAATATAATCCAGTGTAATGAGCCGGGTGTCTGAATTAAAATGTGAACCGGGCTCATTGAATCCGACATGGCCAGTTCGTCCAATTCCTAATAATTGGAAATCCAACCCACCCGCTTCTTTGATCTTCTTTTCATAGTCCAGGCAATAATCCAATACTTCCGATTCCTTCAATTCGCCTTTAGGTATGTGAATGTTTTCTTCGGAAATATCTATGTGATCGAACAAGTGCTCATGCATAAAAAAATGATAACTATGCCTGCTTTCCTTTTGCATAGGAAAGTACTCGTCAAGGTTAAAGGTGATCACATTGGTGAAACTTAGACCTTCTTCCTTGTGCATGCGTACCAGCTCTTCATAAACTTTAATGGGCGACGAACCCGTTGCTAATCCTAAAACACAGGGTTGGTTTTGGTTCTGCTTGTCAACAATAAGATCCGCTATTTCCCGCGCTACTACCAGCGAAGCTTCCACCGAATTGTTGAAAATGACATTATGAATTTTTTCAAATCTTGTGTTTTCAAACTGTCCGGCGGGTTGGTAGCTGATGTTTTTCATATCATTCGGGATATTCTACCCTCAAGTGGTAGATGTTATGTAATTTTTTCTTGAGTATTTTTTTGATGATCTCTATTTCCTTAAAGGTAATATTCGCGTTGATAAATTGCCCTTGCTCCATTTGTTTATTGATAATGTTCTCCACAAACTCATCTATTTTAGCGGCCGTAGGCTCTTTTAAACTCTTGCTGGCAGCCTCTACGCTATCTGCCATCATTAAGATTGCCGTTTCTTTAGAAAATGGCTTAGGGCCCGGATATCTGAAATCCTCTTCATTGGCTTCACCATTTAAATCCAGTTCCTTCTTATAAAAATAATAAACCAAACTGGTTCCATGATGGGTTCTAATGAAATCCACTACACGATCCGGTAAATTATTCTTCCGCGCAATCTCAATTCCTCGTATAACATGATCAATCACAATTTTCGCACTCTCCTTAGGCGCAAATTCTTCCAGAGTATTGATCGAATTCATTTGATTCTCTGTAAAATAGGACGCATTGATCATTTTACCGATATCATGGTATAACGCTCCTACCCTAACCAACATCGAATTGGCACCAATTTCATTGGCAGCCGCTTCTCCCAGATTGGCCACATTCAAAGAGTGATGAAATGTACCCGGCGCTTTGTTGGATAGTTCCTTGAGCAGCACCGAATTGGTATTGCTTAATTCGAGCAAAGAAACTTCAGAAACTAGTCCGAAGATCTTCTCATAAATGTAGATCAACGGGAAGGCAAAAAGGGTGATGAGTCCGCACAGTACAAAATACAGGAAGTTTTCCCATTCGATCAATTGGATGTCCCCTTCCTGGATTATGAAAAAGGCAAAATACCCAATGATATAGACCATGGTGATTTGACCTACAGAGATAAAAAGGTTAGCTCGTTTATATAATTCAGAAACAGTGAGAATGGTAACGATACCGGCTATAATCTGCAGAAACAGAAATTCAAAACTATTTGGAACGATGAATCCAAGGAGCATGAGAGTCAATACGTGCACAAACAATCCAAGTCGAGCATCAAAAAAGCTTTTCAGAATTATGGGCAAAATACACAAGGGTATCACGTACACATATTCAACCTCATATTTTACCATCATGGTGGTGATAAACACCATCAGTATAATATTGAAGAAAATGAAGCTAACTTTCGTATTATTGGAATAAATCTCGCTTCTGTACTTTCTCAGAAATAAAAATAGCATGATGAATACTAGGGAAACCAGCATGGAATAACCCAGGACAACCCAATAATAGTTGCTCTTGCTCCAGACATCAGATTGGTACTTGGACTGCAGGGATATCAACGATTGAAATTTCTCGCCTTCCACCACTTCTCCTTTGGCAATGATCCTCGCACCTTTTTCAATGATCCCACTATTGGGATTGATGTCGTCGATTTCGCTTTCCAGGCTCGATTCTGTTAGGCGTGCATTGTATGTAACATTTGGTAATACTGTACTTACCAGCACCTGTTGAAGAAAGGCCTGTGCATCCTTTGAATCGCTTGCTTCTATCCTTTTCTGAATGTATTCTGAAAGTTTAGATTCCTGAAAAATTTGCGAGTACAACAATTCGGAGACCTCACTCCCCTTTTTTAGGTAAACCACCTGGCTCCCTTCAAAAGAATGCTCCTCTCCTATTACCCCGTTATTGTAGAGAGTAGATATAATATTGAGGCCTAACTCACGAGTAACTTCCTTTGAAGTACCCAAAAGAGTGTCGTTATAGTTCCTTTCAAAGAGAGAAGTAAAATTTTGAATGGCTTTATCCCGCAATTCGGCGTCATAATCGAAATAGGGAATCGCATTGGAACGCAGGTCTTCAATTTCCTGGTCGATCGTGGCCTGATCTTTTTTAATCGTAAAGTCGAAAGGGGCATACAGGTTTTCATACTGCCAGGGCTTACCTTTCTGAAAATCATACTTGAATAATCCACCTTTTGGCAGCAAGTAGATCACTAAAACCGTAGCTAAGAGGTATAGAAATACCTTGTATATAAGAGACTGATTTTTGGTGAGAAAGACAAAAACGTTCTTCATGAATGCAATTGGAAAAGTAAAGGTATAAATATCACTCCACTTATCCCAAGAGTGGCCTAACTATCATGGATTATTCGATTTAAATATGTAATTTTGCATGCTAAATAAAACCCTTATTTAATGACCAAAAAAGTTGTAATCGTAGCCGCTGCCAGAACACCTATAGGCAGTTTTATGGGAAGTTTATCTTCCTTATCTGCCAGTAAATTAGGAAGCGTTGCCATTAAAGGAGCCATGGATAAAATCAATCTTGATCCGTCACTTGTGGATGAAGTATTCATGGGAAATGTTGTTCAAGCAGGTGTGGGACAAGCACCGGCACGTCAGGCCGCAATAGGAGCCGGTATTCCGGATTCAGTACCCTGTACAACGGTCAATAAAGTATGTGCTTCGGGAATGAAAGCGGTAATGCATGCTGCTCAGGCAATTGCCCTGGGTGATGCGGAGATCGTTATAGCCGGAGGTATGGAAAGCATGAGCAATATTCCTCACTACGTTCACTTAAGAAATGGTCACAAGTTTGGCCCTAAAAGTATGGAAGATGGAATGCAAAAGGACGGGCTAGTGGATGCTTACGACCAAAATGCCATGGGAGTTTGTGCCGATGCCTGTGCTGCGGAGTATGAATTCTCCCGAGAAGACCAGGATGCCTTCGCGATTCAATCGTACGAGCGTTCTGCCAAGGCCTGGAGCGACGGGAAATTTAACGATGAGGTAGTTCCGGTATCTGTCCCTCAACGACGGGGTGATGATATTGTGGTTTCCGAAGATGAAGAATATAAGAACGTAAGAATGGACAAGATTCCTAATTTACGACCTGCATTCACTAAAGAAGGTACTGTCACCGCTGCCAATGCATCAACGATTAACGACGGTGCAGGAGCTGTGGTAATGATGAGTGAAGAAAAGGCACAGGAACTTGGGTTAAACGTTTTAGTGAGTATAAAGAGTTATGCGGATGCCGCTCAGGAACCTAAATGGTTTACCACCGCTCCGGCAAAAGCATTGCCGAAAGCCATTGCCAAGGCCGGAATCACCATGGATGATGTCGATTTCTTTGAATTCAACGAGGCTTTTTCTGTGGTTGGTTTGGCGAATATGAAAATACTTGGACTGGACGATTCCAATGTCAATGTTAACGGAGGTGCAGTTTCACTGGGCCACCCACTGGGTTGCAGTGGTGTTCGAATTTTAATCACCCTGATGAGCGTATTGGAACAAAACAATGCGACCTTGGGAGCAGCTGCTATTTGTAATGGTGGTGGCGGTGCTTCAGCCATGGTGATTGAAAGAAATTAAACTTACTTCCCTCCTCTCACCTATGAAATACGGTTTATGTCCTCTTAGTATTGTTCCGCTGCGCTCGGAAGCAAATGATCGCAGTGAAATGGTGAGCCAGGTATTGTATGGAGAAAGCTTCAAAATAATCGAGAGTCGCAAAAAATGGAGTAAAATCCGACTAGCTTTTGACTCTTATGAAGGTTGGATAGATAACAAACAGATCTTTTCGATTACTCAAGAACAATATAAATCTTTAAAATCTGAGACTCCTGTTTACTCAATGGATCTGGTTGACTGTATTTCCGCTCCCGAAGAGCAACTGTTAAGTATTCCCTTGGGTAGCACCATAAATGGTAAAGAACTACTAAATCACACTTTCGACGGACATACGGTTTCTGGTGAATGTGCTAAAGACCACCTCGTGGATACTGCTCTCCTTTACCTCAATAGCCCTTATTTGTGGGGCGGTAAGACACCTTTTGGTATTGACTGTAGTGGCTTCACGCAGATGGTATACAAGTTAAATGGGTTTCGTCTTCTGCGAGATGCCAGTCAGCAGGCCACTCAGGGTGAACCGATGAGTTTTATTGAAGAAAGCGAACCTGGAGACCTTGCCTTTTTCGACAATTCAGAAGGTGACATCGTACACGTCGGAATTATCATGGAGGACAATTATATCATCCATGCCCATGGAAAAGTACGCATCGACCGACTGGACCATACCGGTATCTTTAACCAGGAACAAAGGCAGCATACTCACAAGCTGCGGGTGATTAAACGAATCGTCTGAAAAACATACTATCAAACAAAAAACCCTCCGAATGGAGGGTTTTTATATTCTTAATGTGATCTAAAACCTACTTTCCGCCTTCCATGGCCTGAAGTTTGGCTTTCATCGCTTTAAATTTTTCATCCTCACCAACCTGGCCGTAGATGTTCATCAGGGTACGAACAATCTCAACATTATTGGACTGATTTTGTACGGCTCCTTCCAGGTAGGGAATTACGTCCATATACAACTGCTTACGTTGCTCCTTTAATTCGTCATAACGCTTCTCATCGGCCGCAGACATTCCCAGGCTGTTCATTTCCTCTACCAATTTTCCTTCGCCTTCCAGCATCAATGCTGCAATATTAATTTGAGCAAAGGAATATCCCGGATCAATCTCGAGAGCCTTTTTGTAATAGCCCATCGCTTTCTCCTTATCTCCTATTTGGGCTGCACTAACCCCTAGATTGTAGAATAACTCGGGATTGTTCGGATCAGACTGAACCACTTGCTCCATCAGGCTATTGTATTTCTCTACATCCCCCATTTTATAGGCAAGATCAGCTTCCGAACGAATAAGGTTAACATCATTCGGATTGGCAGCACGTGCTTCTCCAATGATCTCAAGGGCTTTTTCGTTTTCTCCTTTGTTCAGGTAGATCAATGTAATTTTCTGAAGAATATCTCCTTTCACAGATTCCGTCTGTCTATCCGCTGAATTGGTATACCCTGCCAATAAAACAGCCTTATCTCTTTCATTTTTATCGTTGAATACCACTTCCTCTCCTTCCGGATCGGTCGCTACATATTGATTTTGAATTCCGGTGAATCCAATATCAAGCAACTGCTTGTAGTATGTTAGTGCAGTGTCGTAGTCACCGCCATTTACAGCATTTCCAGCAGAGTAGTACAGATCGGCAGTATCCTTCTTACTGGCCATATAACTGGTATATAGCTTTTGGGAGGCCATCGCATAGTTCTTGGATTTTTGATCTTCAATGGCTGAATTTACAAGGGCAACTCTCAGATTATTCTTCCCAATTACCAATTTCTCTTTGTAAGCAGCACTTACGCCTAGTTCTTCAGCTTTAGCAAAAGATTCGGCTGCAACTTTCATTTTATCAAAGTTGGCAGTTCCCGCATCGTTTAGATACGCTTCTCCTTTCAACACATAAAACTGAGCTTTCAGAGTATTATCGGCAGATCCCAGCATGCCTTCTGCTTGTTTAAGATAAGTAAGCGCCTCCACTGTATTCTGATTTTTCAACGCTTTTTCGGCCTTTTTGATTTCTTTTTTCTGGGCAAAAGCTCCTACAGAAACCAGCATCAGTGCGGCCAGTATTAATTGTTTTTTCATTTTAGGGATTTTTATTGTTCGTTATTTTCTGTTTGCGTATCGTCAGTATCAAGAGATGTGCCATTTTCTTCGGAAACAATTTCATTTCCATCTTCATCCAATTCAACATCATCATCTTCATGCATCACTTTGGCTACTGCTGCAATGGAATCATTATCCTTGATGTTAATCAACCGCACTCCTTGAGTTGCACGACCCATCACCCGAAGATCTTCCACGGCCATTCTAATGGCGATACCGGATTTATTGATGATCATCAGATCGTCATTATCCGTTACATTCTTGATGGCGACTAAGTTACCGGTTTTTTCGGTAACATTTATAGTCTTTACACCTTTTCCACCTCTGTTGGTAATACGATAATCCTCAATACTGGAACGTTTCCCGTATCCATTTTCAGAAACCACTAAAATATCCGACTCCTGGTCATCCACCGCGATCATTCCAATTACTTCATCATTGGGTCCCCCCAGGGTAATACCCCGAACTCCGGAAGCATTACGCCCCATAGGTCGCGTCTTCTCTTCTTCGAATCGGATGGCTTTACCGGATTTCACCGCTAGCATCACCTGGCTATCTCCTGTCGTCAATTTAGCCTCCAGCAATTCGTCGCCCTCCCGAATCGTGATCGCATTGATACCGTTGGTTCGTGGCCTCGAGTACTGCTCCAAAGAGGTCTTCTTCACCTGTCCCATCTTAGTGGCCATGATCACATAGTAGTTATTGATGTATTCCTCATCTTTAAGATCCTGCGTACAAATAAAAGCTTTCACTTTATCATCCGGCTCGATATTGATTAGATTCTGAATTGCTCTTCCTTTGGAAGTTTTGCTTCCTTCCGGAATTTCAAATACGCGCATCCAGAAACACTTCCCTTTTTGGGTAAAGAATAACATGTACTGGTGATTCGTTCCCACGAAAAGATGTTCCAGGAAATCCTCATTACGAGTCGCCGACGCCTTCTGGCCAACTCCACCTCTGTTTTGCTTCTTATACTCGGTAAGAGAAGTTCTTTTGATATAACCGGCATGCGAAATAGTGATGACCACTTTTTCATCAGCGATTAAATCTGTAATGCTCACGTCGCCACCGGCATATTCTATGGTAGACCTTCTCTCATCACCATATTTCTCCCTGATCTCCGTGAGTTCGTCCTTGATGATTCCCATTCTGCGCTCTTTCTTGGCAAGAATGTCCTTGTAATCTTCAATGGTTTTCATCAGGTCTTCATACTCACTTCTTAGTTTATCCTGCTCCAGACCTGTAAGTTGTCTCAATCGCATTTCTACGATCGCCTTCGCCTGAATTTCGGACAATTCAAAAGCTTCTATCAATTTCTCACGTGCTTCATCGGCGTTTGCGGAAGCCCTGATGAGTTCAATTACTTTGTCGATATTGTCGGAAGCAATTATCAGTCCTTCCAGGATATGGGCACGCTCTTCCGCCTTACGAAGCAAGTACTCAGTTCGGCGAGTTACTACTTCGTGACGGTGGTCCACAAAATAATGGATTAGCTGCTTTAAATTCAGCAACTGTGGCCTTCCATTTACAAGCGCGATATTGTTCACACTGAAACTGGATTGTAATTCAGTGTATTTATACAGCATATTGAGCACGATATTCGGAATCGCATCTCTTTTAAGAATATATACAATGCGCATTCCTTTTCGATCCGACTCGTCACGAATATTCGAGATTCCTTCGATCTTTTTATCATTTACCAGGTCGGCGGTTTTCTTAATCATATTCGCCTTGTTCACCTGGTAAGGAATTTCAGTAACCACAATGCATTCACGACCGTTCACTTCCTCGAAATGGGCTTTACCTCGCATCACTACGCGGCCTCTTCCAGTGTGGAAAGCATCGCGAACCCCTTCATAACCATAGATCACGCCACCCGTAGGGAAATCGGGAGCCTTGACATACTGCATCAATCCGTCGATTTCAATTTCATTATTGTCGATGTAAGCAATAGTACCATCGATTACTTCGGAAAGGTTATGAGGAGGCATATTGGTAGCCATCCCTACGGCAATTCCGGAGGCTCCGTTGATCAATAATCCGGGTACTTTCGTGGGAAGCACTGTGGGCTCCTGTAAGGTATCATCAAAGTTTAGTTGGTGATCTACCGTTTCCTTATCGATATCCGCTAGCATATCTTCGGAAATTTTCTGCATCCGAGCTTCTGTATATCGCATTGCGGCCGGGCTGTCACCATCGATGGATCCGAAGTTACCCTGGCCATCCACTAACATATAACGAAGACTCCATTCCTGGGCCATTCTCACCATGGCGTCATACACGGAGGTATCACCATGTGGATGATATTTACCCAGAACCTCCCCTACGATTCTGGCCGACTTCTTATGAGCGCTGTTTGCTCTTACTCCTAATTCATACATTCCGTATAAAACCCGTCTGTGAACCGGTTTCATACCATCACGCACATCTGGCAGTGCACGTGACACAATGACCGACATCGAGTAATCGATGTAGGCCGATTTCATTTCATCTTCTATATTAATCGGGATTAATTTTTCGCCTTCAGCCATATAATTTTTCTGTATTATTTTGGTTAAAAATCTAAGAAAGCAAGATACGTTATTTTATAGGTTTTGCGGCCGAAAATAAGGGGCAATATTCACGATTTTATTAACAAAAAATTAGTTGGAAACCGTTAATAACTATCGTACTTTGGTCTTTGTTTTTAGTAAGATTTTTGTTCCTTTTACTACTACCTACATTATTGAGGTACGGTTTTTGACATTAACTGCATATATTTAATTATTTTAGACGAATAGGAGTAAGATTTTATGGATGATAATTTTTCACCGAGAGTAAAAGACGTAATTGCCTACAGCAAGGAGGAAGCGTTGCGTTTGGGCCATGATTTTATTGGCACCGAACACTTGATGCTTGGACTGTTGCGAGATGGAAATGGCAAGGCGGTCACTATTCTCAATGCCCTGGATATAGACTTAAATCATTTAAGAAGGAAAGTAGAAATATTGAGCCCTGCTAATCCAAGTGCCGGAGCTTCTGCCAACGATAAGAAGAATCTGCATTTGACAAGACAGGCAGAACGCGCTTTAAAGACTACATTCCTGGAAGCAAAGCTCTTCCAAAGTTCTTCGATAAATACGGCGCATTTACTGCTTTGTATTTTGAGAAACGAAAACGATCCTACCACCAAACTACTTCACAAAATGAAAGTAGATTATGATGGTGTAAAAGACCAATTCAAGCTTATGATTACAAACGACGAAGATTATATAGAACCTCCCACCTCAGAATCATTCCCGAACGAAGATGACGATACCGCTTCTTCTGAAGGAGATAAAGAAAACCTCTTTGCCGGATCTACTTCCGCAAAAGGAAACAAAAAGTCCAAGACTCCGGTATTGGATAATTTTGGAAGGGACCTAACGGCACTCGCTGAAGAAGGTCGATTGGATCCTGTTGTTGGAAGAGAGGCTGAAATCCAACGGGTTTCACAGATCCTCAGTCGTAGAAAGAAAAACAATCCGTTGCTGATCGGTGAACCCGGTGTGGGTAAATCGGCGATAGCAGAAGGCCTGGCCCTGCGAATCGTACAAAGAAAAGTATCAAGGATCTTATATGATAAAAGAGTGGTTACCTTGGATCTGGCCAGTTTAGTGGCTGGAACCAAATACCGCGGGCAGTTTGAAGAACGTATGAAGGCCGTGATGAATGAACTGGAAAAGAATGATGACATTATTCTGTTCATAGATGAAATTCATACCATCGTTGGAGCCGGAGGAGCAACAGGTTCCCTGGATGCTTCGAATATGTTCAAACCTGCTTTGGCAAGGGGTGAAATTCAATGTATTGGTGCCACTACCCTGGACGAGTACAGACAGTACATCGAAAAAGATGGCGCATTGGAACGAAGATTTCAGAAGGTATTGGTGGAACCTACCACTGTTGAGGAAACTATCGAGATTCTTCAGAATATCAAAGACAAATACGAATCTCATCACAACGTAAGTTATACGGATGATGCCCTAGAGGCTTGTGTAAAGCTTACCAATCGCTACATGACAGAGCGATTCCTTCCGGATAAGGCAATCGATGCCATGGATGAAGCCGGATCGAGAGTTCATATTACCAATATCAATGTTCCGGAAAAGATTCTTACCATAGAATCCAAACTGGAAGAAGTGCGTGAACTCAAGAATTCTGTGGTAAAGAAGCAGAAGTATGAAGAAGCTGCTAAACTTCGGGATGATGAAAAGAACCTGGAGAAAGAATTAGCTACAGCCCAGGAAGCCTGGGAAAAGGAATCCAAGCTACATAAAGAGCTTGTGGATGAAGAGCAGGTAGCAGAAGTTGTTTCTATGATGACTGGCGTTCCTGTGAATCGAATCGCACAAACAGAAAGCAATAAACTGGCTGCCCTACCCGATCGTATCAAAGGAAAAGTGATTGGGCAAGACGAAGCGGTTGCGAAGGTGGTGAAAGCCATTCAGCGTAACAGAGCCGGATTAAAAGATCCGAACAAACCTATTGGTTCTTTCATCTTCCTGGGACAGACCGGTGTTGGAAAAACACAATTGGCTAAAGTTTTGGCAAGAGAGCTGTTCGATAATGACAATGCATTGGTTCGAATTGATATGAGCGAGTACATGGAAAAATTCGCCGTATCAAGACTCATCGGTGCACCTCCGGGATACGTAGGTTATGAAGAAGGTGGACAATTAACTGAAAAGATCCGCAGAAAACCATATGCCGTGGTGTTATTGGATGAAATAGAAAAGGCGCACCCCGATGTTTTCAATATGTTGCTTCAGGTCTTGGATGACGGATATCTAACCGACAGTTTGGGACGTAAGATAGATTTCAGAAATACAATTATTATCATGACATCTAATATCGGTGCCCGTAAATTGAAAGACTTCGGACAGGGTGTTGGATTTGGTACCGCTGCTAAGGAAAGTCAGGCAGACGCTCATGCAAAGAGCATTATAGAAAATGCGCTGAAAAAAGCTTTTGCTCCTGAATTCCTTAACCGTGTGGACGATGTGATGGTGTTCAATGTATTGGAAAGAGAACATATCCATAAGATCATCGATATAGAATTGGATAAGCTCTTCGGAAGAATTTCCGACCTCGGGTATGATCTAAGTCTCACCGAGAAAGCCAAAGATTATATTGCGGATAAAGGTTTCGACAAAGACTACGGAGCGAGACCTTTGAAGCGAGCTATTCAGAAATATATTGAAGATGCATTGGCCGAAGAAATTATCAATTCGAATCTCAAAGAAGGTGACGCGATCACCATAGATTTGGATGAGAAATCGGAAGAGCTCAAAATAAAGATCAAGAAACAAAAAAAGGCTACGGAATCGTAGCCTTTTTCTTTTACCTTCCCTGTGATTGATAAAGACCAGATACGCGTTCGCATAGACGAGGAAATCCAGTCTACCCTTGAATTAGTAACCAAATACAAGGAACTCACTCGTCCAATTGCACCCGAAAATGCCATTGGCAGAGTGTCAAGAATGGATGCCATCAACAACAAATCCGTGAATGAAGCTGCACTAAGAAAGGCCGAACTGAAATTGAACAACCTGAAGGTCGCATTAAGTCGATTAGATGATGATGATTTCGGGATTTGCATACGCTGCAAGCAAGCCATTCCATTAGGTAGAATATTATTACTCCCGCAGGCCATTACCTGTGTGAATTGTTCCAGATAAATCTTACCTTAGCCGCTTTTTAAAGCGAAAAGATTTATGAGAGGGACCAAACCTAACACCCACCCCACCCAACATGTTACTTTCCCCTTTGCCAAGGTTACTTTGTATCATAATTACATGGTTTCCGTAATCAATGAAGGTGAAACAGTTACCGTAGAACACAACGAGGAACTCGTTAATTTATCACAAAGTTTTTATGCCGGAAGACCCTTCGGGTATATTTCGTATCGGCTCAATTCCTATGCCGTGGATCCTAAAACCTACATTGAAACCTCTAAGATTGAGAATCTGGCAGGTTTCGCCGTGGTCACGGACGAAAAATTGAAACTAGACAATACTCAGGTAGAGAAACTATTCTTAAAAAAACCGGTTTCTGTATTCAACAGTGTTGATGATGCGGTGGTTTGGATAGAGGCTATTATCGCTCAAATGCGATAGTTCTTAGTACACAAGAATTTTCAAACTATAAATTCGATTGTAAAGATCTTGAATTCTCAACAGGTATATACCTTTTGACAAGCTCGTTGTGTCCAATAATGCCTGCTTGCTGTTTTGGGTTTCCGAATCTAAAATTCGATTTCCCTGGATGTCGAACAAATACAAATGCCTCATCTCCTGGTCTGCTCTTACTGTAAGCAGTCCGTTGTCTTCTGAATAAGAGGTGATGAAAACCGGTTTTGATGGGACGATGTCATTGACACTCAATACCGGGGTGCAATTTGAAATGGAATCCAGGTTTCTATATATCGAAATGCCGTCTCTGTAGTAACAACTTAAATGGCCTGCCCCGTTGATATCGGGATCTCCACCGGGAGCATTGATTATTGACATAGAACCGATTCCTTCCACCCACTCTGCATTATGGAAACTCACTTGATTTGATACCGCCGGTGAGAAGTAGAAGTGGTCGTAATCTTCCCCATCTTCCAACACTCTAGGAATAATAGAATCTACTACGAAATACCCACCGTTCGGTGGAAAAGGGGTAATTGGATTCATCATTTCAATAGAGTCTCCAACACTCAGGGAGAAGTCATATAACAGGAATTCTTCCGTCGTGTTGGGATCAATTACTCTTGTCAGATAAACCTTTTTCTCGCTTACTACTTCCCTTAACAGGAACGTCCTGGAGATATAATGAAACCCGTCCAAAATTTTATGGTTCATACCGTTCACAATGGTATCTCCATCTGTGAAATAGGCATCAGTAAGGCATCCGAAATAACAGTTTGTCAACTGCCATTCGTTGGAGTTACTCAACAGCGGCGTGTAATCCTGGGCAGAAGATTGCCAATAGATAAGAGCCATGAGTAACAGTGCAAAGTATTTTAAGGGTCTCATTCGAAGATCAAGTTAGGATCAATGGAGATACTATCCAAATACGAAACCGAGTTTTTAATATCATCTGCCAGCAAACGATCTTCCTCTACAAAAGGAACCACCTGCTGAAATCCTTTCAAAAAACCCTCCACAATGGGAGAAGACTTTTTCGGCCTTCTGAAATGCATAGCCTGTGATGCATTCATTAATTCGATCGCCAGGATGGTCTCCACATTATCAACTATTCGAAGACATTGGGTAGCGGCATTTGCTCCCATGCTCACATGATCTTCTTGTCCATTTGAAGACACAATCGAATCCACTGAGGCCGGTGTAGCAAGCTGTTTATTACTGCTCACAATGCTGGCCGCTGTGTACTGCGGAATCATAAAACCACTGTTCAATCCCGGATTATTCACCAGGAACTGGGGTAATTCCCTTAATCCGGAGACTAATTGGAAGGTTCTTCTTTCTGAAATATTACCCAACTCTGCCATCGCTATTCCCAGGTAATCGAGCGCCAACGCGAGGGGCTGACCATGAAAATTACCCCCGGAAATGATCATGTCGGAATCCATGAAAATATTAGGATTATCCGTCACCGAATTGATCTCTGTCTTAAAGGTTTTAGTAGCAAAAACGATCGTATCTTTAGTTGCGCCATGAACCTGTGGAATACATCGAAACGAATATGGGTCCTGTACTTTCTTGTTCTCAGATTCTCCCATCTCACTTCCGTCCAACAGCTCTAAAATTCTTTGAGCGGTTTTAACCTGCCCGCGGTGAGGGCGCACCAAATGCACGAGTTCGTGGAACGGACTCATATTACAATCGAATGCATCGATCGATACCGCGGAAATTAGATCCGATAAATACGAAAGTTTATGGCACTTGATCAGGCAGTGAATCCCGTAGGCACTCATGAATTGAGTTCCATTCAATAAGGCCAGCCCTTCTTTTGCTTCAAGGGTAATAGGCTTCCATCCTTTTTCCTTCAAAACCTCCGAAGCTTGTTTCACTTCACCGTTGTGACGAACTTCTCCATGCCCTATCAAAGGAAGAGACAAATGTGCCAGGGGTGCCAGGTCACCACTTGCTCCCAAACTTCCCTGGGTATATACCACAGGGAAAATATCTTCATTGTAAAAATCAATCAGGCGCTCTACCGTTTGTAACTGCACACCGCTGTAGCCGTAACTTAGCGATTGTATTTTGAACAACAACATTAACTTTACAATGGATTCCGGAACTTCTTCTCCGGTACCACAGGCATGCGACATCACCAGGTTTTCCTGCAGTTTTGACAAGTTTTCACTTGATATCTTCACATTGTATAATGAACCAAAACCGGTATTTATCCCATAAATAGGCTTGTCCTGATCCTTTAGTTTTTGATGAAGGTAATCGTGAGATTTGTTAATATTGAGAACAGCTTCTTCGGAAAGTGCCAATTGTGCATGGATGTCAGTAATTTCCATAATCTTGGCCAGTGAGAGAATGTCTGTACTCACATAATGAGTTGGGCGCATTGGTTTTGTTGTTTCCAGCAAAAATACCAATTTCCTGTTAAGGTTTTCAGTATTTTTCTTTAGGTATGGATTATTCTTTTATTTTAGCACAACTTAAATTCAAACAACCATGAAAAAGCTGATTATTGCTGTACTTTCTTTAACTATTCTCTCCTGTGGAACGGATGTAAAAAAGGACTATGTGACCTTTTCAGGAAAAATCGAAAACAAGAATAGCGACTCGATTGTGGTGTCTACCAAAGGATACTCAAAGACCATCCAGGTGAGCGAAGATGGTTCCTTTTCAGATACGTTAAAAGTAACTCCCGGATTGTTTCGTTTTTATGATGGAGGTGAATATGCAAGGCTTTTTCTTCGGAATGGATTCGATCTGAATATGACGCTTAATACTGAGGAATTTGACGAGAGCATTAAATTCTCCGGTGAAGGATCAGAAAACAATAACTTTATCGCAGAGAATGCCTTAAAAATGGAGGAACTATTCGATTTGGATGTCGAAGAGTTGAGTTTGGCAGATCTTGATCAGGAGATGAAACAAATCAATACCAGCATGACGGAATTCATCAATTCCAAGCCTGAAGTAGACAGCATAGTTTCTACCGAAATCAAAAAGAGCCTTGCGAATAACATCAAGGGGTATCAAAAATATCTTGGCGAGCTTATTCAGCTACGTCAAAAACTCCCTAAAGGCACGGTCTCTCCTTTGTTTGAAAACTACGAAAACCACGATGGAACTACTACTAGTTTGGCAGATCTTAAAGGAGCATATGTTTATATCGATGTATGGGCAACCTGGTGCGGGCCCTGTAAAATGGAAATTCCTTTCCTAAAAGAAGTTGAAAATGATTATCACGATAAAAATATTCAATTCGTGAGCATTTCAATCGACCGGGAAAAAGACCACCAAAAATGGATAGATATGGTTAATGACAAACAATTAGGCGGAATTCAATTATATGCAGACAGTGATTGGAATTCTAAGTTTGTTAAGGATTATTACATCAGCGGAATACCAAGATTCATCCTTATCGATCCGGATGGAAATATCGTAACGCCGGATGCTCCAAGACCATCCAATCCGAAATTAAGAGAAATGCTTGATGAACTGATATAATTTAAAGCTCCCGATGGGAGCTTTTTTATTGCTCTGTGGTTTCTTCCTCCTCCGGAGGAGCCGGCATTTGTTCTTGTTTGAACAGTTCCAGGAAGGCGTCTCCAATATTTTCAATAATGTCTGTTGCAATCAATGCCTCGAACCCTCTTTCCTGGGCAACTAAGTTTCCACTGCTACCATGAAGATACACACCGAATAAAGCTGCCGCCAACGGTTCATAGCCCTGAGACAGCAAGCCGGTAATCATACCTGTGAGAACGTCACCACTTCCCGCCGTAGCCATACCGGGATTCCCTGTACTATTGATGTACATAGAATCACCAACCACGGTAATCGTATTAGCACCTTTGACCACTACCAACAATTCGTGCTTTTTCGAAAACTCCTTGGTTTTATCCAACTTTTCATAGTCATTCTCCCAACTACCAATCAATCGCTGCAACTCTCCCGGATGCGGTGTAAGGATGGAATGTTTCGGTACCAGACCTACCAGGGATTCATCTTCAGAAATACAATTCAAGGCGTCCGCATCTATAACCATCGGTCTTTTCGTTGCCGACAATAATTCCTTCAAGGCTTTTTTTGTTTCGGAGGCCATCCCTATACCCGGGCCTACGCCAATAACGGTGGGATCGAATGAGGTGTCCACTTTGGAAATATTTTTGTCGTTAGGATCTGTCATCGTCATGGCTTCAGGTACCGAGGTTTGAATAACATCTCTTCCTATTCCAGGCACGTGTACCGTAACAAGACCTCCACCGGTGCGCAAAACTGCCTTGGCGGCCATGGAAGCCGCACCCATTTTACCTTCCCCTCCAGCCACAATAAAAGCATGTCCAAAATGCGACTTGTATGCATACTTCTCTCGCTGTCGATAGAAGGTTTTGGCCTGGGGTTTCATTACAAGATGCGCTAAAGGGGCCGTAGTCATTAAGTACTCCGGATCCAACCCAATATCCAGGGCTTCAAAAAAGGGAACATATTTACCGGTCTGCGGTAAAAAGAATGACAACTTTGGCGCCTGAAATGTTAACGTATGATTGGCCCGAACCACTGCATCGGGATCCAATAAAGGAGTATTGGCACTAAGTCCGCTCGGAATATCTATGGACAGTTTAAAGGCCTTTTCGGCGTTTAAGTATTGAATCAATGCCTTGACCCAACCTTCAGGTGGGCGGTTCAATCCAATTCCGAATAGTGCATCTACTATAATATCATCAGGATGAATTTCGGGAAAGTCCTTTTCCGAAGTCATCAGAATGGGCCATTTCTTAGTTATCTTTTTAACCCGGTCGTAATTGATCAAAAAACACTTGGATCTCTTGGCCGTGAAATTTGCGACATAAATGGTAACGTTGTATCCGCTTTCAATCAGCATTCTACCGAGCACCAATCCATCACCACCATTGTTACCAATCCCACAAAAAATATGGATAGGGACCTGTGCTCCCTGCATTCTTTGATGCAACCAGTTGAAGATTTGTCCGGCGGCCCTCTCCATCAGGTCTAGCGAACTTATCCCTTGTTTTTCGGTAGTTATCCGGTCGGCTTCATATAATTGTTCTGATGAAAAAATGTTCATTTGTGATGAATTTACCGCAAGTTACCAACTTGTTGAAAACAATCAAACAAAAGGGGCGTTTGCTTTTTACAGAATGGCTACATTTGCCAAAAATTAATGAAAAATGAAGGACACAGCTCTCTCTAAAATTCATGAAAGATTAGGCGCCAAAATGGTGCCTTTTGCCGGTTATAATATGCCGGTTTCTTATGAAGGCGTAAATATCGAGCATGAAACCGTCAGGAATTCCGTAGGTGTGTTTGATGTATCTCATATGGGTGAATTCCTCGTGAAGGGTCCGAACGCGCTGGAATTGATTCAGAAAGTGTGTAGTAATGATGCTTCTAAACTTGTAGATGGCCAGGCTCAATATAGCTGCATGCCCAATGCGGAAGGTGGTATCGTAGACGACCTGATCATTTACCGCCTGAACGAAGAGAAATGGTTGTTAGTGGTGAACGCTTCCAACATTCAGAAAGACTGGGATTGGATCAATCAACATAATACCATGAATGCTGATCTAAAAGATATTTCTGAAGACTTCTCTTTGTTGGCAATCCAAGGGCCAAAGGCCGTTGAGGCTATGCAATCTTTGACTAGCGAAGATCTGTCTGAAATCAAGTTTTACACCTTCAAAGTTTCGGACTTTGCAGGAATAGAGCATGTAATCATAAGTGCTACCGGATATACGGGTAGCGGTGGCTTTGAGATATATTGTAAGAATAGTGAAGTCGAGCAAATCTGGAATAAAGTTCTGGAGGCAGGCGCCGATTGGGGTATCAAACCCATAGGTCTTGCGGCTCGGGATACCTTAAGAATGGAAATGGGGTATTGTCTCTACGGAAATGATATTGACGATACTACCTCTCCCATTGAGGCCGGATTGGGCTGGATTACCAAATTCACCAAAGACTTTATCAATGCGGAGAACCTGAAGAAAGAAAAAGAACACGGCCCTGAAAGACGCCTCGTTGCTTTTGAGCTTAACGAGCGTGGTATTCCAAGACAAGGGTATGATATAGTGGATGGAAACGGTAAGATCATTGGAAATGTGACCAGTGGTACTATGTCGCCATCACTTGGAAAAGGAATTGGATTGGGCTATGTTCCTACCGTTTTTAATGATCCGGGAACCCAAATTCATATTCAAATCCGCAAGAATGCCGTACCGGCTACGGTGGTTAAACTCCCATTTTATAAAGGATAGATTTGGCTAGAATTCTTATACTTGGTGCGTCGGGATTTGTGGGGAATGCTTTATACAAGGAACTTCTCTCCTACTATGATGTGTATGGAACGTATTTCAGTCAGACAGGAAATTTTGACGAGAATCAGGTATTTTTTCAATATGACGTCACGAAGGATGATATTTCAGAAATATTATTTCATATCAAACCTACCGTTATCATTTCGTCCTTAAGAGGTGATTATGCGTCTCAATATAAAGCGCATGACATTATTTGTGAGTACGTATTGGCCACTAACTCCAGGTTGCTCTATCTTTCCTCGGTGAATGTATTTGACGCTAAAGGAGGCTTCCCTTCTTATGAGAATGATGTCCCCAGTGCCGAGAGCGAATATGGGAAGTTTAAAATTTCCGTAGAAAAAAGAATTCAGCAATTACCTAAATCCAATTTTGCCATACTGCGGCTTCCAATGGTTTTAGGGGTGAATGCGCCACGGCTGTTCCAACTAAAGCAGGCAATTAAGCACAGAGCAGCGTTCGAGGTTTTCCCAAACCTAATTATCAGCGTAACTACTGCTGATAAAATTGCCCAACAGGTTCATTATATCATTAATAAAGAGCTTAGCGGCATATTCCATCTTTCCACGAAGGACGTGATTCATCACGAGGACCTGTTTAAAGAAATTTCTGAAAAGTTGAGTGATAATATGCCTATCTTTAAGAGTGTTTATAGCAGTAATGAAGATAAGTACCTCGCCATTCTGCCAAAGAAGAACAAATTACCTAAAAACTACAGGATCACTGTGGCTGAAGTAATCAACGACAGTACCCTGAATGAAGAAATCATCACATTAAAATCTTAGATATGAACCCTCTTTCCGAATCCGAAATTCAAGACGCTCTTAAGAATTATCCAAACTGGGAATATGCGGAAAACGCAATTCACACCGCCCTGGAGTTCGAAAACTTCAAAGACGCATTTTCCATTATGACGCGTATCGCTTTTGAAGCTGAAGCCATGAATCATCACCCCAACTGGTTCAACGTTTATAATCGGCTCGAAATTAGTTTGTCTACACATGATGCCGGCGGAGTTACACAGTTAGATTTCGACATGGCAGCAATGATCGATAGTTTGGTGGGATAAACTTTGGCAATTACTCCATTTTTTTAAATTTGTAATCAAAATTTTTACACATGGGAAGAGCTTTTGAATTTAGAAAAGCCAGAAAAATGAAGCGATGGGCAGCCATGTCCAAAGCGTTTACCAGGATTGGAAAGGATATCGTAATTGCCGTAAAGGAAGGCGGACCTGATCCGGACGGAAATGCGAGATTGCGTGCCGTGATTCAAAATGCCAAGGCGGTAAATATGCCGAAGGACAATATCGAGCGTGCTATAAAGAGGGCATCCGATAAGAATCAAGGGGATTTCAAAGAAGTGGTCTTCGAGGGTTATGCTCCCCATGGAGTTGCCATCTTAGTGGAAACCGCTACTGATAATAACACCCGCACTGTGGCAAACGTCCGTTCTTATTTTAATAAATGCGATGGAAATTTGGGCACTTCAGGGTCTGTGTCATTTATGTTCGACCATGTGTGTAATTTTCGAGTGAATGTGGGTGAAATTGATATGGAAGAACTCGAACTGGAATTGATCGATTTTGGCGTGGAGGAAATCTTTGAAGATGAAGACGGTGTACTTATTTACGCACCGTTTGAGAGTTTTGGAGCGATCCAATCGTATTTGGAAGAAAATAATATCGAAATCCTATCTTCCGGTTTTGAGAGGATACCACAAGTCACTAAGAAACTCAGTGCCGACCAAGCTGCAGACGTAGAGAAATTACTTGAAAAAATCGAAGAAGACGATGATGTCCAGAATGTATATCATACGATGGACGAGAGTTCTTCGGAAGCATAAAAAAAGCCACTCATCGAGTGGCTTTTTTTTATTAGTTCTTTATAATCCTTTTGCCCGGACTGCCATTGACCGACACCAGGTAGATTCCATTCGCGTATGCGGAAATGTCCAGTGAAACTTTCTCAAGGTTTTCATAGCGAGCATCCCAAATCACTCTTCCTGTTATGTCTGATACCTGAATGGTTGAAATGCTGGTTTCTTCGGAAGCAACAGTAAGCATTCCGTTCGATGGATTCGGGTAGATCGCGAACTTCCCCTCTGTGAAATCATCGGTAGACAGTACCTGCGAAGGTCTCACAAGGAGAAAACCTTCTGCACGATCACTAATCACAATATTTCCACTTTCAAAGTAGGGATACACATTCCATGAACCGTTAAATCCTGCAGTATTATTGGTAGGGTAGCTATCAAAAAATCCATCGAGCGCTACGTTTTGATTTGCTATATCTGAAATATCAAGTACCCTCAATCCCGCAGCGTTGTTTGCAAGGTAGAACTTGTCTCCTTTCACATATCCGTTGTGATCGGTGGCCGGCGTGGGCCAAATATGTTCCATATGTACCACCGGATTATCTAAGTCTTCAAAATCGAAAATGATGGTTCTTGAGTTATTCCCGAAATTCAGTTCGTCGGTTTCATCACCCAGTAAGAAGTATCGGTGGTCTTCTGTCAACCATCCCTGGTGGGTGTAGGAAACATTGGTATAATCGATGGTCGATATGGTTATCGGATTCGATTTATTAGTCACATCTACAATAGCAACTTCAGTCTCGTTACTGGCAAACATGATCTCCTGACCGGTATAATCGGAATCAGGGCCATTATAAATCACAATTTGAGCATCATGTGTATAACCATCAGCTGCATAACCGCCTGCTGCCACGGGGTTGGCCGGATCGGAAATATCTATAAAATGAGCTCCCCCTCCAAAAGTGGTGGATCCTATGACATAGGCAAACCCAGTTTCTTCATTGATAGCAATATTATGAGAACTTCCAAACCCAGTATAAATATTATCTTCTGTGAATATTTCCGGCGGACTCGTCACATTTCGTAAACGAGTGAGGTCAAATACCTGCATGCCGTGATTGCTGTCTTCGCTCACAATATACACATGGTTCATATAGGTCTTGGCATCTCTCCACGTGGTATGATCGGGGCTATTGCCAGGCAATTGTCCCAGGTATAATGGGTTCAAAGGATCAGAAATATCAATAAAAGCGGTGGCTTCATTCAAACAAATGATCGCGTATTCTTTACCATCCTGTGGATCGGTCCATCCCCAGGAATCATTTGCTTTTACGGAGTTCATTACGGACAAAGGAACTTGTGATACCAGGTCATAGCCGTCACATTCAAATCCCGCCGCTGTTCCACTTTCACAAGGTGTTTGGGTGTATCCGTAGCTGAAACTCGCCAGGGTACACAGTAGTAATAGTTTTTTCATGAATTTTTTAATTTGCATAAATCTACAAATAAAAAACAGTATGCAGGTAACATCCGATCAGGTGTATTCCGGTTTTTTACCTACAACGCCTTTGTAGTATGCCCTTAGTTTAGGTGTATCATCCTCTATATTTCCAGTGGGATAGAACGGTTCATTAATGGTTACCGTCTTGGTTTTATAGTCGAAGGCCACAGGAATTATGGGGACTTCGGCTGCCATGGCAATGTAATAATAACCTGTTTTCCAGGTGGTCACTTTCTTCCGGGTGCCTTCCGGAGCCAAGGTAAGTCTGAATTCTTTTTTATTCTGAAAAATTTCTGCAATTGCCTGCACTTTATTCTGGCCCGAAGTTCGATCCAGGGGCGCACCCCCCATCCATCTGAAATAATAACCGAACGGCCATTTGAAAAGTTCTTGCTTGCCTACCCAGTTTATTTCAACTCCGGATAGCCTGCGGGCAAATACTCCGATATAGAAATCGTGCCAGCTGGTATGAGGTACTACTATAACAATGCTTTTCTTGAGGTTAGGATCAAAACCGCCTTCGACCTTCCAGCCCATTATTTTTGTAAATACGAATCGAGTGATTACCATATCAATGTAGCAAAGTACTACATTTTAAGATATAGTTCTTCGAGTTTTGCGCGAGTCATGATCAATTCCCAGTCGTCGCCCAGGGCATTTTCCCACAAGGGAACAAGGCTTAGCGCGATATTGATCATTGTATCCATCTGATGGCGTGTAAGATTAGCGCACAACCCTTGAGGGATCTCCACCTGGTGCTTTTCTTTCATCCTCTTAAAGAGACGAACTCCCTCGGGATAATACTCTTCAAGGTGGTCGAACACGATACAGTTCCCTATTCCATGTTTGGTGCCCAGTACATAGCTAAGTCCGTAGCTCATGGCGTGAGCCACACCAACCTGTGAATAGGCAATGCTCATCCCCCCATGCCAGGAAGCCATCATGAGTTTACCTCTGGATTCTTCTTCGGAAAGATGATCGCTAAGGAAGATCTCCTTACAGAGATCATAAGCCTTTTCACCGTAACTCTTACTGAATTCATTCAGGAAGGTACCATTGAGAGACTCCACACAATGAATGAAACAATCCATTCCTGTATAGAACCATTGATTTTTAGGAACACCGGTTGTAAGGTCCGGATCCAGAACCACCTGATCAAAAGGTGTAAAATCACTATTGATCCCCAGTTTCTTCTCAGGGCCAGTAAGTACGGTTGTTCTTGATACTTCCGCTCCAGTTCCTGAAATGGTAGGAATACCCACATGGTAAACAGCTTTGTTGTGCACGAGATCCCATCCCTGGTAATCGGATGCACTACCCTTGTTCGTAAGCATGATGGATACGGCCTTAGAGAGATCGAGTACAGATCCTCCTCCTAATCCGATTATTCCGGACGGACTATATGTGAATTCGGATTTGATCGCCTTCACTATGGTATCCACCTGTTCCGTTTTTGGTTCTTCTTCCGCAGAAACGAAAATCAGCTTATCATTGAAACGCAGATTGAGCCTGCCAATCAGTTCATAGTTATCTTCAAACACGTCGTCTACCAAATAGATAAACGGTGCCTTATCTTTACGCTTGGGTGCCAGAATTGAGGACAACTGATCGAAACTCCCTCTTCCAAATACCACTTTGGGTACCATCGGAAAGTTTCGGTACTTATTGTTAACGGTTATGGTATTATCTTCTTTTAATACACGATTTGCCCGCACTAGATCTTCGGGAGTGTCTATTTCAATTCCCTGGGTATTAGAAATCGCCATTTTTATATTTTTTCCATATTCTAAATATCGAATACATTCGATTTTTTCAGCGGCTTCCAGCGATCGCATCGGCAATCGATAGAAATCCATTAAAGCATCTTTTCTAAAGGCATATATACCTTTGTGCTTATAGTACTGTACCGCAGCATTCTTGTCACGCGGATATGGAATGGGTGATCGTGAAAAATAAAGGGCGAAATTGTCCTTGTCTACAATAACCTTTACGGCGTTAGGATCACTAATCTCCTTCCAATCGTAGATCTCGGTCATTAACGAAGCCAAATCAATGCGATCTGCATCAGGCCCTTTAAATACACTCAACACTTCTTCCAAGCCTGATTTGCTGGTAAAAGGTTCATCTCCTTGTACATTGACGACCAGATCCACGTCCATGGACTCGACTGCCTCGGCAATTCGATCGGTCCCACAATCGTGTTCCTTTTGGCTCATGATGGCCTTTCCACCATGAAATTCGATCTCTTTGAAAATAACCTCACTATCGGTCACCACATACACCTCGTCAAACAACTCAGTTTCTTTGGTGGCCTCGTAAGTGCGAACAATAACGGGCTTACCGCCTAAATCCTGCATTAGCTTTCCCGGAAATCTTGAAGCGCCATAGCGCGCGGGGATCATAGCAATTATCTTCAAATCGAATCTTTTAATTGAGACGTCAAAAATAACAAGATTATCAATATTCTTAACAATTCCTTAAAGAATATATTAGATAGATGCTCAAATGTTAAAAAGGTTTACTCAAACTCTTCAAAATATTCGTTTTTAAAGCCAAGCAGGTATAATCTTTCTTTGGCACGGGTAACTGCCGTATAGAGCCAGCGAAGGTAGTCTTTGTCCACTCCATTAGGTAGATAGGGCTGCTCCACGAATACTGTACTCCATTGACCTCCCTGTGATTTATGACAAGTAATCGCATAAGAAAATTTAACCTGCAGCGCATTGAAGAATTTATTGTTCTTCACCGCGAGGAACTTTTTATAGTTCGATTTTTCATCTGCGTAGTCCTGTCTCACTTCTTCATACAAACGGTTTGAATCTTCGTAAGACAAAGAAGGTGTTTCAGAAGACAGCGTATCGAGTAAGAGCACTGTCTCAATGGGTGGCATGTTCGGATAATCGACCATGCGAGCCGAAACTTCCGCGAAGCGAAAGCCGTACAATTCTTTAAATCCGAATATTTCCAGCACCTCGATGATATCCCCATTGGCGATGAATCCAGCGTCGGAATGGGGTTTGACCCAGAAATAGTTGTTCTTTACAACCATCAGGTAATCCCCTGCGGAAAGTTCTTCCTCCTGAAACAGGATCCGCTGCCGGATGTTTTGATTATATATGTTCGCCCGTTTATTCGATCGTACGATGATCACCGTATCTTCATTGCCCAACTCCGAATAGCTGTCGTTAATGGCATCCATAATCTCCTGGCCGTCGACAGGTCGAATAACCTCGGGAAAAGGAATCTCAGCAAATTTAAAACTGCAATAAAACTCATTCTCAAGGGCATGGCGAATTCGCGTAGCGTTAAACAGGATTCCGCTTTCACGTTCTTGCCTCACCACTTCATCCAATTCGATGGAAGTCACTTCTTTGTTATAATGATTTTCAAGAATTTTTTGATCCAATGCCGGGCTAATGGACAATTTTACGGGAGGTAATTGAGCCGTATCCCCAATAAGCAAGAGCTTACAATTAAAGCCACTGTACACATATTGCATGAGGTCATCCAAGAGTGATCCGTTCTCGAACAATTTCGAATCCTGGTTGATATCGGGAATCATCGATGCCTCATCCACAATAAAAATCATATTGCGGTGCTTATTGGGCTGAAGTGTAAAGCTTACTCCCCCGCCTTTGACGCTCTTGGGATAATAGATCTTTTTGTGAATGGTAAATGCTTCTTTACCGCTGTAATTACTTATTACTTTGGCAGCCCTTCCTGTAGGGGCCAACAACACTGAAGAACGCTTTGCTTTCCAAAGATTCTTTACCAAAGTTCCAATTATGGTGGTTTTACCCGTTCCCGCATATCCTTTGAGGAGGAAGGTCTGATTTTTATGATTATCGAGAACAAACTTCGCCAGTAACTGAAGGGTAATATCCTGTTTTGTAGTGACACTGTGCGGGAAATCGCCTTTTAACAGGCTGGAAAATGTGGAAACGTCCATTCAGAAGAGCAAAAAATGACCCTCAAAGATAGGTAGGTTTTTTTCGCAATTTCGTTTTGTGAATAAAAAAAAATTGTAGATTTGCGAGAGACCTAATTTTCAAATTCAACATTAAACTTTCAACATAATGAAACTTATCCTTCAAATTGTTCTATGGATTGCAATTGTATTCTTCGGTTATAAGTTATATGACTCGGTGACCGGTCCTGTGCAATTCAATAAAAATAAAGAAGAAAAGTACAAGCAGGTAATCGCTAAATTAAAAGATATCAAGGCCGGACAGCTGGCGTATCAGGAAATTAACGGCGATTTCACTGGAGATTTTGATAGTTTAGTGAGATTTATTGATACTGCCCAATTTGCGATTACCGCAAGACGTGATAGTAGTTATGCAGATGTAGAAAAAAACCAGGCCTATGGTATCTCTGAGGGATACTACATCGATGTGATCGTAATCGACACGTTGGATTTCTATCCAGTGAAAGATTCTTTATACGCTGGTAGCGATCGTTACAAGGATATGATGAATGTTCCGGGTACCGAAGCACAATTCGAGTTACAGGCCGGTAAACTGGAAAAAAATGGAACCTTCTATTCCGTTTTTGAAGCTAAGGTTGATAAAGATGTGATTCTGGCTGGAGAAAATAAGGACCTTATCGAACAGGAGAAGCAGGTAAACTCTGTGGATGGTGTGAATGGACCTACTATTAAAGTAGGATCGATGGACGAAATTAATACCAGTGGTAACTGGCCTAAATTATATGACACTGTCAAAGACAATTAGTACCAAAACCAACCAAACTAATAGATTGTCCGTTCAAGTTTCATTGACCGGACTTTCTTTTTTAGTGACAAATCTGGAAGGGGAAACTATATTCTTTACTGAGCGGGTCTTTGAATCAAACTATACTCCTGAAGAACTATTGATCGCAATGAAGGAAGTGCTCTCCGGCACAGCTGAATTAAATCAGGGGTTTTCAGAAGTTAAACTAATCTATCTAACTCAAAACTATACCACGGTTCCTCTCGCATTATTCGATGAGAATAAGGCAAGTGAATATCTAAAGTTCAATACCAAGATCCTTGGAAATGATTTTATCAGTCATGATGAAATCGAAAATAACGACATGGTGGTGGTTTATATTCCGTTCGTAAATATCAATAATTACGTCTTTAAACGGTATGGGGAATTTACCTATCATCACGGGGCATCCTTGTTACTTAAGAACATTTTGGATCGCGAAAAAAGAAGCGAAAATCCTAAGGTATATCTTCACATAAACCAGAAGCAATTTGATTGTGTGATCGTGAAAAATGGGAAATTACTGTTGTGCAATTCTTTTCTATATAACACACCAGAAGACCTAGTTTATTATGTGTTATTCTGTTTCGAACAACTGAATTTAAATCCTGATAGTGTGGAAACTAAACTCTGCGGGCATATTCAACGAGAGGATCCTCATTATGAAATCTTATACACCTACATTAGGAATGTGGATTTCATCGAAGATCCTCAAATACAATTCTCAGGGGAACCACATCACGAACATTTTTTGTTGAAAGTAAGTTAGACGGTGAGAATTATTTCCGGAACACATAAAGGAAAACGACTAATAGCTCCTAAGAACCTGCCGGTTCGGCCCACAACGGATTTCGCCAAGGAAGGTCTCTTCAATATTCTCAGAAACAGGTATGATTTTGCTGAAATTTCGGTGTTGGATCTATTTAGTGGCACAGGTAATATCAGTTTTGAGTTTGCTTCACGAGGTACACCTAAACTGCTTGCGGTCGATGCGCATTTCGGATGTGTAAAATATATCAGTCACATTGCTAAAGAACTTGAGTTTCCTATCGATACCGTGAAGTCGGATGTATTTAAGTTCCTCGAAAAGCACGGCACCGCTTACGATATCATTTTTGCGGACCCCCCTTATGCATTGGATAATGAATCCTTCGAATTAATGATCAAACTGATATTTCAAAATTCACTCCTTAAGGAAGACGGGGTTTTAATTATTGAACATCCTAAACATACAGACCTTTCACAGATCAAGCATTATACGGATCACCGCAAGTACGGAGGCTCGGTTTTCAGTTTTTTCGGATTGCAATAGAATTTAATTTTCAGACAACAAAATTGAAGTAAGAATTCATTAAATTCGTGTTTCTCATTTGCAGATGTGTCATGAACTCGAACCGCCCAAGAATCGTTGAACTGGATTTTGCCAAGATCGAATTATTCGACGATCATGTAATTTCTACGATTGCTGAGGGGGTGAGTTTTACACAGCCACATTTAAATGCGATCACAGAACTCTTCGAATCACATTACGGTGATCGACCGTTTGTCTCCATTGCCAACAGGGAAAATGATTATACCATAGACCCCACTTGTCTTATGAAACAAATTCCGAATTTAATCGGAATTGGTGTAGTTACTTATAACGAGGCATCTTTTCAAACGGCGCATTTCGAAAAACAGTTTTATCCCGGACTTTTAGAGATCTTTAATGACATGGACGAATGCATGACCTGGGCACAATCCCTGTTGTTAAAAAATAAATAATATTCAGCAATTTTGTGTAATCGATGATTATTTGTCAATTATTTAGGTTATTTATCGAATTTAATTGAATTATTTATTTAATTCTTTTAATTTCATATTTGATCTCAATGAGTGATTATCGATGTCTCAGCCAGCAAAATATTCCATTGATATTGGATTTGCCCTAATTGATTTGTACGAAGATTATTTGGTAGCCACCATCAATGAGGGAGTGGTCCTGGATCTTCCACAATTCGAAAAGTTGCATGGCATTTTTGAGTCACATTATTACCAAAGACCCTTTGGTTACATTTCAAATCGTAAATACGACTACACTGTAAATCCGACGGGTTACCGTTTGGCCAAGGTCCAGGTTAACAATCTTGTGGGGTTGGCTACCCTTTGTTATTCCGAGGCATGTAAAGAGAATGTGACCTTTGAGGCCCAGTTTTTTGATTTTCCGCACGACGTGTTTTTCAGTATGGAAGAGTGTGTGGAATTCGTCACTGAGCAAGTAGCAAAAAGAAAAAAAGCAGGTCTGTAAGCCGGATTCTGTACCCTGTGGTAAACCACAAGGTCCTTATCATTTATCTGGACGGATTGTTGCCAAGCCGTTCTAACTGCCTACCCTCCCGGATCGGGCGGGAACCCTCAAGCCCGGGTATACATGGCATTGCACCGCATAGAGTTTACATGATTTCACTACAGCATTACCTGTACATACTTTCTGTTGCACTAGTCCTACCCCGCAGCCAAGGCTACAGGGCGACGGCTGTTAGCCGCTATGCTTCCCTGTGGTGTCCGGACTTTCCTCCCCTCGCACAAAGCGAACAGCGATAAGGCGACCTGCGGTTGCAAAATTAGTTGAATGTTAATAAATACCGTAAAATATGGAGAATGAATTTTTAATAACTCTGCCGACATCTTTATATTTGTTTAAGGACTATGGAACATTTCATCGTATCGGCCAGAAAGTACAGACCCACCGTATTTAAAGACGTTGTCGGGCAACGGGCCATTACAAATACCCTTGAAAATGCCATAGAAAATGACCATCTTGCTCAGGCCCTATTATTTACAGGTCCCAGGGGTGTTGGCAAGACCACCTGTGCCAGGATTCTTGCGAAAAAGATCAACGACGATGGAACGCATCACGAAGATGAGGATTTTGCCTTTAACATCTTTGAGCTGGATGCTGCTTCGAACAATTCTGTGGACGATATCAGAAATCTTATCGACCAGGTGCGAATACCGCCGCAAGTGGGGAAATACAAAGTGTATATCATTGATGAAGTTCATATGTTGTCTTCCGCAGGATTCAATGCCTTTTTAAAAACTTTGGAAGAGCCTCCCAAACACGCCATTTTTATTCTCGCTACTACGGAAAAGCACAAGATCATTCCAACGATACTTTCGCGTTGTCAGATTTTTGATTTTCGGAGGATCACGGTAAACGATATTAAAATGCAACTTACCGAAGTGGCCAAAGCAGAAGGAATTGAAGCTGAAGATGACGCCCTGCACATCATAGCTCAGAAAGCCGACGGAGCCATGCGGGACGCGCTCTCCATATTTGATCGGGTTGTAAGCTTCTCTGGTAAAACCCTGACCCGCCAGGCCGTCACCGAAAATCTGAATGTCCTTGATTATACTTATTATTTCGGGATTACGGATTTATTGCTGAAGAACAATATACCGGAAGCACTTACTACCTATGATGAAATCTTAGCAAAAGGATTCGATGGGCATCATTTTATTTCCGGTTTGGCTTCTCACTTTAGGGATCTGCTGGTTTGTAAGAATGAAGAAACCATTTCCTTACTGGAAGTGGGAGAACAGGTTAAAGCCATGTATTTGGAGCAATCCAGGGCAACAGAGAACCAATTTCTAATCGAAGCTATCAGATTAGCGAATGAGTGTGACCTGAAATATAAAAACTCCAGGAATCAAAGATTGCTGGTTGAATTGTGTTTACTGCAACTGGCATCGCTCACTTTCAAGGCTGAAAAAAAAAAGCCTGACCTCAGTTCCTTTGTAATACCTCCCTCCTATTTCCGAAAAGTTACTCAACCCGCAAGTGTGATAGGCGACGCCGAACTTACTATCCAAGGGGACAATAATACCATTACGACAGCTCCGGAATCAGAAGAAATAAATATCGAGCATCAGGTTCAGCCTACAGAAACAACACCCACCATTAAAGAGGAATCACCTATTGCGCGGAAGGAACCTGTCATACAACCTACAATCGAACAGCCTGTTGAAACGGAAAGAGTGATTGAACGCCCACAAATTCTGGCAGAACGCAATGCTAAAAAGGTATCTGCCTTATCCCTGAAAAGCATTCAAAAGAAACAACAATTACAAAAAGAATTGGTGGCCAATCAACCGGACCATGCAGATCTTCCGGTCAAGGAATTTAGCGAAGAGGCCATGCAAAACGCCTGGCAAGCTTACACCAAAAAAATAGAGAAAGAAGGAAAGTACAATCTCCTTTCGCATCTCACCATGGGAGTACCAAAGCTGGATGGCAACCTGATTCATCTTGTTTTTCCCAATTCTACGATTAAAGTAGAAGTGGAAAGGGCCAAACATGAGCTGCTACATCACCTGCGTCATGAACTGGAAAACCACGAAGTGGATTTATCCATAGAAGTGAACGAACAAGAAGTGAAACGCTATGCCTATACCCCCAGGGAAAAATTCGAAAAGTTGAAAGAGAAGAACCCGATGATCGAGAACTTACGTAAAGAGTTTGATCTCGACGTATAAATTTTAAAGTATGAGCGAGCATAACGAAAGTTCTATCAAGATGCTTGGGTTGAAGTTGCCAACCGATCCGCGCTGGGTGAATATAGTTGAGAAGAACATTGCCGAAATTCTTACAGACCATGCCTATTGTGAACAGAAAGCAGCTTCAACGGCTATTTCATTGATCATTGGATATCCCGAATACTCCGATCTTGTGGACGAAATGACGCTGTTGGCACAAGAAGAAATGAGCCACTTCAAAATGGTCCATGATCGAATCCTGGAACGAGGGTTGCATCTAGGGCGTGAGCGAAAAGACGCCTATGTGAATCAGTTGATGAAATTCTTTCCCAAAGGTGGTAGTCGAAATGACCAGTTGATTCATCGTTTATTATATGCAGCGCTCATTGAGGCCAGAAGTTGTGAGCGATTCCGCTTGCTAAGTGAAGAGCTGGAAGATAAGAAGCTCGCTTCCTTCTATCGCAAACTAATGATCAGTGAAGCGAATCACTACACCATGTTCCTTGGTTTTGCCAGAAAATATGGAAAGCGTGAAGAAGTAGATAAAAAATGGCAGGATCTTCTTGAATATGAAGCAGAACTTATGAAGGATTTGGGAAAGGAAGAAACGATACACGGCTAGTCTATCATGAACAATCAAAAACGTCTTATCGTTGATATGGATGGTGTTCTTGCCGACATCTACGGCCAACTTATCCGTTATGAACTCCAATCAAGTGGTACCGAACTCTTCAGGGAAAACTTATACGGGCAAGATGAAATCGTAGCATTTCCAAACGGTCGTACGCACGCCAACGAAAAAGGGTTTTTCAGAACTGCTCCTGTGATTGAAGATGCTGTGGACACCTTAAAAGAACTGTCTCAACACTACGAAATTTTTATCGTGTCGGCAGCAATGGAATTCCCCAATAGCCTGGAAGATAAATATCATTGGTTGGATGAACATTTCGATTTTATTCCCTGGAAAAATATCGTACTGTGCGGTGACAAAAGGGTGATTCGTGGTGATATTATGATCGATGATCACTTTAAGAATCTAGACTATTTTGATGGCACCACGCTATTGTTTGAACAGCCTCATAATTCCGAAAAAGATAATAATGGACATCGAAGAGTAAGAAACTGGAAAGAGATTCGGGATTTACTGCTGTAAGATATTCTAATATTCCACTTCCAGGCCTTTGGCCAGTTTTTCATTGTACAAACTTTTGATGATGCCATCAGCCAACCCAATCTTTGGAACATAGATATTTTTTGCCTTACTCCACTTCATGGCCGAAAGATAAATTCGGGTGGCCGGAATAATTACATCAGCACGATCCGGATTCATTTGTAATTCAAAAATACGCTCGTGGTAAGTATAGGATTTCAGGGTTTCGTAGAAGTCGGTTAGATAGAAGTAACTCAACGGTTTACCAATCTTTATTCCACTGGTTTTGTAAATACTATTAATATTCCCTCCGGAACCGATAAGGCTTAACTTCTCATATTTCTTGGTATTCTTTCGAATCCATTTACGCACATCATCCCAAATAGATTCGCGAACCATGTCATTTAAAATCCGAACTGTTCCCAATTTGAACGATTTAGATGCCACAGTCCTACCATTTGAAAAGACGGTGAATTCTGTACTTCCACCTCCCACATCTACATAGAGAAAGGTTTTATCTGTATCTATCAAGTCACGTAAATCGGTAGAGGCAATGATAGCGGCTTCATCCTTACCGTCAATGATCTGAATTTCGATTCCCGTATCCTCCCGAAGGCTTTCTGCAATCTCATGACCATTGTTTGCCTCACGCATCGCCGAAGTGGCGCAGGCCCTGTACCGGGTAACCTTGTGGGTTTTCATCAATAATTGAAAAGCCGTCATTGCGTCCTTCATACGGGACAAGTTTTCTTCGGAAATTTCACTGTTTAGAAATACGTCGGCACCCAATCGAATAGGCACCCGAACCAATGAGGTTTTCTTGAACTGGGGAGGCTTCTCCCCTTTTTCTATGATGGTGGAAATTAGCAGCCGAATCGCATTGGAACCAATGTCGATGGCGGCATATTTTTCAATATTCAGCAATTTATTTCAGCTTTTCTAAATAATAATCGTACAACTTAAACTGGGAGCGAATCTTGGTTGAACTTGAATTTCGATATGCATTATCTTGCTTATCAGAAATCACTCGGGCTTTTACATTATCACTCCACGAGATTTCAAAGGTATCGATTAATTGTTGTTTTATATCCGGATCATAAATCGGACATGATATCTCTACACGATTATCCAGGTTTCTTCCCATAAAATCAGCGGAAGAAATGTAATATTTCGGGTCTCCTCCATTTTCAAAAATAAATAATCGGGGATGTTCCAAAAATTTGTCCACAATACTGATTACTTCAATATTCTCGCTCATGCCCGGCACTCCCGGAATGAGGCAACAAATTCCTCTTACAATAAGTTGAATCTTCACACCGGCTCTACTCGCATCATAGAGTCGATTAATGATCTTGAAATCGGACAGGCTATTCAGTTTTATTTTGATACCACTTGGTAGTCCGTTCTTATGATTAGTGATTTCCGCATCTATTAACGCATAGAGCGCATTACGAGTATAGTGAGGTGAGACAATTAAGTGCCGGTATTTCTTGACCCGGTAGTTTACCTGGAAAAAATCAAACACTTTATTGATCTCCTTGCCTATCTTGGAGTTAGCCGTGAACAGTGTATAGTCGGTATAAATTCTCGCGGTAGATTCGTTAAAGTTACCGGTACTGATGAAAGAATACCGTTTGATCTTACCTTTTTCCATTCGTTCTACCACACAGGCCTTACAATGCACCTTAAGCCCTGTCACACCAAAGATCAGGTTCACACCTTCTTTTTGCATCAGTTCTGCATATCGAATATTTGCGGCCTCATCGAATCTTGCGCGCAATTCGATCTGTACCGTCACCTCTTTGCCATTCTTAGCCGCATTGGCCAGAGAACTTGCAATGTGCGATACCTCTGCTAAACGGTAAATGGTAATCTTTATAGATTGTACACGGGGATCTAGTGCAGCTTCCCTCAAGAATTTCACCACATAAGAGAATGATTGGTACGGGGTATAAAGCAGGTAATCTTTTTCTGAAATGGAATCTAAAATACTTCCCTGCAGACTCAGCCCGGGTATGGGCAGTGGTTCTTTGGGTTCGTATAAGAGATCCTTTCTTCCCAGACTTGGAAACTTCATGTAATCCCTGCGATTGTGATATCTTCCTCCGGGAATCACACTATCTGTACTATCTACACCCATTTTGTCCATGAGAAATCGAAGGGTGTTTTCATCTATACTTTTATCATAGACGAACCGCACCGGATCGCCGGAACTACGTCCCTCTACACTTTTTGAAATTTTCTCCAGGAAACTTCTACTCAGATCACTATCGATATCCAGCTCGGCATCCCTGGTGATCTTGATCATATGGGCACTGATGGTCTTATAATTGAAGATGTTGAAAATATTTCCAAGACAATGCCGGATCAAATCGTCGAGCATGATGATATAATGCTTCTCTCCTTCATCGGGAAGTACCACAAATCGTTCGATTTCTCTTGGAATTTCTATCAGGGCATATTTCACAGGAGGTTCTTCCACACTATCCGCTGTGGCCATAACCATCTTGATTGCCAAATAAGCGGCACTGTCCTTCAAGGAGGGAAATTCATTAAGTCCAGACAACATGATGGTCATGAGTGCCGGACTCACCTTCCGAAGAAAAAATTCAGTAATAAACTCGCTTTGGGATTCCGATATCTGAGTTTCATTGATGATAAAAATATTTTCCTTCTGAAGTTCAGTTTCGATCTCCTTTAATACCTGCAAACTTTTAGACTGTTGCTTGATCACAGTATTGGTGATCTCTTCCAGCAACTCCGTTGCAGAAATACCTCCCAGCTCACTGCGACCACCTTTACCCACCTCAACAATTCTTTTGATCGTAGCATAACGAACCTTGAAAAATTCATCCAGGTTATTAGAGAAAATCCCTAAAAAACGGAGTCTTTCAATCAAAGGAACCGTATTATCTTCAGCCTCTTGAAGGACACGCTCATTGAATTGCAACCAGCTCAATTCGCGGTTGAGATAAACGTTTTGTGTAGTTTTAGAAACAGAGGTCGTCGTCATTATTTTAAATCTCTTGGAAATACGGTGTTTTTTGTTACTCCGGTGGCTATGTCACTCCATTTGTTTTCATCAAACTCCAAATGAACAAACCCGGAGGTAGGAACATTATCAATATAGCGATTCCCCAGCATATTGGCAATGGAGGTAAAAGCGTGATTGTGTCCAACGATCATTACGATATCCAGGGAATTATCCAGACTTTTAATGATATCAATTACGTGATGCCCGCTGAAATCATATAAACTATGGTCAACCACGAAGTGTTCATTTTCAATCCCAAAGGCATCCCTGAAGTAATTAGCAGTCGTAAGTGCTCGTACCGCATCACTTGTAATGATCTTCTGGGGCATTGTTATGCGATCTTTAAGGTACTCCGACACCAACTGGGCATCGTTTTTCCCTCTACCTTTAAGGGGACGCTGGTGATCAATCACGTCATGCTTCCAGGATGACTTTGCGTGACGAACCATATAGAGTGTTTTCATTTATGGGTGATTAGTTAGTTTCTAAATTATGGGGCCAGCCTCTCAATAATCCAATCCAGACCATCCAGTCTGTATCGAATACGGTCGTGCAAGCGATTTGGCCTTCCCTGCCAAAATTCAAATTCCTTAGGACGCACCAGATAACCTCCCCAGTCCGGTGGCTTAGGAACTTCTTTATCTTCGAAATGAGCTTCCAGATCCTTCAACTCTTCCTCCAATTCATTTCTATCTGTAACCACAGAACTTTGTCGGGATACCATAGCTCCCAACTGACTCCCCTTGGGGCGAGAAGCAAAATAGTTCTGCGAATCATCTTCCGATGTTTTTTCGGCCATTCCCTTGATGATAATCTGTCGTTCCATATTAGGCCAGAAAAAACTAAGGGACACTTTGTTATGTGCCGCTATCGCCTTCCCCTTCTCACTCTCATAATTGGTGTAAAAGTAGAAACCGTGCTCATCATATTTCTTCAGTAAAACTACTCTTCCCTTCGGAAAATCATCCTTACCCAAGGTAGTGAGGGTCATTGCATTCACTTCATCCACACCGCCGGCAACTTCCACCGCATAAAACCAGGTTCGAAATTGTTGCATAGGGTTAGGATCCACCGAATGCTCAGACAATTCGCCTTTGTCGTAGGTTTTGCGATAGTCATGAAGGTTATCTCTCATACATTAGATTTCCAATGCAAGTTACGAGTTTTGCAAATGTTAATAAAAAAGAGAAGATTTAAATTTCGGTTAAAATGTCGTTATCAAAATTCGAATGATTTACCATCTTCTGCTAGGACAACATTCTCAAAAATCTGACCCGCTTCCGATTTGAACGCACTTAAATCACCATATCGACCCGAATAATGACCGAGAATCAGGGTGCCAACTTCCGCCTTTTTCGCAATAGCTGCCGCCTCTTTTGCCGTGCTGTGCATGGTTTTTTCAGCTAATAAGTGATGATGATCCAAAAAAGTGGATTCATGATAGAGCACATCACTTCCTTTAATCTGATTCACTACTCGTGGTAAGTAAGCCGTATCACTGCAGTACGCATAAGATTTGGGAGGTTCAGGATCTTCCGTTAAAAGTTCATTCGGGATGATATCTCCCAGTTCATTTTCAACATCATAGCCTTGCTTGACTTTGTTGAACAGACTCTTGTCTACTTTTGCTTTTTGGGCGGCCTTAAGAATCAGTTTCCGCTCGCCGGGTTTTTCACGAAATAAAAAGCCGTTGGTATAAACCCTGTGTTTTAAAGGAATGGTTTCTACCGTTAGCTTGTCATCTTCAAAAATAACCTCCGGGGAATTGCTGTCCAGTTCATGAAATATTAAGGGATAATTAGTCCACGAGTTTCCCAATTTCAGCTGTAGCGTAATTGCTTCCTTGATTCCCTTGGGGCCATATATATGCAGTTCGGCCTCTCTTCCCAAAAGCCTGAAAGTAGAAATAAGTCCTACCAGTCCGAAGAAATGATCACCGTGCAAGTGAGAAATAAAAACATGACGAATCCTTGAGAATTTCACCTTATTGCGTCGCAACTGTACCTGTGTACCTTCCCCGCAATCGATCAAAAAAAGATGCCCTTTGATCTCCAGCACCTGTGCGGTTGGATGGGCAGTAACTTTAGGAGTGGCGGAATGACATCCAAGTATGGTGAGTTTCATGAATGTTTTTAAAAGCCTAAATCCCTTTCTATTTCTTCCATTTCAACAATATCCTGGGCCTCTTGAATCGTAGGAACCACAATCATTTCGAAGGGTACATCGTCGGGATTTACAGCTTCATTAGCAATGACAAAGGAATGTTTCGTGGATCGATGATAATTGGAGAGTTTCAGAAATAACAATAAATCATCCAGCTCCAGTTGATCATACTTCAGTAAATCTATGATGAGATTATGTTTTTCGAATTTCTTTGGGACAATTCCTTCCAGAAACTGAGCGAAACCTTCAATATCGGTTCGTTCATCCTCCAGTATCGTAAAAGAATCTGTTTTATTAACCTTCATCGCGTTCAATTTTAGAGGCGAGTAAATAAAGTACCGCCATTCGGATGGCCACTCCATTCTGAACCTGATCCAAAATTATCGCTTGTCCGCTATCTGCGACGTCACTTGTGATCTCCACTCCCCTGTTGATGGGCCCCGGGTGCATGACCACGATCTCTTTATCCAAAGATTCCAGTTTCGCTTTATTGAGTCCGAATTGCTGGGTATATTCTCGGGTCGTTGGAAAATAACTGATGTCCATGCGTTCATTCTGAACTCTTAGCATATTGGCCACGTCGCACCATTCGAGAGCCTTCATAAGGTTAGTTTCTACAGAAACTCCCAGTTTCTCGATATGCTTCGGAATAAGTGTCCTCGGACCGCAAACTTTTACATCGGCCCCCAGTTTTTGAAGGGCAAAGATATTGCTCAAAGCCACCCTGGAATGCAATATGTCTCCCACGATCACGACATTCTTTCCTGCCACATCTCCCAATTTCTCTCGAATAGAATAGCAGTCTAACAATGCCTGAGTTGGGTGTTCGTGTGCTCCGTCCCCTGCATTCACTATACTGGCATCAATATGTTTGGAAAGGAAAACTCCGGCTCCAGGATTGGGATGGCGCATGACCACCATGTCTACTTTCATCGAAAGGATATTGTTTACCGTGTCTATCAATGTTTCTCCTTTCTTTACTGAAGAAGAAGCTGCAGAGAAGTTGATCACGTCGGCAGAAAGACGTTTCTCCGCCAATTCGAACGAAAGACGGGTTCGTGTACTGTTTTCAAAGAAAAGGTTGGCAATGGTTATATCTCTCAGGGAAGGGACTTTTTTAATGGGTCGGTTGATCACCTCTTTAAAATGGTCGGCTGTTTCAAAAATAAGTTGAATATCACGCTCTGTGATGTATTTGATTCCCAGTAAGTGATTCACACTTAATTCACTCATACGGCTAACTCTTTACTAAATAAACGGCGTCTTCCCCATCATTTTCGGTCCAGCACACTTTTACTTTTTCTTCATTAATGGCGTCTACCTGCCTTCCCCGGTAATCCGGTTGAATGGGTAGGTGCCTACTAAATCTTCTATCTATCAGGGTGAGTAATTCAATTTCCGAAGGGCGACCGAACGATTGTATGGCTGTTAAAGCGGATCGTATACTACGCCCGGTGTACAGCACATCATCGATAAACACTACCTTCTTATCCTCTACAATGAAATCGATCTTGGTCGTATTGGCCTCAAGCGGTTTATCACTTCTTCGGAAATCGTCTCTGTAGAAGGTGATATCCAGGTAACCCAACAGTACATTCTTGATCTTATATTCCTGTTCGATCAATTGTTTCAGGCGTTCTGCCAGAAAAATTCCCCTGGGTTGAATACCAATGAGTACCGTATTTTCGAAAGTATCGTGATTTTCAATTAATTGACAAGCCAAACGGTGAAGAGCGATGTGTACTTCGGTTGCGTTTAATAACACTTTATGGCTCATAGAGAGGATCTGAATTACATTCAGGGTACAAAAATAGTGTTTTATTTTGATTTAGCAGAAGCATGAAGCTTGAAGTCGGAAGACCGGAGACTGAAGACTGAAGCTTCCTGTCATTCAGAGCGAAGCGAAGAATCTCAAGACACTTCGAGTGTTTTGCAGAGCAAAATGTATCGAGAAGTGGTTGAGGCTTACATTGGTGTATTTGCGTTAGGGATAGCAGCGGCATACCGTGAAGTAGCAATAAAGTAGAGCGCAGCTCACTTTACGACTACTTCATGGATATAGCGGATAGCCCGACCCTCCGTAGCTTTTCGGCCTCCACAGCTGTAGTTACTTCGGCGAAGGAGGGAACGCCCAAAAGAAAAAGCCCTTCATTTCTGAAAGGCTTTTCGAATATGATTAAAACAAACGATTATTTCTTACCGTCCATTTTATCTTTTAATTCCTGAAGTTTGGCGTTGGCGTCTCCTAAGGTAGGTTTAGCCTCTTCCGCTTGCTTAGCAGCCTTCTTAGCGGCCTGCTTCACAATCTTCGCCTCTTCTTCTTTATGGATAGACATGTGAGAAGCTACCACTTTCTTGAACTCTTTGTTGAACTCAATGATCTGGAATTCTGCTTCTTCTCCCTTCTTAAGGTCTGAACCGTCTTCCTTCTCTAAATGACGCTTTGGTACGAAAGCAGTGATATCGTCATTAAAGTCGATGATCGCTCCTTTGTCTACCATCTCAGTGATGCTAGCCGTGTGCTTAGTACCTACTCCGAACTCCTCTGAGTACTTATCCCATGGGTTTTCGGTTGTTTGCTTGTGACCTAAGCTCAACTTACGTCCTTCCACATCCAATTCAAGTACGATCACTTCTAACGTATCACTAATATTAGTAAACTCGCTTGGGTGCTTTACTTTCTTGGTCCAGGAAAGGTCTGAGATATAAATCAAACCATCAATACCTTCTTCCAATTCAACAAACACTCCGAAATTGGTAAAGTTTCTTACGATTCCTTCGTGCTTAGATCCAACAGGATATTTGGTAGTGATATCGGTCCATGGATCTGGCGTCAATTGCTTGATACCAAGAGACATTTTGCGCTCTTCTCTATCCAGAGTAAGGATTTGAGCTTCCACTTCGTCTCCAACGTTTACAAAGTCCTGGGCAGATCTCAAGTGAGTAGACCATGACATTTCAGAAACGTGGATCAGTCCTTCCACTCCTTCGGCAACTTCGATAAACGCACCGTAATCAGCGATTACTACTACTCTACCTTTAACGTTATCACCAACTTTCAACTCTTCACCAAGAGCATCCCATGGGTGAGCTTTCAATTGCTTCAATCCAAGCTGGATTCTAGTTTTATCTTCATCGAAATCTAAGATCACAACGTTTAGTTTCTGATCCAACTCAACGATCTCATTCGGGTGGTTGATTCTAGACCAGGATAGGTCGGTAATGTGAATCAATCCATCTACACCTCCAAGGTCAACGAATACACCATAAGAAGTCACGTTCTTCACGACACCTTCCAGTACCTGACCTTTTTCAAGCTGCGAGATGATCTCTTTTTTCTGCTCTTCGATATCTGCTTCGATAAGCGCTTTGTGAGATACTACCACATTCTTAAACTCGTGGTTGATCTTCACCACTTTGAATTCCATAGTCTTACCTACGTAGATATCGTAATCGCGGATAGGCTTCACGTCGATCTGAGAACCTGGCAAGAATGCCTCGATTCCAAATACATCAACGATCATCCCTCCTTTGGTACGACACTTTACGTAACCATTCACCACAGTACCTTCGTCATGAGCCGCATTCACTCGATCCCATGCTTTGATGGTTCTTGCTTTACGGTGAGAAAGGATCAACTGACCGGTAGCGTCCTCACGAACGTCGATCAATACTTCTACCTTGTCTCCTACTTTAAGGTCTGGATTGTAACGGAATTCATTTAATGAAATAACACCTTCACTTTTAGCGTTGATGTCGATGATAGCGTCGCGATCGGTGATATGGATCACTTCTCCTTCTACTACTTCGTCATCCAGGGTGTCAACGAAATTTTCTGCTACTAATTTTTCGAATTCCTTCAACTGACCGTCATCCACAGGGTCGATCCCTTCTTCGTAGTTGTGCCAGTTAAAATCTTTTAGGAATTTGTTAGGATTGCTTTCTTTTAAAGATACTTCCTGTTTTGGTTGCTCTGCTACAGCCTCTTCCGGTGCAGCTTCAGCTTTTACAGCTTTGGCTTTAGATGCCTTTGCTTTTGTTGCTTTTTCAGCCATTATGTATGTCCTATCGTTTACGGAGCTATTCGATTGAATATTATATGTGTCCTTTAACGATACTTGTATTCTGTGTTCTTTCTGAAAGTGAACCGGTCATCCCACAGAAGGGTTTTCTTTGTTTTACGTTCCTCTTGCTTTCAGACTATACCGACAAGAGGGCTGCAAAAGTAAAAGTTATTTTTTGATTTTCAAAGGGTTTGGGCAAATGAAAGAATAATCAAGCTTTAATTGAAGAATCTCCCCTATCGAATGGCCTAAATTTGTTAAAATTTGTTAAATAGCTACTTTGTTATGCATAGTACTGTAACGTTTTCAAATTAGGGTCGTCTATATAGTAAATCAATTAAAAAACGAACAACAATTTTCCTCATAAGCTAAAGCAAAAGAGGACTTAAAAAACGAACAATATGAGAACTTTAGACAAAAACACTTTAACAGAGAAACCAAAAGCAACATTAGGATTTGAGTGGAATTCAAAAAGAAGATACAGATAGATCCCTTTGCTAAACAACAAATCAATAAAAAACGAACAATCATGAGAACTTTAGACAAAAACACATTAACTGAAAAGCCTAAGAACTCTTTAGGTTTTGAATGGAACTCCAAAAGACGTTTTAGATAACGAGCTTAAGACCGAACGAATTTAAAAGAATTAAAGATGAACATAGTACAGAACATTCACAGAGTAATGAAGCGAGAGGCGCAACGCAGGGACTTATTCCTTAATAAGACGAATGACGCTGGCTATCGCACCGAGGAATGGCACGAATTGGATTGTCCTTTTATCATATAGTTTCAGGACAGCTGCCTTCCCCCATTATATACAAAACCGCCTGAATGGCGGTTTTTTTTATACCCTTCCGGCAATTCGATCCTTGGCCAACTGCAGGAGAACATGGAACTGATCTTCCTGGTTCATCTCGCTGTTGTCAATCACAATGGCGTCCTCAGCCTGTTTCAAGGGAGAATCTTCACGGGTAGAATCGATGGTATCCCGTTCCATCACATTTTCGTATACTTCCTCATAGGAAATGGCATGTCCTCGATCCAGAAGCTCATCGTATCTTCGTTGTGCTCGCACCTCGGGAGAAGCGGTCATAAATACTTTCAGCTCGGCATCCGGAAAAACAACCGTCCCTATATCCCGGCCATCCATGACAACTCCTTGCCCCTGGCCCATTCTTTGTTGTTGTTCCACCAGTTTCTTTCGTACTTCGGAAATGGTCGCGACCGGACTCACATATTCTGATACTTCTAAGGTTCGGATTTGCTTCTCTACGTTTTTGCCGTTCAGTATTATTTCAGCTTTGCCTTCAGCATTTTTCTGAAAGCTCAGCTCTATGTTTCCCAGTTTCTCAATAAGCCCGGCTTCATCAACTGTATCATCTATAATGCATCCATTCTGCAAGGCGAATAAGGTCACAGCACGATACATAGCGCCTGTGTCTACGTACAAATAGCCTATATAATCTGCGAGTTCTTTGGCAACCGTACTTTTACCGGTGGAAGAATGGCCGTCAATCGCGATGGTAATGGTGTGCATTATTGGAGGTTCATATTAAGTCCGAAATAACTCGAAGCCGCTGCGGCACTGAATTTCGAATACGAATAACTAAGTCGCAATTTATTGAGTTTTATGGAAAAACCGGCGCTTATTCCGGCGAAAGCTCTCTGGTCAACGATTCGCAATTCCTCCCCGCGTCTCACATTGTAGCCTAATCTAATGTTGAAGCCGCCCTCCGGGAACAGTTCGAGTCCAAAGATCATATGCCGGAAGGCATTATCGATAAAGTTGATCTTTTCGGAAGTGGTGTTGCCTTCGAGATCACTTTCATCCCGGTTGGGATTGGCGAAGGCTATGTTCCAACGCTGCATATTATCCAAGGTAAAATGCCAGCGTATGGGTATGTTTTGAAGCGTCTGTGATATTCCCAATATCAATTCAAAAGGCAATTTCTCGAAAGTTTCTTCATAAGGGGTTATTTGGGTTCCCACATTACGTGCCACTGCCGTTATATGGAGGTCCCAATCCTCGTAAACGTACATCACTGCGATATCGGCCGCAACTCCGAACGAGGAATATTGTTCCAATTTTGAGGAAATAAATTTTACATTGGCACCCACATGAAAGTTGGTAAAGGCAACATTGCGCGCGTGACCGAATGAAAGGGCCACTTCTCCCCCACTAAAGCTGCTGGTAGCATTCCCTTGTTCGTCATAACCGTCAAAACTTCCATAGTTGATATAAGTGACACCCGTATGCAGAACCTGCGTCCTTCTGTCCCATAAATAGGCATAAGAGGCCGTTCCATAGTTCACATCGCCCAAATAGTTCACATAATTAAGCGACAGCTGGTTGTCCATTTCAGGGTTGATACTCGCCGGATTGAATAATCCTTGAGTTGGATCGTAATCGTAATTGGTTACGACTTTCCCTCCCAGGGCCGCCTGGCGTGGTGAATTGAGAAGATTAAGAAACTGATAGGTCGACCGACCACCCACTTGTCCATAAGTAGTAACGCATAGTATGAGGGCTCCTAAAAAGAATAGCTTCTTGATCATGCAATGGTATCGCTTCCTTGAAAACTAAAACGAATGCAAGTATAATTTATTTTCAGCAGGGAAAAAAGGTTTCCAGTACCCGAAATTAAGAAATAAAGGTCCGAAAACAGCCGACTTTAAAGTTTCTTGGCATTTTTTACTTTTTGCTTGGTAATGGCTACTTCCAGCACTTCACTCATATCCTTTACGTAATGAAAAGTGAGGCCTTTCAGATATTCCGGTTTGATCTCTTCAATGTCCCGACGATTATCCTCACAAAGCATGATCTCTTTGATCCTGGCACGCTTGGCCGCGAGTATTTTCTCCTTGATCCCTCCTACCGGTAACACCTTTCCACGAAGAGTGATCTCACCTGTCATAGCCAAACTTTTCTTCACTTTACGCTGAGTAAATAAGGAAACCAGGGATGTTAACATGGTGATACCCGCGCTGGGACCATCCTTGGGTGTTGCCCCTTCCGGCACGTGGATGTGTATATTGTATTTCTCAAAAACAGAAGGATCAACACCTAATTGGCTCGCATTGGATTTGACAAATTCTAATGCGATGGTCGCCGATTCCTTCATTACTTTCCCAAGGTTCCCGGTCATGGTGAGCTGCCCTTTACCTTTCGATAATGCAGATTCAATAAACAAAATATCCCCACCAACACGTGTCCAGGCAAGCCCGGTAACCACACCGGCCACCTCATTGTTCTCGTATTTATCTCTTTCCAGTTTGGGAGCTCCCAGAACTTCTATAATCACTTCATTTGAGATCTTGGGCTCATATTCTTCTTCCATGGCGATCTTCATTGCAGCATATCGCACCATTTGTGCAATTTTTTTCTCCAGGGAGCGAACACCACTTTCCCGGGTATATCCTTCTACAATCTTCTCTAGTTGTGGTTTTCCGATTTTCAGGTCTTTGGATGTTAATCCGTGTTCTTTCAATTGCTTCGGAAGTAAATGCCGCTTGGCGATCTCTACTTTCTCCTCGATCGTATATCCCGAAACGTTGATAATTTCCATTCTATCCAGTAATGCGGGCTGAATGGAACTCAAGCTGTTTGAGGTGGCAATAAACATTACCTTAGACAGATCATAACCTAATTCAAGGAAGTTGTCATAAAAAGAAGCATTCTGCTCCGGATCTAGTACTTCCAGCATGGCAGACGAAGGATCACCCTGGCTACCTACGGAGAGTTTATCAATTTCATCCAGAACAAACACCGGGTTGCTGGTTTTGGCTTTTTTGATGTTTTGCACGATTCGTCCGGGCATAGCACCGATGTAAGTCTTACGATGACCTCGGATTTCTGCCTCATCTCTCAACCCTCCTAATGACATTCTCACGTATTTTCGTCCTAAAGCTTCGGCAATAGACTTCCCTAACGAGGTTTTACCTACTCCGGGAGGCCCATAAAGACAAAGGATTGGTGATTTCATGTCATTCCGCAGTTTGAGCACTGCCAGGTATTCAATGATCCGCTTTTTTACATCATCGAGTCCATAATGGTCACGGTCCAGGATGTCGCGGGCTCTTTTCAGATCGAACTGGTCCTCACTAAATTCGTTCCATGGAAGCTCTAATAGCAGATCCAGATAATTGCGTTGAATACTGAATTCCGCCACCTGTGGATTCATACGCTGGATCTTCAGCAATTCCTTCTCAAAATGCTCGGCCACTTCTTTGCTCCATTTTTTGGTTTTTCCTCTGGCCCGCATTTCCTCTATCTCAGCCTCATGTGATGATCCACCCAATTCTTCCTGTATGGTCTTCATTTGTTGCTGCAAGAAGTATTCCCGCTGCTGTTTATTGATATCACTCTCTACTTTGGACTGGATATCCATGCGCAGTGTGAGTTTTTGAAGTTCCAGGTTCATGTAACGGAGCGTCTCCAGGGCTCTTTCCTTCAAGTCATTTATCTCGAGCAGTTTTTGTTTCTCTTCTACGGAAATATTAAGGTTCGAAGAAACGAAGTTGATCAGGAAACTGTTGCTTTCAATATTTTTGATCGCGAAAGCTGCATCCGATGGAATATTTGGGCTGTCTTTGATAATTTCCAAAGCCATTTCCTTGATGGAATCGATGATCGCTCGAAATTCCTTGTTATCGTCTGCAGGCCTTGCTTCGGCCACTTCCTTGATCCGTGCGGTTAAATAGGGTTCCGTGGTGACCAATTCCGATACTTCAAATCGCTTTTTCCCCTGTATGATCACCGTGGTATTACCATCGGGCATTTTTAAAAGTCGTAGAATTTGAGCCACCGTTCCTATAGGATGAATATCCTTCATATCGGGATTTTCGTTGGACTCTTCTTTTTGTGATACCACCCCGATCACTTTTGATCCTTTATTGGTGTCATTGATCAGCTTGATGGATTTATCACGCCCCACGGTTATGGGGATCACCACTCCCGGGAACAATACTGTATTTCTTAGGGGAAGGATGGGCAAAGTATCCGGCAAATCTTCCTTTGCCATGGCGTCCTCATCCTCTGGGGTCATCAACGGGATTAATTCCGCATCTTCATTTAATTCCTGAAATGACAAACTGTCTAATGTGGTTAATTTCGATTTCGACATATTATATAATGAGACAAACTGTCAGAATTCAAAAAAATTCCGGTGTTTGAATTTTAAGGTTCAATTAAATTTTCACTTTCAAGCCCTGTGAACAGTGGCTTTTCACAACTATTTCCATAACTTTAAGTCAATTGTTATGCCAGCTAAATTATTTTTCTGAATTAAAGTGTAACAATTTGTCGTCTAATATATCTCTACAATAAACAATAGTTTTTTTGACACTAACCAAGCAGTCCATAGAATCGTTACTCGTTCTTTGTCAGGATGGAAATCAATTGGCCCAATTAGAGGTGTATAACCGGTATCAGAATGCCATGTATAATACAGCTTTCCGTATCGTTAAGAACTCTGCCGAAGCAGAAGACATAATGCAGGAATCGTTTATTACAGCATTTGATAAACTGGACACTTTTAAAGGTACTGCCACTTTTGGTTCGTGGTTAAAGCGGATCGTGGTGAATAACAGTATTGTTCAGTACCGCAAAGCACAACGCTTTACCGAGGTGTCGGAGAATAATATTTCCGAAGAAACCGAAGAATACACTATGGAGGCCGATGACGATTATGGCTCTGTTCAAAGCAGACAGCTGCTGGAGATGATGGATCAGCTTCACGATAATTACAGAAATATTCTGTCTCTTCATTTTATTGAAGGGTATGATTACGAGGAGATTTGTGAGATTATGAACATCAGCTACGCGAATTGCAGAACCATGATTTCCCGTGCCAAAGAAAGTTTAAGAAAAAAATTAGTCACTGTATGAAACAAAACGACCCTATAAACGAAATGTTCGAAAACCTAAAGGGAACCTTCGACAAGGAAGTAACCCCTTTGGGCCATGAGCAGCGTTTTCTCCAAAGACTGGAATCCAAAGGATCTACACCCAAAGTTAAGGTTAAAAAGCTGAACTGGTGGAAGCCTTTATCGATTGCGGCAACGGTTGCACTCCTTTTAACTGCCGGAATGTTCTTCCAAAACAATGAAGAAACACCGGAAGGTTTAGCAGGTGTATCACCGGAAATGGAGCAAACACAGTCGTTCTTCGTTACTGCCATCAATCAGGAGCTGGAAACATTGAAAAGCTTCGAAAGCGAACAGACCCGTGCACTAGTCAATGATGCCCTTGGACAACTGACCACCCTCGAACAAGAATACGAAAAACTGAAAATTGACCTCGAAGAAAGCGGTAATGACAAGCGTGTAATTACGGCAATGATCGCCAATTTTCAGAGTAGAATCGAACTCCTGCAAGAGGTTATTCAAAACATAGAAGAAGTCGAAAAACTTAAAGCAAACAATAATGAAATCACAATTTAAACTAAGTATCCTCTTTCTTATGCTTCCGGCACTGGTACTTGCTACCAACCCGAAGTTCAAAGGAAAATATACCAAAACCAAGACCCTGAATAAAGAATACACCGTCAATGCGGAAGCTGAGGTAAGTGTAGACAACAGTTACGGAAACATCGATATAGTAACCTGGAACGAAAACCGAGTGGTGATCGAAGTAGTGATCACGACCAATGGAAATGACGAAGAACGTGTTCAGAAAAAACTGGACAATATAGATGTAGACTTTTCAGGAAGTGCGTCCAGTGTATCTGCCAAGACCATATTCAAAGACAGAAAGAATTCTTCATGGAGCTGGTGGGGAAACAAAAAGAAGAATGTAAAAATGGAGATCAACTATACGATCAAAATGCCCGTGACCAATAGTGTGGACCTGAACAATGATTACGGTGCTATAAACCTCAATAAGCTTGAGGGACAAGCTCAAATAAGCTGTGATTATGGGCAGATAAATGTAGGTGAACTCATGGCTGAGAACAACTCACTGAATTTCGATTATACCAAGAACTCTACCATAGGTTTTATGAGAAGTGGAAGGATCAATGCCGATTACTCCGGATTTGTTCTGGAAAGATCAGAATCTCTGGACCTGAGTGCCGATTACTCCAGATCGGAAGTAGGAGAAGTTACCGATCTTAACTACAACAATGACTACGGTAAAATGATCGTAGGTACCGTTGAAAATGTTACAGGACGTGGAGACTATATTCCACTCCGTATCAACAAACTGAATGGAGATCTTGACATCAATACAGATTATGGCTCGGTTACCGTTGAGCGTATGACAAGCTCTGCCGGCGACATCACCATTAGATCCGAGTATGCAGGTATCAAATTAGGGTATGAAAGCGGATATAATTTCGACTTTAACATCGAATTATCCTACGCATCCTTTAATGGAAAAGAAGGCCTGGAAGTATTAAGATCACATAAAGACAATTCAAGTAAGGAATATAGTGGATATCACGGAAGCAAGGGTTCAGGTAATATGATCGACATCAACTCTGACTACGGAAGTGTGACACTAACCAAATATTAATATAAATCAACTTAAAATATGAAACGAATCATCAAAATATCGTTAGCCGTTTTTCTGGCGGTGTTCGGCCTCTCAAACGCCAATGCGCAATGGGGTAATAAAAAGATTGTTGGGAACGGAAATGTGACCACCAAAACTGTAAACACAGGGAACTATGACGCCGTGAAAGGTGTGGGATCCATGGATGTTCATTTGGAAAAAGGTAGTGAAGGAAACATCCGCGTAGTAACCGATGAAAACCTCCAGGAATACATCATAGTGGAAGTAAAAGACAACGCACTTGTTGTTAAAACCAAAAAGAACTATTACTTAAAGACCAAGAAAGGAATCCATGTGTATGTACCTTTCGATGATATTTCGAAAGTGTCTTTAACGGGATCCGGTGATATAGACACCAAGGATACCATAGACGCTCCTAATCTGGACATTTCTATCACAGGTTCTGGAGATGTGAATCTGGATGTGAATTCAGGGATGCTCGAAGCGCGTGTGACCGGTTCTGGTGATATGGTACTTACCGGAAAAACCAACGATTTGGACATCAGCATCAGCGGAAGCGGAGATTTTAGCGGATTTGGTTTGGACTCCAACAATACTGAAGCAAGGGTTTCAGGTTCTGGCGACGCCCGCGTGGTAGCCAATAAAAGTATTAAGGCCCGTGTGAATGGCTCCGGAGATATAACCTATAAAGGAAATCCCGAGCGCAGCGACACTAAAACTTCAGGTTCAGGAGATATCGACTCCTATTAAAACTTCTGAAATAGCCACAAAAAAAGCCGCTCAATGAGCGGCTTTTTTATATCAATAGTATTGTTTATTGCAAATCTATGACCATTTGGCCATTGGTAATTTCATATACCGTAGGATCATTTCCTAATGGATCCACAGCGGTAAAACCGAATGTGGCTTCAATAATACCACTGCTCAATTCATAGCTTAATATTTGAATTGTACCGGGATTCGAAGTAAACAGAATCGAATTCCCAATATCAGGATTATAGATACCTACTTTTTCAGTACCATCCACAAACTGTGGACTCATATCAAATACCCCTGCTGTGCTGTTCATAGCAAAGGAAATAGTCAAACTCTGGTTGGTGTTCTCGTCAACGGTAACCACATGATATAGCGTAAGCTCTCCGAAGGGTTCCTCAGTAATCTCAAAGCTGGAGGGCGCATATCCTACTCCGTTGATATCAGCACTGAATGTATTTTCTGTACTTCCAGAATTTTCGATAAAGTCTACGTTAAAGGCTCCTTCTGTGATTTCAACAACGGAAGGATCAATATTTAAAGGATCGGTTCCTCTGAATTCAAAGGTCGCCGACAACTTACCAGTTATATTCCCATACTCTGTAATGGTTATGGTACCTGGGTTGGAAGTAAGGTTCTCCCCACCTGTGTTTGCATCATACAATGCGATGAGTTCGGTTCCGTCGGAAATAGAAGCAAACTCATAAGTGCCCACGCCTACCCCTTTAGGAATATCAATTCGCATGGTCGCTCCAGTCGCAGTAGTTGCTAAGACATTCAACATAGCCACTCCTCCTACTTCCGTTTGGGTAACGGTTAATTCTACATCTTCGAATTCATCTCCATCTACCAAGGCAAAGAAACTATCGACCGGATCGGTAGGATCGTCTCCTCCGTCACCGCCTCCGCCGCCTCCGCCGCCACCGGAATTGTCGATGGTAAATGGAATGGACGTAAAGCTTCCATTTGTGATGGATTTGTTCTCAACTACAGTGTTTCCACCGTCATCCACTTCCCGATTGGCCTCGAAACTAAAAGTTCCGGACACCAGGGACGTTGTTTCGTCAAATTCAGTAATGTTCAAGATCCCGGAGCCTCCATTAACTTGCGCAGTTAAGAACGGATTACTCACTTCAGTGGCAGTATAATACACACCGGAGTTCAATTGATTGGGGATTTGTGTAAGATCGAAGGTCCCTACAGCAGGATTTGCAATACTTAGCACGATTACCGCACCGTTGGCATCGGTTCCTGCGATATTAAAAAAGTTTATCGTTGTGTTGTAAAGGGCCGTTGCAGAGACTGCGGTAAAGTCGAAACCATCGACTGTAGCGACGAATTGCCCGGCGTCGGCGACAATATCATCTTCTGATATGAATTCACCTTCTAAGGGTTCGCTATCGCACGCGAAGAATCCGAATGCTATTAGGGCAAAAAGCATCCCTTTCCATAGTAGAGTCTTTTTCATAAGTAAGTAGTTTGCTTTGGTATCTAACGCAAACATAAGTAAAAATTGTGTAATCGGGACTATTTCCTGGGAACTCTAAGAAGTAATAATAATCCTATCACAAAGAACAAAATAAAGAATAGAACGGCATAACGAATACTACCGGTAACCTGTGCTACATAGCCATAGCTGGCCATTCCTATAACGATACCGATCTTTTCCGAAACATCGTAAAAACTGAAATACGACGCGGTATCAAGGGCCCCTTCGGGAATAAATTTGGAATAGGTAGACCTTGACAGGGATTGTATCCCGCCCATCACAAGGCCCACAAAAGCGGCGGTAAAATAGAATTGATTGGGAGTGGTTATGGTATAGGCGTATACGCAGATCGCAATCCAAATGATATTAAGCCCAATGAGCGTTTGTATATTCCCGTATCGTCCGGAAGATTTGGAGGTGAGGTAGGCTCCTAATACCGCCACCAACTGAATGAGTAAAATACTAACGATCAATCCTACAGTGTGATCGGTCTCACCCCAGTCCAACTCCTCTATCCCGAAATACGTCGCGACCAGCATAATGGTTTGAACTGCCATGCTGTACACAAAAAAAGCTGTCAAATAACGCCTTAATCGAAGGTTTTCTTTCAATTTAGCCCAGATCATCCTTAATTCTTTATAACCGTTAAAAATGAGGTCCCTGGTAAATTTTTCTTTCTTGTTTCCCTTCGGAAGATGCCAATAGGTGTATTGACTGAAGCCTATCCACCATAATCCGGTTAACACAAAGGACAAGCGGGTTGGCAGCCCCTCATCTTCAAATCCGAAAGTCTCATACATCATAATCATCGCGAGGCAAATGATCAATAAGATCACACTCCCTATATAACCCAGGGAATACCCTTTGGCACTAATGCTATCCTGTTGTTCAGGATAAGCGATATCAGGTAAATAGGAATTGTAAAAGACAAGGCTGGCCCAGAAACCAATTAAGGCCAGGAAATAACAGAGCAAACCGAACCACAGGTGTTCCACACTAAACCAAAACAGCCCTATACAGCTTAAGGCGCCTAAGTAGCAGAAAAATTTAAGGAAGATCTTTTTGTTGCCGACATAATCGGCAATACCACTTAAAAGCGGACTTATTAACGAAACCACCAGGAATGCTGCACCTGTTACATAGCTTATGAGGGTGTCGTTATTCCAATCGAATCCAAGAAACGTAATGGTATCATCAATTATATTGCCTTCCGCGTCCTTAACGATGGTAAGTGCTCCATAAAAAATGGGGAATACCGCGGAAGCGATGACCAAACTGTATACTGAATTGGCCCAGTCGTAGAAGGCCCATGCATTCAGTAGTTTTTTACTTCCCTTTCGGTGGTTTGCCATGTATAAAAAAAAGCTGCCTTTCGGCAGCCTAAATATAGGAGTTTCTTTTTACTTTTTGAATGTGGTCACCCCGTATTTTCTTGCTTCCGCTTTAGCCTCTGAAGCCCAGCTTGTGATATTCTTAATTCGAGTATCACTGGAAGGGTGTGTGCTCAGGAATTCCGGGGGTGACTGTCCTCCTGCGTTCGCTTTCATACGTTGCCATAATCTGGCTGCCTCATTGGGATCGTAACCCGCAATGGCCATTAACGTAAGGCCAATTCTATCTGCTTCGCTCTCATGATTTCTACTGAAAGGTAACATTACGCCCACCGTACTTCCTATTCCATAAGCCTGATTGAATATCTGTTGTTTCTCGGGATCCTTGCTGAGGGCAACATTTCCAGCAACAGCTCCTAATGCCTGTAGCTGACCGGCACTCATCCGTTGCTGTCCGTGGTTGGCCAGTGCATGAGCCACCTCATGCCCCATGATTGCTGCAATTCCAGCCTCTCCATCCGCTATGGGTAGTATTCCGGTATAAAATACAATCTTACCACCCGGCATACACCAGGCATTTACAGTGGGGTCGTTTACAAGATTATATTCCCATTGGTATTCTTTGAGGTATCCGGCATAACCATTCGCAGTGAGCCATCTTTCCGAAGCAGTAGCGATTTTCTGACCAATATTGGTGATCATCTGTGCTTCAGGGGTTCCGGTAACCACATTGTTCTCAGAAAGAAAGCGATCGTACTCCTGAAACGCCATGGGAAATAATTGAGAATTCGGGACGAGTGCAAGCGTCTTTTTTCCAGTAAATGGATTAGTGCTGCAACTCACAATAATCACGAATACAGCGATTAAGGAAATTACGTTTTTATGATTCATCGTTAGGGTATTTATATTACTGTGTTAAAGATAGAGATATAATTTTAGTTTCAGAGATTCCAAAATTGCATAAAACGAATAAAAAATACTTTGGTCGAAAACAAAAGTGGAACGACTTTTGTACAACCAAAAATCAAACCATAAAATTTTATACTATGAAAAAATTCCTCCTATTATTCGCTGCTTTGAGTGTCACTTTATTTACTTCCTGTGAAGGAGACCCGGGCCCTCCTGGAGAACCTGGGATCAATATTCTCGGACAGGTATTTGAAGTGAACGTAGATTTTACTCAGGGCAATAATTACCAGCAACTTGTCACCATTCCAAATAATATAGAAGTATTTGAAAGTGATGCCATACTTGTGTATTGGTTGGAAGACGTTGTTAATGATGGTGGTGGATCACTGGATGTTTGGTCTCCCCTACCTCAAACCATTTATCTTGATGAAGGAGGTTCCTTTCAATATACGTTTAATCATACTTTTGTAGACGTTTTGTTATTCCTTCAGGGCGATGTAAATCTGGGTACGTTAGGTAATGCCTTTACCAACGACCAAATCTTCAGAATTGCCGTGGTACCTTCCGAGTTTGGCGATGCCGATTTAACCATGGAAGAGATTGAAAATAGCGGTAACTTTGAATTTTTAGGGAATTAATGTTTCAATTACATGAAAAAAATTGCATTGCTGGTACTTTGTGCCCTTGTGCTGAGTTGTAACTCTAAAGCGCAAACCAAAAAGGAAGATAAATCATACCCTGTCACCAAAACCGAAGCCCAGTGGAAGCAAGAGCTAACGGAGTTGCAATACTATGTTTTGCGTGAAGCGGGTACCGAACGTGCCTGGAGTAGTGAATTAAACTTTAATAAGGAAAAAGGCACCTATCATTGTGTGGCCTGTGACACTCCACTGTTCAAAAGTAAAAACAAGTTTGACAGTGGAACCGGTTGGCCCAGTTTTGACCGCGAAATAAAAGGAAATGTGGAGTATTCTACTGACTATAAGATCGGGTATGCAAGAACGGAAGAGCACTGCGCTACCTGTGGAGGGCACCTGGGCCACGTCTTCAATGATGGACCGCGAGAAACAACCGGGAAACGTCATTGTATTAACGGGGCTGCCTTAAAATTTATACCGGAAAATGAATAAGTATCCCATTCATAAAACCGAGGAGGAATGGAGGGAATTGCTTGGAGATGAGCGATATCGCATACTTCGCTTAAAAGGAACCGAACGTCCCTTCACTGGAAAATACAACCTTAATTTCGAGAAAGGCACCTATGCTTGCGGTGCTTGTGCTACTCCGCTTTTCGAAAGTAACAGCAAGTTCGATAGCAGCTGCGGATGGCCGTCGTTTGATGAATCCATAGACGGAGCTGTGGAATATATAAAGGATACTTCGTTTGGCATGATTCGAACTGAAATTCTATGCGCCACTTGCGGAAGTCACCTGGGGCATGTTTTCAATGATGGCCCGACAGAAACCGGACAACGCTACTGCGTGAACTCGCTTTCGGTAGATTTCGATAAAAAATAAATTAAACCTAAAGGTACTTTTTCAGTCATAATAAGGAACCAAAACTTATGATGATGAAAAAGTATCTTTTTTTATTTGCGTTTATAAGCCTTTTGTTTAGCTCTTGCACCACGCGTATTGTAACCACAACTCCACGCACGAATGTGGTGGTGGTAAACAAAGCTCCCAGAAATCATAAAATAGTTGTGATCAATGGGAAGCGTTATTATCGATGGGGTGGCAATCACTATCGCAAAACCAATCGTGGCTATGTACTTGTAAAAGTATAATCACCCTTAGAAAACCTTCTTTGTTACGCTTACATTTCGTAAATTCGTCACTTGAAAAATCAAGTCAGAATTACGAAAAATGAGTAAATACGATATCATTGTTCTTGGAAGTGGACCCGGCGGTTATCCGGCGGCTATCCGCGCCTCTCAGTTAGGATTTAAAACTGCGATTATTGAAAAGGAAAATCTTGGTGGTGTGTGTCTCAACTGGGGTTGTATCCCTACTAAAGCTTTGTTGAAAAGTGCCCAGGTGTTTGAATACCTCAAACATGCCGAAGATTATGGACTCACTGTTACTGGTGCCGACAAGGACTTCGGAAAAGTGGTAGAGCGAAGCCGCGGTGTTGCTGATGGAATGAGCAAAGGAGTTCAATTCCTCATGAAAAAAAATAAAATTGATGTGATCAATGGATACGGGAAAATAAAACCCGGTAAAAAGGTGGATGTAGACGGAAAGGAATACTCCGCGGATCACATTATCATTGCAACCGGAGCGCGCTCTCGTGAGCTCCCAAATCTAAAACAAGACGGTAAAAAAGTAATCGGTTATCGTGAAGCGATGACCTTGCCCAAACAGCCCAAAAGCATGATCGTTGTGGGCTCGGGAGCGATTGGTGTTGAGTTTTCAAACTTTTACAACTCCATGGGAACCGAAGTTACCATTGTAGAATACCTGCCCAGACTGGTTCCGCTTGAGGATGAGGAAGTATCGAAACAATTCGAGCGTATTTTTAAGAAATCCGGTATCAAAGTGATGACCAATGCTTCTGTAGAAAGTGTGGATACTTCCGGAAAGAATGTGAAAGCGACGGTAAAGACCAAAAAAGGAGAAGAGATCATCGAGGCGGAAGTAGTTTTATCTGCCGTAGGAATCGCATCAAATCTTGAAAATATAGGATTGGAAGAAGTAGGAATTGCCCAGGATAAAGGCAAGATCATGGTAAACGACTGGTATCAAACCAATATACCGGGATATTATGCCATTGGTGACATCGTACCCGGACCTGCCTTAGCACACGTGGCCACCGCAGAAGGTATTACATGTGTTGAAAAGATCGCGGGAATGCATGTGGAGCCTATTGACTACGGAAATATTCCAGGATGTACGTATACCTCTCCGGAGATTGCCAGTGTGGGAATGACGGAACAACAGGCCAAGGATGCCGGATATGAGATTAAAGTCGGGAAGTTTCCTTTCTCGGCCAGTGGCAAGGCCAGTGCGGCTGGAACGAAAGATGGCTTTGTGAAAGTGATCTTCGATGCCAAATACGGCGAATGGCTGGGATGTCATATGATAGGTGCCGGAGTGACCGACATGATTGCCGAGGCAGTAGTGGCCCGTAAACTTGAAACCACAGGACATGAAGTGCTTAAAGCGGTTCATCCCCACCCTACCATGAGTGAGGCGGTGATGGAAGCCGTGGCCGATGCCTACGGTGAAGTAATCCACTTATAATGATGGAATGATAAAAAAGATACGCCTCCTTAGTGAGGCGTTTTTTTATGGCTTTAGAAAACTTTGAAGAGCCAGCTCATAACTTTGCAGTCCAAATCCCAGTATCACACCTCGAGCACCCGCAGAGACATAAGATTGATGGCGGAATTCTTCCCTGGCGAAGGTATTGGAAATGTGAACTTCGATTACCGGTGTTTCCACTGCTTTGACAGCATCTCCAATGCCCACCGAAGTATGAGTATACGCTGCAGCATTGAGGATTATTCCGTCGTAGGAAAAACCAACTTCCTGTATCTTGTCGATTAGTTCTCCTTCTATATTGGATTGGAAATATGAGAGCTCCACTTCCGGATATCTGGCATTCAGTTGTTCATAAAATGCTTCGAAACTTAACGCTCCATAAATATCGGTTTCCCGCTTCCCGAGCAGGTTCAGATTAGGTCCGTTTATAATAATGAGCTTCATGGTTCAAATATAGAAATAAAAAAAGCGGAAGAGATCTTCCGCTTTTCAAATGTTTTAATTTTTAGTTATTCCCAAGGATCAATGGAAGTCCGGAGTCCCCGGATCCCACGACCACAACCTTCGCGTTGGGAGATTCCGAGAGTTTAAGTGTAGCCTCGATCCCTTTGTCCTGAAGGATCTTATCCGTAAGGGAAGCACTCAAAATGCGGTTCGCATCCGCTTTACCCTGAGCCTCGATTCTTTGTCTTTCCGCTTCTTTTTCCGCAGTAACCAATCGGAATTCATACTCCAACGATTCCTGCTCTTGTTTCAGCTTTCTTTCAATGGCGTCCTTGATAGTAGCCGGTAAGGTAACATCACGAACCAGTACTTCATTCAATTGTAGGAACTGATTGTCCAGGATCTTTTTCGTTTCAGCAAAAATCTCCTCCTGGATAGCATCCCGCTTACTGGAATACAATTGTTCCGGTGTATATCGCCCTACCACACTACGGGCAGCACTTCGAATCGCAGGCTGGATCACACGTTGTAAATAGTTCTCTCCTTTTTGCTGGTGAAGTTTTCCAAGGTCTTGCCACACGGGCTGATACCAAGCAGAGGCATCAATCTGAATCTCCAATCCGTTGGAAGAGAGCACTTTCATCTCTTCAAACAATTCCTGTTGGCGGATTTCATAAATGATCACTTTGTTCCATGGAGCTATGATATGAAAACCTTCATCCAACGGTGGCTTGTCGGTCACAACCCCGCCCCCAAAAGTTTTATACAATACCCCGGCTTCCCCGGAACCAATCGTTATCGCCGATTTGGCCAGTACGATGATCGTAATAATTAAAATGATAATAATTGGCACCCCAATTTTAGGCAATCGCTCCATAATATTAAGTTTTGAATTTTTATATAAGTCCGTTATACTTTCGAATAAACCACTCCGCTGCAAGGCTAAGTGCTATCAAGCCCAGTAAGTATTTCCAGTCGATTAAAGGTACGACTTTTTGATTGGATTTTTGAATGGGTTTGTAGCTTTCATTGCTAAGAAGAGTACCGATCAAACCTTCCAGTTGGTCGGCATAGAATAATTCTCCTCCGCTATTTGTCGCCACTTGTCTAAGTTTTGTTACGTTGGCATTTAAAAATTGCTGTTCCACATTGTATTCCAGGATGGTAAAATTACCACTTCGGGCCACCGCTTCCTCTTCCACGGAAACAGTGAAGCTATAATCACCTGCCGGAAGACTGTTTAGATCCACCAGGTAATAATTATTCTTGAGCAGCATCGGAAATTCGGTGATTTCATCTGTTTCAGCATTTTTTACCCGAATATTGAGTTGTGCCCTGTTGTCAAAAACAAAGTTATTGTCGAAGTACTGGGCAGAAATTACCACAGGATTATTATTGTAATAAAAAGTGTCGTAGGTCACATCCAGGCGACTTCGCCTTTTGTTGGAAGCAAGGTATTGTATAAGCTTTCCGAGAAAAGCATCGAAATCTTCGAAACTCTCTGTTTGAAGAAAAGACTGCGCCCTCCATTTCCAAATACCTTGTCCGTCCCAGATAGCATCGCGTTTACCATTCAATTCCCAGGTAGCCAGCAAAGGGGAGCCGGTTGTGAATCCATCAATTGTTTGATTTAAAATCACATCGTGAGGTACAGAAAACAGTAACTCGCCAAACTCCGTTTCTAAAGGAGAAAAATCTGAAAACTCGATTTCTTCCATCGAATAGGCTCCGTAATTGGGATTGAAGGTCCCGGAAACCTGCTCACTTTGACTAGTGGCCAGTTTTTCATAATAAGACTGGACAGAATTCAAAAAGTTCCAATCGGTCTGTGCTCCTGTAAGCGTGAGGGTATTTTTATTCAGCTTTGCTACTTCAACATATATCTGTGAGAAACTACGATTGGGTTGGTTAAGAATAATAAGTTGATAATCGTTGATCACCGCGCCGGCATCGCGAGGCTCCATGAAAGTAACTTTACGTTGCTCATTGGTCTCAATGGCTTTCTTAAAAGCCCCCATATCCGGATGAAGTATGTCGCTTACGATCAGGATATTCGTAGCCTCATCGATAACCTCCACTGCGAAATTCTTCGAATTGTTGGTTTGATTTTTTTCTTCGGAAATAGGACGAATCGTAGCACGGTAGCGTTGCAACCCTACCCTCGATGATGGGATGGTAAAGGAGAGCGTGCGGGAATTATTTTCTTCTGAAAAAGTAACCTCTTCAGAATAGATCATACTTCCTCCTTGCTGAATGACAAACCTGGAATCCACGGCACTTTTACCGTTGTACACCAATATCACCTCCACCGGAAATTCGTTCTTTAAGAAAGAGTACCGATTGGTATTTAGCTGCTCAATTTTTAAATCTGTGTATTGCGTGGAATCACCAATAACCATGGGATAAATAGCCGAAGAGTAGTTACGACTACCAAATTCATAGTCACGGCCGTAGGTTTGATTGCCGTCTGAGAGCAATACCGTTGGAGCAATCTCATCTCCAAACAACTCGTCGGTCTTATTGAGGGCTTCTTCTATATTCGTTTGTTTGGCCAAGAACTGCAAAGTATCCAGGGGGCCAAAGGCATCACCAAAGGCAAAGAAACGGACATCAAATTTCTCCTGAAGTTCATTATGATTCTCCAATCCTTCTACCAGTGATCTCAGTCCTTCTTCCATTTCCAACGAAGCGATTGAGCCTGAATTATCCACCAGGACACTTAGCTTAGGTTTTTCTATGGAGAGGTTTTGCTGCTTAAGTTTAGGATTGATTAATAGCAGGAACAAGGAAAACAAAGTAATAAACCGAAGAGCGCCAAACACCCAACGAAGCTTCCCTGTATACTTGGTTTTATAACCATACATGAAGATTACTATCGCCAGAGCGACTACCGCTGCAATAACGATAAAAAGTATGGTTTGTGCCGTCATGAATTAAGTGAGCATTCCGCCATCTACATTCAGTACCTGTCCCGTGACGTATGAAGACAAGTCACTTGCCAGGTACACACAAGCATTGGCGATATCTTCTGGAGACCCTCCCCTTTTCAACGGAATAGCCTCTCTCCATCCTTGTACTACAGCCTCATCCAGTTTGCCTGTCATCTCGGTTTCTATGAATCCCGGAGCAATGGCATTACAACGTATATTCCTGGAACCCAATTCCAACGCCACCGATTTTGTAAAACCTAATATCCCCGCTTTGGAAGCAGCATAGTTGGTTTGACCGGCATTCCCCTTCACTCCTACTACCGAACTCATATTGATGATTGAGCCGTTTCGTTGTTTGAGCATTGTACGCTGTACCGCTTTTGTCATATTGAAAACCGATTTGAGATTGACTTCGATTACTTTATCAAAATCCTCTTCAGAAATTCGCATCAGCAAATTATCCTTGGTAATTCCTGCGTTATTGATCAGGATATCGATACTTCCGAATTCTTCCAACACCTTGGCAGCCAAATCCTGGGATTCATCAAAATTAGCAGCGTTACTTTTATATGCCTTTACTTTTACTCCTTCTTTTGAAGCTTCAGCCGCAATCGCTTCTGCCGCCTCAGCCGATGAATTATAGGTAAATGCCACATTGGCGCCGTGCCTTGCAAAGGTTTCTACAATTCCTTTTCCAATACCCCGACTTCCCCCTGTAATAATCGCTGTTTTTCCGTCTAATAACTTCATAGTTTGGCTGTTTAGATGAATTTCAAATATAGGGAATCACTTCGGCTTTCCCATGAAAAAAGCCCCTCAAATCAAGGGGCTTTTCGTTAATTATATGATAAAATTCTACGAGAGAACTTCTTTCACTTTCTTTCCAATTTCAGCAGGTGAATCGACCACATGAATTCCACAGGCACGCATAATCTTCTTCTTGGCCTGTGCCGTATCATCGCTTCCTCCTACAATGGCTCCGGCATGTCCCATCGTTCTTCCTGCAGGAGCAGTTTCTCCGGCGATAAATCCAACAATAGGTTTACTACTTCCGCTATCCTTATACCAATTGGCTGCATCAGCCTCTAACTGACCTCCAATTTCTCCAATCATCACCACCGCATCGGTCTCATCATCATTGATCAACAATTCCACCGCTTCCTTGGTAGTGGTCCCGATAATTGGATCACCACCAATTCCAATGGCAGTAGTAATCCCTAATCCTTGTCTTACCACCTGATCGGCGGCTTCATAGGTAAGCGTACCAGACTTAGACACGATGCCTACTCTTCCTTTTTTGAATACAAATCCGGGCATGATCCCTACTTTAGCTTCTCCGGGAGTAATCACTCCGGGGCAGTTAGGCCCTACCAATCGGCAATCACGATCTTTGATGTAATCTGCCGCTTTGATCATATCGGCTACCGGAATTCCTTCAGTAATGGTAATAATTATTTTGATCCCTGCATCAGCGGCTTCCATGATAGCATCCGCCGCAAAAGCGGGTGGTACAAAAATGATGGTGGTATCGGCTCCCAGTTCTTTTACCGCTTCTTCAACCGTATTGAAAACCGGCTTTTCCAAGTGAGTTTGTCCTCCTTTTCCAGGTGTTACACCACCAACCACGTTGGTTCCATATTCGATCATCTGACCTGCATGAAAGGTCCCTTCACTTCCCGTGAATCCCTGAACAATAATCTTAGAATCTTTATTTACCAATACACTCATGAAGAATAAATATTAAGTTGAATTTAAAGCTGCGCAAAGGTAGTGTTTTGAACTATTTCTGAAAAGAAATTACACCTTAACCTTATGATACGATTCCTGGGTATCGTCATTGTCGGTGACCGGCTGAGAAACCTGGTAACCACGGTACATTTTGTCGTCCTTTATTTCCCAGATGGCTATAAAATGGGCGATTCCTAATTCCTCCTCCGGGTTTTCTATGGTGCGGACGTAATATTTATAACGGATGGTGACGTGATTGTCATCCTCGAGAAGATGGCTCACCTCTATGCGCAAATCGTTGTAAGTTCTCCTGATTTCCAAAAAGAATTCGATCAGATCGTCACTGTTCATAATAGAAAGGCCATCGGCACTGTTCCATATAAGAACCAATTCTGGGTGAAAAAAACGATCTAAAACTGTGTTGTCATTGAGTATGTCGGACTGATAAAAATCTTTTACGACTTGCTTGGCGGTTCTGCTCATTTCAGTTTGTCTAATTTATCTATGATGTCTGGAATTAATCTGATGGAGGCTATTTCTTTGTATTTTTTTCTGAAGTCATCCGCTGGTGTTCCGAAATATGACTTATGACCCGGAAGTGATTTACTGACGCCACTCTGTGCTGAAATCACCGCCTTTTCTCCAATGGTAATGCCGCTGGTTATTCCTACTTGACCCCAAATGGTCACTAAGTCTTCAATCAACACACAACCCGCTATACCTACTTGCGAAGCGATAAGGCAACGTTTCCCAATTACGGTATCATGGCCCACATGAACCTGATTGTCCAGTTTGGTGCCTTCCCCAATGATGGTAGACGCACTCACCCCACTATCGATAGTACACAGTGCCCCTATGTCCACATCGTCCTTGATGACAACATTACCTCCGCTTAGAAGCTTATCAAACTTTTCAGGGCGGTTTTTATAATAAAACGCATCGGCACCTAAAACCGCACCTGCATGAATGGTTACGTTGTTCCCAATAATGGTATTGTCATAAATAGCCACATTGGAATGGATGACACAGTCGTCCCCTATCACTACATTGTTTCCGATAAAAACATTGGGTTGAATGATGGTATGCTTCCCGATTTTGGCGGAATCTGCAATCACCGCTCTCGCCGGGGCAAACGGATTGAAATGATGGGTGAGCTTATTGAAGTCACGAAAAGGATCTTCCGAAATCAGTAGTGCCTTGCCATCAGGGCAATCTACCTTCTTATTGATCAGGACCACGGTGGCCTGTGAACGCAACGCTTTGTCATAATATTTGGGATGGTCGACAAACACAATATCGCCCGGTTGGACGACATGTATTTCATTCATGCCCAGGACAGGAAAATCTGGAGCACCCACGAACTCACAATCAATGATGGCGGCAATGTTTTCAAGGGATTGTGCTTTTGGAAACTTCATGGATTTTCGTTAAAAAAGTAAATATAAAAAATCCCACCTCAAATTCATTGAAGAGGGACTTAAATTTTATGGTTTCGAAAATTACTCTTTAACGCGTTCCTGATACGTGCCTTTCTCCGTTTCCACTTTGATCTTGTCGCCTTCGTTAATGAATAAAGGAACATTGATCCTGGCACCGGTTTCTACTGTAGCTGGCTTGGTGGCGTTAGTTGCTGTATTTCCTTTTACGCCGGGCTCTGTGGCAGTTACCTCCAGAACAACACTTGGTGGCATGTCTACAGAAAGCGGCATACTGTCTTCGGAATTGATAATCACCGTAACTACTTCTCCTTCTTTCATCAAATCGGGACGATCCAAAGTATCTTTCTGAAGTTGAATCTGTGAATAATCTTCTGTGTTCATAAAATGATAAGTATCGCCTTCATTATACAAATACTGGAACTTGTGGGTTTCTACTCGCACATCTTCGATCTTGTGACCGGCAGAGAACGTATTATCTATCACTTTCCCGGTGGTCACACTTTTCAATTTAGTTCTTACAAAAGCAGGTCCTTTTCCGGGCTTTACGTGAAGGAATTCCACGATTTTATAAATATCACTATTGTACTTAATGCAAAGCCCTTTGCGAATATCTGAGGTTGTTGCCATTCTTTTTTGTTTTAATTCTGAAAATAGCCTTTCATGATTCCTCGTTTGGAGTTCTTAATGAACTGAAGAATCTCATCGCGCTCAGGGGTCGCTTCCATTTCGGCTTCGATGATTTCGGCTGCTTGGGTATTATTATATGATTTTTGATACAGGATACGATAGATGTCCTGGATTTCCTTGATTTTTTCAGGCTGGAACCCTCTGCGTCTCAATCCGATGGAGTTAATTCCGACATAAGAAAGTGGTTCCCGCGCTGCCTTAACATAAGGGGGAACGTCCTTTCGAACCAACGAACCTCCTGTCACAAAAGCATGATTTCCGATCATACAAAACTGATGAACGGCAGTCATTCCTGCAAGCACAACGTGATCGCCTACAGTAATATGCCCTGCCAGCGTACTGCTATTGGAAAAGATACAATTGTCACCTACGATACAATCGTGCGCTATATGGCAATACGCCATAATGAGACAGTTGTTCCCAATCACGGTTTTGCCCCGATCGATGGTACCTCGGTTCACTGTTACATATTCACGGATGGTAGTATTATCACCGATCTCTGCTGTGGTCTCTTCATCCTGAAACTTCAAATCCTGCGGAATGGCAGAAATTACTGCTCCGGGGAAGATATTACAGTTCTTACCAATTCGGGCACCTTCCATGATGGTGACATTCGAACCGATCCAGGTTCCTTCACCGATCACCACATTATTGTGAATGGTGGTAAAAGGCTCGATCACTACATTCTTCGCGATCTTAGCTCCCGGATGAACATATGCTAAGGGTTGATTCATTTATTCGTTCTTAGTTTTAACAATTTGGGCCATTAGTTCAGCTTCGGTAACCAATTTATCGTTGGCATAGGCATTCCCCATCATATGAACAATTCCACGACGTATCGGAGTGATCAGGTCCAATTTGAATACTAGGGTGTCTCCCGGATTTACCTGTTGCTTGAACTTCACATTGTTGATCTTCATAAAGAAGGTAAGGTAATTCTCAGGGTCTGGAACCGTGCTTAATGCCAGTATTCCTCCTGTTTGCGCCATAGCCTCAACGATGAGAACCCCAGGCATAACGGGAGCTCCCGGAAAGTGACCAACAAAGAAAGGTTCGTTCATGGTCACATTCTTTAGCCCAACCACATGATTTTCGCTCAACTCTAGAATTTTGTCCACCAATAAGAATGGCGGACGGTGAGGCAACATGGCCATGATTTCATTTACATCCTTGATAGGAGGTGCTGAAAGATTGAACTTAGGAATTTTGTTCCGCTTTTCAATCTTGATTAATTTCGACAGTTTCTTCGCAAATTGAGTATTTACAAAATGACCGGGCTTATTGGCGATCACTTTTCCGCGAATGCGCGTTCCAACCAACGCCAGATCACCTACCACATCCAACAGTTTATGCCGTGCAGCTTCATTGGGATAGTGCAAGGTTAGATTATCCAGTATTCCGTTGGGTTTTACTGAAATTTGCTCTTTCTTGAAGGCGTGACGCAACTTTTCCATGGTTTCCGGAGAAAGTTCCTTGTCCACATACACTATGGCATTATTTAAGTCTCCTCCTTTGATCAAACCATTTTCCAGCAACATTTCCAACTCATGCAAAAAGCTGAAGGTTCTGGCATCCGAGATTTCATCTTTGAAATCGGAAAGGTGTTTTAATGATGCATTCTGAGTGCCTAATACTTTGGTTCCGAAGTCTACCATGGTCGTTACCTGGTATTCATCTGCGGGGATCACGGTAATTTCACTACCCGATTCTTCATCGGTGTAGGAGATTACCTCCCGAACCACATATTCTTCCCTGGGTGCCTCCTGTTCTACGATTCCGGCCTTTTCTATGGCTTCGACGAAGAACTTGGACGAACCATCCATAATGGGAGGTTCGGAGGCATTGAGTTGAATAAGGCAGTTGTCTATCTCCATACCTACCAACGCGGCAAGGACATGTTCGGAGGTTTGTATTTTTACGCCTCTCTTCTCCAGGTTGGTTCCGCGTTGAGTATTCACAACAAAGTTGGCATCGGCTTCGATGATCGGATTTCCTTCCAGATCCACACGTTCGAAAGCATATCCGAAATTTTCAGGGGCAGGCTTGAAAACAATAGTCACCTCTTTCCCTGTATGGAGTCCCACGCCTGTGAGAGAAACTTCTTTTTCTATGGTACGTTGCTTGACCATGCAATTAGTCATCTTTTGAATTTTTTTCTATCGCGTTCAAACGCTCAATAATCTTGGGTAGGTTTTTAAAGTGCACATAACTCTTGTTGTAATCACCATATTTTAAAGCAGGTGATCCTTGAAGAACTTCGTTGTCCTTCACATTGCGGCCAATTCCGCTTTGCGCCTGGATTCTAACATTGTTGCCAATGGTAAGATGGCCAACGATACCTACCTGGCCTCCAATCAGGCAATTCTCACCAATTTTGGTGGAACCGGCTATCCCGGTTTGGGCGGCAATGGCGGTATTCTTTCCTATTTCAACGTTATGTGCAATTTGTATCTGGTTGTCCAGTTTAACACCGGTGCGGATTATTGTGGAACCAAGAGTAGCCCGATCGATGGTCGTCCCGGCTCCTACGTCCACATGATCTTCTATGATCACATTTCCGGTTTGTGGTACTTTCTGGAATTCGCCATTCTCGTTAGGAGCAAATCCAAAGCCATCGGCCCCGATGATCGCCCCGCTATGAATAACGCAGTTATTTCCAATTATAGTTTCAGAATAGATCTTAGAACCGGCAAATACCACAACATCATCTCCAATGGTCACATTATCACCTATATATACATTAGGATAAATCTTTGCATTCTTCCCGATCTGAACATTCTCTCCTATATAACTGAAAGCTCCTACGTAAATGCCCTCTTCATATTCCGCCGAGTCCGCAATAAAACTGGGTTGTTCTATCCCCGTTTTGTTCATCTTCACCTGGTTATAATATTCCAGGAGTTTCGAAAATGCTTTGTAGGCATCTTCTACACGAATAAGAGTGGTTTCAATAGGGTTTTCCACTACAAAGTCCTTATCCACAATAGTGATAGAGGCCTTTGTTGTATATATATAAGGTTTGTACTTCGGATTTGCCAAAAACGTGAGGCTTCCTTCAATTCCCTCCTCGATCTTCGCAAGCTTAGATACTTCTACCGCATCATTTCCTTCCACTTCCCCTTCCAGTATGCCTGCTATCTGATTGGCTGTAAACTTCATTTTTGTTTTTGAGTGTTGCAAATATAAAAAAAGGAACGCTAATGACTCTTGGGGTAACAGAGATAATATTTTACCACTTTTTGGGACAAGGCCTCAATGTTTAATTGGTCACTCGCTTTAGCCACATCCACTACTTTTCCATTATTCCTTATTAAGTTTATCGTGTCTTTGTCCATGCTGTATGCCTGGTTCGAAATGGCACCATGGAACACAAAATAAGATGCTTCTTCTGCCGAAAGGTTGTGCATTTCCATCACCTTATTTAGCTTTTCTTTGACCTTCTCTTCGGAAAATGGTTGCTTTTTCATCTTGATTTTCAGCAAATCACGATTCAGGAGCATTTTGGACAATTCGCTGAGCACAAAATCTTCAGCATCGCACCAAGCCTTCATGGCCGATATGATATCGTTGTCGTCGAGCTTGGAAAACAGGTACAGCACCTCCGGGCTAAAGTCCTTTTCAGTGACAGCATTGTTTAAAAAGTACGAAAGCGCTCTACTGGCTTCAAGAGTTGTTCCTTCTTGTGTGAGTTGCTTGGCACGTTTCAGCAAATGCATTAAAAGTTGTTCTCCTACCAATCCTGTTTTATGGAGGTACACCTGCCAGTACATAAAACGTCGGGCGACGATAAATTTCTCTACGGAATAGATACCCTTCTCCTCTACTACTAGTTCGTCATCATAAACATTAAGCATGGCAATAAGCCGTTGGGAATTGATATTCCCTTCCGCCACACCGGTATAAAAACTGTCCCTCCTCAGGTAGTCCAGCCGATCCATATCCAACTGTCCCGATACCAGTTGATGCATAAATTTGCGGTGGTAGTTATTATGAAATATCTGAATCGCCAAATCCAGCTTTCCATCCAAGGCCTCATTCAGTGTGTTCATAAATAAGAGGGAGATGCTCTCATGATTCACATTTTCGACGATACTGTGTTCCATGGCATGGGAAAACGGACCATGGCCAATATCGTGCAGCAGGATAGCGATGTACAAAGCCTCCTTCTCTTCCGAAGAAAAAACAACCCCTTTGGTTTCCAAAACCTGCACCGCACGTTGCATCAGGAACATGGCCCCTAAAGCATGATGAAATCTGGTATGATGTGCTCCGGGATATACCAGGTACGACATCCCCATTTGTGAGATTCGACGCAGTCTTTGGAAATAAGGATGCTCAATAAGTTGAAAAACAAGCGGACTCGGTATGGTGATGAATCCGTAAATCGGATCATTGATAATCTTTAACTTGTTTTTGGAATTCAAATTTTAACGTTTAATTAATAGTGGGAGATTTAGCTAAGAGATACTACGGAACTATTTTTGGTGTTATATTAAAGGACCTAACCAGCCTTTCTTCATAATTTACGAACAAATATACATATATGAGCGAGATAAAAGTACTCTGGGTGGATGATGAAATCGACCTGCTAAAACCGCATATTCTATTTCTGGAGGGAAGAAACTACGACGTAACCACTGCACAAAGTGGTACGGAGGCCCTGGAAGAAATCGAAAATACCAGTTTCGATATCGTCTTCCTGGACGAGAATATGCCTGGTCTTACCGGCCTGGAGACTTTGTCTGAAATCAAAGAACGTCAGGCTTCGCTTCCTGTGGTAATGATCACCAAGAGTGAGGAAGAATATATTATGGAAGAGGCTATTGGTTCCAAGATCGCCGATTACCTAATCAAACCTGTGAATCCGAACCAGATCTTATTGAGCCTGAAAAAGAACCTGGATCATTCCCGACTCGTGTCAGAAAAGACCACTTCGAGTTATCAGCAGGAATTTAGGAAGATCGCGATGGACATGTCTATGGTGAACTCCTACGAGGAATGGGCAGAGTTATATCAGAAGCTTATTTATTGGGAGCTGGAATTGGAGGACATCGAAGATTCGGGTATGTTCGAGATTCTTGAATCGCAGAAGAATGAGGCCAATACCCAGTTCTGCAAGTTCATTGAAAAGAATTATTCGTCCTGGTTCGACAACGGGTCGGATGCACCCATTATGTCGCATACCTTATTTAAGGAGAAGGTTGTTCCTATCGTTAATCAGAAGCGGCCCACCCTTATGATCGTAGTAGATAATTTAAGGTACGATCAATGGAAAGCTTTTGAACCTCACATAAATTCCATTTATAAGAAGACCCAGGAAGAGTTGTTTTACAGCATTCTGCCAACGGCCACTCAATATGCGCGCAACGCTATATTTTCCGGATTGATGCCGAGCGATATGCAAAAGCTGCATCCCAACTATTGGCTGAATGATACGGATGAAGGAGGAAAGAATCAATATGAAAGGGAATTTCTTGCAGCGCAGTTAAAAAGACTAGGTCTGAATCTGAATTGGAGCTATCACAAAATTTCCAGCCTGAAGCAGGGAAGAAAACTAGCCGAGAATTTCAAAGCCCATAAAGATGAAGATCTTACGGTCGTTGTCTACAACTTCGTGGACATGCTGTCACATTCCAAGACAGAAATGGAGGTGATCAAAGAATTGGCGTCTAATGATAAGTCGTATCGATCCCTAACAGAAAGCTGGTTCAAAAACTCTCCCTTGCTGGATGTAATTCAGCAGGCGGCTAGTTTAGGATTTCAACTGATCATCACCACGGATCACGGAACCATTAATGTAAAGAATCCTTCCAAGGTAATCGGGGATAAGAATACCAGCCTGAATCTTCGTTATAAAACCGGTAAGAGTTTGACCTATGAGCAGAAGGATGTATTGGCGGCTAAGAATCCGAAGACCATACATCTACCTACTATTAATATGAGTAGCTCTTTCATATTTGCTAAAGGCGACCTCTTTTTCGCCTATCCGAATAACTTTAATCATTATGTTAGTTATTATCGAAATACCTATCAGCACGGAGGAGTTTCGTTGGAAGAAATGGTGATTCCGTTCGCAGTATTGACTCCTAGATAGACTTTTTGTAGGAAAACCCCTATTTTATTACATTTTATCGAGATTTTGTACCAATAGTCGGAAATATTTCTATATTTGTTACAGCCCTTGAATCATGAAACGTACTTATACACTTCAGGATTTACCAGAAATCGCAGGTATGGTATTAGCCAATACTCCTACAAGGACTCTATTGTTTTATGGAGAAATGGGAGTGGGTAAGACTACTTTAATAAAAGAACTTGCAAGATCGTTAGGAGTACAGGATACCATAAGTAGTCCTACATTTTCCATTGTGAACGAGTATTTACTGGACGAGGAGAAATTGTACCATTTTGATTTCTACAGAATCGAGGATGAAGAGGAAGCGATGGATATAGGGTTTGAGGATTATTTTACAAACGACGATTGGCGCTTTGTGGAATGGCCTGAAAAAGTTGAAAATTTGTTGCCTGGGGAGAGCACTAAAATCAAGCTAACTAAAAATGAAAACGGAAGTAGAACATTAAATATGACGCCTGTGAAGTAGACTTGCAGCACACTTAAATAAGAGTAGTTGAAGCTTATGAATTAGACGAAAATTTCTAAGGTCATGAGTGTGTGATATTTGGTAAAGGCATAACCTTACAAAATACGCCCAACTAATTTGAAATACTTGTTTTTTTTCTCGATAGGTTTGTAATATAAACCTCACAAAAACTAGTATTATGAAATTAAAGAACTACCTCTTCATTGCTGCAATCTTCGGGGCTACATTAGCATTTGTTTCTTGCACTCCCGAGAACATTGAAGATGAACAAACCGAGCAACAAATCGACAGAGGCGACATCACAACACCACAAAACGGTTAGAAGAAATCTGTTTGTGGGCGGCTTCATTGTTTTATTGATTGCCGCAACACCTTTTATATTTTATTCATATAAGAGTTTCCCAAATGATACAAAGATTTGGGAAACTCCTTATTTTACTATTGATACAGCTTTTCATTCAGTTAATACCTATGTTTGGTTTCTAATTGGAAAGGTTGTTCCTTTATATTTACTTCTACTTTGGTTTTTTACCTGTAAGCATTGGTGGCATTGGATTTTATTAGTGCCAATTGCAATGTACGCTTTCCAATTATGGGGAATATTTAATGAGAGTAAAGGACTAGACGAACTTGAAATATATTACGTTCTACCGTTAATGCTCATAATCGTACCTGCTGTTTATTTGATACGGGCAAAATTATTCTCAAAGGTAAGGCAAACAGATTTGAAGTCTTTTGAAGCAGAACTAGGTGAACGCCAGACGGTGTGGCAACAAATCAAAGATCTCTTTAGATAATTCAATTATTATTTAAAATTTTAATTGTGTAACTTGGATTTTATATTTCAACCGAGTTATGGACCAACCTAAATCCCCCTTTACAAAGGCTCAACTATTACCACAGGAAGAAACCCTGGAAATAATTCATGAAAAAAGTGATTTACTCATCGGGATTCCTAAGGAAACTCATTTTCAGGAAAAGCGTATCTGCCTTACTCCTGATGCCATAGCTGCCTTAACAGCAAATGGTCACCGGGTTTTAATGGAAAACGGGGCTGGAGAAGAGGCTGGTTTTGGTGATGTGGATTACAGCGAGGCTGGAGCATCCCTTACCAATGATACAAAAAAAGTCTTCGGGTGTCCATTATTGTTGAAGGTTGAACCCCCTACCCTAAAGGAATTGGAATGGGTCCAACCTAAAACTGTAATTATATCCGCCCTTCAACTTAAGACCCAGAAGAAATCATATTTTGAAGCTTTGGCCAAAAAGAAAATTACGGCCCTTGCTTTTGAATTCATCAAGGATGAAGACGGAAGTTATCCAGCTGTAAAAGCGCTCAGTGAAATTGCAGGCACCGCCTCAGTATTGATCGCATCAGAACTAATGGTAAACGCAGAAAATGCCAACGGATTGCTATTTGGTAATATCAGTGGCGTACCACCGGTTGAAGTTGTGGTTATTGGTGCCGGCACGGTAGGACAATACGCTGTGAGATCTGCCTTGGGCCTAGGTGCCAACGTCAGGGTTTTTGACAGTTCCATCACAAAACTGAGAAGAATTCAGTCCAAAGTAGGGCAAACACTCTATACCTCAACAATTCAACCCAAAAATCTACTCAAGGCATTACGGAGATGCGATGTAGCAATCGGAGCTATTAGAGGGATACATCGATCCCCAGTGGTAGTCACAGAAGACATGGTAGATAAAATGAAAAACGGAGCAGTGATAATCGATGTAAGTATTGACATGGGCGGATGTTTTGAAACTTCAGAAATGACCTCACACGATAATCCATCAGTGATCAAAAATGGTGTAATTCATTATGGAGTGCCCAATATTCCGGCCCGATATCCCAAGACAGCCTCTGTTTCAATTAGCAATATCTTCACACCCTATCTCTTTAATATAGCTGATAACGGAGGTATCGAAAATGCGGTCCGACTTGACAATGGTCTCAGAAATGGATTGTATTTTTACCGCGGAATTTTGACCAATAAAGCTGTTGCAAAATGGTTTGATATGCCATACAGTGATATCAATCTGCTTATATTTTAAATGAGATTTGCTAAAAGATTAGCCTTCTATTTGGGAGGGTTCGCCATAGGGATTATTCTTCTTTTCTATTTTGTAGGTGGTAGCGGCGCTTCCTGCGACTATGCATATGGCCCCAATGCAAGAGTACTTAAGAATATTCGGTTAAAAAAGAAAGCATTCTCCGCTCAGGTTTTGGAAGAGCTGGAGAAAAATGGCCTGGATACTTCGGCCATTACTTCCTTATTGACAAAGGGGGATGTGTTATTTTCTGAAAGCAATACTAAATTGGACTCTTGTAAGATTTACAAGGTGCTTTACACTAATCAAGAGTTTTTAATAAAAACGACGATTGAAAATTGTGAGAATATTGCATATATCAATCAAGTTCTAGTTAATAATTCAAAATGAAAATTTTAATTGGTACGGCACATTATACTTTTCACAATATTTAATTCGAAATTCATTCCAATCGTTGCATTTTTTCATTACTTCTACTGCCTGAGAAATAAACTTTGAAAGCTCTATCCTGCAGCCGGGGGTTAAAAATTGGTGGTGCTTAAATCTTCTAACCCCAGGCATAATAAAAGGATTCATAATTCGCAAAAAAGGTAAAACCTCCGTTGAGAATCGATAGTATATAATTTCGTTTGTATATTTTCCTACTTTCCATGGTTTTTGCGAAATAGTTCCTTTATAATTCCAGCCATTTAGGCGATATATTTCCTGGTAATACTCTTGAGTAAATATCGCTTTATAGTCTGCCGGTTTAGTCAGTAATTTTTCATCAAGTCCTTTTATTCTCCACAAATCATAAACCGTTGTATTCGATAACCTTCGCTTTTCTAATTCCTGATCTAATTCCTCATCCGAAAACTTATCCTTTACTTTAGATTCTGTTTGTTCCAGAATAAATCTTTTAATCAGGTTCTCATTCCTTTCTTTTTGAAGGAGTCTGATCTTCTCTAATTCCTCCGGTGTTAATTCTGATTTTTCCATTTTAATTATAAATTCTATTACGTAAATATTTTATATGATCCTCAAATTGTATTGAGTTTTTTTGATCATTTTCCAGTTTCGACTTTAGTGTGTTGAAAAGAATCTTCGGATTGCGCTTGTATGCTCTTCCCCAGGCGCGTTTATCGGCGCTTAGTGAATCATAGGCATTGAAAACATAAATAAAACTTGGATCAACGTGATTGACTATGGCATATTCCCGAACGTACTCATGATTATTTATATAGTCTTCAATTTCTCGCATCTTTTCACGTGAGAATAAGTACTTCCTTGCAAACTCATCGGCTTCAACTTCATTTTTAGAGCCCTGATCAAATTCCTGTTTAGGACCTTCAGAAATATGGTAATTTGTCGATCGAATTTCTTCCCAGTCAAACAAAACATGGTACAATTCATGAATAAGACCGAACCAGATCGATGGATAGAAGCCTTTATAATCTGTTAAGGCAATACAAGGTTTGTTATTTACTTCGAAAGTTGCACCTCTTAAATGCAATGAAGGAAACTTCGGCACAAAGACAACCGTTATACCTAGTTGGAATAAATGGCTAATGACATTAATCATACCTTGCGATACATCCATGGAATAGGAACGTATCATTGGAAAATATTCTATAAGTTTTTCACGACTGAATTTGTTCGGGTTTCGCAGTTCTACACACATCTTTTTAGCGATATAAATCCAATTTTCCATACTACAATTTTTCTTCGCTTTTTTACCAGAACTGAATACAACATTCAGCTTAGGCTCTTCATAATCGAAAATATCCTTAAGCCCGAAATAACTATTTATTGATTTAGTTATCTCGTCATAATTTGTCAATGAATCAATAATTCCAACCTTCCGGAGTTCAGCTAGATTAAACTTAGAATTCAAGAAATCCACTAATTCACTCTTACGGCTTATATTGGTTCCTAAGACGTATGACTCCTTGAGCATTGATAAATAAAGTCGTGCAACCTCATCCAATTCAATACCTAGAAAATTGGAAAGTTTAATCAACTGCGTATAGTCCAATACCTTTTGTTCTCCCGTTAAAATTCCATCCAATGTTCTTACGCTCATTCCCATTATTTTCAATGCGGTGGTTTTAGGAATCTCCAAGCTATTTAACCTTTGATCAAAAAGTTCTTGAAGTGACTCATTTACTCTGGAACTTTCTGGCTCCAGCAATCTTTTCAAAATATCGTCGCTATCGTGTTTATCAGAGTTCATAATTGTATGGTTACACTAATTTTCCGTATTAATTTTATGATTTACTAAGGGTTTAACGCTAAAAAAATGTAAGGATACATTTTTTTCTTTCTGAAATATAATGCAATTATTCAATCAATATTCAACACTGTGGTCTCATTTTTTTATTACTTATTAACAATTTTGCAGCTCTATTATATAAAGAGATCTTGAAGCGTAATCAAGACCTGTTAGGTTTTCATTGGGTACGATTCAAATCTTATAATCGTTTAAGTCATCAAACTCCGTTTTTTTATAACATATTTGTTATATATTTGCATCAAGGAGTTCTTCATTTTCACATCGTATAATTATTATCATGAAAGTATCAGAACTCCTTAGAAAACTAAAAAAGGATGGATGGTTCATTCATAGACATGGAAAAAAACACGATCTATACCGTCACCCATCTAAATCCGGAGATTTAGTCATTCCAAGGCACGGGAGCAAAGAACTGGCACACGGAACATTAAGAAGCATACTGAAGAAGGCAGGTCTGTAAAGGCCTTTTCATGTTATCAATGAGTAAAAACCTTAACATAATTATAGAAAAAACCGGCACAGGCTTTTCAGGATATGTCCAAGAACTAGATGGAATTATTTCTGTAGGCGATTCTATCCCGGAAACCAAAGACAATATTTTGAGCGCTTTAGAATTAAAATTAGGTAACCTTTCTAAATATCAAATAGAGTGTCACGTCGATCTGGAGCAATTTTTCAATTACTATAACGTAATCAATAAATCTGCCTTTGCAGATTACATTGGAATGAATCGCAGCCTTTTTAGGCAGTACGTTAAAGGTATCACCAACCTTTCAGATAAAAAACTTCTTGTGATTACCGATGGCCTACATCGCCTCGCCAATGACTTTAAGGACGTTAATTTAGTTAAATAGCTAACTTATAAGTATTTACACGTATTGCTAACGTCTCAAAACCTCATGATATTTAGGTATAATTAACTAAATCTCTTTCAATATGGTCTCGGCAAAGCGAATTTATTTGTTGGCAACTCCCCTACTCTTAACAGGATTAGTACTATTGAGCAGCTGCGATTCCAAGCATCAGTATGCAGACGTCTCCCAGGAACCCAATACCAATATGGCCATTTATCAAACCGACCAATACGTTTGGGAGAAAATGGCCCGCTCTTTCCAGGTAAAGACCGAAACCCCGGAGAATATGAATTGGGAGCTTTGGGCCAGCGAAGAATACACCTATCAAAATCCTTGCGGGCAACAACCCTGGCCCACCAAAGGGATCCCCGTATCTAAGATGCCGCCTAAGGCAATAGCATTCCTCGATAACATTAGTAACGACTCATCCAATTTTAAAACCACGAATTTTGCCATTCTCACCCTCAACTTCGACAATCCCTATTATGAAGAACTGCGACTCAACCGTCCTATGTTCGAGTACATCCAAAATAACGGCCTGTATAACCAAGACACTGTATACCATCTCGCCAAACAAAGAAAAATTAGCTTCCCCCAGGAAGCCATGATGATCAAAGCCCAATGGACGCCCCTTGAAGAAGGGGATTCCCTTGCGACGAAATACTACACCAAACGCATTAGCGCCTACAATAACTACACCGATGAGTATCTCGAAAATCAATTGATGGGATTGGTGGGATTCCACCTGGTTACCCACGAGCTTCCTAACTGGGTATGGTCTACCTTCGAGTTTTCCGGTAATCCCGGAATATGCGACTACATAGGTTGCAAGGACGATTTCGGAACGGATAAACCATATATTCCACCACACAAGATCGTGAACCAGGGCTACGATACAGGAAGCACCACCCCTGCCCTTGCTGCTCTGTTTAAAGAATTTGGAGTACCTGAAGTATTTAAAAACTATCGGTTAAAAGGGAGTCAGACCGAATTTACCACTTCCGAAGGCAAACCTACAATTCTTGGTAATTCCATACTCGAAATGAACCTGGTAAGCTCTTCTTCTTGCATTAGTTGTCATGCACGTGCCACCCTCAATAATGTACCCAGAGGATCCAGAAACCTGGTGATGTTTACCGACTCCATGACATTTGATGTGATCAATAAACCAACAGCGACCAAAGGATTTCATCCTACGGGTTATACAGGGGCTCCGGAATATGAGGATTACCTCAATGGCAATGCAGATCCGGATTCCACCTACTATCCCACCGATTTCATGTGGCAACTGGCTCAAATTGCGCAGCCCTGCAGCAACGACTAATTGTAACATTGGTGAGGGCTTGAACATCCTAAAAAAGCGTTAATTTTTATCGGGGCTATCGTTTTACTATACTCCATTCCTTAATTTTATGGGAAATTGATTCTTGCTATGGCTTTACTCAAAAAATTTGTACTTCCATTCTGCTTCCTTTGCTCTTTACCCCTTTTTGCCCAAACACAGGTCACCATTGGCTGGGATACTTCTCTGTCCATGAACGACCGAAACATCCAGAAGGAGTTTGACTTTCTGGATAAATACTTCGGAAAGTACACCGAAGCCCAAGTGACAGTCATCGAATTCAACAATACCAATTCCACCAATAGGAATTATGAGATCAACGGTGGCGACTGGGGAATTGTAAAGGCTGCCCTCGCTACTTCCGATTATGACGGTGGCACCTCCTACCAGTCCTTGAACTCTGTACCAGCCACCCATACCCTGCTCCTCTTTACCGACGGAAAAGAAAACGCATTGAGCGATGGTTTTAAGCGTAGCGGAAATCTCTATGTGGTAAACAGCAATCGCTCCAACGATGCTGAAAATCTGAAGTACCTGGCATTGGCAAATAAAGGACGCCTCATAAGCCTGGTAGGGCCTGAAGATACTACCAGGGCACAAAAACTTATCTATTCCGGGAATGTCTATGCAGAAGACGTAGCCGCCAGCGACGTCGTTATTAAGTTAAAGGGTAGCGGTCTTAGTGTGGTTCCTGATGCCGACGGAAACTATAAAATTGAAGCTGTGCCCGGTGAGGTGCTTATTTTCCAAGCCGGCGGTATGTCGCCCGTAGAGAAAGTCCTGGACGAGAACAACACTTTGAACGTCTTCATAAAATCAGGAGGTATCGAACTGGACCAGGTGGTAGTTACCGGGGACAAAAAGAGGGATCCGGATAACAAAGCTATTGTTGGCGGAGTTATCAAAGACAAACGCATGCAGGGTTTCGCCACTTCCAAAATTGGCGATAAAGACATCAACACTATCCAAAGTACGGTTTCGGATGCCACGGAAGGCAAGTTCTCCGGAGTATCAAGAGGAACCAACCAGGATTTGAGTCAGTCGGTAATCCGTGGTTCTAATTCTATCTTCGGAAATAACTATGCCCTGATCATTATCGATGGCGCGCCGGTGGCAAGGTCGAATTCGGGAGGACGGGTACAAAACGGACTCCAATTAACCGATTTCATCGATCCCAACAATATAGCTGAGGTAGAAGTGCTGAAAGGGTATGCCGCCACCAACCGTTATGGTTCGGAAGGATCCGGAGGAGTAATCTTGATCACTACCAAACTGGCCGCTTCAAGAGCTGCCGCGGGTGCTAAAGATGACGGCCGACTCAAAAACAACATTTACGACGGGAAAGTGTTGGCCACCAATACTTCTTTTGAAACACCCTACCTGAATCGATTGAAAACACAAAATACGGTGAAGGAGGCCTATGATCTTTACCTGCAACAAAGAGGATCTTATTGGAATGACGAGGTATATCTTATCGATGTATCGGATTATTTCCGCAGCGCCAACGCTTCCCTCTCCAACCAAATTGCCTATAATTTGCTGGAAACCGATAATAGTTCCATTGCGGCTTTGCGCGGACTTTACCTAAAGGCCATGTCGCGTAATGATGCATCTCTGGCATTGGATGTGGCCAATGTCATGTTTGATCGTTTTCCGCAGCGAACCCAGACATACTTAGACCTGGCGTTGGCTTATGTGGCAAACGGAGATTATCAATTAGGCCTGGATATACTTACCGGAATCGAAAACGGTAATATCAATCCAAACCTGGATTTTAACGGACTGGTAAACATCGCCGATAATGAGATCAAACACCTGGTGGGCAAGCACAGGGATAAGCTGGATCTGAGCAAGCTGAAGGTGCAACATCTAACTGCGCCCGATATGGATGCTCGTATCATTTTCGATTGGAGTAAAACCACGGGGGAGTTTGAGTTGCAATTCGTGAATCCGGCAAAGCGATTCTTTACCTGGGAACACAATCCCAAAGATGAAAAAAGGATCAAGGATGAACTGCTAAAAGGCTATAACCAGGAAGAGTTTGAGATCAACGGTGGAGATAAGGGCCAATGGCTCATCAACGTAAAGTATCTTGGTAACATGGATAAAGCAGATACCGCACCCACTTTCCTGAAATGTACGGTGTATTACAACTACGGTCGAGCCAACGAAAGAAAGGAACAGAAAGTAATTCGATTACACCAGATTGGTCGGGAAGAGCAGGCTTTGCGGGTACTTACGCAGTAACTAAATATCCCGGCGCTCTTTTTCGCGTTTCAACAGATCAAGTTCGCGGCTGGTTTGTCCGGCGACCGAAGTATTCTCCTCGGCCCTTCTGATAAGGTAAGGCATCACATCTTTCACAGGACCAAATGGAATATATTTGGCGACATTATAACCGGCATCGGCAAGGTTGTAACTGATATGATCACTCATCCCGTACAATTGCCCAAACCATACCCTTGGGTCATCTTTGGACAGGCCTTTCTCTTCCATAAGCGCCATCGCCAAATAACTGCTCTCTTCATTATGCGTTCCCAGGAAGAGAGAAATATCGTCAAGATGATCGAAAATATAACGCATAACATCATTAAAACTATCGTCCGTAGCCTGTTTGTTCGCGCAGATTGGTGTTGGGTAGCCTCTCTCCTCTGCCCGCTCGTTTTCTTTTTCCATATAAGCACCACGAACTACTTTGAAGCCTAGTTTGTATCCCTTCTCCTTAGCCCTGGCATGCGCTTTCTTCAGGTAGTCCAAACGGTCCCAACGATAGCATTGCAGCGTATTGAATACGATCGGCTTTTCCTTGTTGTATTTCTCCATCATCTGTTCACAGAGATCATCCGCCGCATCCTGCATCCAGGTCTCTTCGCCGTCGATGAGCAAGGCAATGTCACATTGTAAGGCCAGGTCGCAGATTTTTTCGTACCGTCCTACAATGCGCTCCCACTCCATTTGCTCAATTTCGCTCAAGGGCTCATTCTCGGTAATCTTACGCCAGATTTCAAAACGGCCAAAGCCGGTTGGCTTAAATACTGAGAACGGCATGGCATCTTTCTCTTCGGCAAAATGAGTGAGTTCCATTACCTTAACGAGCGTGGAATCAAACTGAGATTCTTCTTCTTTTCCTTCTACGGAATAGTCAAGAACGGAATACACCCTGGCATTTTTGAGGTTATCGACCACAGGCATACAATCATCTTCATTCACCCCACCACAGAAATGATCGAACACCGTGGAGCGTATCAACCCCTCTACAGGAAGGTTGACATTCAAGGCAAATTTCGTCACCGTAGTACCGATCTTCACCAGCGGCTCTTTGGATATCATTTTAAAAAGGAAGTAAGCCCGTTCCAGTTGGGCATCGCTTTTCAGCTTGAAGGCAATCTCGGTATTATCGAAAATAGGATTCTCAGGCATTGTAAAAATTATATCACAAATATAACTAGATTTGATATCTCGAAAAGCACTATTTTTCAGTATGAATAAAATTATCAAGGACAGAGGTTCGGTATATTGCAACGAGGGCGCGTGGGAAGCTCTCACGGAAATTATTACTGAAATAAATCCGTCCAGGATATTTGTGCTTTCCGACGAAAATACCCATGAACACTGTATTCCTCGATTCGAGAATAAGCTTGATATCGATCAGGATTTCATACACATCTCCATTCCTGAAGGGGAAGCACACAAGAATATCCACAGCTGTTTGGAGGTTTGGGAAAAGATGTCGAAGCTAGGGGCAGATCGCAATAGCTTACTGATAAATGTGGGCGGAGGAGTCGTTACGGATCTTGGAGGCTTTGTCGCATGCACTTATCAACGGGGGATTGAGTTTATCAACATTCCCACTTCATTGCTCGCCATGGTGGATGCATCGGTAGGAGGTAAAACAGGCGTGGACCTTGGCAGTTTGAAGAATCAGATAGGGATCATTCGAAATCCGAAAGTGGTGGTGGTGGATACTACATTTCTACAAACATTACCAAAAGCACATTTTGATTCGGGTGTGGCAGAAATGCTAAAACATGGGTTGATCCATTCTGAAGATTATCTTCGGCGCGTCATGAATATGGACCCTCAGGATGCTGAAAGCCTGGAGTCCCTGGTTTGGGAATCCATTGTCATCAAGAATGATGTTATTACGGAAGATCCATTGGAAAAAGGACTGCGTAAAACATTGAACTACGGCCATACACTGGGACATGCCATCGAATCCTATTTTCTGGAGAATGATGACAAAGAGACTTTACTTCACGGAGAAGCCATCGCCATAGGCATGATTTTGGCCAATTATATTTCAGAACATTATTTTGATTTCCCTTCTTCCCTGTCTAAGGAATTTGCCGATTACATTAAAGAAGTCTATGGCTCGGTATCCTTTACACAGCATGACATCTCCCAGATTATTAAATTGTTAATATTTGACAAGAAGAACAGTCACGGAAAGATACAGTTCGTACTTTTAACAGACGTAGGCGTGCCAAAATTGAATTGTATTGTAGAGGATGATGTGATTTATGCTGCGTTCAGTTTTTATGCACAGCTTTAAGAATTCTGTTTTATCTTTAAGTTGAATATACTAACCATTTCCCCAAATAAAATGAAACGCATCATTGTTGATTACAAAAAGCTCACCCCAGAGATCCTCTCGCTTCTTGTTGAAAAATATCCGGATGGGTATGACGACCGACACATTATTGTTTTTAAAAACTCGAAGAACCAGACCATAGAAGCTGTTGAAGTAAGAACCGAGGACACGGTGTACCTGGTGAAAGTAAGCTCCAGTCTGGTGAATTCCATGGCAAATTTCGACGAAGACGATTACGATGCCAGCGAGTTCAATGAGCCGATCAGCGAATTGCCTGATAAGACTGCGACGGAAGATTAAAGATATCGTTCGGCTATGATTCCAAGGTGGTGTTGGTCGTGCCCAGCGATAATATAGCCTGCCGCTCTTACTGAAAGCTGATTGCCACTGGCAATGCCCGTGCAGAGAAGCTTTGAAGCTGAAAAACTACGAAACAAATGGAGCGTTGATTTTCTTACATTCATGTACTCGTCAAGCAAGTCTTCCATAGTACGTGAATTCGCTTCAGAATTTGACACAAAGACATCCTGATCAAAGCCCGGTAATTCTGGCTTTTCTGATCTGGCAAACCATAACGCCCGGTTAGCGAATACCCGTTCAGTATCAATTAGATGCAATAATATCTCCTTCGGTGTCCATTTATCCTCCTCATAACGAAATTCCTGTTTATCCATAGGTATGGATTCAAAAAATGAATGACAGTCCTCCATAGAGCGTACCAAGGAATCTAATAGTGGAACGTCGTTAGCCAATCTAATGTATTGTCCATAATACTCAGCGTACTCCTCTCCAACTTTTGGTATAGAATCCAGCATACTCATAGGCTCTTAAATTAAAAACCCCTTACAATATGTGTAAAGGGCATCTTTATGTTATGATTGAAATTATATGTCTTTAAATATGGAATGCATCAATCGCTTCTTATCGTTGATGCTTTCTTCCAGTGAAATCATGGTTTCGGTTCGGGTTACCCCATCGATATCATCTACCTGATATATGATTTCCTTTGCATGACTGGTATCCTTGGCGCGAATTTTACAGAAAATGTTGAATTTCCCGGTGGTCACATGTGCTACAGTAACAAAGGGTATTTCATTGATGCGCTCCAGAACGAACTGTGTTTGAGATGTTTTCTGCAGAAATACACCCACATAAGCGATAAATGAATAACCAAGTTTCTTATAATCTAGAGTGAGCGAGGATCCTATGATGATACCCGCTTCTTCCATCTTTTTAACGCGCACATGCACGGTTCCGGCGGAGATCTGCAATTTCTTTGCGATGTCCGTAAATGGAGTACGAGTATTCTCGATCAACATGTCAAGAATCTGATGGTCTGTCTCGTCAAGTTTAAATTTTGCCATTGTTCCCGTTTAGGAGACAAAAATAGAAAGAATTGCAGGAAAAATTTCAGAAATCTTTGAAAAACACTCGATTTTTTGCGTTTTTATCAACAATTGTTAACACTTTCTCATTAACGAAAACGTTTTCGTAAGAATTCAATAATATTTCGGCTCCGCCTCCATCGATTTCCCGATGGCCATATTTTTGGTCCAAATCACCAATTTCTTCAATAATAGGCACGAATATTACCGATTCCTTTTGAAGTTCTTCCTGAAACTGAATGGCAATATTAACCGATGTGTCTTCGCCATTAATTTTTACATCCCGCAAGATCACATCGTACATGCGATTGTGGTTTTCAGGTATATCAAAATAATCACGGTGATCTGCAGCACCATCACCATCGCCTAAAAAACCAAACAATGCCAAGTACGCATAAAATATGTATTCCCGAGTCTTCACTCTCTGATAATCACCCGGAAAATGTCCTGCTTCAAACAAAATAGTAGGCACCCCGTATTCCTGGAAAGTATCGCCCACGCAGTTCGTATTATAAGAATCATCATAACGCCCTACACTACCGGGAATATAACGCTGTAATAAATGATTGATCCGGACAATATGTTCCATAGCTACCTTGCGAGAGGCGGTTAGGGTGCGATTTTCGTCCGCGGAAGGTGAAAGAAAAGAAATCACGGCCGATGTATTATCTTCCAGACCATATATACTGCGCTGATCATGCAGATTTAGGCATAGTTCCGGGCGCACCTGGTGAAACAATTCGTCTAGTGCTTTACTCTCAGACTGACTCAAATTCTTTGCATCCCGATTTAAATCGATTCCATTTGTATTCTCACGAGTATATAATTTCGCTCCGTCCGGATTCAAAATCGGGACTAAATAAAAAGTATGAGCCGATAAAAATGCATCGATCTTATCTTGAAATATGGATTTTTGGTTCAAAAATTTGATAAAATCCATCATTCCTTTCGTGGTTGTCGATTCATTTCCGTGCATTTGAGACCAACCCAAAACCACTTTTTCACCCTCACCAATTTTCAAACACGGGATTTCAATTCCGTTTTCAGATGTGCCAATGATGAAAATTTCGACCGAATTTGAGTGCGAGTCCAAAATAGGATTCAGGTGATCGAGGGTGACAAATCGACCCTTAATTCTGTCTTCGAAATTACTCAGATACCACTCCTGAATTGACATGCATTTCTTTTTACGTAAACAAAGGTAATCATCTCGAAGTTTACAATTGTAAACAGGGTGTTATACGAAATCTGTATACATATGTCACCAAAATCAGCGAATTTAAGCCATGATTTGATATATTTATTTAACAAATTACTTAAATTAAATTTAAATAATTGTTTTCTAGTGACTTAACATGTTTTATTTCAATTTATAATTCAATATTAAGCGTGCGAAAAGATACTATTTATTGGTGGTTTATCGTTATTAATTTACATTTGTAACGCAACTAGGTCCGTATAATCTCATTACAGTGGTAAACAGCACAGAATTCGCAAAAAGGCTTCAAAAAATACTCGAATATTACGGGTTATCTGCCACTGCCCTTTCGGAGAAATTGGCCTTCAATCGATCTACCATTTCACACCTCCTATCCGGTCGAAATAAACCAAGTCTGGAATTTGTCATGAAGGTCTTAAATGAATTTCCGGAAGTGGAATTGTATTGGTTGTTGAATGGCACCGGAAATTTTCCTGCCCTACCCAAATCGGAAAATTCAGTTTCAAAGAAAATGGAGGCAGATCTCTTTTCAGAAAAATCAGAAATTATCAAAGAGGCACCGATTTCACAAAAATTGGACTCCAAACAAGAAATTGACCGTATTGTGATCTTTTATAAGGACGGAAGCTTTAAATCCTACGAATCTTAGCGCATCTTCCATTTTTTTCAGAAATTTGCAGAAAATCTGTGAATGCGAAAGATTTCGATTGTTTTTCTCCTTTTTCTTCTTACTGCTTGTTATGAACCTGAACGCAATTGCGACTACTTTAGGAATGGCACCTTTAAATTTGAAGCTCTCGTAGGAACAGAACTGGAAACAACTACCTTCGTGCGGAATGATTCTATCGAAATTGACTATTTTAGGGGTAAATCGGATACTTCGGCCATTCGCTGGATCAACGATTGTGAGTATATAGTTAAGAAGGTAAATCCGAAGAACCAGGCCGAAGAAAAGGCGGTTCACATTAAAATTTTGACCACCGAGGGAGAAAAATATAACTTTGAGTATAATATCGTAGGAGAAAAAAAGAAACAACGTGGTACCGCCACGAAAGTCAATTCCAATTAAGCTATGAAAGAATCACTTCAAATATTTAATGACATTGTAGAAGCGCTTTTAAAAGACGAGCAGGAGCATCCTGTGGCCGAATTTGTTCCTTCCTCTGAATTATACGATCGATTGGATTTGAGCTTGCAGGAAGACGCAGTTTCTATCGAAACATTGAAAGACGTATTGCAGGATTTGGTGTTCAAAACTCCCAGAACTGCTACCAACGCCTTCTTTAATCAGCTATTTGGTGGTCGAAATGATAAAGCTGTATTGGGAGATCTCCTTTCGGTAATGCTGAACAACAGCATGTACACCTATAAAGCGGCCGGCCCTCAGGTGGGGGTCGAAAAAGTGATTCTGAGAAAAATATGTGACATGATCGGTTGGGATCAACATTCAAACGGAACTTTTGCTTCCGGGGGTTCGATGACCAACTTTATGTCTATGCTCATGGCTCGCGATGCCAAATTTGCCAACGTTCCTTTTGACGGTGCAAATAGTAAAATGACTGTTTATACTTCTACCGAATCACATTATAGCATCCCGAAAAACGCCTCTTTTTGTGGGATAGGACGCGACCAGGTGCGTTATATTGATGTGGATGAACAAGGAAGGATGATTCATTCAAAACTGGAAGAAGTGATCCTTGAAGACATTGCATCGGGATACACTCCGGTGCTGGTAAACGCAACAGCCGGAACCACAGTGCTGGGGGCTTTTGATGATATACGGGCGATAAGCAGTATCTGCCAGGAATATGATATTTGGTTGCATATGGATGGCGCGTATTGCGGATCGGTACTTTTCAGCAAAACATACAAGCACCTCATTCACGGAGTGGAACTGGTTGATTCTTTCAGCTTTAATGCGCATAAAATGATTGGAACACCTCTCACCTGCTCTTTGCTATTGGTGAAAGACGAAAAGAACCTGTATAACTCTTTTTCCAACGATGCAACCTATCTGTATCAAACCGATCACGATGAATTCAATCTGGGCAAGACTTCTCTCCAGTGCGGGCGCAGAAACGATGCACTAAAATTCTGGACCTTATGGAAAAGTGTTGGGACAAAAGGATTAGAAGCCATCGTTGACAAGCAATTCGAATTGGCGGATGTGGCCAGGGAATATGTGGTGAATCACCCGGATTATTCGTATTACAGTTACGAAGACACGATATCGGTATGTTTCAATTATAAGGATATACCTGCTCGTGACCTTTGCACTTATCTGTATGAAAATTCGAAGTTATTGGTGGGATATGGCTCTTTTGCAAATGAAGAGTTTATTCGATTGGTTACTATCAATACACAGAATGAAGAAAAGGATATCTTAAATTTCTTTAAGACGATAGAAGATTTCGTAGCTCAGAATCAGGAAGTTTTTCTGAAGAAAAAGAGCACGGTTACCAAATAGCTTATTGCTGTTCCCGTCTCAGGAGTTCGTTCTGCTCTTGCATCAGGCGTTCGATGTTTGAAAGTAACTCAATGTTCTTAGGGGTTTCCACCGCTTTATCCTCAGGGTTTTCTGCTTTCGATTTAAATCGATTCATGCCCTTAATCACTACAAAAATAGTGAGGCCAATAATGAGAAAATCAATGATGGCTTCCATCAATGCTCCATAGCCAATAGCAATTTCCGTAGTAGTTTCGGTGGCCTCTTGAAGAATATACTTTTGTTCCGCAAAATTGACCTGGTCGGTAAGAATCAATAACGGAGGTGTAAATACCTCCTTGACCAAAACGCTCACTACTTTATTGAAAGCGGTACCCATGATAATACCGATGGCCATGTCCACCATATTACCCTTTACGGCAAAATTCTTGAACTCATTGAAGAACTTTTTCATACTATGTTTTAAAACAAGGTGGTTTGCCCTTCTTCGTCGGTCTTAGGGTCTTCACCCTTCTTAGTTGACTTCTTTTTTGTTTCTGTTGATTCCTTATTAACGGGGGTATCCTCCACAACAGCTTCTTCATACTCTACTTCCAATTCTTCCGTTGGAACCGGCTCTGGAGGCGTATATGGCAGCGGCTCTTTCTCATTGATCTCAAGCACTTTATCCTTTGTCAACTGATTACCCATGGCGGTAATTCCTTTCACCGAGATGAATGACTCCAGGTCTATTTCCAGATTGTCCTTTCGGTCCTTCCCTCTTTCCTTGACGAACACAACTTCCGCTACCGGTCGATAATGAGTAAATATCCGTTCCAGATATGATTTCGGGTGATCCGTGATGACGGACTCTTCTTTTTCAGGATTGTCGATCAGGAATCGCTTTACGTAAAACAATGACTTATCTCCTTCCCAGTATATGGCGGACAACGGTTTCTTCGGATCCCATTTCTCCAGGACGATCATATCATCATCAAACCTCATGGTAACCTCAGGAATAACAGTCTTCACAATCCCCTTCTGATTTACGATCAATAAACGGTCCTCACTGGTAAATTCCCCGAGAAGTTCGCCCCTACTATCCACATTTAAGCGTTGCACGGTTTCATCAAACCAAATTTTTCGAGGTTTCAGAGTGGACAGTCCTTTTTCTTTCAACTCTACCCGCTTCACAGAATACTTAGTGACAATGTTTCCTTTGGTCGCTCTTCCTTTTACCAAGATGTTAGCAAAGTCAAGATCCCACTTTAATTTTTTGATGCTCCCTGACTGCCGTAAGAGTATGGTTACCACTTCAGCTTCTCCGTTGGGATTTGCAGTGAAGTACAATACTTTAGAGCCTTTGGAGCCTGCAGTGACGTGATATTCCTTGTCCCTGGTGATGGCTGTGACAGCAAAACGCTTGATATAGGTAGCGCCCCGTGTACCGTCCTTGTAGATCATATTGTAGATGGTGCGCTTGTCCTTCTTTTTAAACACAGCCACATGGATGATTCCCTTACCCACAAAGGTTTTGGAATCCACCTTAGTGACCATCATCTTCCCATCTTTAGTGAATACGATTATGTCATCGATATCGCTACAATCCGTTACGTATTCATCACGCCTCATGCTAGTGCCGACGAAACCTTCTTCCCGATTCACATAGAGTTTGGTATTTCTAATCACCACCTTGGTGCGTTCGATATCATCAAATACGCGTATTTCAGTTTTTCGTTGTTTACCGGCTCCGTAATCCTTTTTCAATCGTTTGAAATAATCGATGGAATATTCGATTAGATGGTCCAAATGATGTTTCACCTTGGCAATCTGATCTTCCAGCGCATCTATCTTTTGCTGGGCCTTATCGATATCGAATTTGGAAATACGCTTGATCCTTATCTCGGTAAGCCGCACGATATCATCCTCGGTTACCTTTCTTTTCAGATGTTTTACATGAGGCTTTAACCCTTTATCAATAGCGGAAATAACCCCTTCCCAGGTTTCTTCTTCCTCAATATCCCGGTAGATTCGATTCTCGATAAAGATCCTTTCGAGGGAAGCAAAATGCCATTGTTCTTCCAGTTCATTGAGTTGTATCTCGAGTTCACTTTTGAGTAACGCCACGGTACGGTCGGTGGAGCGACGCAGCATTTCAGAAACACCAATAAACAAAGGCTTGTTATCTTCGATCACACAACCCAAAGGAGAAATGGAGGTTTCGCAATTTGTAAAGGCGTACAGTGCGTCTATGGTCTTATCGGGAGATATCCCACCAGGCAGATGAATGAGAATTTCAACATCAGCCGCTGTATTATCCTCGATGCGCTTTATTTTGATCTTGCCCTTATCATTCGCCTTCAGAATAGAATCTATCAAAGATGTGGTGGTCGTTCCGAAGGGTATTTCGGTGATCATCAGAGTGTTTTTGGTCTGCTGATTGATCTTGGCCCGACTGCGAATTTTTCCTCCCCTCAATCCATCATTATAATTGGTTGCATCCATGATGCCACCCGTTGGGAAATCCGGTAAAATCTGAAAACGCTTCCCCTGCAGGTGTTTGATGGAGGCATCTATAAGTTCAATGAAGTTATGCGGTAATACTTTTGTAGAAAGACCTACGGCAATCCCTTCGGCTCCTTGTGCAAGCAACAAAGGAAACATCACCGGCAGATTGATAGGTTCTTTTTTACGCCCGTCATAGGAGGCCTGCCAATCGGTGATCTTCGGATTATAAACCACATCCAAAGCAAACTTTGAAAGTCTTGCTTCGATGTATCTCGAAGCCGCTGCGCGATCCCCGGTTAATATATTACCCCAGTTCCCCTGGGTGTCGATTAGGAGATCCTTCTGTCCAATCTGAACCATGGCGTCTGCAATACTGGCATCCCCATGGGGGTGGTACTGCATGGTGTGCCCTACAATATTAGCCACCTTGTTGTACCTGCCGTCGTCCAGATCCTTCATAGAATGCATGATGCGGCGTTGTACGGGCTTAAAACCGTCCTCAATGGCAGGTACGGCTCGCTCCAGGATTACATAACTGGCATAGTCCAGGAACCAATCCCGGTACATTCCGGTAACACGAGTAATCGTATCCCCCGAATTCTCTTCTATCTCTGAATGGATTCCCTCCCCGTTTTGGTTAAGCTCTTCTTCGTTTTGGTGGTCTTCACTCATGGATTATTCCTCGACTTTATCCAATTCGACTTTTAGGTTGTTTATGATAAATTCCTGGCGGTCCGGCGTATTCTTACCCATATAGAATTTCAACAATTCTTCAATGCTCATAGCCTTATCTAGCATGACAGGATCCAGCCGCATGTCCTCCCCGATAAAATGTTTGAACTCATCCGGAGAGATCTCACCCAATCCTTTGAAGCGGGTAATCTCCGGTTTAGGTTTCAATTTTTCAATGGCGGCAATTCTTTCTTCTTCGGAATAGCAATAAATGGTTTCCTTTTTATTTCGAACCCGGAAAAGTGGGGTTTGCAGTATGTACAAATGTCCTTCTTTGATTAGCTCCGGGAAGAACTGAAGGAAAAACGTAATGAGCAGCAAACGAATGTGCATCCCATCCACATCAGCATCCGTAGCAATTACGATATTGTTGTAGCGCAAATCCTCAAGAGAGTCTTCAATATTCAAAGCTGCTTGCAACAGATTGAATTCTTCGTTCTCGTATACGATCTTTTTGGAAAGCCCGTAACTATTCAATGGTTTCCCTTTAAGGCTGAAAACCGCCTGGGTATTCACATCCCGGCTTTTGGTAATACTGCCACTGGCCGAGTCTCCCTCCGTAATAAAAAGGGTAGTTTCCAGGCTACGTTCGTTCTTCGTATCTCCCAAGTGAACTCTGCAATCCCGGAGTTTCTTATTATGCAGACTCGCCTTCTTAGCCCGTTCGCGAGCCAGCTTACGGATACCGCTAAGCTCTTTTCTTTCTTTTTCCGCCTGGATGATCTTCTTCTGGATCTTTTCCGCGATCTCGGGATTTTTATGCAGGTAATTATCCAGTTGCGTCTTGAGGAAATCGTTGATATACGAACGAACGGTTGGCATACCTCCTCCCATCTCGGTAGATCCCAGCTTGGTCTTAGTCTGACTTTCAAAAACCGGTTCCATCACCTTAATGCTAACCGCTGAAACGATCGACTTTCGAATATCACTGGCATCATAGTTTCTGCCAAAAAAATCACGGACGGTCTTCACTAAACTTTCTCTGAAAGCAGCCTGGTGGGTTCCACCCTGGGTGGTATTCTGCCCGTTTACGAAGCTATGATACTCCTCGCTGTATTGTGTGCGGCTATGAGTGATCGCTACTTCGATGTCTTCCCCTTTGAGATGGATAATCGGATACAGCATGTCCTCCTGAGACATGTTATCCTCCAATAGATCCTTCAATCCGTTTTCAGAATGAAATTTCTCGCCGTTGAAATCGATGGTAAGCCCGGGATTCAGATAAACATAGTTTTTGAGCATTTTCGCCACATACTCCATTCGGAATTTGTAGTTCTTAAAAATACTCTCATCCGGAACGAACTCTACTCGGGTTCCCTTGCGTTTGGAAGATTCTTCCACATCGGGATCTGCCACCAGCTCACCCAGCTTAAATTCGGCTCGCTTCATCTTCCCTTCACGCACTGATTCCACAGCAAAGGCAGTAGACAAGGCATTCACCGCCTTGGTTCCTACACCATTCAGTCCTACCGACTTTTTAAAGGCGCGAGTGTCATATTTTCCACCCGTATTCATTTTGGACACTACATCCACTACTTTCCCAAGCGGAATACCACGCCCATAATCCCGAACGCGTACTTCCTTGTCTTTGATTCTTATTTCGATGGTCTTACCTGCTCCCATCACGAATTCATCGATACAGTTATCGATGACCTCTTTCAGTAAAATATAAATCCCGTCATCGGGAGAAGATCCATCTCCCAACTTTCCGATATACATACCAGGTCGCATCCGGATGTGTTCCTTCCAGTCGAGCGATCGAATATTTTCTTCTGTGTATTGTGCCTGCGCCATAACCCTAGGTTGTATCTTGGCTAATATAAAATTTCAGTATAAAATTTAAAACCTCTCACGGTTAAAGTAATTAACAAAAAATGCCGCAAATTGTTAAGAAAATGCATGCCTCGGCTTCTTCATGTTCGCAGAATTCCATAACTTGAAAATCTAATCGAACTAACATTTAAATTATGAAGAAATTACCTGCCATTGTATTAACTTTTTCCTTGGCATTTTTAGTATACTCTTGCGGCGGAATTGGGGAAAAGAAAGCCGAAGAACTCGACGTATCAGAATTTAAAACAGAACAAGTCGAAGGAATGTATGAAATCGACATTCCGAATTATATGAAAGAAGCTTTCGATCTTAATGATGACGCGTCTTTACAATTTCAAAACATATATAAAGAAACTTATATCGCCATCATAGATGAAGATAAAAGTGACTTTATCGAAGTCTTCAAAGATTTGAATGAATACGATGATGGTTTATCGGTAGCGGGTAATTACCGAAACATCCAGATGCAGTACTTTACCGAAGGGATCCAGATTGATGAGCGCTCCGAACCCCAGAAAATGACCATCAACGGTATGGATGCGGAGCAAGTGGAGTTCACAGGACGTGTTCCTGAAGTGGATTATGACATTTACTACTTAATGACGTTTATCGAAGGGCAGGATGACGTGTACATGATGATGGAATGGACGCTTGCCAACTTCAAAGACAAGTACCAAAGTACATTCAAGCAAATGGCAGACACCTTTAAAGAAATCTAATTAGCAAGAAATAATTGAAACGCCTTCAGAAGTGGAGGCGTTTTTTTATACGTTGAAACGGAAGTGCATTACATCCCCGTCCTGAACCACATATTCCTTTCCTTCCACTCCTAATTTACCTGCTTCCCTTACTTTGGCTTCACTTCCCAAGGCCGCATAGTCCTCATACTTGATAACCTCAGCTCGGATAAAGCCTTTTTCGAAATCGGTGTGAATTACACCGGCAGCTTCAGGAGCCGTGGCACCCACTTCCACAGTCCAAGCTCTAACTTCTTTTTCCCCAGCTGTGAAGTAGGTTTGTAAGTTCAGCAGTTTATAAGCACCTCGGATGAGCTTAGCGGAACCGGGCTCGCTCAGCCCAAGATCTTCCAGGAACATTTGTCTTTCTTCGTAGGTGTCTAATTCGGTGATATCGGCTTCCGTACCAACAGCTAGCACCAAAACCTCGGCATTTTCGTTTGCCACAGCATTTTTCACCGCTTCTACATAGGCATTTCCGGTCGCAGCCGCACTTTCGTCCACATTACAAACATACATAACGGGTTTATCTGTTATGAACTGTAACTGGTCCACATATTCCTCACGTTCTTTTTCGGTAAGGTCAATGGCACGTACCGAAGTTCCCCCTTCCAATCCGGATTTCACCTTGTTAAGCACCTCTTGCTCTTTCATCGCCTCTTTATTTCCCGTTCGCGCTGCTCTAAAAACTTTTTCTAAACGCTTTTCGACGGTTTCCAGATCTTTCAGCTGTAATTCGATATCGATGGTTTCCTTATCACGTACTGGTTCCACACTTCCGTCTACATGCACAATATTATCATTATCGAAACATCTCAATACATGCAAAATCGCATCGGTTTCACGAATATTCCCCAGGAATTGATTACCCAATCCTTCTCCTTTGCTGGCGCCTTTCACCAATCCGGCAATATCAACGATCTCCACAGTAGCGGGAATCACGCGTTGTGGATTGACCAACTCCTCCAATTTCAACAATCGCTGATCCGGAACATTAACCACCCCAATATTAGGCTCGATGGTGCAAAATGGGAAATTTGCACTTTGCGCCTTGGCATTCGACAAACAATTAAAAAGTGTTGATTTTCCTACATTTGGCAATCCAACAATTCCTGCTTTCATTCTTTCTGAATTTTTTTGTTTCGCCCCCTTTTGGTAAGCGGCTGCAAATATACATTTTCGGTCAAAGAAATCGGCAATTTGGTTGCTCTTTTCAGCATAATCATGAAGGAATCCTTACATTTACCTAAAGCAATCTAAATAATAGGCCATGAAAACAATTACTCTCTGCCTAAGTATAGCACTACTTTGCTCTCTGGGCATGTTCGGACAGGAAAACAAAACAATCAAAGAGGAAACGACGGTAAAGCGAGTGGTTAAGAAAGAAGGAAGCCAGGTGATCGTAAAAGAAGTTGAATCGGTAGAAAAGGAAAAAGGTGCAGTGATCGTTGCCGATGACGAAAATGAAAATCAGTTCTTTTCAGAAAAATCGAAAAATTTGGATGAGGAAAATGTGTTGGTGGATGAAGTGAAAGTGGATGCAGCCAATGAAGCTATGATCGAAGCCAATAAGAAAAAACAAGAGGAAGAACTTCTGAAATCCCAGGAGGAAGCCAAAGCCAAAGCGGAGGAACAACGTAAGATCCTGGAAGCCCAGCAACAAGAGCGATTGAAAATGATGGAAGAGAATCGCAAAAAGCTGATGAAGCGCGGTAAAGGGACCGGTAAGCTTAGAAAGAAGAAGGACAACTAGGATATTTGTCATAAATCGAAAACAATACTATTTCGGCATGATTTGTGACAGAAATTAGTACCTTAGATTTAATAATTAACAGTTAACACATTAAATAATGAAGAAATTATTTCTTACGGTTTTAGCCGTAGCTTTTACCAGTGTAGCGATGCAGGCGCAGGATAATGCAGACGCGATGACAACAAATAGCGATGCAGATGCCAAGTCTACCACTCCTGCAAAAGTAATGGTAAAGACCGACGACGGCAGAACCGTTGAAAAAAATGCAGATACCAAGGTTTACAAAAGACCTGTGGTTAAAAAGAAAGTCACCAAAACAGTGGATAGTAAAGTAGAGAGAACTTCTCCGGCTACTTCCAAAAGAGTGGTGAAGAAGAAAGTTATGACAGATGCCGATAAAAAGGCCAGAGTGAAGAAGATGGAAATGGATAAAGGTTCAGAGCCTGGAAAATCAACACTCAAGAAAGATAACTAGCCAATATACCTAGGGTTGCATTTCTTCCAGAATAGCAGCCCGATAGGCGTCAAAGTCTATCAAATCATTGTGAGACCCTCCTTGAATTGTAATCAGTTTTGCATTACTTTTTGGGAGGGTTTCATACAATTGAACTCCATGTTTATAGGGCACTACGCCATCTTCGGTTCCATGATAGATCACAATGGGACAATCCACTGCCTTAATTAATTCATTGGTCGGAAATTTATATTTCAATAACGTATTCACCGGGACGAACCAGTATCGATCCTTCACCAGAGACTTTAAACTGTAGAACGGAGTTTCCAACAATAACTTCCCCGGGTTATTTCGGGAGGCAACATGGGTCGCAAAGGTAGTACCGAGAGACCGGCCGTAGACAGTAATTTCGGATTCGCTGTAATTGGCAAGTGCGTGGTCATAAAACAACTGTGCGTCCTCATACAACGGAATTTCCCCCAGCATCCCTGTACTTTTACCATAGGTTCGATAATCGATGACCATCACATCATAATCATATTTTGTAAACTGAGACGCTATGGTTCCCCATCGCTGAAGATCTCCAGAGTTCCCATGGAAATACAGAATAACTCCCCTCGGGTTTTGGATACGGAAATGAAGGGCATTTAAGCGGGCCCCGTCCGGGTGCTCCAGCCAAAATTCTTCGAAGGGAGCATCAAAAGTATATTGATGACTCTCCTCCAATTGGGTAGGTAAAAAAATTAATTTCTCTTGGATTAAAAACATACCTCCAACAATAAATGGATAGAATACCGCCAGGGCAATAACTATCTTTTTAAGTCTTCGCTTCATTGGGTTCTTTTCGCCGTATGCTTCACTTTATGACTGGTCGTTCCCAGGTCGATCTCCACTTTCTTATAATTAAGAATCTCGCCCATCATCTCGTGGTACGATTCAAAGTTATTCAGGTTTTTATGTCCGCCTCCAATCACCGGCCACAATCGGGTGATTTCCGGACGAATCTTCGACAACTTTACGCTACTACTGAAAGGAATCAACTTGTCGTTGGTTCCATGAATGATGTGAACCGGGCAATTTACATACCTGAGCCATTTATAAGTAGGCATCGGAAAGCGCAAAATTAATGATAATGGCATGAAAGGCATATATCGTTTGGTCACTTTTTTCAAACTGTAATAGGGTGCATCCAGAATGAGCATTTTGGGATTGTTGACCGAAGCGAGTTTGGTCGCAAATCCTGAACCCAGCGATCGGCCATAAACAATGATATAATCTTCTGGAACACGTTCCCGCATCTTGTTATAGATGTACTGCATATCGTGCTTGATGGCTTTTTGAGACCGCCGTCCCGTACTTTTACCAAAGCCTCTGTAATCCACCATGATCACATCGTACTGGTGACGGGTAAAATCGACCGCAAACTTCCCCCAGCCTTTGATGCTCTTGGAGTTCCCTTTGAGATAAAGGACCACTCCCCTGGGGTTTTCAGTTTTGAAATGAAGTCCGTTAATGACAGCACCGTCACGTGTTTCGATATTATATTCCTCCACGTTCTGGTTTTCATAATAGAACATAAAGTCTTTGGGAAGCTTTTCAGGCTTGAAAAGAAAAAAATCCTGCAGGTAATACAAGGCAATACTAATCACCAAATAAATAGCAACGATCCAAATGAGTGTATATAACCAGACGGGCATTGTACTAATGTACGAATTTTAACAATTCCTGATTGGGGTAGAAAGAACCTACGGTCGCGCAACCGATTAGAAAATTGACTATCTTTAAAAGAAAAAAAAAGACCAATCATCCACCACTGCTATGAAGAAGTTATTCCTAACCACCATTTTCCTATTTATAGGGGGCACTGTGTTGGCCCAACCTTATTTTAATCGAAATATCATTTCCGTTACCGCTGATAACGAGGATATTCGGGGAGATCTAGCCTTTGCAGATATCGATGGAGACGGCGATATGGATGTTTTGGCTACTATGCATAGAAAGTTGGCCTGGTTCGAAAATTTAGATGGAATGGGAAACTATGGATCTCAACAGTATATTACGTATGAATTAGATTGGGCACATTCAGTGTATGCAGCTGACTTCGATGGAGATGGTGATTTGGATGTTCTTTCAGCTTCAATGTGGGGAAACAAAGGCCTGTCATGGTTTGAAAATTTGGATGGACAAGGGAGTTTTGGACCACTTCAATTAATAAATTCAATTCAAAGTTCTAAAGCCATAGCAGCCGATTTTGATTATGATGGAGATATGGATATCGTCTCTATCACTGATAATCATGTCAAATTGTTTATAAATTCGGACGGTTTAGGAAGTTTTTACTCTGGAATAAATATTGCCAGTGTATGGTCTGGAACTAATCTAGATGTCAACGATATAAACTCGGATGGTTACATAGATGTTCTTGCTTCCACAGGCAACGCAAATGAAATATTCTGGCTGGAAAATATCGACGGAACAGGCTCCTTCGGGTTCAAGCAGGTACTTTCGGAAACAGACGATTATTTTACTAGTACCTCATCCGGAGACTTAGATGGGGATGGAGATCAGGATGTAATTTCAGGATCAAATGATGGTCTCCGGAGTTACGAAAATCTTGATGGGTTAGGAAATTTCGGAAACATGGAGCTTTTAAGTGATTCAATCAGGTCACTAAGGGACATTGATGTTGTAGACTTCGATCTGGACGGTGATTCCGATATTATTTTTGCTTCGACTACTTTAATTGGATGGTTTGAGAACTTAGATGGTCTTGGAACCTTTAGCGATGTGATATCGATTTACCAACTGAGCGGTTGGAGAACCTATTTTGATATTGCTGATTCCAATATTGATGGCGATTTGGATCTAGTTATAGCCGCCAATTATCGCATTGCACTATTTGACAATGACAATGGTAACCAAAACTTTATTATAAAGGATGAACTGTACCAGTCTGTCAAACCTGCCAACGAAATCATTTCCTATGACATAGATATCGATGGTGATCAGGACGTCTTTGTGGGTGATGATTCGGGTAAAATTTCATTATTTAAAAATTTGAATGGTACTGGTGATTTTGAAGATCAAATTGTTATCTCCCAAATAAATGGTACTGGAGTGGACTCATTATTTTTATCTGATCTGGATGGAGATGGTGATATGGACTTGCTTGCTAGTTCAGGCAATAGTGGAAAATTCTCTTGGCATAATAACCTCGATGGATTTGGAAACTTTGGGCCTGCACAAATAATATCATCAGATATAAGTTGGGGATGGAGAATTCTGGCAACCGACATCGACGGCGACGGCGATAATGACGTATTGTGCTTCACGAACTATTTGGACGCAGGAGTTCATTGGTTCGAAAATATCGACGGTTCCGGAAATTTTGAGTTCCGCGAGATGATAATTCAAGATATCAATTTTCCAAGATCCATCTCGATTGACGATATCGATGGTGATGGGGATATTGATATTGTTGTTGGGAGTGAAAACAAGGTAAGACTCATAGAGAACCAGAATGCTTCTTCGAGTGAATGGAATATTGTCACAATGAGTGTTAATCAGATGGGTAACATAGAAGCCATGCTGTTGGACGATTTGGATTTGGATGATAATAAAGATCTAATCCTGGGAGGAAATAACGGACTCAGATATTACACGAATATTGATTTGAATGGAAATTATGATGAAGTTGTCGAAGTTGGAACCGCCGAGCAAATTTCGGATATAACAATTGCCGATCTAGATGGAGATGGTGATATGGATTTGGCAACTACAGGTTATTCATCACACGATGTTATTTGGTACGAAAATGTTGACGGAAATGGAACTTTTGGCCCTAATAACCTTATTACTGATAGTGAAAAATGGTCATTCAGTATAACCACTGCAGATATTAATAATGATTCCAAAATGGACATTCTTACCACTGCTCGCTTCCGAGGCAGGGTTTCCTGGTTTGAAAATTCAGAAGTTCTTTCGATTGGAAATATAACAGTAGAAGGATTTGTGATTTACCCCAACCCCACAAGCGGTATCCTAAACATTAAACACCCCTTCCCGGTTGAATCTGTTACGATATACAATCAATTGGGACAAAGGGTGCTTTGGTTTTCTTCGGAAGCATCCATCGATCTTTCCAACCTGGATTCCGGGCTATACTTTATTGAGATCGTGGACGATCAACAAAACATAGCGGTCCAACGTGTGATTAAATCTTGATTAAAGAAAAGAAAAAATGAAAACAACCACCATTGCGATGAAAAAATTTTGCCTAGCCGCCATTCTGCTTTTCACAGGGACATTAATTTTTGCCCAACCTTATTTCAACAGAAACATAATCACCGTAACCCAAGATAATGAAGGCATTACCGGTGATCTATCGTTTGCAGATATAGACGGTGATGGAGATTTGGATGTGGTGGCCTCTATGGATTGGAAATTGGCCTGGTTCGAAAATCTGGATGGTATGGGTAATTATGGGAGTCAAAATTATATTACGAATGACCTCCGATCAGCTACCTCAGTAGTAGCCGCAGACTTTGATGGGGATGGCGATTTAGATCTGTTGTCGTCATCAGTTTCAGGTGACAATGGTCTCGCTTGGTTTGAAAA
>WUAI01000050.1 GCA_009827225.1 Flavobacteriaceae bacterium | reverse complement strand
TACTCCAATAGGGACGTTGTTGTCGAAAGATTTATGACAAGTGAAACATTCGCTGCCGGCCGGGATTCTGTAGTTTACAAATTTCTCACCGGTATCACTCATCCAAGTAAGAGGAGAAAACCCGCCGTCCAGACTAAAAGTGGCTTCGGTCTGATCTTCATTCCAGATGTAATCAGCGAAGATCCATCCCTCCTGTTTTTTGATCATAATTCGGGTTTCAATAACTTGAGTGGTATTATCCGGCAATACGTTGTCGTAATAGAAGGTCTTAATTAGCACCGCCCCTACTGGAAAACTCAAGAGGTCACCGTCTGCCTGGTATTCGGCGTTGGTATCATATGGCATCCAGACGAAACGTTTTTTCTTCGCATAATCCGAAAAAAGAACACTAATTGGCTCATAAGGAAGAACTCCGTAAACCGGGGACTGATTTACCATATCTCCCTCAAAGAAATTGTACTCCGAGAGTGTAGCATACGGAACTTGAGACAAATCCAGATTTACAGGCGAAAAGGGTAGCACATTGATGGTCACCGTTTCGGTTTCACAGCTCTGCCCTTCACTGTCACAAATGGTATATTGAAATGTGTCTGTGCCGGTAAAAGTGATATCCGGGGTATATTCTACCTGGTCGTCTGCACGATTATTAGGGGTATTGTTGTTCAAAATGGTCACGGATCCTGTTTGGGCGGTCGACAAAGTCAATTGCCCATCTTGCGGGACATTGTCGTCATTGGCAAAAATGGAAATTATAATGGTTTCGTTTTGGAAAACCTCCCCATTATCTGGTGCAGTAGTAATTACAAGCGGTACGTAGTCATCCCCGCTATCATCTTTGTTACAAGCTGTATATACAAAGAAAATGGCCAGGATACATATGAATTTAAAGTAGGACTTATTCATATATCTTAATCTTCAGCAAATTTTTTTTAACAAAAAAGGGATTCAAACATAAGTAAAAATCCCCTAAATGTACTAAAAACTTTACTTAGAAACGGCCATAGTCCTTTGTTTCTCTATTTTTTTAGCGGAATAGTGCCTTGTAGGCGTCCCAGTTTTTATACATTAAATATGCGTTTAACACTGCCACTAAAATGGCAGGACCAATATTAGGAAGGTTAACAAAGGCATGAAAAAGAACGATATTAACTGAAATGGGAACTAACACTACCAGGGCAAAAGGAACCCATTTCCTAAGAATTAAAAGGAGTCCCACAACGGCTTCTGTAATCCCAACCAAGCCCATTATATAGCCTTTGCCGGTTGGTTCAGGTCCTGAAAAACGAAGTGACTTGAAGAGATATTCTGCTTCAGGATACCCGGTGAAGTCAAAATCGGGCATAAACCAAAAGAACTTATTGAGTCCGAAAGCCAACAGCATTAATCCAAGACCGATGTAAAGTATTAAATGTAATATTTTCATAAGTGTGTTTTGAATGGTTACGGGCGTTTAGACGCCCATAGACCTCAACACTTACAAAAAACTTTAAACGAGTCCGTTATAAAGTAAATATTCAGCGATCTGGATGGCATTGGTCGCCGCGCCCTTACGAAGATTATCGCTCACAATCCACATATTTAGAGTATTGGGTTGAGTCTCGTCTCTTCGGATGCGTCCCACGAATACATCGTCCTTATTATGGGCATACATCGGCATAGGATAGGTGTTCGTATCCGGATTGTCCTGGACGGTTACTCCGGGAGTTTGATGCAGAATATTTCGAACCTCTTTCAGATCAAAATCGTTGGCAAACTCGACATTCACCGACTCACTATGACCCCCTGCTGTGGGGATTCGAACCGCCGTTGCGGAGACCGAAAATGTCCTATCATCAAGAATTTTTTGTGGCTCCCGTGCGAGTTTCATTTCTTCTTTTGTATACCCGTTCTCTTCAAAAACATCGCAATGAGGCAACGCATTTTTGTGAATGGGGTATGGATAGGCCATCTCTCCTCGTTGTCCTACAATTTCGTTTTCCAACTGTCGCACGGCTTTTATACCTGTGCCTGAAACGGATTGATAAGTAGATACCACGACTCTTTTCATTGTATACTTTGAATGTAATGGTGCCAGAGCCATGACCATTTGAATAGTAGAGCAATTCGGATTAGCAATGATCTTGTCCTCTTTGGTAATTACCTGGGCATTGATCTCGGGGACAATGAGTTTTTTCGATGGGTCCATGCGCCAGGCGGAAGAATTATCGATAACTATTGTGCCTACGGCCGCAAACTTTGGGGCCCACTCCAGGGAAGTACTGCCACCTGCGGAAAAAATAGCAATGTCAGGTTTGGCTTCAACCGCTTCCTGCATTCCGATAATCGGATGGAGCTTTCCTTTAAACACTAGTTCTCTACCAACAGATCGGGAAGAAGCTACCGGAAGCATTTCTTTAATAGGGAAGTTTCGTTCTTCCAGCAATTTAAGCATAACTGAACCTACCATTCCGGTGGCTCCAACAACTGCTATTTTCATCTTGGGACTATTTGCTTTCAAATCTAGTCGCTTAAAATTAGGAAGTACAAAATTACAACGAAAAAAAAGACCATCCCGTCGAAAACAGGATGGTTTGGTTAAAAATATGTAGTGTAGCGGTCGCTACTCTTTATTACTTCTTAAGCAAATCACGAATTTCTCTAAGTAAATCGTTATCACTTGGTCCTGCCGGTGCTGCTTCGGCGGGTGGCTTTTTGGTTTTGTTATACGCTTTTACAATCAGGAACAATACAAATCCTACAACCAATAAATTGATGATGGAATTGATCCATTTTCCGTAGAGAATAGCATTCTCAGGAGTAGTTACTGTCCCATCTGCAGCTACTACGGCTTCTGAAAGAACATACTTCATGTCGGCGAAATCAAGACCGTCCCCAAGGAAACTTCCAACGAAAGGCATCATAATGTCACTCACGAAACCGTTAATCACAAGCCCGATGGCTCCCGCCAGGATAACCGCAACCGCAAAATCGATCACGTTACCGGTCATTATAAAATTTCTAAACTCTTTTAACATGCTGAATGGTTTTTAAGTTAATAGTACCCAAAACTACTCAAAATGAGCGTTTTTAACAAAAATGAAGGATGAGCCGACTATTGTTTTCGACAGATAACACGCTTAATACGATGAGACAATGCGGTGAGGAGTTCGTAAGAGATGCTTTCCACATGTTCGGCCATCTTGCTGGCGGGGTTCTCTTCTCCGATGATTATCACTTCATCTCCCTCTCTGCAATCAATTCCGCTGATATTTACCATCAACATGTCCATACACACATTTCCAATAATGGGAGCCTTTTTACCTTGAACAAGCACATGGCCGTTTCCGTTTCCATAATTTCTGGATATCCCATCGGCATGGCCTATCGGCAAAGTGGCGATGGTTTCATACCCTTTGGCTCTGTATGCCCGGTTATATCCGACAGACTCTTCAGGTTCGATTTTATGGATTTGAGAAATAATGGTTTTCAGAGTCACCACCGGCTTTAGGTTAGTATCGATTTCTTCGGAATTGGAATACCCGTATAATCCTATCCCGGTTCGAACCATATCGAAATGAGCTTCAGGATAGTTTAGAATGGCGGATGTATTGCTTTGATGCAGCATGGGTTGGTACCCTAAGCCTTTTGAAAGTTCTTCGGAAGTTTTTCTGAAACTTGCTATTTGATTCATTGTAAATTCCCTCTCTGACAGATCTTCGCTCGCCGCCAGATGAGAAAAAACGGACTTCACCTTTACAGACTCTGTGGTTTCGAGCTGTTGCAAAATCCATTCGGTGTCATTTTCCCAAAAGCCCAGCCTATTCAACCCGGTATTGAATTTAATATGAACGGGGTAATCTTTTTGGTTTTTTGCTTCTGCCTCGCTAACAAACTCTCTAAAGACCCTGGGACTGTACAATGCCGGTTCAAGACATCGATCGATCAGGGATCCGAAGTTCACAATTTGAGGATGAAGTACAAGTATTGGCGTTTCTATTCCTGCATCTCTAAGCGCCACACCTTCATTTACATAGGCTACAGCGAAGTAATCCACTCCCTGGTTTTCCAATTCTTTAGCTACTTCACAGGCGTCACTGCCATATCCAAACGCTTTTACAACCCCCAGTACTTTGGTCTCCGACTTTAGTCTGGAAGTGAGGTAACGATAATTATGAGACAGGGCATTCAGGTCGATTTCAAGGACGGTTTCCCCGTGGTTATCCGGATAGTTACTCATCCTTAGGCCTGTTTTTTGGAAGGGAGTTGTTCGGGATCTTTCACATCCATTTTTCGGACTTTTTCTCGAAGCATGGCTTTGAAGAACGCAGCCCGACTCAGAGGTTCGTATTCGTCATTCTCACCTAAAAGGACGAGGTCATCACTTTTTGCTTTTCGGAAACTATAATTGGCCAGATTACCCGTTCTGGTACACACCGCATGTACTTTGGTCACATACTCGGCAGTCGCCATTAATGCTGGCATCGGACCAAAAGGATTGCCTTTATAATCCATATCCAATCCGGCAACGATTACACGAATTCCCTGGTTCGCAAGATCGTTGCAAACTTTAACGATCTCATCATCGAAAAATTGAGCTTCGTCTATCCCGATCACGTCACAACCATCGGCAAGGATAGGAATATTTGCCGCAGCAGGAACCGGAGTGGAACGTATCTCGTTGCTATCGTGGGATACCACTTTGTCTTCGTCATACCGCACGTCTACGGCAGGCTTAAAAATTTCCACTTTTTGCCGGGCGAATTGAGCCCTTTTGAGCCTTCGGATCAATTCTTCCGTTTTACCCGAAAACATAGAGCCGCAAATCACTTCGATCCACCCAAATTGCTCCTTCTGATTGACTGTATTTTCGAGAAACATACTTACTAATTAGAATAAAAAAGAATTCTTTGACGTTTACATATAGGATGCGTAAATTTAACAAAACAAAAAATAGCACGACAGATAAATTTTAAAAGTTATGAAGAAGAAACTTCGGGCCCAGATTAGAAGTCTTGCACAGGAAATTCTGTCACAGGAACATCAAAATAATACCGCGTTGATGAAGGAAACAGCGCGCCAGCTATACGAACGCCTCTCGGTTCTTCATTATCTGGAAGAACAAATCCTTGGGGAAGAACTCGAAACCAATGCAGAGTCGATGGATTCCAAAAGTTTCAGGGAGCAAAATTGGTTCAAAGAACCTGAACCTATCCCTCAGCCGGAGAATCAGGATGAGATTGTAGAACCCTTAATGGAGAAGATCAAAGATATTGTAGCCCAAATGCCTGAGGAGTCCCATAAGGTGGATGCGCTCCTGGAAGAAGTGCTTCCGAAGAAAGAATATGTGAAGAATGATCTGGAGGAGTTTGCCTCCAATTTCCAGGAGATGCCCGTTTTTGAAAGGAAATTGGATACAGTAACGGCAAAAAATCCGACACAAAGTGAAACCGAGCCTAGTGTAGATGCGACGGATAACAGCATGGCCGAACCGGAGAAACCAAAATCATTGAATGATGCCCTGGCCAACAAATTGCATATTGGTTTAAACGATCGCCTTGCCTTTATAAAACATCTGTTCGATGGCAGTACTGAAGACTACAAACGAGTCTTGTCACAAATCAGTTCATTTTCTACTTTCGAGGATGCCAATACCTTTATCAAAGGAAAGGTGAAACCTGACTATAACTATTGGTTGCAAAAGGAAGAATACGCTAAGCGATTTATGAAGATCATCGAGCGTAGTTTTCAGTAGTCTGTTAACAATATTTACTCTCAAGTATCTTGTTTAAGGACATTCTTCACACGAAGACAAATTTCGTTTCGATTCTTCTTCGTACACTAATTGCTTTTTTATTGTACTACATTCTTTCGGTTTTTGTGGTGCTCGCTTATTGGTTAATTTTTGGCGAAGGAGGCAATAGTGTCATAATGTATGAGAAATGGTTTTTTGATTACGCAATTGTTGTTGTGCCGATGTTTGTGGTTAATTCGATTTTTTTCTTTCAAATTAAAAGAGCCCATAAGAATTCCAATCCCGTCTTGGCAAAGTCAAACTTTGTCTCCGCTATAGTAAGTAGTTTAGGTTTTATAGTCTATTTGATTGGCTATCTTTAATTAGGCATACTTCGATTGACCAATATTGTGTAAATTCCTTCTGAATTTTAATACGACTTTGAATATGAGTAAACTTTATCTGGTTCCAACGCCAATAGGTAATCTTGGAGATATCACTTTGAGGGCGATTGAGGTATTAAATGATGTCGATTTGATCCTGGCGGAAGATACTCGTACCAGTGCTAAACTGCTCAGTCATTATGAGATTTCTACCCCGATGAAGTCTTATCATATGCATAACGAACATAAAACTTCCGATTCCCTGGTACAACGAATGCTGGCGGGAGAGGTCATGGCCTTAATAAGCGATGCTGGAACCCCAGCGATAAGTGATCCGGGATTTTTGCTTACCCGAGCCTGCATTGCGCAAGGGGTGGCAGTAGAATGTTTGCCGGGAGCCACGGCATTGATCCCGGCTTTGGTGAACAGCGGTTTACCCAACGACCGTTTTGTGTTTGAAGGGTTTTTACCCGTCAAAAAAGGGAGACAAACAAGGCTGGAGCTACTTTCCGAAGAAACCCGGACAATGGTATTTTATGAATCTCCTCATAAGCTTCTCAAAACTCTCAAGCAGTTTGCTGAAGTGTTTGGTGAGGAACGTCCTATGTCCGTTTCGCGTGAGATCACCAAGTTACATGAAGAAACGGTGAGAGGTTCTATTTCCGAAGTCATCAATCATTTCGAGAAAGGAGTACTGAAAGGGGAATTTGTGGTAGTGGTATCTGGAAGAAGATAATGGAAAAGCTACTTCAGTCCATTCGTAAGTGTGAAATCTGCAAGGAACATTTGCCATTAGGCCCAAGGCCTATAATATCGGCTCATCCTAAATCGAAGATTGCCCTCATTGGGCAGGCACCGGGAACTAAAGTACATGCTTCGGGGATTCCATGGGATGACCCTAGCGGTAAACAGTTAAGGAATTGGATGGGAATTTCGGATGAGGATTTCTACAATCCGCAGAAAATAGCCCTGATTCCAATGGGATTTTGTTATCCTGGTAAGGGGAAAAGTGGCGATCTGCCGCCGCGTCCAGAATGTGCCCCGCAATGGCACAACGAACTTTTAGGGCATATTCCCAATCTCAAATTAACCATACTTATTGGGAGTTACTCACAGAATTATTACCTGAAAGGAAATGCCTTTAAAACTCTAACTGAGACCGTGCAACATTTCGAAAACTATCTACCTGGTTATTTTCCATTGCCACATCCCTCGCCTAGAAACAGATTCTGGTTAACTAAAAATCCCTGGTTTGAGAAGGAAGTACTTCCCGAATTTCACACGAGAATACAGCAAGTCTTGGACTAGTCTGACAGTTCCGCTGCAAATTTGGTCATCATAAAGGCATAAGCTTTTAACAGATCAATATTGTTTGTACTATCGATCTTCTTGTATGTTTTTTCCCAAACTGCTTTTGCAGATTTTGTGTGTGGGATGCAATAGTAAGCGATCGACTTATCACCTTGCAGATCGATGTACTCATATTCAATCATTATAGCTGCAGTTTTGTTGCCTACTGTTCTAACTAATTTTTTAAAGATGAGGTTGTATTCTTTCCCTAAGTTTTTATATCCGTAATTATTGATCAGTTTAAAGTCATATCCGTCCTTGTTTGGAAGGCCGTTTTCCAGTTGGGCCCGGTATCCTACGGTGATATAATTATATTCTGCATTTGTGGTTTGGGCATAGGTAGAAATAGTAAAGAATGCCAGTAAGGAGAGGAAACATGTTTTCATAAAGTCTGAATTAATATATAAACAAGGGTAGATCCTGATATTGATAGTAGTTGTAATCAATGGCTACTACTGAAATATTATAATTCCGGTTTCTGTTTACTTGAATCGCGTATGTGTAATTGGGCCGGACATAGTTGAAATAATAGAACCCATAAGCATCAGTCAGCGTCTGTTGTACGAGGTTCCATTGGTTGTTATTATCCAAATAGTACAGATCCACATTGGCGTAGGTAAGAGGGTATTGAGTTCCATAATAGTCGGAATACACGATTTTTCCTCTAAGATTGGTACCGGGATATTGTGCGCTAGCCTCCTCTATGGATAAGGCTGCAAACACTAGAAATAGTATGATTTTGATTTTAGTCGTCATCGCTATCGGTTGTTATGGGTGGGCCTTCAAAGAAATCCGGTAAATCCGGCGATGTGCCCGGTTCAAAATTATTTGGATCATAGTTCTGAATTTGTCTTTTCAAACTAACGATGCCTGTATTGATCTTGTTTTTGACAAGACTGTCCTTAATTAATTCAAGATCAATGGTTTGCGATTGATAACCCGGAAATGAATATGTAATCTGAGGCAGATCCTCCTTTGTATATACCATAAAAGAGAGCCCACTTAGTGTTTTCAGGGTATGATTAGGAGTAGTTTCAATTCGCAATTTTTCTTCGAATTCTGCATCTGAAATGTTCGCAACCGGATTGTTTTCCTCATCCACAAATTCGATTTTGGAGTTCACCACTACACTCTTGGGTTCGTCTGCATTCAAATATCCTGTATATCCAAATCCTATGCTAACGGCTACTACTTCCAAGATTAAAGTAGCAAACAGCTTATTCATGTACTGTTTTTCGATTTTTATGACGTTGGCAAGGGCAAGTAAAGTAATAACTCCAGTAGCCGCGAATATGACCGCACAGGTCCAAATGATGAAGGTAATTGGTTCCAAGTCCTAAGTTTTAAGAATAAATTCTTATTGTTTAAGACTGAAAAATACAAATCAGGAATGTGGATGTAAAGGTGATTTTACCTGTTTTTACAGGGGAAATATCCTGTAAATGAACTATTTAAGCATGTTTCCCTTTGATCCAGCCATGTTTGCCCAGGTATTGTTCGCCACTCTCGACAGCACCATCTTCGATAGAGGTACCCATTGAGTCATTCCAACGATTTAGGTATCCAAAGAGTGAAATAACGCCCAGCATTTCCACGATTTCACCTTCATCCCAGTGTTCATAAAGGCGTTTTTTAATGGATTCATCTACTGCATTAGGAACCTGGGATGCGACAAGAGAAAAGTCTAATGCAGCACGTTCAGCTTCCGAAAAAGCCGGGTGTGTTCGGTATTCCCAGATATTGTCTAATTGTTCCTGCTCTGCACCGTAGCGTTCCGCGGCCCGAATGGCATGCGCCTGGCAATAACGACAGCCTGTAGAGTTGCTGCTAACCCAGGCAATCATTCGTTTTAATGCTGAAGTCACCCGTCCCTCGTTTGCCATCACCGCTTTGTTGAGGTTGATAAATGCTTTGCTGATCGCCGGACGGCGCTGCATGGTTAATACGCTATTGGGACAAAAACCCAGTGTCTCGTTAAAGAATTCGGCGAGTTTTTGAGTTTCCGGATCGTGCTCCGGGTTTAAAGGAGTGACTAAAGGCATGATAATATTTTTCTGAAATTCGAATGTACGATACTTTGATACGACATTCAAATTTTACCGTGTCCTTATACTACTCTTTGATTATCGGAACACTGTTTGATCCTATTTTTAAGTGGTACAGTCCTTGACCTAAAGACTGAAGATCCAATTCGGCTCTGGATGAATTAAATTCGCCAAAATGAAGTTTTCTTCCAGATGAATCAAGAATAGAGTATTTTATTGGATACGTGTTGTAATTTGATAACTCAATATTGAATGAGGCGCCAGATGGGTTTGGGAAAACAATTGCTTTGCGGACATCAAATTCTGGTGTGGACAACGGATTATTGTTTAGCCTGATTAAGTAAACATCTGCTTCTCCACTGTACCACATAGTGTTTCCGGTAATTAACAGTTTTCCAGAGTTTAACAGAAGTACGTCATCATTTCCGGTTTCCTGAAAATTTGACTCAAGCTGAAAGGACTCATCGATATAACCGCCATTGAAGTATCTATAAAAAGATAGATATATTCCTCCTTCAAAATCAATTTCACTATTGTTTACTAAGATTCTTTGATTATCCTGTATTAAGGAAATAGAAAAGTTGTCTAGGTAGCCATTGTTGCCAAATGACGTATCTAAGTTTCCGGACCAATCTAGTTTCATTGTCTGTCGGCTGAGGGTAATAAAATTGAAGTCGTAATAAGTACAGCTCAATAATATATGCTCGTTGATTTCGGGATAGCAAATGCAATCAAAGTCATTTGAAATGGGGATATCAACAAGTCCATTTATCCCAAAGGAAAGATCAATTTCGCCACTTTCTAAAAAGCGCATGGCCCTATTAACGGGATCCATCTCTTGATGAATAACAACTAGCAACTGTCCATTCTGCAGTATTTTAGCATCGAACTTCTCAATAGATTCTGTTAACTGACTAGAGAATAATTTTGTCCCATTGTTTCCAAAGGACAAATCGATAGAACCATTCTCAAGAAAACGACGAATAAAAAAATTATTAATTCCGTCTATCATAGTAAGTCCAATAGCAACAATTCGATCCTGATCATCGATTGTTGATACAAACCCTTGCTCATCGGTGTTCATACCTTGTAAAATCCCGTTGGCCCCAAAGCCGCCATCTAAGAGTCCATTTTCCGTGAATCTATAAATCGTCAATTGTGAATTATCGATCGCCAGAATTTTATTGTCATTTTGAACCCGAACATCTTCAAACTCTACTTCAGTGTAAGGTAACAAGACAGTGCCTCCAGACCCAAACGAGGTGTCTAAATTACCGTCCTCCAAGACTCTCATTACAAAAGTTTCAATTGAAGGAATACTGAAGTCATAAGTTGCTCCTACAATCACAATTCGATTATTGAGGTCTTCGATTGCTTTATAGAGATTGTCTTCTTTATTAGCAATATCTATAATGCTTGTTCCATTATCTCCATAGGAGAGGTCAATACTTCCGTCTTGAGCAGAAACTGTGATCGAAGAATAAAATATTATAATGAATACAATTGACCTTTTCATAGCATATCTTGGAATTAAGTCAAAGGGGATTTCTTGAAGTTAATGAATTAATTTGTTATTCATGAAAAATGTACTCGATTTTCAAGAATTGTATGTTATCTTTTTCTTTTAAGGAATTCCCAATATTTCTTATTTTGTAGTTTTATCATTGGCCTTCTCAAAATACCTTCTGAAAATATATGCGATGGACCTTATTACCCAAACCCGAAGCCTCAAAAGTTTCGGAATTATCTTCGGCATTAGGTGTTGACCTAACCATTGCCTCATTATTGATCCAACGAGGCATTGATACTTACGAAGCTGCGAGGAAGTTTTTTCGCCCTTCTTTAGAGGATCTTCATGACCCTTATCTTATGAAAGACATGGATATGGCGGTTGCCCGGATAGAGAAGGCAATTTCCGAAGGAGAAAACATACTTGTATTTGGAGATTACGACGTGGACGGCACGACCAGTGTAGCACTGCTTTCTTCTTTTCTGAAATCGTATTATCCGAATGTGGCTACCTATATCCCGGATCGATATGAGGAAGGATATGGCGTCTCTTACCAAGGGATTGACTTTGCTGAAGACAACGGATTTTCATTGATCATCGCTCTGGATTGTGGTGTGAAGGCCATAGACAAGGTCTCTTATGCTAAAGAAAAGGGGATCGATTTTATTATATGCGATCATCATCGGCCCGGAGATGAATTACCGGAAGCCATCGCAGTTTTAGATCCGAAAAGAAGTGATTGCGATTATCCCTACAAAGAACTGTGCGGCTGTGGCGTGGGTTTTAAACTGGTACAGGCACTGGCAGGAAATCGAGGGCAAACACTGGAAGACCTGTTATTATACCTGGACTTGGTGGCAACCGCCATTGGAGCCGATATCGTTCCAATCACAGGAGAGAACAGAGTCCTGGCACATTATGGTCTTAAAGTGATTAATAGCAATCCTCGAACTGGTTTCAAAGCCATACTTCAGCAGGTAAAAAAAGAAAAGCTTACCATCACTGATGTGGTCTTTATCATTGCCCCGCGGATCAACGCAGCCGGAAGGATGAAACACGGGAATCATGCGGTGACCCTACTCACAGAAACCGATATGGACCTTGCGGCCCGGTTTGCTGCTGAAATTGAACAATTCAATATTGATCGAAAAGAAACCGATAAGTCTATTACTAAAGAGGCATTGGAACAAATCAAGGCAAATGATGAAGAGGACCGCCATACGACGGTTGTGTACAACGCTAATTGGCATAAAGGTGTCATTGGAATTGTAGCCTCCAGACTCACAGAAACCTATTACCGTCCTACGCTGGTATTTACTGAGAGCGGTGAAAAGCTGGCCGCTTCTGCGCGCTCGGTGAAGGGGTTTGACGTGTACGAGGCCCTGGAACAGTGTTCAGAGCATATTGAACAATTTGGGGGGCACAAATATGCGGCCGGCCTTACGCTCTTGAAAGAAGACTACGAAAAGTTCAAATTACAGTTCGAAAGAGTGGTTGCAGAGACGATCAATCCTAAACTTCTTGTTCCGGAAGTAAAAGTGGACGCGGCATTGGATTTTGATATGATCAACCCGAAATTTTACAGGATCCTAAAACAGTTTGCACCCTTCGGCCCCGGTAATATGAGCCCGGTGTTTATGGCGGAGAATCTTTGGGATTCCGGATACGGAAAATGTGTGGGAGAGGAAGGTGCCCATCTAAAACTGGGAGTGCATCAGGGTAGCGGTCCGGTTTATGGAGCCATTGGATTTGGTCTCGGGGATAAAAAGGATCTTGCGTGTAGTTCTAAACCTTTTAAAGCGGTTTTCAACCTGGATGAGAATACCTGGCAAGGCAAAACCAGTATTCAGCTTCGACTTCGGGATATTAAAAGCTGATTTACTATCTTTATTAGACTAACCAAATGATTTTTCAATGAAACAGATCATCATTTTTCTGTTAATCGTAATATTGGGGTTGATCGTATACGGTCAATACAAGAAGTATAAGAGATTTTCATTGACTGAGTACGAATATAAGATCCCTGAAGATCTGGATATTTCAAATGCTGATAAAGGGTTACTGCTGGATTATTACAGGGCTGTCGAAACGGTAAACGGTTTCGTGATCACTCAGTGGAGCGCCCACAAAATCGACGTTCGAAATCCAAAAAAAGATAACGAGAAAACGCAAGCTGCGGTAAATGAATACCGACAGTTACTTGCTGATGTAGCCTATTTCGAATCTCAATTAAAAAACCCTCCTAAAGAGGAAGAAACAAAGGAAATATCACCTGCGGCTAAACGAAAAAAATTGATCGAAAAAATGTTCTACGCTAATCCTTCTGAAAATTCACTTCGGCTTGGCCAACGAGGAGCATTGGTGTTTGAAATTCAAAGGCTGCTGAATGAAAAAGGGGACTCCATAAAGCAGGATGGTCTTTTTAAGCAGGAGACCTTTAATGCCCTGCAAGGTTTTGAAGACAGAATGGGATTGTTGCCCGATGGTAAACTCGATGCTCTTACCTTGTCCTATTTACTTCAGTAGTTATTCCTCAAACTTCTTTAAGGCGAATTGATTCCCGTCGAATTCACCATAGGTGTAATGACTTATCCAATCCCCTAAGTTAAAGTAGGTTGAATTTTCACCAACTTTAATTTCCATTGGCAAATGCCGGTGTCCAAAGACAAAATAGTCGTAGTGCTTATCCTGTAGTTTCCGCTTGGCATACAATGCGAGCCACTCGTTGTCGTCACCTAGGAATTTCTTGTCCTCATCCCCGGAAATAAGCTTATTCTTTACAGATAAGTATTGCGCCAGTCGCATGCCCAGTTCAGGATGGAACCATCGGAATAACCATTTAAAGAATCTATTGGTAAATACCTTCTTCATCCGTTTATAGCCCTTGTCTCCCGGGCCCTTGCCATCGCCATGCCCCATAAAGAACACCTTGTCGTTAAAAACAAATTCTTTTGGGTCATGGTATACAGGGATATTGAGCTCTTTCTCGAAATAATCCCTCATCCAAAGGTCATGGTTACCCACAAAGAAATAGATAGGAATACCGGAATCGCTGATTTCAGCCAGTTTCCCGAGAACACGTACAAAGCCTTTTGGAACTACCGTTTTATATTCAAACCAGAAGTCGAACAGGTCGCCAAGCAAAAAAATAGCAGCAGCATCTTCTTTCACCATATCCAGCCAGCGCACAAACTTTTTCTCCCTGGGTAGGCTCTCTTCAGCAGTAGGAGCCCCTAAGTGATTATCACTGGAGAAGTATATTTTTTTGCCGGGGGGTATCTGCATAGACTAAGGGTTGTCGGAAGCAAACCACTCTGCATAGCTGGTAGCGGTTTCCTGAAGTTTTAAGGAGTGTAATTGAATGTTTTCCGGAAGTCTTTTTTTGATCTTATCAGCAAAGTCTATCACCATCATTTCACTGGTAGGCTGGTAATCCACCAGTAAGACATTGTGTCCCCTGTTCTTCAATTCCATGGCTAATTCCACGTGAGGGGTGTTCTTATTAAATACGGTGGCGTGATCAAAGACATTCACGATTTCTTCCTTCACTATTTTCTTAAGATCCCCAAAATCGATCACCATTCCGAATTTTACGTGGGTGTTATCTGAAATGGGATGTCCTACCACGGTGACAGAAAGCCTGTAACTGTGACCGTGAACATTTCGGCATTTACCATCATAACCGTACAAGGCATGTCCGGTTTCAAACGAAAACATTTTGGTAATTCTTATGGTACTCATGTGATATTACTTCAACGAAAAAATCAACAATTATTGAGGTAAAGTTATTTATTTTCAACCAAAGGCATGTATTTTCTTCGGAATTTAATCACCAAAGCCAACGCACGATATCCCACCCAAACCAGCAGTGCAATCCAAATACCGATCAGGCCCCAGTCCAGATATTTTGCCAGGTACAACACCGGAATAAAGCCAATAATGGTAGCTCCCAACAGTACATTTCTTAAGTACTTCATTTCACCAAGACCTTTGAAGATGGCATCGAACGTAAATCCGATGGCATTCAACGGCTGACTCAAAAGCACCATGAAAAACATTCCATAGAATACAGTTAATACTTCGGGGTCCTTATTGAACAACAAGCCAAGGGGTTTGTAAAAAACCAGGCCGGCAATTATAAGTAAACAGGCCACACCCAGGTTATAAAGATTCACTTTCCTGGTGAGTTTATACAGAGAATCGTAATCCCGGGCACCCAGTAACTTGCCCCCAAGAATGTTTCCGGCGGCTCCATAACCATCTACGAAAAAGGCGGAAAACAACCAGACATTAATGGCAATTGCATGAGCAGCGATATATTCTTTCCCCAGACCGGTAGCCTCCCTTACCGCCAGCATCAGAGCCGCATTCAACGCCAGGGTTCTGATGAACAAGTTGAAGCTCATGGAGATCAGGCGATAGATTTCAGGATGAATTGGCAGTCTTAACTTCAATGAAACGTCGGTTTTCCATAAAAGAAACGTTAGCGCCATCAATGCCATGATAGCTTGTGAGATCAAACTTGCCCAGGCCGCCCCTTTAATGCCCATTTCAGGAATGTATCCTTCAATACCATATACCAATGCAAAGTCGAGGCCGATATTTATCAGTGCACCCGTTGTTGCGATGGTCATGGGCCAGAAGGTGTTTTGAAGACCTCGAAATAATCCGAAAACCGCGAAGGTAAATAAGGTAAACGGGAATCCCCAAACCCTGATATCATAGTATTCAATACTGTACTGGAGTATAATTCCTTCCGCATTCAGTAGTGAAAAGATCTCTTCGACAAAAAAGTAGGTGGAGACCAGAACAACGATACTCAAAGCGATATTGAAATAAATCGCCTGAGCCGGGAAATTATGGATATCTTTAAGTTTACCCGCTCCCAAATTTTGTGATACAATAGCAGATATTGCGCTACGACTTTGTGCCAATACCCAAATTAACATCGATAGGAACGACCCCACAATCCCTACTGCAGCAAGTGACTCGGTTCCATATTCCGGGATGTTTCCCACAACGGCCGCATCTGTACTGGAGAGTATGGGCTCTGCGATTCCCGAAAGTATGGCCGGTATAGCCAACTGCTGGATGCGTTTGAACGAGATATCTGTTTTGGAAGAATTCAAGTGGCAAAATTAGGATAAAAGTCTTGGAGAGCAATGCGCTTGGACCATATTCATTTACAGGGCTATGACAACGTATTATCGAACCCAAAAATCCTTATATTTAAGGAAAATTGCGTTTCGCATATTTATCGTAGTAAACAGGCCGTGTTATTGAATTCCATATACATGAAAGGGGTGGCGTATCTCATATTTTTCGCCTTATTTCCTGTTTTGAATTATGGACAGGAATGTCCCATGCCCGATGGTCCCTTCAATGGAGAAACCAATGTGGAAGTAGATGCCACAATCACTTGGACAGAAGTAGATGGAGTTACCGGTTATATTATTTCCGTAGGAACCACCAGTGGAGGAGGGGAGATCGCGAATGAACAACCTACTGGGAGTGACCCGTTCTATGACCCACCTCTCGGATTACCGGAATCCACCCAAATTTTCGTGACTATTTCCCTGTTTAATTTTGATCAGCCAAACATTGTTTGTGACACCTATTCTTTTACGACGGAAAATGTCACTGTTCCACCTTTATGCACCGTAGTAACAACCCCTCCGGATGAATCAATAGACATTAACGTTGGAACAACTATAGCATGGGAGTACGCACCTAAGGCAATCGGTTATCGCATTACGATTGGAACGGCTCCAGGTCTTGGGGATATCGAGAATAATTTGGACGTAGGAAATACTTTGACCTATGATCCTCCAACCGATTTTCCTCCCGGTACGACCATTTATGTTAGGGTGAATCCTTATAATGAAAATGGTAATGCTACGGGTTGCTCGGAGCAAAGTTTTACAACGGGTGAAATAGGCGATCCTCCACCTTGCACCATGTTGAAGTCACCCTTCGACGGAGAACCCAGCGTCCCTTTAACTCCTTTGATCGAATGGTTCCCTGCACCCGGGGCTATTGGTTATCGATTATATGTGGGTACCTCACCCTTCAATAATGATGTTCTTGATGGCGTAGTTTTTACTTCTACTTCTACCTTTGTGATCGATTTCGAACCCAATACTACCTATTGGATGCGTATTGTACCTTTCAATAAAGCCGGGGAGGCTCAAAATTGTCCAACGGAAACTTTTACTACTATTTTGGGTTGTGGACCATTTGTAGATCCAAACACAGGAGAACTCATTGATCTGAACCCTGAGATAAATTTTCCGGATGTGGTTGGAATTTGCGAGAACAATATCCCTACTCGAATTACAACGGAGGATTCCGCAGATCGGTTTAGGTGGTATTTAATCAACCAGTTTAATGAAGAGGTGCTTATTTCAGAAGAGAACTTTGTGGACATCTCGGAAATTGGGATTTATGTGTATGAGGCCATCAATATCATTCAGAGCAAAGGGGATGTCATTGAATGTGTGAGTTCCAAAGAATTTGAAGTACAAGTATCTGCTAAGGCAATAATTGAAGAAATTAGGGTGGGCCAGGTGGCCGATTCTTTTTACATGGATGCCGAGGTTTCAGGGCTTGGACATTATGAATTCTCAATTGTAAGCAGGGATGGTCCTTATCAGGACTTCAGTATATTCAACGACCTGGCTATTGGCAATTATACCTTGTACGTTCGGGACAAAAACGGATGTGGAATTGCCGAAAAAGATTTTCGGATCGCCAAACCACCCACAGGTTTTCCACCTTATTTCTCTCCGAACGGGGATGGATTTAACGACTACTGGCGGTATGTGAAGCCCGATGTAAATGCCATTCCCGTACAATCTATTTTTATTTACGATCGTTTCGGGAAATTACTGGCCAACTTCGGACAAACCAGTCGGGGATGGGATGGGATGTATAACGGCAATCCTATGCCAGCAGGCGGATATTGGTACAGGGCAACTACGAGGGATAACCGAGTGTTGCGGGGGCATTTTTCCCTGGTTCGTTAGAGTTGTTTAAGAGGAAGCTCATAGCAGAAGAAAGGATGTTCACTTTGCATTGGGAAGTAGATATTCGTAAGTCGCGTATATCCCCGGGATTCATAAAACCGCTGATTCCTTTCATTTTTACTGAAGGTATCCAATCGCACAGAAATGGCCTTTATTTTAATTGCGAATGCTTCGGCAAAGTCCATTAGCCTTCTTGCGAGGCCCTGGTGCTGAAATTCTGGATGAATCGCTAACCGGTGTATATAGATGTTCAAACCGTCTTCTGTAAGCCATTCGACAGGCTCGTATTCTTCATCTTTATAGGTAGATATTGTGATGCTCCCAATCACCCGACCTTCCTTCAGCAATACATACAACTCCTTTCTATCCACATCATTCAAGAATGCATCTTTAGAGGGATAATGTTCGTTCCATTGCAGTATTCCTTCCGAGGTCATTTTATTGGCGCAAAGACGTGTGATCGTCATTATTTGTTCAATTTCTTTAACTTTTGCCAGTCGTATCATTTTTTAGGTTTAATTTTGCAACGTGCTTTATATGAAGGGCATAATTAAATATAAAGATTCTCATGAAAAATATATTGGTTCCCGTTGGTTCTACTGAAAATGGAATTACCAACTTGAGGTATGCTGTTAGTTTCGCTTCTATAAGCGGAGCAACGGTATATTTGATCAACATCTATAAGGAGTTTTCAAAAGCTGGAGGAATGGCCAAAATTACCCAGCAGGCTTTGGAAGACAATCAAAAGCAATTGGATGAAGTTGTTTCTGCAGTAGATTGCAAAGACGTGGAGGTCATTGCCAGAGCCATTAAAGGGGATCCGTTTGAAGGTATCTCAAGAGTTTCAAAGCAACTGAATATCGATCTTATGATGGTATCGCCTCAAAGTGTGGATATTCAGGATGAAGTGTATCTGGGGCCAATTACCGGGAAACTGGTCAAGCAAACGGACATTCCTATGCTGATCATTCCTAAGAATTATATCTTCAGAAAGATAGAAACGATACTCCTGGCGTTCAAAAGCGGTCACTTTGAAAAGGATGGAGTGTTAGACCCATTAATGGATTTGGCACAACATTTTAGTTCAAAGATCAATTTGTTGCAGGTAAAAACACCGGACATGGCAAACGAAGTATCTTCTATCGATGAAGATCTTTTGTCAAAAAGTTCTTCTGTTACTGCTACTGAAAACGCTACGATCTATCAGGGAGTTCTAGAACATTTTCAGCAGGCTCATCCCGATATGCTTTGTGTATTGAGACGAAAACGCGGTTTCTTCCAGAAGCTGTGGGAAAAGAATTCTGTACTTAAACAGGAGTTCTATACCACTAAACCTTTACTCATTTTAAGAGGGCAGGAATAAAAAAATTATTATTTTCGCATCTCGATTGGGGATGTAGCTCAGTTGGCTACCCGCCCGTACCGAACGGTACGTTCGGGCGGGGAGCGCAAAAGAGCTGCCCTGATTAAGGTAAAAAGTTATTTCGAATATAGCTTTTTGATACAATTAATAACCTGGGGATGTAGCTCAGTTGGCTAGAGCGCTTGACTGGCAGTCAAGAGGTCGGCGGTTCGAGTCCGCTCTTCTCCACATCAAGCACGAAATCCATTTGCATTGCAAATGGATTTTTTATTGCTGAGGCTAGGAAGCTTGCTTCCGAAAGCCGAAGTAAATAAAAACGTCATGCCGAAAGGTATGGATTTAGTATTTGCAGGCGCGGAGTTATTGCGGTCCGCCCACAGGCAATCCGCTCTTCTCCACATCAAGCACGAAATCCATTTGCATTGCAAATGGATTTTTTTATTTCCATAAAATCGAAGCAGAGCACCTCTTACTGGAGATTTCAATCTTTTTGAGCGAGACTTCAACCTGATGTAATTTACATCCACAAATCTTGACATAGAGGAATAAACAGAATAGGATATTTACGTTATACCGGTTTTTCAACGAAAGGAATTTGCGGGTCGCATATTTCAGAAATGAGATTCACCAATTCTTCTTTAAAGGCTATAAGGACCTCTTCGGATATTTCAGTTTGTTTGTTACGATCTCTGGGGGCATTCTTTTTCGCGAATCTGAGGAAGCCATTACTGAGATTCTTAAATGAAATAATTCCGGCTTCCATATTGTTCATTTTCAATTCCTGCTTGCAAAGAGTCGCATAGGTAAGTACCTGGAAGGCTTTGCTGTATTTATAATCTTCTCCAATGTCTTTCCAGTCGATAATCTCCATATCTCGCTGTTCCACTTTACCGGTCTTATAATCAAGAATTCTTACCGTATCGTTATACAGATCTATTCGGTCTACCATCCCTCCAATTTTAACCGGGAAATCCAGATGAGGTATTTCGACTTCGGTACTGAGATCCGCTTCGAGGTGTAGCAGTAGAATGGTATTATTCTTCAATTCACGAATATCATGATCTACGAGATTGCTCACATATCGCTTTGCCACTTCATATATTATGAGGTTCTTACCTTTGTCCAGCGCTCCTTCCTTATAGTGTTCCCTGAACTGGCTTTCCACTTCCGAAGAAATTAAAGGCTTCACCTTTTGTAACATTTCCCGGGTCAGATTTTTCCCAATGAAATCTTTGTAAAGATTTTCAAGACTATTGTGCACTACAGTTCCCAGGGTGCTAAATTCAACCGTTTCCTCAAGATCATCCGACTCCCGGATCTTTAATACTTTTTGATAATAGAATTCCAACGGGTTCCGGATATAGGATGTAAGTGCCGAAGGAGAGAAACCCTTGGATGCTATCTCCTTGATTCTTTCGAGCACCAATTCCGTTTTGTTGACGGATCTTAGAATATTTTTTGAAGGACGCACCACAGTAGTCAGATTCTCGAACGTTACATTGTGTTGAGGTGT
>WUAI01000049.1 GCA_009827225.1 Flavobacteriaceae bacterium | reverse complement strand
CTCAGTTGGTAGAGCACTGGTCTCCAAAACCAGGTGTCGGGAGTTCGAGTCTCTCAACCCGTGCTAAGGAGTGTGAGACGAGAAGTTTATCCCGAGCGAAGTCGAGGGAAGTCTCTCAACCCGTGCAAGCGAGTGAGAGTGATGAGCGGCAAGATTAAGAGTTAAGAATCTCTCACGACAATTGGTCCTACGAGACCCGAATTTTAAAACAAAAGACAATGATAAACTACATCAAAGAATCTTATAACGAACTTAAGAATCACGTAACCTGGACCAATTGGTCGGAGGCACAGCGTCTCACTGTTGTAGTAGCAGCCTTCTCTATCGTACTGGCTTTGGCCGTATGGGGAGTAGATACTGTATTTAGCAAAGTTATTAGTCAGTATTTCACCTGGATCAAATCCTAATAAAAGATGACTGAAACTAAGAGTACAAAAAAGTGGTATGTGGTTCGTTCGGTGAGCGGGCAAGAGAATAAGATCAAATCTTATATCGAGTCTGAGGTCGCACGTTTGAACTTGCAGGATTATATAGAGCAGGTTTTGGTGCCTACTGAAAAGGTGATCCAAATCCGAAACGGGAAGAAGATCAACAAAGAAAGAGTTTACTTTCCTGGTTATATCATGATCCAGGCGAGTCTGGCGGGAGAGATACCACACATTATTAAATCGATCAACGGAGTTATCGGTTTCCTTGGTGAGACTAAAGGAGGGGATCCTGTGCCATTAAGACAGGCGGAGGTGAACCGTATGTTAGGAAAAGTAGATGAGTTGTCTGTTCAGGATGAGAACATCAATATTCCTTACGTAGTGGGTGAGACGGTGAAAGTGATCGATGGTCCATTCAACGGATTCAATGGAACGGTTGAAAAGATCAATGAAGAAAAACGCAAGCTTGAGGTGATGGTTAAGATTTTCGGAAGAAAAACACCATTGGAACTAAGCTATATGCAAGTAGAGAAAATTTAATTGTTACACGCTATATAATAGGTTTTTTCTTGGGCTTCCACGATAGAAAAAATCGAATTAAAATTTGAAAAATGGCAAAAGAAGTAGATAAAGTAGTAAAGTTACAAGTCCGCGGAGGTGCTGCTAACCCATCACCACCAGTTGGACCCGCTTTAGGTGCTGCCGGTGTGAACATCATGGAGTTCTGTAAACAATTTAACGGAAGAACTCAGGATAAACAAGGTAAAGTATTGCCAGTTGCGATCACGGTTTATAAAGACAAGTCTTTCGACTTTGTCATCAAAACCCCTCCAGCTGCTGTACAGATCCTTGAAGCTGCGAAAGTGAAAAAAGGTTCTGGTGAACCTCACGTAAAAAAAGTAGCTAGTATTACCTGGGATCAGGTTAAAGCAATTGCAGAAGACAAGATGCCAGATCTTAATGCATTTACTGTTGAGTCTGCCATGAAAATGGTAGCCGGTACTGCGAGATCCATGGGAGTCAAAGTAAAAGGTTCCGCACCTTTTTAATCTAGAAAAAGAATCTATAAAATGGCAAGATTAACAAAGAAGCAAAAGGAAGCTAAGAGCAAATTGGAGCCGAACAAAACGTATTCGGTAGCTGAAGCTTCTGCTTTAATAAAAGAGATCACCAACGCAAATTTCGATGCGTCTGTAGACCTTGCTGTACGTCTTAATGTCGATCCTCGTAAAGCGAATCAAATGGTTCGTGGCGTGGTAACCTTACCTCACGGAACAGGTAAAGATGTTAAGGTGTTGGCTTTAGTGACTCCGGATAAAGAGGCTGAAGCAAAAGAAGCAGGAGCAGATTATGTTGGTTTAGACGAGTACCTCAATAAAATTAAAGGAGGTTGGACAGATGTCGACGTTATTGTCACCATGCCAAGTGTTATGGGGAAATTAGGTCCGTTAGGACGGGTATTAGGTCCCAGAGGATTGATGCCAAACCCAAAGACTGGTACGGTAACAATGGATGTTGCTAAAGCAGTTTCTGATGTAAAAGCAGGTAAGATCGACTTTAAAGTGGATAAGACCGGTATTGTACATGCCGCAATTGGAAAAGCATCTTTTGATGCTGAAAAGATTGCAGGAAACGCAAAAGAATTATTAACTACGCTTGTAAAGATGAAGCCTCAGGCGGCTAAGGGTGTTTACATCAAGAGCATTTTCATGTCTAGTACGATGAGTCCTAGCGTGGAGATCGACGCCAAGGAATTAAGCTAAGCGGTAACATTGTAAAATTATGACAAGAGAAGAAAAATCAGTAGTAATTGAACAGTTAACTGCACAGCTTTCGGATAATACCAATATTTATTTGGCAGACATTTCCGGATTAAATGCAGGTGACACTTCAAACTTACGTCGTGCTTGTTTTAAAGCAGGTGTAAAGTTAAACGTAGTTAAAAATACCTTATTGGCGAAAGCGATGGAGAGTTCTGAAAAGGACTTCGGTGAATTGACTGAAGTACTTAAAGGAAACACTTCATTGATGGTTTCTGAAACAGGAAATGCCCCGGCAAAAGTAATTAAGGAATTCAGAAAGAAATCTGAAAGACCATTACTGAAAGGAGCATTTATCGAAGAAGCGATTTATGTTGGAGACGATCAACTTGATGTTCTTGTTGATATCAAATCCAAAGAAGAGCTTATTGGAGAGATCATCGGATTGCTTCAATCGCCTGCGAAGAATGTTATTTCAGCTCTTAAATCGGGAGGAAGTACACTTTCAGGTATTGTTAAAACTCTTTCAGAAAAAGAGGGTTAACCCAAAATTATTGCACTAAAAAAATCATATAACACAAAATTATTTAAAACGATAGAAAATGGCAGATTTAAAAGATTTCGCAGAACAATTAGTTAACTTAACTGTTAAAGAAGTTAATGAGTTAGCTACTATATTAAAAGACGAGTATGGTATTGAGCCTGCTGCTGCAGCTGTAGCTGTTGCTGCTGGTGGAGGTGCCGGTGGTGGTGATGCTGCTGATGAGCAAACAGAATTCGACGTAATTCTTACTGCTGCAGGTGGTGCTAAACTAGCCGTAGTAAAACTTGTTAAGGAATTAACAGGTGCTGGTCTTAAAGATGCTAAAGGATTAGTAGATAACGCTCCTTCTCCAATTAAAGAAGGTGTATCTAAAGACGAAGCTGAAGCACTTAAAGCTCAGTTAGAAGAAGCTGGAGCAGAGGTTGAGCTTAAATAAGCTCCTCAACTCCAAACCTTAAAGGTTTAGGTCTTTCCCATTGCCGGAAAAGGCCTAAACCATTTTGCGTATATAAAGGTTTCCATTTTACGAGTATACGCATCAATGTTTTTTTAATTAAAATTCCGTCCATAGATGTCAGCAACGCAAACTGAAAGATTGAATTTTTCCTCTGTACAAAACAAGCCGGAATATCCCGACTTTTTGGACATCCAGGTAAAATCCTTCCAGGATTTTTTCCAGTTGGAGACCAAATCAGAAGAAAGAGGACAGGAAGGACTCTACAAGACTTTCCTTGAAAACTTCCCAATTACCGATACACGAAACCAATTCGTGTTAGAATTTTTAGATTACTTTGTGGATCCCCCTCGATATTCCATCCAGGAATGTATCGAAAGAGGGTTGACCTACAGCGTACCACTTAAAGCAAGACTGAAACTTTACTGTACCGATGAGGAACATGAAGACTTCGAAACCATCGTACAGGATGTATACCTTGGGACCATTCCTTATATGACTCCTTCAGGAACCTTCTGTATCAACGGTGCTGAAAGAGTTGTAGTTTCTCAGTTGCACAGATCTCCGGGTGTATTCTTCGGACAATCATTCCATGCGAACGGAACTAAATTATATTCGGCTCGTGTGATTCCATTCAAAGGATCATGGATCGAATTTGCTACCGATATCAACAGCGTGATGTACGCTTATATCGATAGAAAGAAAAAATTACCGGTAACTACACTTTTCCGTGCTATCGGTTTTGAAAGAGATAAAGACATTCTAGAGATCTTCGACCTTGCAGAAGAGGTGAAAGCGACCAAAACCGGATTGAAGAAATTCCTTGGCCGCAAACTGGCTGCCCGTGTTTTGAAGACCTGGCACGAAGACTTCGTGGATGAAGATACCGGGGAAGTGGTATCCATCGAGCGTAATGAGATCGTGTTGGATCGTGATACAGTTCTTGAAAAAGAACATATCGAAGAAATCCTGGATTCAGGTTCAAAAACTATTCTTTTACACAAAGAAGATAACCTTCAGGCAGATTATGCAATTATTCATAATACGCTTCAGAAGGATCCAACGAACTCTGAAAAAGAAGCGGTGGAGCATATTTACCGTCAGCTGCGTAACGCCGAACCACCCGATGAGGAAACTGCTCGTGGAATCATCAACAAGTTGTTCTTCTCAGATCAGAGATACAACCTTGGTGAGGTAGGACGTTACCGAATGAACAAAAAACTGGGTCTTGATATTGAAATGGATAAGCAAGTGCTTACCAAAGAAGATATCATTACCATTGTGAAATATTTGATTGAGTTAATCAATTCCAAAGCGGAAATCGATGATATTGATCACCTTTCGAACCGTCGTGTTCGTACTGTAGGGGAGCAGTTGTCTTCACAGTTTGGTGTTGGATTGGCGCGTATGGCACGTACCATCCGTGAACGTATGAACGTTCGTGATAACGAGGTATTTACCCCGATCGATCTGATCAACGCGAAAACACTTTCGTCCGTGATCAATTCTTTCTTCGGAACCAACCAGCTGTCTCAGTTCATGGATCAAACCAATCCATTGGCGGAGATCACTCACAAGCGTCGTTTATCGGCACTTGGACCTGGAGGTCTTTCCAGAGAGAGAGCAGGATTTGAGGTTCGTGATGTTCACTATACACACTACGGAAGACTTTGTCCAATTGAAACTCCTGAAGGACCGAACATTGGATTGATCTCTTCACTTTCGGTATATGCGAAAGTGAATAACCTTGGATTTATTGAAACTCCTTATCGTAAAGTGGAAAAGGGGAAGATTGATCTTAAGAACGAACCTATCTATCTTTCTGCGGAAGAAGAAGAGGAGAAACTCATCGCTCAGGCGAATATTCCATTAAAGAAGGATGGAACGATCAATTCCGATCGTGTAATTGCTAGAATGGAAGGTGACTTCCCGGTAGTGGATCCGAAATCGGTTCACTATACCGATGTTGCTCCTAACCAGATCTCTTCTATTTCGGCTTCGTTGATTCCATTCCTGGAACACGATGATGCGAACCGTGCCTTGATGGGATCGAATATGATGCGTCAAGCCGTACCGTTATTAATAGCCGATTCTCCAATTGTGGGAACCGGATTGGAGCGTCAGGTGGCATCAGACTCCAGAGTATTGATCAATGCTGAAGGAGATGGAGTAGTGGAATATGTGGATGCGAACAAGATTACTATCAAGTACGATCGTAACGACGAAGAGCGTATGGTAAGTTTTGACGGAGATTCTAAAACCTACGATCTTATCAAATTCAGAAAAACCAATCAAAGTACTTCTATCAACCTGAAGCCTATCGTGAAGAAAGGCGACAGAGTGACCAAAGGACAAGTGCTTTGCCAGGGATATGCAACCGAAAAAGGAGAATTGGCCCTTGGTAGAAATATGAAGGTTGCCTTCATGCCTTGGAAAGGATATAACTTCGAGGATGCGATTGTAATTTCTGAAAAGGTAGTACGTGAAGATATCTTTACTTCCATTCATATCGATGAATATTCACTGGAAGTTCGTGATACCAAATTAGGTAACGAGGAATTGACCAATGATATTCCGAACGTATCTGAAGAAGCTACTAAAGATTTGGATGAGCACGGTATGATCCGTGTGGGTGCAGAAGTAAAGCCGGGAGATATTCTTATAGGGAAAATTACTCCTAAAGGTGAAAGCGATCCTACACCGGAAGAAAAACTTCTTCGTGCCATCTTTGGTGACAAGGCCGGTGATGTGAAAGATGCTTCATTAAAGGCCTCTCCTTCATTACGTGGAGTAGTAATCGACAAGAAGTTGTTTGCACGTGCTATCAAAGACAAGCGCAAGAGAGCTAAGGATAAAGAGGATATCGCAGAACTTGAATTGAAGTATGAGTCTAAGTTCATGGAGCTTAAGGACATACTTGTTGAGAAGTTGTTTGCGATTGTTGGAGGAAAAACGGCACAGGGTGTTACCAACGATTTAGGTGAAGTTGTATTCCCTAAAGGAAAGAAATATACCTTGAAAATGTTGAACGCAGTCGAGGATTATACTCACCTGGTTGGTGGAACCTGGACTACCGATGATCACACCAACTTGTTGGTTCGCGATCTGATGCACAACTATAAAATCAAAGAAAACGATCTACAAGGAAATCTAAGACGTGAGAAGTTTACCATTTCCGTAGGAGATGAACTTCCAAGTGGAATTCTGAAACTCGCCAAAGTTTACATCGCTAAGAAACGTAAACTGAAAGTGGGAGATAAAATGGCAGGGCGTCACGGTAACAAAGGTATCGTGGCACGTATCGTTCGTGAAGAGGATATGCCATTCCTTGAGGACGGAACTCCTGTGGACATCGTGTTGAACCCTCTGGGGGTACCATCGCGTATGAACATCGGACAGATCTATGAAACGGTTCTTGGTTGGGCCGGACAAAAATTAGGACGCAAATTCGCGACGCCAATTTTTGACGGAGCTACGCTGGATCAGATCAACGAACTGACTGATGAGGCAGAAATTCCAAGATTCGGGCATACTTACCTATACGATGGAGGAACCGGAGAGCGATTTGATCAACCTGCTACGGTAGGAGTGATCTACATGCTCAAACTGGGACACATGGTAGATGATAAGATGCACGCTCGATCTATCGGTCCATACTCATTGATCACACAGCAACCTCTTGGAGGTAAAGCTCAATTTGGTGGTCAGCGATTTGGAGAGATGGAAGTTTGGGCACTCGAAGCTTATGGTGCTTCAAGCACACTTAGAGAAATATTGACGGTTAAATCTGATGACGTAATCGGTAGAGCCAAAACGTACGAGAGTATCGTAAAAGGTGAAACCATGCCGGAACCGGGTCTTCCTGAGTCATTCAATGTATTGATGCATGAATTGAAAGGATTAGGACTGGATATCAGATTAGAGGAATAGGTTGTTGCCTGTCCGAAGGGAGCTAAAAGCTCTTTAACTCAATAACAATTAAGAATTTTTTCAGCATTATGGCAAGAAATAAAGAAAACACAGTACAGAAATTCAATAAGATTTCGATTGGTTTGGCTTCTCCTGAATCTATCCTGGCAGAGTCCAGAGGAGAAGTTTTAAAGCCTGAAACGATCAACTACCGTACGCACAAGCCAGAGCGTGACGGTCTTTTCTGTGAGCGTATTTTTGGTCCGGTAAAGGATTATGAATGTGCATGTGGTAAATATAAACGTATACGTTATAAAGGAATCGTATGTGACCGTTGTGGGGTTGAGGTAACCGAGAAGAAGGTACGTCGTGATCGCGTAGGGCATATCAACCTTGTGGTGCCTGTGGCCCATATTTGGTATTTCCGTTCGCTTCCTAACAAAATTGGATACCTGCTTGGACTTCCATCCAAGAAACTGGATATGATCATCTACTATGAGAGATATGTGGTGATTCAACCGGGTATTGCAAAAAATGAAGAAGGTGAGCCTCTTCAGAAAATGGATTTCCTTACGGAAGAAGAATACCTGAATATCCTGGATTCACTTCCACAGGAAAACATGTACCTGGAAGACAACGATCCTGACAAATTCATCGCGAAGATGGGAGCCGAATGTTTGATCGATCTTTTACAAAGAATCGATTTGGATGCGCTTTCATTCGAATTGCGTCACAAAGCAAACAACGAAACATCCAAGCAACGTAAGACGGAAGCCTTAAAGAGACTTCAGGTTGTGGAAGCTTTGAGAGAAGCGAACACTAACCGTGAGAACAATCCGGAATGGATGATCATGAAAGTGATCCCAGTGATTCCACCGGAATTACGTCCGTTGGTGCCGCTTGATGGTGGTCGTTTCGCGACTTCTGATTTGAACGATCTGTATCGTCGTGTGATCATCCGAAACAATCGTTTGAAGCGATTGATGGAAATCAAAGCACCGGAAGTTATCTTGAGAAATGAGAAGCGTATGCTTCAGGAATCTGTGGATTCATTGTTCGATAACACTCGTAAGTCTTCTGCAGTAAAAACAGACAGTAACCGACCTCTAAAGTCACTTTCTGACAGTCTAAAAGGGAAGCAAGGACGTTTCCGTCAAAACCTGTTAGGAAAGCGTGTGGATTATTCTGCTCGTTCTGTGATCGTTGTAGGACCGGAATTGAAACTATACGAATGTGGTCTTCCGAAAGACATGGCCGCCGAACTATACAAGCCTTTCGTGATTCGTAAACTGATCGAAAGAGGTATTGTAAAAACGGTGAAGTCGGCTAAGAAGATTATCGATAAAAAAGAGCCGGTTGTTTGGGATATCCTTGAAAATGTATTGAAAGGACACCCGGTATTATTGAACCGTGCTCCTACCTTGCACCGATTGGGTATTCAGGCCTTCCAGCCAAAACTGATCGAAGGTAAAGCAATTCAGTTGCACCCGTTGGTTTGTACGGCGTTTAACGCCGACTTCGACGGTGACCAGATGGCGGTTCACTTACCATTAGGACCGGAAGCAATTTTGGAAGCTCAGCTTTTGATGTTGGCTTCTCACAATATTCTTAACCCTGCGAATGGATCGCCGGTAGCGGTACCATCTCAGGATATGGTATTGGGTCTTTATTATATGACCAAGTTGCGTAAGTCTGCTAAGGACTATGAAGTAAAAGGTGAAGGGTTGACCTTCTACTCTCCAGAGGAGGTGTTTATTGCCTATAACGAAGAGAAGGTAGATCTGAATGCCGAGATCAAGGTTAGAACCAAAGACTTTAACGAGGAAGGTGAATTAACCAATCAGATCATTACCACTACTGTGGGTAGAGTGATCTTTAATGATAAGGTGCCAGAGCAGGCAGGTTATATCAATGAAGTATTGACCAAGAAGTCATTGCGTGACATTATTGGAGATATTCTTCAGGTAACTTCTGTTCCTGAAACAGCAGCCTTCCTAGATGAGATCAAAGACCTTGGATATAAATTCGCCTTTGAAGGTGGATTGTCCTTTAGTTTAGGAGATATTATCATTCCTCAGGAAAAACAAGGAATGATCGACACTGCCAATTCTCAGGTAGATGGAATTATCGCCAACTACAATATGGGATTGATCACGAATAACGAGCGTTACAACCAGGTGATCGACATCTGGACGGCAACGAATGCTGAATTGACAGAATTGTCCATGAAGAGAATTCGCGAGGACCAGCAAGGATTCAACTCTGTATATATGATGCTTGATTCCGGGGCTCGTGGTTCGAAGGAACAGATCCGTCAGTTGACCGGTATGCGTGGATTGATGGCCAAGCCTAAGAAATCGAATTCCGGTGGAGGTGAGATCATTGAAAACCCGATTCTATCAAACTTTAAAGAAGGACTTTCCATCCTTGAGTACTTTATTTCTACTCACGGTGCCCGTAAAGGTCTTGCAGATACCGCATTGAAAACAGCGGATGCAGGTTACCTAACACGTCGTTTGGTGGATGTATCTCAGGATGTGATCATCAATATTGAAGATTGTGGTACACTTAGAGGAATCGAAGTGTCTGCCTTAAAGAAGAACGAAGAGGTGGTAGAAACCCTTGGTGAGCGAATCAAAGGTAGAACATCATTGAACGATGTGTACCATCCATTGACCAAGGAGTTATTAGTGGCTTCCGGTGATCATATTACAGATGAAATCGCAGAGGCAATCAGTGCTTCGCCCGTTGAAACTGTGGAAGTTCGTTCAGCGCTTACTTGTGAAGCGAAGAAAGGTATCTGTGCACAGTGTTACGGTAGAAACCTTGCGACCAACAAAATGGTTCAAAGAGGTGAAGCTGTTGGAGTTGTTGCGGCTCAGTCCATTGGAGAGCCCGGAACTCAGCTTACACTGCGTACTTTCCATGTAGGAGGTATTGCCGGTAACATTTCCGAAGAGAACAAACTTGCCGTTAAATTTGATGGTAAAGCTGAAATCGAGGATCTGAAAACCGTTAAAGGAGAAGATTCAGACGGTAAGACAACCGATATCGTCATTTCACGTACTTCGGAAATTAAACTCATCGATGAGAAAACCGGAATAGTGTTGAGTACCAACAACATTCCTTATGGTTCGTCTATCTATGTGAAGAACGGTCAGAAGTTGAAAGCCGGTGATGTGGTATGTCAATGGGATCCTTATAACGGGGTGATCATTTCAGAATTTGCCGGTAAGATCAAATATGAGAATATTGAGCAAGGAGTTACTTACCAGGTGGAAATCGATGAGCAAACCGGTTTCCAGGAGAAGGTAATTTCTGAATCAAGAGATAAGAAGAAAATTCCAACCCTTCAGATTTTAGGTAAAAAGGACGAGGTAATTCGTTCTTATAACCTTCCGGTGGGTGCCCACCTGATGGTAGATGACGGAGAAAAGATCAAGATCGGAAAGGTTTTGGTTAAGATTCCAAGAAAATCTGCCAAGGCAGGTGATATTACGGGAGGTCTTCCAAGGGTGACCGAGTTATTTGAAGCTCGTAACCCATCGAACCCTGCTGTTGTAAGTGAGATCGATGGTGTGGTTTCCTTCGGAAAAATCAAGCGAGGTAACCGTGAGATTATCGTGGAAACCAAGTTAGGAGAGATCAAGAAGTATTTGGTGAAGTTGTCCAACCAGATTTTGGTACAGGAGAACGACTATGTCAGAGCCGGTATGCCGCTTTCAGATGGTTCCATTACTCCGGAGGATATTCTTAAGATTAAGGGCCCATCCGCCGTTCAGCAGTACCTGGTGAATGAAGTGCAGGAAGTGTACCGTCTACAAGGAGTGAAGATCAATGATAAGCATTTCGAAGTAGTTGTGAGACAAATGATGCGTAAAGTTCGGATTGTGGATCCGGGAGATACTACCTTCCTGGAGAATCAATTGGCTCATAAATACGATTTCATCGAGGAGAATGATAAGATCTTTGGAATGAAAGTGGTAGAAAGTGCCGGTGATTCAGAAAATCTGAAAGAAGGTCAGATTGTCACTTCCAGAGAACTGAGAGACGAGAACTCCTTATTGAGAAGAGAAGACAAAGCTTTGGTAGAGGCCAGAGAGGCGGTTCCTGCAACCGCTACTCCGGTACTTCAGGGTATTACAAGAGCTTCCCTACAAACCAAGTCGTTCATTTCGGCGGCTTCCTTCCAGGAAACTACGAAGGTGTTGAACGAGGCTGCGGTAAGCGGTAAAGTGGACAGGCTTGAAGGTCTCAAGGAGAATGTGATCGTGGGTCATAGAATTCCAGCCGGTACCGGTATGAGGGATTATGACACGATAATCGTTGGTTCGAAAGAAGAACTCGAGGAAATGACCCGGGAGAAACAAGAAGTTAATTTTAATTAATAGATTCGGGCGCTCCTTTTCAGGAGCGCTTGTTGAATAAAGCATTTTCAAATGGCAGAAGAAAAAAAGCCTCAACAAGGGCAGATCAATATTGAACTGGATGCAGACGTCGCACAGGGGATTTACAGCAACCTTGCGATTATCAACCATTCCCAGTCCGAATTCGTAATGGATTTCGTGACCATAATGCCGGGAGTTCCTAAAAGCAAAGTAAAATCGAGAATAGTATTAACTCCTCAACATGCGAAGCGCCTGTTAAAGGCTTTGAATGATAATATACAGCGATTCGAAAGTTCGCATGGAGAGATTAAAGACTATAATCAGCCTCCGCTGCCGATCAACTTCGGTCCTACCGGAGAAGCTTAATATTACAACCCCGCATCGCGGGGTTTTTTTATACCGAATAATGCCCTTGAAAGTTCAATTTTAAGTCAATTTGGGCTAAAATTCCTACAATTATTTCTAGTATTTGGGTATTTTATCGATGATTTTTTAGCGTACAACGAATAAACGTTATACTATGTAAGAAATTTCCTCATTTGTAAGTATTTTTGATTCAAATCGTTAGAGCCCCCGATTGATTTATCAATTCTCTGGCGATGAACCCAAATAAATACTTATGGATAAATCTCTGCCCCCGTTAAAGAGAATTTATGTCTTGTTGAGTTTCATTATAGTTGTCCTTGTGGGCAACTCTAATGAAACCATCGCTCAAACTCAGAAACCTTCAGTAACCACTGGTGTTACCTTTCAGTGGTCCGATACTCAAGCCGTAGATAGCGATCCCGCGACGATTAGTTCTATTACTATTAATGGAACTGTGTATAATTCATTCGCCAAGCCCTCGTCCTACAAAATGACTCGTTTAGGTCCGGATGGACATAGTGATAATGATATTATCCAGAATGGTACAATTGTAAATAATAATAGTGGAAGTGTTGATTGGAACGACGATGCACTGGCTGCTTTTCAGGATCAGAACCTGAATCATTACTTCACCTCAAACGACAATGGTAGAGATATCTGTGGCGATTTTTCTGCTATTGCTACCACTGATGCACAAATCCAAACGCTAAATTACGCTCCGGGGATTCCTTCGAATGATGGTGGATTCTTAGCCATTACCGAAAGAAATGCTAACAACTGTTACTATATCGTGGTATACGGATATCCCTCAGGAAGTTCTACGGAAACTTTCCTGGGAGACACCTTTGTGCGCGAAAATTCCACTCAGTGGGGATCTGTAGTTGCAGCCCCTCCAGCCGGAGTAGATTACTGGAATTCGGGTCGTGTGGTAGAAAATGGAGGAGCCTTGGGAATTGCCATCTTTACTTTGGACGATCTGGCACCCGTAGGTTCTATCATCACACGAGTGGATTTAATGGCGGCAACTGTGGATCATGGTGATGGTAAAGTCTTTATTCTTGAAGAATATGCTGCACCCCAAATAGAAACCGGTTGTATGAATCAGGAGTACAACGGCACTGTAAACGATGGAAGTGCGCCAGATGGTTCGACTTACTCATTGGTTAGCGGACCTACACCCGCCGGCCAAGCATTTACGTTTAGTTCAGACGGGACATACAGTTACACGCCTTCGGAAGGATACCTTGGAAATGTAACTTTCGATTATGAAGTGTGTTTACCTGCTCCCAATTCAGATATATGTGACACGGCGACGGTAACCATACAAATTGTTACCTATCCGAATAACGGTTGTCCTTGCAACTCAGGAGATGCAGCAGCCCCATTATTACAAAACAATTAAACAAGTTGAAATCACTACATAAAAATAGCGATATGAAAATAATAATTACTCTTTGTTTGCTTTTCACAACGGCCTTGAGCACTGTTTGGGCACAGGTTGGGATAGGTACTACCGATCCCCAGGAAGCACTTCATATAGCTGGAGCCAATTCCAATATCAGGATTGATGGCTTGAACAGCTTGAATAACACCAAAAATTTAGGAGGAGCCGACATGTACAATGTAGTGGTTGATGCCGACGGTAAACTTTCCTTAACAGAGGTTTCTGGTCAATTATCATCTGAAGCGTCGATGCTGGCACCCGTGGTTGTTCAGACAACTGCAAATTCAGGTTTGAATTCAAGTGAATTATATTCCAAAACATTTACGCTGACCGAAAAAGCCCTGGTGGTAATCACGTATTACGTTTCCATGGATTTTGAAGATACCGCTGGAGCAACCATCGTGGACGGACGTGCAAAAATTGCACACAACTATTGGTACCTGGGAGATGGAACCACTCCAGACACTACCAAGTCTTATGGTATGACGAGTTCAGTCTATTTCAATTCTGATGCCATGACAGCCACGGGATATGTGTATAATTCAAGATCTGTGACCATTCCGCTAAATGCAGGAACCCATAGTATTCATTTGAACGGCGCAGTTTTTGGTGGAGGACTAACCTCAGATGCTGCGTTCAGGGTAACCTTCGGAGATGTGGACCGTCTTGATATACACGCGATTTATCTGTAACCAAAGCTTTGAATTCAACATTCTAAACGACAGCATTATGAACAAATTTTTACTTCTTACTTTCCTGGCAATATTTACCGTAACCGGTAACTGGGCTCAAAAAGGAGTGGGTATTGGTACGACCAATCCCCAGGCTGCGCTTCATATTTCAGGAAACAATGCCTCGATTAGAATTGACGGACTTAACAGTACCAACAACACAAAAAATTCCGGGGGTTCTTCCATGTATAACGTAATGGTGGATGCCGATGGAAATTTGAAACTGGCAGAGATTTCCGGGGAGCTGGCCTCTTCAGAGTCGTTTTCTTCTCCGCAAATTCTTCAAACCGGTGCAGATGCGAGTGCTAATTCCAGTGAGCTTTACGCCGAAACATTTACGCTCACTCAAAGAGCCTTTGTTACGATCACTTACTATATTTCTATGGAGTTCGATAACTACGACGGTTCTGCCAAACTTATGGATGGCGGAGCAAAAGTGGCACATAATTACTGGTACCTTGGTAATGGAGTAACTCCGGATACCACAAAGAAATATGGAATGAAAAGTACCGTGTATTCTAATTCCGATTGTGATACGGCTTCAGGATTTATATTCAACTCACGGTCCGTTACCTTGCCATTAAGTGCCGGAAATTACAGCATTCATCTTAACGGTACTGTAGATGGTGGCGGATTGACTTCCGATGCAGCGTTCAGAGTTACCTTCGGGGACATGGACAGGCTGGACATCAGTGTGATGTATTTTTAGAGTACATTATCCAGAGCCTACTTTGGCTGTTCATCGATAAAAATTGATGTTAATCGTTATTTTAACGTTTCAAAATTTGGAACGTTTATTTTTTTTCCTACATTTAGCCATCTCATCCAAATACCTCTCCCCTTATTTGTGTTGAGATTTGTAGATTGATAGAAATTGGATTTCAGGTAAAAAGACCGTCCCCGATCATTCATGAAATAGTTCCCGCCTAATCTATTTGTCTGGACTTAGTTTAATTTAAAGTCTGGAAAATGAAGAGAGCATTTTTTATTGTATTACTTATTTCGCAAGCCGCGGTTTGCCAAATAGGAATTAATACTACCAACCCACAACAGGCATTGCATGTGGCCGGTGCTACCGGTACAGTTCGTATTGACGAACTTAATTCTACCAACAACATTTATAATGGAGGAGATGTTAATGGTGATCTCGATTTGAGCAATGACACCTTTCCTTTGTACGTTAATGAAGATGGAGAATTTACACTTGAACTAAAAACGGTGGAAGGATCGGAAGACTTGGATGCTTTCGATGATACCAATCTGCCAACTAGTGCTGTTACTTTATTGTCCACCAGTTCTACAGGATCAAACCAAACCCTCATTAAGTCTTACTCGGTGACAGTTTCTCAAGCGAGAATGCTGGAAGTAAAATATATTTTGAGTTTTGATGTATATCTGAATTCCACTCCTACCACTATTACCGATCATTTAGCGCGACAAATTCAAACCCACATCGAAGTTACGGGGCAAACAAGAAAATACGGCTTGGCCAATAAGTGTTATACCAGTGCGAGCAGCGCAAGTGTAAACGGAACTATGTTTAATAGCAATACTGCCTACATTCTGCTTCCTTCGGCTGGAAATTATGACATCGAATTCTATGGTACGGTTTCATCCGATGTAAAAGGTGGTGGAGGAGGATCCACCTCAAAAGATACATATGTGGAATTTGCCACGGGTAATGATTTTGTGTTTATAAGACTACATTGATATGAAGAAGAGTACTTTATTATATCTGTTCTTAGGAATTTTGACACCATGTATGTGGATGAATGCCCAAATAGGAATTGGAACAACCACACCACAGGAAGACCTGCACGTGGCTGGTAGTAATGCAACTATCAGAATTGAAAGTTTAAATTCAACCAATAATCCTACCTATAACAATGGAGTTGACCTTAGCCCGGCGTATGTCGATGGAAATGGAGACATTACATTGGGTAACGGTAGCGGCCCCAGCGGTCAGGAACCTCTTAATTTTCTGATCGAGGTTGATAATTTTATTCCAGATGACCCCTACGGCCTTTCTGTGGATACGGGCACCGCGGTAAACAGTGACGACTTGGGGCAGACCACCGTTGATGGACAGATCACAACGGTTACTTTCACGGCACCTCAACAGGCAATTGTAGAAGTGAAATATGGGATAACTCTATTGGTGGTTGGGAATGATCTTTCAGCAGGCCCGCCTTACTTCTATGTTACCTATGATCAAGCAGTTAGTATGATGACTTATTTCAAAGTAGACTTGAATAACGACGGCTTGAGTGGAGCAGAATTAACCAAAGATTACGGTCAGAAAGGACAATTTTATGCAACAAATAGCCAGGGGATAGCTGGTTATCCTTATATGAACGGACAAGCTTACCTTACAGTTCCGGCAGGTACACATACCTTATATTTCTACGGAAGAGTAAACGACAGCCCCACCCATTATACCAGCGTTGGCTTTGGCGGGGCACAGGACTTTTTGAAAATACGAGTTTATAATTGAGTGATTATGAAGTGGAATTTTACAATAGCAATAGCTTTTATAACGACATTAATGGTGGGACAGGTGGGGATAAACACTACTAGTCCACAACAAACATTACACATGGAGGGTGCTACCTCTAAAGCGCTGATCGACGGCCTTAATGCCACCAATAATACAAATAATCTTGGGGCCGGTTCATCTACCAGGGTTTATGTCAATGCCGATGGAGACCTGGTTTTGGGAGACTATACCGAAACTATTGAGATGCTCGTAAATTCGGAGAACTATCTGGATGATGTTGAGGATCCAACCAGCTTGATCAACCAAACCGGAACTGCCTTTGGATATGATCCTGCGGGTGTGCCGACAAATTTCCCAGCAGAATCATTTACATTGACCAAGAACGCCATAGTTGAAGTAAATTATTCCTTGTCATGGTCCGTTTATAAAACATCGGGAGCCAATGGCCGCATAGATGATACCCACGCAAGGGTAATACAAACAGGATTGTATTTCAGGCAGGTGACAGATCCCGGCGATCCCTATGCGGGACCTGCAGTGGTGAATGATGTGGACGGGAATCCAATCAATGGAGGACCCTGGTGCATCGATGTGAACGCATCCGGAACTATTTGCCAGGAGATAGGTGGGCTTATTGGCTTAAATGGTCAGATTTATGTGAATTCCGATTCCAGAAATGGTGCATACCGGAATTTTGTTAATGTAGGAACCGATTATGTGAAGTTAGGCCCTGGAACGTACGTTGCATTATTTGCCGCTCAGCTTGCAGTTGGAAGTACCACTGGGACGGGTGCAGTGAAAATGTATTTAGGATCCGGAGTCGACGATCTTCAAATTATTGCACACTATTATGAATAGTGGTAGGCTCAAATTCACTCACAAAGTGTAAGGTCACGTTAGGATACTTACTTTGCGTCATTTGCAGTGTAAACGCCGAATCAGCAAAAAATACCAGTTGGCCTCTCTTGTCTTTCGCAAGGAACTTCGATTTTACTCTTTTAAACTCTGCAAATTCTTCACTCTGTGGATCCTTTGGGTCTACCCAACAGGCTTTATGGACGTTTAGGTTTTCGTAACTACATTTCGCCCCGTACTCATGCTCCAGGCGATATTGTATCACTTCAAATTGTAATGCTCCCACGGTTCCAATTACCTTTCGGCCGTTTAATTCGAGGACAAATAATTGAGCCACCCCTTCATCCATGAGCTGATCAATCCCTTTTTCAAGCTGTTTGCTTTTCATAGGATCGGCATTGTTGATATACTTGAAATGTTCCGGAGAGAAACTTGGAATTCCTTTGTATTGCATTTGCTCGCCTTCAGTGAGGGTATCTCCAATTTTGAAGTTTCCGGTATCATGGAGCCCTACAATGTCTCCCGGGTAAGAGACATCAACGATTTGTTTCTTTTCAGCAAAGAAAGCATTCGGGCTGGAGAATTTCATTTTCTTACCGTTTCTCACATGTAAATAAGGAGTATTTCTCTCAAAGGTCCCGGACACTATCTTAACGAATGCCAGTCGGTCTCTGTGTTTAGGGTCCATGTTGGCGTGGATCTTAAAGACAAAACCCGAGAAGTTTTCCTCATCGGGTTGAACCAATCGGGTATCACTTTCCTTGGGTCTGGGTTCCGGAGCGATTTCGATGAAACAGTCCAGTAATTCCCTCACTCCAAAGTTATTTAAGGCGGAACCAAAGAATACAGGCTGTAGGCTACCCTCAAGATATTCTTCGCGCTTGAATTCCGGGTATACTTCATAGACCAGTTCGAGCTCTTCACGAAGGGTTTCTGCCGCATCATTCCCTACTAATTCGTCCAGTTTTTCTTCTGAAATATCTTCGATCCGAACGGTTTCTTCAATATTCTTTCGACTATCACCACTGAAGAGATTTACGTTCTTCTCCCAAATATTATAGATTCCCTTAAAGTCATATCCCATTCCAATAGGGAAGGAGAGCGGTGTAACCCGTAAGTGGAGTTTTTGTTCAATTTCATCCAAAAGTTCAAAGGCGTCCTTTCCTTCTCTATCAAGTTTGTTGATAAAAACGATCATTGGAATATTTCGCATTCGACAAACTTCTACCAGTTTTACGGTTTGTTCCTCCACCCCTTTTGCCACATCTATCACAACAATAACACTGTCAACGGCAGTGAGTGTCCTGAAAGTATCTTCCGCGAAATCCTTGTGTCCTGGCGTGTCTAAGATGTTGATTTTTATATCTTTATATTCAAACGCAAGCACAGAGGTCGCTACCGAAATCCCACGCTGTCGCTCGATTTCCATAAAGTCGCTGGTAGCCCCTTTTTTGATTTTATTGCTCTTTACCGCACCCGCTTCCTGAATGGCTCCTCCGAACAATAAAAGCTTCTCTGTAAGAGTCGTTTTTCCGGCATCCGGATGGGAAATAATTCCGAAAGTTTTCCTTCGATTGATCTCTTTCTGTAATGACATAAAGTTAACTTAACAATTCTGCAAATATACGGTTACATAAAGGCTTAAAAAAACTAATTTCGAGCACTTTAGAAAATTTATATTCCCACAAAATTAAACTACCCTAAGTCCTTATAAATAGGTGACATACGTACTTATACGTATAGTGAATTCCTACAAAAATTCATGTAATTTTGGCAGTTTTTGTGCAGTTCACCGAGTATTCTTTGCAGTTCAACTAATAGTTAAGATTATCTAAATTTTTTACGATTTTTCCTACGTATCTTTGATATAACAACATTGAATTATTGCAGTTGGGGCAATTTTTCTACACAAGGAATTTAAAGAATCTAGCCATGCTTACTAAGACATCTTTTAGGTTATTGTTATGCGTTGCCATTTTTGCATTTGGTGGCATTCAGATTTCAAATGCACAGAGTTGTAATTCGGAATTAAAAGTTTCTAAAGATCGAGATCGCAGATCTGCCAGTGAGGTGGATCCCACTCAGTATCAGATGGAACTTACGAATAATGGATCCAGTTCTCAAACGTATCAGATAAACGTGAGTCACTACCAGGGTTCATTTACAGTCAAAGGAAAACAACCTGCAATTTTGAGTAGTTCCAATATGATCAACTCGACCATTCTGCAAAATAATTTGCAAAGCAACACAATTACCGTTCCTGCACGTTCAACATCCGTATTTATGCTGGCAGTTTCCGTTCCCCCGGGAACTCCCATAAAAAAATGGGCCGGTTTACAGGTAAGTGCCTCAAGTAGTGCTTGCCCCAATGGTTCCGTAACCAAACTCGTAAAATTATACATCGCAGATCCAACTGAAGAGTAACAAATAGCAGCTAGTTAAGAAGTATAGGTGAATGCCAAAAACTCATTTTATGGAAACTAAATTAACCTCATCCAGCTTTTATAATCATAAGGCAATACTCCTCGTATTGTCTCTGTTTATTTTTAGCGTGGCACCCATAATAGCACAGGATATTACCCTGGACAAAGTAGTGACTGAAAGCGCATCGTGTAACGAATTTGATGTGACCTTAACCGTTACCGGGGATCCTCCACCAATCCCACAGGAAGTAGTTCTAGTGATAGACCGGTCGGGTAGTATGGACGACGGTCCGTTCCCGGAGCCTATCGATCACGCAAGAGATGCAGCTTTGGCATTTGTGGACAGTATCTTTGATCCCATATACAATCCCACTGGATTGAACCGAGTCGCTATTGTTACTTATGCTTCCGGCGCCTCAATCGATGTGAGTCTCACCGATTCCTCAGGCCAAACGACAATTGAAACGGCAATTAACAATATTGATCCCAGCGGTAGTACAAATATTGCGCTGGGAATGCAGGCAGCCAGAAATGAGCTGGATGCCAACGGTACATTCGACTGTCTAACCAACCGAAGTATTATATTACTTACCGATGGTGTAACAAATCGAGATATCAATGGAAGCAGTTGTAGCAGTGATCCGGGATGTACCGGGCTGCCAAATGATTGCGTCCCCACGGTAACAGGATGTATGCAGGATGCGATTGATGAATCCATTGCTGCTCAAACGATTAATAAAAGTGGAACAGATTATCCACAAACAGTCTATTCCGTAGGACTTTTTGGAGCCATCGAGGATTGTCAGCAATGTGCAGCGGAGTATGTTTTAGAAGAAAGTCAGAATGGAGGTTCATTCTTTACTGAAGTTGGAGCCGACCTCACAGGAATTTACAATATGATCTTGGGTCAGTTGGCAGTAGCTGCAAAAGATGCTATTGTGACAGATGTTTTAGGATCAGGATTTGAACTGGTTCCCGGGTCATTGAGTGATCCGGTAAACGCCTCCTACAATGCAGGTACCAATACAATAACATGGGATCTGGGAGATGTTTCAACAGGAGCTTTTAGTTTATCCTATAGTATCCAGGCAGTAGGAGTGGACAGTTGCGGCATTCATGATTCTGGTATGAGTGAGATTATGTACGAAGACTCTACCTGTACACAAGTCACAACACCTTTTCCAAATCCACAAATTTGTGTGCCCTGTCCGGATATATCTGATCCGACCATCGATCAACAGGAGTGTACTAATTTTATAGATTACTCGGCGACTTTTGATCCCGGAGTATGTTCTCCATTTTCCGTGGAATTCCAATGGGAATTTTTTCTGGATAATGTCTCAATAGGAACAGTTAGTGGAACCAATACGGCAGACCTTGTTGGTACTTTCGAATATACAGGTGTGGATCCGTTCGAAGGAACACTTCGAGCTGAACTTACCTATAACGGAACTTATAATAATAATTGTAGTCTTCCACCGGTCATGGTGGATTCTGAAATCGAAGTCTATATGCCGCCGGATGTGCCTATGTCTGGAGGAGATATTGCTGAATGTGCCAGTTCACCTATACAAACGATCACCGCAGTTGCTACGGTTTCTCCCGGACAGTCTGTGGTTTGGTATGATGCTGCTACCGATGGAAACGTGGTAGCCGATCCATCTTTAAGTGCTATTGGAACTGTGACTTATTATGCTGAAGCAGTAGATGGTACGAGTACTTGTTCAAGTACTTCAAGAGTTCCTGTTACGCTAACAATTTATGATTGCGGAATCACTATTACGAAATCCGCGATGCCCAATGACCCTAATAATTGTAACCCGATTCCAAGTGGTCAGAACATTGATTATACCTTTACCGTATCCAATAATGGTAATGTTGCCATTTCAGGAGTTGAATTAAATGATCCATTGATCGATCCGGTAAATCCAATCCCAGGTCCTGATAGTGGAGATACCAACAATGATGGTATTCTGGATGTTGGTGAAGTATGGGTGTATACTGCTTCTTATACAGTAACCCAAACAGATATCATTAACGGATCCGTTCAAAATACAGCAACCGTAGATGGAAATGTGACAGGATCGTCCGCCACCTTTAATGTGGAAGATATGGATTCTGAAACTGTTGTTCTTTGTCAGAATGCTGAAATTGATATCACCAAAGCCAGCGACGGGGACACTGCAAATTGTAACCCATATGCGGTAAATGATACGATCAATTATACGTTCACAGTCTCGAACCTCGGTGATGTAGATATCACGAATGTGGTTGTTAATGATCCACTATTAGGTGGTGTTGTTGCAGGCCCTGCAAGTGGAGACTTGGATAATGATAATGTTTTGGACGTAGGTGAAATTTGGATCTACAATGCAACATATAATGTAACCCAGGCAGATATCGACGCTGGGGTTATTTCAAATACGGCCACGGCTGCTGGAGATACAGCTATTGGCTCAACGAACGATACAAGTAATACGATAAACTTAGATGTGTGTCAAGATCCGTCGATTGCCCTTATCAAGGTAGGTACCTATGATGGCTTCGACCAGGCAGGCAATTGTATTGCCGCCCCTGGAGATACGATCACCTATGCCTTTACGGTAACCAATACAGGTAATGCCACATTATCAAACGTGATCGTTACCGATCCACTGGTAACTATGGTAGGAGGTCCGATTGCTTCTTTGGCTCCTGGAGCGGTAGACAGCACGACCTTTACGGCCACTTATGTCATCACCCAGGCGGATATCGACGCGGGTCAGTTCACCAACCAGGCCACGGCCACGGGTACGCCACCGAGCGGACCGGATGTGAGCGATCTGTCGGATGACAACAGCAATACAGAGAACGATCCAACGGTCACTACCATATGTAATGCAGCAAGCATTGCCCTTATCAAGGTAGGGACCTATGACGGTTTCGACCAGGCAGGCAATTGTATTGCCGCCCCTGGAGATACGATCACCTATGCCT
>WUAI01000048.1 GCA_009827225.1 Flavobacteriaceae bacterium | reverse complement strand
AGAACAGTGGATCGTCAATCCCAAATTTATTTTTCTCCCGGTCCAACGAGTCCAGGTATACTTTGGACTTACGAAGCTCTTGTAAGCTGTCCTTGCGGATGTAGTCGCCTACTTCCTCTTCGGTGAGGGGCACCGGACGGATCTCCTTCCAGAACAAGCTGTCCTTTTTGTTGGCGAAGGGTTCGAAGAAAAGCACCTCGTTGCTAAAGGACTTGCGTTCGAAAATCGGATTGAAATTGTAGTCGCTATACACGGCTATGAATCGGCCGTCACCATTAAATCCCAGGAAACCAAAGCTGAAGTCGATGGTCTGTGAGATCTTCACCCAGGCATCTTCCTTTCGATCGAATTTGAAATTCTGTTTGAAGACCAATTCCTTGATAAACGGCACCTGGATGGCTTCCCCATTGGTAGTGAGTTCCACCCCGTAGAGTTGCCAGTCGTCTTCCACGATGTAAATGATTCCGGTCCAGACGCGGTCTTTGGGTCGGCGGGGAGTCACGATGATCTTATTGATGAGCTTGTCGCCTTCGTAAAATACCCCGTCCAGTTTGTATCGATAGTAACCGAGTGCATTTGCAGCGATAGGGGAGACGATATCTGCATTCAGATCGAGGGAGTTTTCGTAAAAGCTGAAATTGGCATCCTGCGCACTGTTAAAGCTGAATCCGTTATCGTTTCCACTTACCTTGGAGGCAATGATGCGTTCCTTGAAATCGTCTGGTTTTTGATAGGCGATCTCACTGATGGTTTCAGACAGGTAAATGATCCCGGTTCGGGTAGAGTCGAGGGCACCTTCAAAATCACCGACTTCCTGTCCGAAGATCTTTTCCGGCACGTCTTCCACCCGCCATATCCCGCGGGAGTAGAAGTTAGCCTCGAAGGCCGAGATACGATCCAGGTTGATCTTACGTCGTTTGATGGTTTCCCGAATGATACGATAGGCTGGATCTTCGGTGGAATTGATAACCACTTCGTCCAGGCTAACTGAAGATTCGCTTAAGGTTACATCCAGTTCGTAGGGAAAGGAAGAGATTTCCACACTCTTGCTCACTTTCGTATAGCCCAGGAATTGAAATACGATCTCATAGTTGCCAGCCTGGCTAATGTCCAGGGTATAGTTCCCTTCCTCGTTACTAGTGGTTCCGGTATAACTGTTTTTGAGGTAAATATTTACATACGGTAGGGCTTCCCCTTTGTCGCTGGTCACGGTTCCTTGTATTTGAGCCGTTACGTAGCTACTAACGAGGCAAAAGAGCAGGAATAAAATTCGATTCATAGGCTGGTGTCTACTGGGATAGACGAAAGTTAATCAAAAATGGTTGCCTGCAATTTAGGGATTGTTGATTTTAGGAAAGATTTAGGAGTTGTGTCATTCAGAGCGCAGCGAAGAATCTGCCCACTGTCATTCAGAGCATCGCGAAGAATCTCTGTTCGACAATACTTAATTTTAAAATCTCTTCAGTGTCATTCAGAGCGTAGCGATGAATCTCTGTTCTACAATGGTTCAAATTAAAATCTTTTCAATGTCATTCAGAGCGCAGCGAAGAATCTTTATATTTAATCATCAAAACAAAAGGCGCGCATAACTATTACGTTTACATTCTAACGAATAAAAATAAAACGGTGCTTTATACGGGTGTAACGAATGAGCTCAGAAAACGCCTTTATTTTCATGAAAATCCTGAACCATTTTCGAAATCCTTTACGGCAAGATATAAATGCTGTTTCCTGATCTACTATGAGCATTTTTTTGATGTTAATGATGCAATTCTTCGTGAAAAGCAAATTAAAGGTAAGGGCAGAGCAAAAAAAGAGAAAATGATTAACGATTTTAATCCTGATTGGCGGTTTTTGAATGATGAGGTTTAGATTCTTCAGTCACTTCGTTCCTTCTGAATGACAAAAGATTCTTCAGTCACTTCGTTCCTTCTGAATGACAAAAGATTCTTCGGTCGCAAGCTCCCTCTGAATGACAAAGAGATTCTTCGGTCGGCGGGCTCCCTCTGAATGACAATTATCGATTAAAACTCTTCTTAATCCGGCTGAGGTCGCGTTTGGAGTCTCTATCCTTCATCGCTTCCCGCTTGTCGTATTGTTTTTTACCGCGGGCAAGGGCGATCTCCAGTTTGGCGAATCCTTTGTCATTGGTGAACAGCAGGAGAGGGACGATGGTGAGGCCGGAATTTTTTACTTCTTTTTCCAGTTTTTTAAGTTCCTTTTTATTGAGAAGCAGTTTACGCTCACTTTTAGGCTGATGGTTGAAGTGGGTGGCATGAGAATATTCCTGGATAGTCATATTGATTACAAATAATTCCCCATTGCTGAATTCGCAGAAGCTCTCGGCTATGGACGCCTTGCCCTCGCGAATCGCTTTGATCTCGGTTCCACGTAATACAATCCCGGCGGTGTATTTGTCGAGGATCTCGTATTCGAAGCGAGCCTTGCGGTTTTTTATTTGTACGTTCTTCTGAAGTGCCATCGCGCAAAAATAGGATAAATAAGTCACTCTAACATTAGATTCTTCGGTCGCAAGCTTCCTCTGAATGACAGAGTGATTCTTCGGTTGCAGGCTCCCTCTGAATGACAATGGGTTCAGTCTTCCGGAGGTCGGGTGATTCGATCGAATTTCACGGGAGAGTAATCGGATTCCGGTTTTCCGTTCTTAAGGACGTTTTCAAAGTAACATTTCACACCTACCGAAGTTAAGAGATTGGGTCCGTCCTGAATATGAAGATGTAAATGAGGCTCGGTGGAATTACCGGAGTTGCCGCAATTACCAAGGTATTGCCCCTGCAACACCGTATCACCTTCTTTTACTTTAATGGTCTCTTTTTCAAAGTGGGCATAGACGATATATTCTTCGTTGGGGGTCTTGAGGATCACACTGTTTCCCAGGGTTTCCGTCGGATTCATGATTCCCGGCCGATTGTCCTCCACGCCCGTGATCACTTTAAATACTTCGGCATCGCAAACGGCATAAATAGGCTTTCCGAAGGCATAATAGTCTTCATTACGGGTGCCACTGCGGGTATAGGAACGGTCCTTTTCGTCCAACACCAGGAAATCGAAGGCATGTTTCTGCGTTTTGGAGATCACATGATAATTTTGTGCTTTGGTATCTCCGCCCCAAACGGTAAACCACTCTCCTTTAAAAGGAAGGGCCAGTTTGGTTTTATTACGGTCCATTTTAGCGATCACTTCTTCCTCTTCGGCAGGAAGAAATCGTAACATGATCATTTTGGATTTTTCGTTCAGTAGCATTGAAATGTTCTGCTTTCCCTGTTCAAATTGAGTTTCGTAAACTTCGGCGGCGCCTTCCATTTCGTAAAAGGTAAAACTTTGGATGGGCCCCAGGTTGTCCCGAAATGTATGAATGATGGCCCGCATATTATCAATACCTATTTGTTTCTGAAGATTATCGCTCATCATCCCGAACGCCGCTTTGGCGTCCCGGTTGTTAAAATGAACCTTAAAGGTGTTCAGCACCTCCATATACTCCAGGGATTGCGCCTTCACAGGTTGTACAGCCAATAATAGCAATAGGATGAAAGCAACTTTTCTCATAGCATCTTCAAAGTAAGGATTGTTATATATAAATGACCAAACCTTTATATTTAGTATCTTGAAAGTATGAAAATATTCCCGATTTTTTTCCTGTTGTTTATTCTGGTTGCCTGTAACGAACGCCAAAGCTCTCCGGAAGCCCAGGCCATTGTGGACCAGGCCATACAACGTAGCTGCAATGAAAACTGCGAGAACGCGACCATCGACTTCACTTTCCGAGGGCGGTGCTATGTGAGCAAACGACAGGGCGGCAAGTTTCAGCTCGAAAGAATTACCACAGACAGCTCCGGGGTAACACATGATATTCTAACCAACGAAAATTTCCGAAGATATAAAAATGACCAGCTTGTCGAAGTGGTGGATTCCATGGCAGTGAAATACAGCAATAGCGTGAATTCAGTGCATTATTTTGCACAATTACCTTTTGGCTTAAACGACGGGGCTGTGATCAAAGAAATGATCGGTGAGGCGGAGGTGAAGGGCGAACCCTATTACGAAATTGGCATCAGTTTCAAACGTCAGGGCGGGGGAAAGGATTACCAGGATAAGTTCGTCTACTGGATCCATAGAGAGAACTATACGGTTGATTACCTGGCGTATTCCTATGAGACCGACGGAGGGGGCATTCGCTTCCGGGAGGCTTTTAATCCGCGTGTGGTGAATGGCATCCGTTTTGTGGATTACCGGAATTACAAACCAAATTCTAAGAGAGCTACTTTAAGCGAATTGGACGAGCAGTTCGAAAAACAGGAATTAAAATTGCTTTCTACGATAGAAACCGAAGCCGTGGGAGTAAAATTAGGCGCTAATTTATAGTGAGAATCTGCACATTGGCCGTTTCGCCCATCAAGGTCACTACGTACAAGCTGGAATTATCGTTATCCGGCATGTCCTGATATTTCTCTTCCCCGATGATTTTATTGACAAAGGCCGGTGTAGTATTGCTATGACCTACGATCAGCACTTTCTTTCCCCGGGTATTCTTCTGAAATTCTTCGGAATACATATCGGCCGGATCATAGATCGTAATCTCAATTTCCTTTTGGTTGGAGGTATGAAACGCCGTCATCAAAGTTCGATTGTAGTTGGTGGAATAGATGGCATCCAGATCCACTTTTCCGAAGACTTTCGCCCAGCCTTCAGCCCTAAAATAGCCCTTTCGTGTGAGTTCAGGGTTTTTATTGGACGGATTGGTTCGATCCTTTTCAGCATGCCGAATCAGGTAATAGGTGGTAATTTCTGATGTGGTTTCTTCGGAAATGTCCTGAGAAAATCCTAGGGTAGAGGTAAGGACAACGAGTAGTAGTATGATTCTTTTCAAGGGCTGTTTTTTTATGGATATAAAAATACAAAAACCATTGAAGACTTTTTTACGTAAATAGAGTTGAGGTTCAGAGTTAGTTGTTTTGTTTGGTTGATTGTCTGATGCCGAAAACCCTCCTTTTTATTGAAGGAGGGTTTCAGTTATAAGAATTGGACCATTGTGGCCGCTGAGTAAGCAACTACTACCAAAGTAATGGATAAAATGTAGATTGCTAAAGCAGTATTTCTTTTTTGATTTATTCGCGTTTTCATTTTGTTTAGTTTTTAAATTTGATACACTATTTAGACGGATATGCGAATATTTTGTTACAAAATATCGTAAAAATATTTTTCTAAGCGGTTGCTAGTCAAGTGTGTAATTTAAAAATCCGATGAGCATTTCATCAGTACTCTGTATTCCGAAAGTCACGTCCTTATTGGGATCCGGATTCAACGGATTCTGAAAACTATTATCGAAAATTCCGTCCACAGCAATCACAGAACCTGCAGGTAAAGAAATAGGTTCTTTTAGCTTGTAGAAATATTGCCAGTTGAAATTGTAATCGGGTACCGATACCATCACCTTTTCTTCTCCGCCAGGTAAAATTGCGGTCATTTTAATGCTTTTACCTCGATAATGCATATGCGGCGCCATATAATGAATGGTAATGTCCTGGTTGATGGTATCCCTTGCCGAAATCTGTACATTTTTACCATGCGCCGGAATTTTGAAGGTTATGTTCGCCGGTGAAAGCGCGTAAAACTCTTTTGCGGGTACGGTTTCATGATAATAGAAGCCTATTTCGGTTTGATCTACCTCTTTCTTTCCCGTGGGTGTATAATGGATTTGCACGACAAGGGTGTCCTGATTCTTTAAAAGCACACCGGTGCTGTCCGGATACAGGGTAAGTTCATCGGCTATGCCGCCAAGTGCTATGAAGTCGTCGATATAGTTCCACGGTTTGCGATCTACGATCATCTTTTTGCGGTCATTGTTTTTCAGCGTGAGTAATATATGATGCACTACTTTAGAATTCCCAGGCTTGATCTCAATACCCTTGATCCAGGTGTCTTCGGAAAGATCCAGCTCAAATTGCTGGTAGCGATAGGGTATGACGCCAGTCGCAGGTATTTTTTCCTGCTGAAGGGTAACGGTCTTGTCCGGAGTGCCGTTTTGCCAATCGGGCGGCAGGTGTTCCAGTGTTTTTAAAGTGTCAATGCCCGTCCCGTAGGCCATCCCGGTGTCGATCCACCTGATGATTTTACTTCGGAGTGAGTCGGGGAGGTGAAAATCGTTGGTAAAACCGGAAATCTCTGTATCTGCTTTCCAGGGAGGCATTCGCTTGCTTAACAATACTTGCTTGATCATTGCCGACCAGCCGGAAACGGTTTGATAATCGGTCATGGACCAAGGAGCGATGCCATATTCATTATGACATCGAACGCAAAATTCGGTCAACACAGGTGCGATATCATCCGTATAGGTTACTTCTATTGCGATATCCGAAAGACGGGTGATGGTGCATCCCCTTGTTACTTCACGTCTGGTTTCCGGAATCTTGTCCTGGAGGATTAGATCCAGGGTCTCTCTTAAATAGCGCTCTGAAGGCACATTTTGCTGTGCCTCGTAATCCAGACGGTTATTGATAGGTCCGCGATACAACACTTTCCTGGTGGTAGGGTGGAGGACCAGCACTTCGGCGGTAATCCGTAAATCGAAGACATCGGCCAGCAATTGTCCGGAATCTACCAATACCGGAACCTTGAATCCGAAGGATGCTGCTTCTTTGGCAACCGTGGTTCGTGAATCCTGCGGATTGCTATTCAGCATAAAAAACTGAAATCCTAGTGAGTCGTAATCTTCAACAATTTGATGAAAATCCGAAAGTAGGTTACGAACAATAGGGCAACCATTTCCTTGTACGAAAAGAACAATAGCTTTTGAATCGTTGTATCTGGAAAAACGATGAAAATCACCTGAAGCATCGGCCAGAGCATAATCATTCACACGATTATCGGCAATGGGCCCGGGACTGTCATTGCAGGCAAATAGGGTAAAAAAGATCGCAAGGGTAACAAAAATCCGCATGGATGCTGTTTTATCCAAAAATAAGTAAAAGGTAGCTTTATGCAGTGACTTTTGGTTTCTTAAAAACCGCCAGTCTATCTTCGAAAGTTTTCTCTGTTACAGGATTTACAACCTTTGAGAACAGTTCCATGAATTCCGGTGAATGAATTTCTCGCTTTTGTTTCAGCAGGTTGAAATGTACGTATTCACTCCACATCAGGGCTTTGAGTTCGGTCTTGTCTTTATTGAACATTTTCAATTCTACTTTGATGCTCGAATCTGAATATGCCATCATTTGGGTCTCCACCACGATATGTTCCATGGTAAAAGCGGGACGAATGTAAGCGATCTGGTTGGTACCTACCACCCAGCTTTTCCCTTGTGTTCTGCCCATTTCATAGATATCTATACCGTAATGTTCGATTAGCTGATCTTCACGGGCGTTGACCATATAATTGAGATATTCGGCATTGTTCAAGTGATTAAAAGGGTCGCAATGCTGAAATCGGATTTGCATCTCTGTCGTTAATACTTTCGGTAAATTCTCCATAATTCAATTTTATACCAAGTGGTATATTAATAGTTAAAATTTTTTTAGTTTTTGAGTTCGTTGGTGATGATATCTTCAATTTCTTCTGCAGCATCCACAAGATAGCTATGATCTTTCATGGTATGACTCATAAAAACAGCACCCTGGATCCGGGTATAGAGCCGTTTTGCAAATTGCTGGGAGTCTGCCGTTGGTTTGATCTCACCCGCAGATTTTCCCCATTCTACCAGTTTAGCAATGTTATTCTGGGTTTTATTTATAATATATTGAACGCGTTCCAGTATCGAGGATTCTTGGGAATTCGCATCCACCCCAATATTCAGGATAGGACAACCTCCGAGATTTTTACTGTAGTCATGGTAGGTCTTGTAAAAATCTGCGATCAAATACAGCTTTTGTATCGGGGAAGAACTTTGCTCCTGGTGTTTAGCGATGCGCTTTAGCAAATCGTTGACACTCTTATTAAAAGCAGCCACGGCTATGGCTTCCTTATTTTCAAAGTTTCCGTAAATCGCTCCCTTGGTAAGCCCGGTTGCACGGGTAATATCACTCATGGAGGTTGCAGCATATCCTTTCTTGTTGAAGATAGGAGCCACCGTTTCGATGATGTATTTGGTAGTTTGTTCGGCTTTGGTGAGCATTTGTTATCAATTGATATTGATCAAATATATAAAAAATATACCAAGTGGTATATAAAATAACAAAAAATCAGCCGAAAACGAATTCCCGGCTGATTTCCAACTAACTAACCAAACTTAAGTATGAAAAAACAACTTACTTAACTTTTTACCAGATCATTCTGGTTTCTGAATACCAGGGTATCATCAAAACTATCCAGCAGGATGATGCTGTCTGTCGTCACAGTTCCCGCCAGGATCTCCTTGGAGAGTTTATTCAGAACTTCTTTCTGAATCACCCTTTTCACCGGACGTGCGCCGTACTGGGGATCGTATCCCTTTTCAGCTAAATACTTAATGGCTTCATCCGTGGCATCCATTACTATATTTTGTTTCGCCAACATTTGCGTGACTCCTTTCAGTTGAAGTCCTACAATGGCGGTAATATTTTGTTGACTCAGAGGAGTAAACATGATAATATCGTCGATACGATTCAAGAATTCAGGTCTTACCGTCTGTTTCAGCAAACCTAAAACTTCGAGTTTGGCTGTTTCCATCGCGGTTTCAATATCTTTCATGTTGTCATACTGCTCTTGAATAATATGACTACCCATATTGCTGGTCATGATGATGATGGTGTTTTTGAAATCGGCCACCCGACCTTTATTATCGGTAAGTCTTCCTTCATCCAATACCTGCAACAATATGTTGAACGTATCCGGGTGTGCTTTCTCGATCTCGTCCAGCAACACTACCGAATAAGGCTTTCGTCTCACTGCTTCAGTGAGTTGGCCACCTTCATCATAGCCGATATATCCGGGAGGTGCTCCCACCAATCGACTCACCGAATGACGCTCCTGGTATTCGCTCATATCAATTCGAGTCATGGCGTTTTCATCGTCGAAGAGATATTCCGCCAATGCTTTTGCTAACTCGGTTTTTCCAACCCCGGTGGTTCCGAGGAAAAGGAATGATCCAATTGGTTTTTTAGCGTCCTGCAGTCCGGCTCTGCTTCTACGTATGGCATCACTTACAGCTACAATTGCCTCGTCTTGTCCAATGACTCTTTTGTGCAATTCATCCTCCAGTTTCAATAATTTCTCACGGTCGCTTTGCAACATTTTCGTTACCGGAATCCCGGTCCATTTCGCCACGACTTCAGCGATATCTTCATGAGTAACCTCCTCCTTGATCAGGGATGAACCTTCTTGGTTCTCGGCCAGTTCCTTTTCAAAATTCTGAAGAGTTTCCTGAGCCTCCTTGATCTTACCGTATCGAATTTCGGCTACTTTTCCGAAATCACCTTCACGCTCGGCTTTTTCTGCTTCCAACTTGTATTCTTCAATATCTTTTTTGATATTCTGAATGTTATCAACTACCTCTTTCTCGCTCTTCCATTTTGCATTGAGCTCATTTCTTTCTTCTTTCAAGTTGGCAAGATCTGAACGTAGGGTTTTCAGCTTCGATTCGTCTTTTTCCCTTTTAATGGCTTCTATCTCGATCTCCAGTTGCATGATCTTTCTATCTAAAACATCCAGTTCTTCAGGCTTGGAATTGATCTCCATGCGCAACTTGGAAGCTGCTTCATCCATCAGGTCGATCGCCTTATCCGGCAAGAAACGATTCGTAATATAGCGTTGTGATAATTCCACAGCCGCAATAATAGATTCGTCTTTGATACGAACCTTGTGATGGGTTTCATATTTTTCTTTGATACCACGAAGTATAGAAATGGCACTTTCAGTATCGGGTTCGTCTACCACTACCTTCTGAAATCGTCTTTCCAGCGCTTTGTCTTTTTCAAAATATTTCTGGTACTCGTCCAAAGTGGTTGCTCCAATCGCTCTCAATTCTCCTCGTGCCAGGGCAGGCTTTAAAATATTCGCCGCATCCATGGCTCCTTGTCCGCCGCCGGCTCCCACAAGCGTGTGGATCTCATCGATAAACAATACAATGTCACCATCGCTCGAAGTCACTTCTTTGATCACCGCCTTGAGTCGTTCCTCGAATTCTCCTTTAAACTTCGCACCGGCAATCAATGCGCCCATATCCAATGAAAAGATCTCTTTGGATTTCAAATTCTCCGGGACATCGCCATCTACGATTCGATGGGCCAGTCCCTCTGCAATGGCTGTCTTACCGGTACCCGGTTCCCCTACCAACATAGGGTTGTTCTTGGTTCGACGGGTAAGGATCTGAAGTATTCTTCGAATCTCTTCATCCCGCCCGATCACCGGATCCAGCTTGCCATCACGGGCCAGCTGATTCAGATTTCGTGCGTATTTATTCAATGAGTTGTAAGTATCTTCCGCACTTTGGGAAGTCACACGATCCCCTTTTCTCAGTTCTTCAATCGCAGCCTTGATTCCTTTTTCATTTACTCCCTGATCCTTCAAAGACTGCGCAATGTTGCTACTGGATTTAAAAATGGCCAGGAATAAATGTTCGATAGAAACAAACTCATCGTTCATTTTCTTTGCGATGATGCTTGCCTCGTTCACGGCTTTTCCTGCTTCCCGGGACAGCATTAAGTCGGCACCGCTCACTTTGGGGAAACTATCGAGTCGCTTGTCCAGAATTTGCTGCAGTAACTGGATATTGACATTCAGTTTCTTTAAAATGAACGGGGTGACACTTTCATCCACGAGAAAGATCCCTTTCAGTATATGTTCGTTCTCAATTTGCTGGTGGCCCAGTTCCTGCGCAATTTGTTGCGCCTGCTGAATGGCCTCTTGAGATTTTATAGTAAAGTTGTTAAAATTCATAGTTTTTTATTTACGAAAAGAGAGATTCAAAAGCTGCGCCAAGCTGTATTTCAGCCAAAATGACTGAATATTTACTGAATTTAGCGACAATTTGACTGAAAATTGGGGTTTTTATAATATTTCAGAAACAAATACCTTTGCCTAAAAATTGGATATGGGTTTATTCGGATTATTCGGAAGTAGTGATTCATCGGAGAAAAAAGAACCAAAGGAAACACCCTGGATCGCTCTAAACTCACTCGAGCAGTTAGATGTGATTGAGGAGGAGTCGAAAACCGTTCCTGTGGCTATTTTTAAACATTCTACTTCCTGCGGCATCAGCCGAATGGCGATTCGACAATTCGAAAGGGCTTATAATGTGGAGCCTGAGCAAATGAAGTTGTACTATCTCGACTTGTTGAGCTATCGCCAGGTTTCCAATGAAGTGGGATATCGTTTTCAAGTGATCCATCAGAGTCCGCAGCTTCTGGTCATCAAAAATGGCGTCGCTGTGGCTCATGCTTCTCATCATGGAATTCAGGCTGAATCCCTTCAGCAATTTGTATAAAAAAACTCCCACCGAAGTGGGAGCGTAACCTTTATCTCAGGCGATTGTTCTTTAATATTTCCGCCAGTCTTGCTTTGATATTATCGCCGGCATCCAAAACCATTTGTTCATAGGGAGGAAATGGAATGAAATCGTATTCGATAAATTCGAGATCTTCCTCCGTTAAAGCCCTTTCGTCTCCACGGAACCGGGCAAATTCATTAATAAAAACGAACTCACTGGAAAGTGGGTGCCTGTCGATATCCCTGTTGGTCTGTAAGTTTCTATACAAAACATCGCCTCCCACCAAAACACTCTTTGTTTGCTCAGTGTAGGTAACCCTGGCGGTAACCCAGATGTATTTATCGACTTTAATATCGTTACCCAAACTGTCTTTCATTACGTTTCCGTCTCGGTCGTAACGGTATTCCCATCCGTCTTTTACACGTTTTTTTCTTTGAAATTCTTTTTCTGAAATTCGCTCCGGCGACATTGCGATATCTCTGAAAATGAGTCGGATTCCGAAGTCATAATCGATATCATTTTGTTTCTCTTCGTGGTATTCGGTCCAGAAATCGTCCAGATTATAGGTGTTGAAGTCCAACAGCTCTCTTTCCAATCGTATGGGAATGATCTGTCCGGTTCTGTTCCAAAGATCTACATGAACGAAATCCGTTCCTTTGAACAACGCATCTTCTTTCAAGTCCATGATCGTATTGTTACTAGGACGGATTGATGTTAATTCTTCCAGCATATCGAAGGCTTCACGGGCATCCATCTTTCGGGTGGTTGCCAGTAACTCCTGACTATCAAACAGTAATCTGTCACCGTATCGCTGCTTGGAATTCACGATGGAGGTCGAGTAGTCGACCATATTAAAATTCGCCGGAACACTTAGTAAATCACTATCCAATGGAAGTAACGGGCGAATCATATCCTGTCGCCTTTGCATGTTGAGGTATGTATAGTAAACCTCGCCAAGGGCTTCAGTGGTATTTTCCTTTTTCAGACGGTTGATAGCACGATTATCTCTTTCCACCGCCTTTTGAAAAGCTTCAAATAACAAAGCCACATGTTCGTCACTGTTTCTGCCGTCCTTGTCTTTTTGAAGTTTCTTTACGGCAAGTCCGATGGCCTGATCATAATTTCCTCTGGCCAGGAATTTCTGATTTCGTTTCACACTATTACAACCTACGAGCAATAGTGTCGCTGTGAATAGGAGTATAGATTTCTTCATAACGAAATAGTATTGGTTATTGAGGAGTAAATTACAAGGGTTGTGCCAAAATTATAACTTTCTGGCAGGCAGCACTTTACCGCTACAGTCACCAAAACCAATGCGAACATCATCATTCGTGCAATATCCGCGGAGAATAACTGTATCCTTATCGTTGATGAACTTTCTTTCGGTACCGTCGTTTAATGGAACCGGGTTCTGACCTCTCCAGCTAAGTTCCAGCATGGAACCATAACTGTCCTTGGTAGGTCCTGAAATGGTCCCGCTTCCCATCATATCGCCACTGCGAACATTACAACCATTTACGGTGTGGTGTGTTAACTGCTGTGCCATCGACCAATACATATATTTGAAATTCGAGTTGCAAACCACCGTTTCGTCACCATTCTCCGGTTGGATAATGGCTTGTAAGTGAATGTCAAAGTTTTTTGGACCTTCTTGTTTCAAATAGGGAAGTGGCTGGGGATCTTGATCCGGTCCTTCCACCCTGAATGGTTCCAAAGCATCCAAAGTAACGATCCATGGAGAAATTGTGGATGCGAAGTTCTTTCCAAGAAATGGACCTAAAGGAACGTACTCCCAGGCCTGGATATCCCGGGCACTCCAATCGTTAAAAAGTACCAGCCCAAAAATGTAATCTTCTGCTTCTTCGATAGGAATGTGTTTGCCCAAATCGTTAGAGGCCGTTGTAATGAATGCCATTTCCAATTCAAAATCCAGCAGTCTGGACGGTCCAAATCCCGGTTTGCCATCTTCTCCCGGCTTGGTTTGTCCCACGGGGCGTCGTATGGGTGTTCCCGAAGGAATAATGGAAGAGCTTCTTCCATGGTAACCAATAGGAATGTGAAGCCAATTGGGTAGTAGCGCGTTTTCCGGATCACGGAATAATGAACCTACATTGGTAGCGTGTTCTTTACTGGCGTAGAAGTCGGTGTAGTCACCCACATCCACCGGCAACTGCATTTCTATTTCATTGAGTCTGAAAAGTACTTTGTTTCGATGTTCGGGATGGTCACGTAGCCAGGGGTTGTCCTTCATAAAAATTTCGGAAACCCTGTTCCGCACGAGGCGCCATGTTTTGCGTCCGTCTGCAATAAAGTCGTTTAGGCTATCCTGGAGGAAAATATCATCAGTAAGATCGATTCCCTGGAAGTATCCCAACTGGTGTAAAGCCCCTAAATCAATGGCGGTATCTCCAATTCGAGTTCCAATGGTAATGATATCGTCCCTGGTTAGAAAAACGCCAAAGGGAATATTCTGTATTGGAAAATCACTATTCGCTGGAATGTCCAGCCAGGAGCGTCTTGTGGGGTCGTTTGCAGATAACGGCATAGCTTGGGATTTTTGTTGGTAAAATGTTAATCAAATATATAATTTCTTCCTTACTAACCGCAAGCTTTTATTATTTTTGAGCTTTAAAAAAAAGTTAAGGAATGATCCCAAGAGACGAACAAATTTTTGAGCTGATTGAAGCGGAAAAAGAAAGACAATTAAATGGTTTGGAATTGATCGCTTCAGAGAATTTTGTGAGCGACCAGGTGATGGAAGCGGCAGGTTCTGTTTTGACCAATAAATATGCAGAAGGCTACCCCGGAAAACGATATTACGGTGGTTGCGAAGTGGTGGATGAAGTGGAAAATATAGCCATTGAAAGAGCCAAGACACTTTTCGGTGCCGAATATGCGAATGTTCAGCCTCATAGTGGATCTCAAGCTAACACAGCGGTTTTCGCAGCTTGCATGAAACCGGGTGATAAATTCCTCGGGTTCGATCTTGCACATGGAGGACATTTAACGCATGGTAGTCCGGTGAACTTTTCCGGTCTGTTGTATAACCCCGTATTTTATGGAGTTGAAGAAGATACGGGTCGTCTTAACTATGACAAAATTGAAGAGATTGCGGTGCGCGAACAACCTAAAATGATCATTGCCGGGGCTTCAGCCTACTCCCGTGAGATCGATTATAAGAGATTTCGCGAAATAGCCGATAAGGTAGGTGCCATTCTTTTAGCTGATATTGCACATCCCGCCGGTTTGATCGCCAAAGGGATTATCAGTGATCCCATCCCACATTGTCATATTGTAACGACTACTACTCATAAAACGTTGAGAGGGCCACGTGGCGGACTCATTCTTATGGGCAAAGATTTTGAGAATCCGTTCGGACTTACATTGAAGAGTGGCAAATTGAAAAAGATGTCTTCTTTATTGAACAGCGGAATATTCCCAGGGAATCAAGGAGGGCCTTTGGAACATATCATCGCTGCCAAGGCGATCGCGTTTGGAGAAGCGTTGACGGACGATTTCCTGCATTATATGGTTCAGGTAAAGAAGAATGCTGCGGTTATGGCCCAGGCATTCGTAGACAAAGGATACAATATCATAAGTGGGGGAACCGATAATCATATGATGTTGATCGATCTCAGAAATAAAAACATCACCGGTAAAGAAGCCGAAGAAGCCTTGGGCAAAGCAGAGATTACTGTAAACAAGAATATGGTTCCTTTCGACGACAAGTCTCCCTTCGTAACCAGCGGAATTCGAATTGGAACAGCAGCCATCACCACTCGAGGTATGAATGAAGATGAAATGGGCGCGATCGTGGACTTGATAGATGAAGTGATCACCAATTTCGAAAACGAGGTAAAACTGGAAGAGGTTGCAGGGAAAGTCAACGACATGATGGCCGGCCGACCGCTATTTCAGAATTAAAAAATACATCTATGAAGAAGATAATACTGCTCCTTTTAACTGTCGGAATGCTGGTTCAATGTTCTACAAGCGACAATGGAGGAAACCAAAATCAGCAGGAACAGAATGACACCAATAACGAGGAAGAAGAGGAGGAAGAAGATCCTACGGACGACGGCAGTGGTCAAAACACGGGTTTATGTGACGGGGGTACGATAACCACCCCGGTCAATATTAACAGTCAGCAGGAGCTGGAAGATTGGGCTGCGAATAACTATACTCGTGCGGAGGATGGTTTAAGCCTTTTCCAGGTGACGGATCTTAGTCCATTGAGTTGTCTGGAATATGTTGCGCAGCTTACCATAGTTTCTTCTCAGATCACGGATCTAAATGGATTAGAGAGTTTAACCGAAGTGGGCAATTTCTTCCTGGACGACTGCGACAATCTCACCAATTTGGAAGGGCTGAATAATTTAAGCATGGTCGAGAAGTTTTGGATCATCCGAAATGACAATCTCGAAAATTTACAAGGATTGGACTCCTTCGAAAATGTCACAGAGCTATTTATTACCCGTAACCCAAGTCTGCAAACACTGAATGGAATCGAGAGTCTTACCAGTTTAAATCTGGACCCGGCACCTGTTGCGGAAGCGGTTGTGAGGATAGAAGAAAACGAGGTGCTTACAGATATTTCAGCTTTGAATAATATCCAGGGAGTTTTTAGTAGTTTGGATTTGGGCTCATGTCCTAATCTAACCAATTTTGGTGTGTTCGATAAGGTCACTTCGTTCGATCAGAGCATTTACATTTCCAACATGGCGGGTCTTACTTCATTTGATGCATTTCCCAACGTAGAAAGTGCATTCGGAATATTAATCACTATCAATGAAAACCTTCAAAGTGTGAATTTCCCTTCACTTACCGAACTTGGACTCCTTCGAATAAGCAACAATGATAGTTTTAGCACTATGGAAGGATTTGCGGCACTAACCCAGTTTACTTTTGGATCGGATACTTTTACTTCCATCGACATTTCAAGTAATCCCAGTCTTCTTACACTGGACGGGCTTGAAAATTTGGCGTTCAATGCTTCTAAAGTCAAGATTAACGCAGGTGAGTTCTCGCCCTTAACCAATGTGTGCGCACTACAATTGCTGGTGGACAATTATATTTTGAATGGTGAAGACCCGGTAAATCAAAATTCTATTGAAATTCGTACCGAATGTTCCGCAGGCGAAGATTTGATCAACGATTTTGCGAATCTTTGTGATTGCAATTAAACAATAAATTTATTACAGATTTTTCCTATTTTTAAAGCACTAACAAATAACCAATTAACGTGCTTTATTCATTTTTCCGGGTTTTAATAACCTCACTACTCATTTTATTTTCTTCGGAAGCATTCGCCCAATTACAATTCCAGGAAATGGCTACTTCCCTGGGCTGTGCAAACACCAGCTATGGAACAGGAGCCCTTGGCGGTGGAATTTCATTTTTTGATTTCGACAGCGACGGTTGGGACGACCTTACGATTGCTTCGGAGACAGGCCAGTCTATCCGTTTTTTCAAGAACAACGGAGGCACTTTTACCGAGGTGTCATTTGGGCTCACTAACCAGAACGAAGTAAAAACCGTGCAATGGGTGGATTATGATAATGATGGGGATTATGATTTTATGGCTACCAGCAATGTGCAGGAGAACTATTTATACCAGAACGATGGAGCAATGAACTTTACCGATGTGACGGCTGCGGTGGGATTAAGTTTGGGCACACATAAATCCTTTGGCAGCTCTTGGGGGGATTATAACAATGACGGTTGGTTGGATGTCTTTATTTGTTCCAGGGACGGTGAATCCCTGGTAAATTTCAATGAACTCTTCAGAAATAATGGGGATGGAACTTTTACCAATGTAAGTACATCTGCCGGAATTCTTCAAAACAACTACTTTTCCTTTTGCAGTTCCTTTTTCGATTATAATAATGATGGCTGGCAGGACATCTATATTGCCAATGACAGGGATCCTGAAAATCAGCTATATCGGAATAACGGAGACGGTACTTTTACCGAAGTAGGTATTGCAACCGGAACAGGCCTGGTAATGGATGCGATGAGCACCACAATTGGGGATCACAACCAGGATGGTTATTGGGATATTTACGTGACGAATACCCATGATGGAAATGCCTTCCTGGAAAATTCAGAAACTGGAACATTTACCGATGTAGCTCCTGCCAATGGGACTGGCTTTTACTCGGTAGGGTGGGGCGCAGTTTTTTTAGATGCTGATAACGATGCCGACATCGATTTGTACGTGAGCGGTATGTTAGACGGCACTTCCGGGGACTTGCCTTCGGCATTCTATCTAAACGATGGTAGTGGAAATTATACGATTCCTTCGGGAATAGGCTTTGAGAATGATACGGCCGCCAGTTTTGGAAACGCCATAGGGGACACGAATAACGACGGATTTCCTGAAATTGCTGTATTAAATTATGATCCGGATGATATCTTCCTTTTTCAGAATCAAACCAGCAATTCGAATAACTGGTTGAAAGTGAAATTGGAAGGGACCGAAAGCAACAGAATGGGCATTGGTTCTGTAATCGAAATTTCGGTGGATGGCACCAAACAATACAATTACACCCTCTGTGGTGAAGGATATTTAGGTCAGAATTCGGCCTATGAGTTCTTCGGAATTGGGGCCGCTACAGAAATTGATTATATGAAGATCACCTGGCTCTCCGGAATTGTAGATTATATCGAGAATCCTGCGATCAACACCCATCACACCATTGTGGAGGGTACATTTCTATCGATAGGGGAAGAAGAACTTTCTACAGGGATTCAATTGTTTCCTAATCCGGCGTATCGGCAAGTCACGGTGAGTGGTTTAGAAGCGTATGTCGATGGAACTGTTCAGCTCATAGATGCTATGGGACGCGAATTATTTTCCCATACCATCGAGACTGAAACAAAATTATTACCCCTGGAAGCCTTGTCGGCAGGATTGTATTATGTACAAATTTCAAAAGGAAAACATAGCGTTTCCAGGAAACTGATGGTTCACTAAAAAATTTATAGTTGCTGATTGATGCTGTTAACAACCGAACGCCTTGTATTACGTAAAATCTCTGTGGACGATGCTCCCTTTTACGTCAAGTTATTCAATTCTGAAGGCTGGTTAAAATATATTGGCGATCGAAACGTGCATACGGTAGAAGAAGCAGAAAACTATATTCGCAAGAATTACCTGTCGAGTTATGAAAAGTACGGTTATGGATCTTTCGCCGTACTCAATTCGGAAACTAATGAAATGATGGGAGCCTGTGGATTGTATAAACGTGAGAACCTGGAGCACCCGGATGTGGGATTTTCTTTTCTTCCTGAATACATGGGAAAAGGCTATGCTTTTGAAGCGGCTTCCGCCATTTTGAAATATGCCCGAGAACACTGGGGCATCACCAGGGTGTTAGGGTTCACGGTAGATTACAATGACAGGTCCATAAAACTCCTCAAGAAATTGGGCCTGCAACAGATCGGTACCTATCAATTCGAAGATGATCCGGAAGAACTATTGCTATTCTCAAACGAGTATTAGCCAACTTGTAGAATCCATTCCCTTAAAATTTCAGAATACCCCATATTACGTATATTTAAACTATACTAATTGGTTAATTTTGAGATAAGTAAATTTTAAAAGGTGTTCCCACTTTTTACACACCGATCATTTAGATTACGGGCAATAGCTACCTTGGTTATGCTGTTTTCCGCAGAAATCTTTTTTGCTCAATATTATAAGACTACTCAATATGCCGATCATAACGGACTCCCTTCCCGAATAGTTCGGGACGTAGCTCAGGACAGTAAAGGCTACCTGTGGGTCGCCGGGAATAATGGGCTGTTTAAGTTCGATGGTCAGAAGTTCTGGCCATTTTATGCTTCCCTCAAGGATACTACCGGTCTCAGAGACAATAAGATCAATTCCGTTTGTGTGGATCATAAGGACCGTGTATGGATTGCCACTCCCAAAGGGTTGCATCGCATGGAAAACGAGATCATACGTCACATTCCATTGGACGACAATCCTACAGCACAATCTCAGTACATAAGTTCGATTTATGAGGATTCATCACAAAATGTGTGGGTAGGGGGTTACGGCGGACTATACAAGATCGATCCCGAAGGAACAATACACAATCTTACCACACGTCATCCGGAACTTTTCGAAAAGAGTACCGTTTGGGGTATTTCCGAAGATGACAAAGGGCGAATCTGGGTTTGCAGGGCTTCGGGTGGTCCACTGTTGGCAAATCCGGCAAACCTGGAGTTGATAGAGGTAGAAATACAACTAAGTGAAGAGATCGATGCCGAGGATTTCAATCCACTGAAATTTTACCAGCATTCCGAAGAACTTTTTCTTATCAATTCGGGAAATGGATTGCTCAAAGGACATTTTGATGGAATATCGAATTTGGAAGTCCATCCTTTCAAGGATCCGGATGGAAATTCCATTGCCAAAGAATATGTATACAATTCAATTGTGGATTCACAGGGATTTATCTGGACGGTTACCTGGCAAAATCTATTCAAAAAATATAGCCTGAACGAAAACCTGGAATTGGAAGAGCAGGAGGTGATCAGCAAAAATGGATTGCTGGGGATGTCGGGGTATTCCAATAGTGTCATGGAAGATTCACAATCCAATATATGGATCACGAATGCGAATGGATTGTTCAAACTTACGGAAGACCACAGCAAACTGGATGTTTTTCCACCGAGCCAGTTTCCCGATTGTGTTCCGGGTTATCGCAGTACCTATACGATGGCTGAAGACGCCGGAGGGAACCTTTGGGTGACCACTCCCAGATCTTTGTATCGCTTCAAGAAAGCTGATATTATTGAGAAAAGATGTCCGGAGCAGTACTTATTCCTGGAAGATAAACGCTTTAAAACCTGCCGTAACCTTTACATCGATAGTTCGAACCGCCTGTGGATGGGAGCTGAAGGTGGGATAGGAATCGCTCAACTGGATCGCAATTTCAATCCCGGTGAGTTTTTCTTCTTTACTGCTGAAAATGGCTTACCACATAATTGGTCCTATGCCATTGTGGAGCAAGACAAGAATACTTTCTGGGTTGGAAATTACCATCGATTGTTGAAAGTGCAGCTCAACGAAACAGACCTTTCCAAAACCCAAATATTTTCCTTTGATGTCGATCCCAATAGGGATGACGCACTGGTCAATTCGTTTGTAGTAGATCTGGAAAAGGATGCCGACGGCAATTTGTGGGTGGGTACATTTTCGGGATTGAGCAAAATGATTTCAGAGGAAAACGGGGGAATATTTAAGAATTATGTCAACGAGTTTGGAAACCAGAATAAGCTGAGCAACAATTCGATTAAAAAGATCTTTAAGGATAGCAAGGGACGGATGTGGATTGGTACTCAGACCGGATTGAATCTCTACCGATCGGAAACTGACGATTTCCTGCAATTTGGCAGGGACGAGGGATTGCCATCAGAATACGTTTTAGGGATCGACGAAGATTCTGAAGGACAGTTATGGGTAGCGACCACCCAGGGGCTATTCAAAGCGGTTTTTAACGAGTCTATGCAAAGCTTTGTACATATCGATTACTATACGGTTCGTGAAGGCCTGGCGGATAATATCACCAACAGGAATGCGGTTTACATCGACGGGGAGGATAATGTGTTTGCCGGGAGTAGTATGGGACTTAGTTATTACACCTCCAATGGTGCAGCAAGAGAATCCAAACCTTTCAACCTTGCGCTCACTTCGTTTGAAAGCATTCATGAGAAGGAACAAGGATTTAACTCCGTCAAAGAAAGAATTGAGAATGGAGAACTCAAATTAAGTTATCGGGAGAATTCAATTCAGCTAAATTATGCTGCGCTGGACTTTACCGATCCCTCATTCAACCGATACCGCCATAAGATATTACCGGTGAGGGACGATTGGATCGAAACCGGGAGTACTTCCCAATTGAACTATTACAATCTAACTCCAGGAACCTACGACCTTATTCTGGACGGAAGCAATAACCAGGGAGTATGGTCGGATGCCCCAATTGCCATTAAACTTATCGTCACACCACCGTTTTGGAAGTCGGGCATAGCCTTTGTCCTTTATGCCGTTATTTTTGGTGGCCTGCTCCGATACTTTTACCTGGTACGCGTGCGAAAACGAGAACGTCAACTTGCTATGGAAACCAAATTGGAAAGAGCACTGGTGCAGGAGCGGGAAGAACTGCGAAAGGAGAATACCGCCGATTTTCACGATGAGTTGGGTTCTAAAGTGACAAAGATCTCTTTGTTTCTCACCCTTGCTGAAAGAAGTTTGCGTGAAAATAAGGATCCGTCCCAGTGGTTTGCCAAAATGAGAAGCAATATCAAGGATCTTTCCGGTAGCTTTAGAGACTTACTTTGGGTGATTGATCCGCAAAAAGACAGTTTAGGGGATGCTTTCTTACGGTTGAAGGATTTTGGTGAAGACCTGTTCAACAATACGGAAGTAGATTTCCGTACCTCCGGTTATGAAACCAGTTATATGGATCTGCTGCTCGACCCTCAAACCAAAAAGCAGATAGTCATGATATTCAAAGAGGCGATGAACAATTGCGCTAAATATTCAGAAGGTGATCGGGTGGAATTGAAGTTGATTTCTGAAGAGCATCAATCGCAGTTCATACTTACCGACAATGGAAAAGGATTTAATGTTCAGAACAAATCCAAGGGCCGAGGCCTCACCAATATGATGAACCGGGCAAAGAAAATAGGAGCTGAAATAATTATAACTTCCTCTGAAAAAGGCACTCGTATCTCCCTGGAAGGAATACCCCATTCGAGGGATGATTTTCATAGAGAGGCGATGTAACTTACTGAAAGCAAATGAGTTTAGAGTCAATTCATATAGCCATAGTAGAAGACGATAATGAAATTCGTCAAACACTTACATTGATCATCGATGGGTCGCAGGGGTTTTCCTGTAAATATGCCTTCCCGGATGGTGAATCGGCCATGGCGTCTATTCCTAATTTGCCGGTGGATGTAGTTCTCATGGATATCGACCTGCCTGGTATGTCGGGTATCGAAGTGACCAAACAACTTAAAAAGAAATGTCCAGATCTGGATATCATTATGCTAACGGTTCAAAGCGATGACGATTCAATCTTCGAGTCCTTATGTGTGGGGGCATCCGGGTATTTATTGAAAGATACCAATCCCGCGGATCTCCTGGTTCATATCAAGGAGGTATTCGATGGTGGTTCACCCATGAGCAGTCAGGTGGCGCGTCGTATCATTAATTCATTCCGAATCATCGATAATCCACTTTCAGAAAGAGAAACCGAAGTACTCAAAATGCTGAGCAAGGGTTTGAACTATAAGGAGGTGGCTGAAGAGGTATTTCTGAGCCCACATACCGTTAAAACCCATATTAAAAATATCTATTCCAAGCTTCACGTGAACAACCGTGCTGAAGCTATCTACAAGGCGATCAAACAAAAGTTGATCTAACCGATTACTTTTCCTACAAGTAAAATACCCCCTTTGAGCGATTGATGCAAGTAGCTATAAAACAGACATTTGCGTTGTATTAATCAAATTATTTTACTCATGAAAACTCGAAACTTAATGAAATCAATAGCATTGCTTTGTATGATGTGTATGTTGGGAACTACTTACGCACAGGAT
>WUAI01000047.1 GCA_009827225.1 Flavobacteriaceae bacterium | reverse complement strand
CAGGTGACAATGGTCTCGCTTGGTTTGAAAATTTGGACGGACTTGGAACATTTGGCGACGTGCAGCTGATAGATTCTATTCAAACTAGTCGATCTCTCGCTGCCGATTTTGATTATGACGGAGACCTGGACGTAATAGCCGTAAATATTTCGGACGCCAAAGTTTATAAGAATACAGACGCTAATGGAACCTTCGACACAGGTACCATAATCGCAGATATCTGGGCCGGTACTGATCTGGATGTAAATGATATTAATGGAGATGGATTTTTAGATGTTATTTCCTCTTCTGGGGACCTTCAAGAAATAATTTGGCTTGAAAATCTCGGAGGCACCGGTAACTTCGGCCCTAAACAGGTGCTTTCAGAAACTCAAGATTATTTTCTTAGCACATCATCTGGTGATTTGGATGGGGACGGTGATATCGATATAATTTCAGGTGATTATGATGGAATTAAGGCATACGAGAATTTGAATGGTCTTGGTACATTCGGAAATATGGATGTGTTGAGTAATCCGCTTGGAGGATATTTGAGAGATATTCAAATAATCGATATTGATCAGGATGGTGATATGGACGTATTCTTTGCAACAAAAAAAATCGTTGCATGGTTACAAAATGTAGATGGTCTGGGCACATTCAGCATTCCAATCCAACTATATCAAATAAATAGTTTTTCAACGTATTTTGACATTGTCGATGCAAACAGTGATGGGGATTTGGATGTCGTGATGGCGGCGAATTACCGGATTACCCTCTTTGATAATGACAATGGTAATGAAAATTATGTAATTAAAGATGAATTATATATTAATACACTTGCGGCCAATAAAATAATTACCTATGATATTGATAACGATGGGGACCAGGATGTAATTGTTGGAGATGGGAGTCAAATTTCCCTGTTCAAAAATGTGGATGGTCTGGGAGAATTCAACGATCAAATAGTTATCTCACATAATAACCAAGGTGTGTACTCTTTATACCTGTCGGACCTTGATGGTGATGGAGATATGGATTTGTTAAGTAGTTCGAATGGCGCCACGGTCTCCTCGGGTAAATTTTCGTGGTATGAAAACTTGGATGGTCAAGGAGACTTCGGGCCTCGGCAGGTTATTTATAACAATATTTCTAGTGCGTGGCGGATTATGGCATCCGATCTAGATGGAGATGGAGACAAAGATGTGATATGCCTTACCAGTACTCTTAATGCAGGTATTCATTGGTTTGAAAATACGAATGGTTTAGGGGAATTTGAATATCGTGAGAATCTTATTCAAGACGCCTCATGGCCCTTCACTTTGATCGTTAATGACCTGGATAATGATGGAGATCATGATATACTAGCCGGTAGGAAAAACGATATTGTTTTAATAAAAAATATAAATGCCGGTTCTAACCAATGGGAATGGAATTATTTGAACGCTAATGAAATTGAATATGTAAGAACGATGAAAATTGCTGACTTGGATTTGGATGGAAATTCTGATTTAATATTGGGAGGGACCGACGGTCTTGGCTACTTTTCAAATATAGACATTAATGGCAATTTCACCGAATTCTCCCAAGTAGGATCAGCTTTAGATATATCAGAAATAACAGTTGCCGATCTCGACGGAGATGGAGATCTGGATTTGGCTTCTACCAGTTATTGGACGTCCGATGTGATTTGGTATGAAAATGAAGATGGTAACGGAGGTTTCAGTTCAAATATTCTCATTAGTGATGTAGAAAGATGGTCAAGGAGCATATTTTCTGCCGACATTAATGGCGACAACAAAATGGACATTCTAACTACCGCAGCTTACCGTGGCCGAGTTTCCTGGTTTGAAAACTCAGACGTACTTTCGATTGGAAATATAACACTAGAAGGATTTGTGATTTACCCCAACCCCACAAGCGGTATCCTAAACATTAAACACCCCTTCCCTATTGATTCTGTTACGATTTACAATCAATTGGGACAAAGGGTGCGTTGGTTTTCTTCGGAAGCATCCATAGATCTTTCCAACCTGGATTCCGGGCTATATTTTATTGAGATCGTGGACGATCAACAAAACATAGCGGTCAAACGTGTGATTAAAACATAGTGAAACCTTATCGTACTTTATCATAATCCTTCACGCAGACCGCTAATTCTTTTTTGAGATCTTCTTTCCTTTTTCTCAATTGAACCAACTCATTGCTGATAGTTGAGAGTTCAGCACTCATGCCTTTTTCTCGCTTACCCGAAGTCACTTTCGTCAATTCACCCTGTGTTTTTACTTCGAACGACTCAATTAGAGCGATGTCCTCGTTCAGGAAATTGATCTGAATCTCCACCTTGGCGGCTTCTCCGGTTTTACCATTGGCAATAAGCCCTTCATGCAATTTGATCTTCTTTTTCAAATCCACATTCATTACGGCTTTGTCCGCTTTTAATTCGGCCAGTCGGGCTTCGAACTTCGCTTTCTCCGCCGGTTTCAATACCTGTAGCCATCGGGTTAGTTCTTCTTTTCGAACCTTCTGAATCTGTTCCTGTACTAAGATGTTGTATTGCACTATCTGGATTTGGTTCTCCAGCTCCGGACACTTATCAATATTGACCGGGAAATCGATCTTATAGAGTTGCTGTCGCGAATCTACACATCGGCTTTTCACATTGCGATAATCAACCGCCGCACTCTCGGCCTTTTCCATTTCGGTTTTAAAGTATCGGTCCAAATCCCTTTCTACCTGTCGCACCGTTAGGAAATCTTTGTTCGACGAGGTGATCTTTCCAGGCTCATTCTCGATCTCTCGATATTCCATATTGTTATAATCGGGAATCCACTTGCCATCCTTGCATACCATTTGTGGAATACATTCTCCTTTGATTCGAATCACAGGGATCTCCCAATACAATTTCATATGCTTCTCGGTCATGCTTTTTCCAAGTCCGCCAATTCCCGAACTTACTCCTTTCAGGGCATCCAGATAGAAAATAGCTGCCGATGTAAAGATCCCATCCATTTGGAAATCTGAAAACTCTTCAATTTCAATGGGAATAAAGTCTACCCGCTTCATTTCATGCTCCAGTTTCCACCCGCCCGCAGTGATCAAGGCTTTTCGCAGATCTTCATCATAAACCACTTCCTTATATACCTTCACAGCTTGAGCTATGTCTTTAGCTCCTTTGATGGCGGCTAGAATGAGGCCATAGTATTTGGATACGGCATTTCCGATTTCATGATCTCGGGCCATTTTAGGTTGCTGAATGACCACAGCTTTTCGCGATCGATCGATAATGGTCCACGATACCGGAATTCCTTTTGCCAGTTGCAATACGGATTCTTCTTTACATTTTCGCTTCGTAACAGTGGGCAATTCGGCAACACCTTCCATTCGAAGGGAGCGAGCCATAGCTTTAAGGGTCTTTTCATGTTTGGCACTGTTGTATTTTTCACCCATCACCAACATGAGCCTATAATGTTCTCCTTTATGCTCTACCTCCACCAGTGTCATCCCACCTTCCAAACGTTCACCGCTAATAGGATGCTTATACACGTTGCTGATACAGGCCCGGGCTCCACTCACACTGGTCGAATAGCTTAAGGTACCTTCCGAATCGGCGTCGTCACAAACAAATGTCACCTTCTTTCCTTCTGTATCCTTAGCCATGAACATGAGACCTCCAAGGTCCTTTCCGAAGCTATAGTTATGACCTCGTGCAAACTTCTCATTCATTTGATTTCGCTGTTCATTCTGCATTTCTTTGGGCATCATTTTGATGGCCATTTCAAATTGACTCAAGGCTTGAGATCGAGATGTAGACTGCTCTTCGGTGATCACAAAAGGTTCGTAAATCATCATCGAAAACATCTGCTTGGGGGTCTTAAAGAACAGACGTTTCCCGATAAGAGTCTTTTCGAATTCTTCGTCGATATATTCGGGACCACCAGGTTTCGTGGTGGTGGTTGATGTTGTATCATCTTCTAAAGGCTTGCCATCTCCCGATCCCTTCAACAAATCACAGGCATCAATAAATCTTTTATCATGGACCTTTTTGGGGTTGCCCAAAGTTCGGTAGTAAAAGGCTGCCTTCTCACAGGACTTCGCCTTTTGTTTGGCCATAGATTTACTATTGAAATCGTCCACAGCCACCTGTGCGTAGTGAGCAGACAACGAATAGTACAATAATGCTTTCCGAAGATATACCCCCTGGGTGGAAGACCCTTTTGGAGCTTCGAAAGCCAACTCATCGCTCTTCTCTCCAATACGATGACCCAGTTGATGAAGGCTAATAAGATCTATAAGTTGCTTGTTAGCTTTGCTCTCTTTCTTCGCATAATCCTTCTCCATGCCAGCCAGTACCAGCAAAGGATCTTTCTCCTGGGCATTCAACATCAGTCCTGCAAAAAGCAAGAATGTAAAAATGAATACTTTTTTCATGACACCCCGATTTATTGGACGATAAATTCTACCCTGCGGTTCATAGCTCGTCCCTCAGGAGTGTCGTTGGATTCCACCGGAATGGCCTCTCCAAAACCAATGGCGGTAAGACGATTCTTATCAATTCCCATGTCTATCAGGGCATTTTGTACAGATTTTGCACGTTCGTTAGAAAGGTTCAAATTGTACTCATCGGCTCCCACATTGTCGGTATGCCCTTCCACGCTGAATGTCATCTCAGGGTTGGCATTCATTACATCCGCAATACGCTTGATCTCTGCATAGGATCGCGGAATGATCATCGCGCTGCCTGTTTCGAAGTGAATATTATTGGTAACGATCTTGCCATCCAGAATCTCTTCTTTATACTTAGGATGGGCTCCAGCCGAAACCTTGAAATTATCGATTAGAAATACAGGCTTCTCTGTGGTCTGACAACAATTCCACATTCGGAATAAAACCGGTTTGGCATTAGGTTCCAATCGCGAATTGAACACACGATAATCGTTGAAGTAAGCCTTAACGCTGTTTCCATTTACAGAGATTGAAATGTGATTCCAGCTTCCGCCTAGGTCGGACGCGGTGACATTAGGGACCTTTCCGCTTGTTATGTTACCAAGGCTTATACTACCTTGTCCTACAGAAATCCTTCCCTGCTTGGTTCTATTATCGGCATCGTACAGGTAAATGGTATAACCATAGCTTCCATATCCTTTGACCTCCGCGTTGGGATCGGCCATAAACACATCAAATTCTATGGTATACGCTTCCGGCAAGACAAAATTCTCTTCCCAATTGGGATGGCCATAACCTAATTCTCCGCTCATCACCAGGTTTTGGTCTCCTGAAGTTTTGACCACTTCCATGGTGCCCTTATAATAGCGCCATTTGCTGGGGATCTCCCCTACTTCTTCATTTTCAAAATCGTCGAAAAAGATAATGTCCTTTCCGGGTTTGAAATCGTAACGTTTCATCCAGATCTCCTGGGCTTGTTTGTCATCGGTTTCGGGAGTAACGACCGGTCCTGTATCTGTAGAAGCTTCTTCGTCGCCCGTTGGTTCGTTTCCGTCTGAATCTTTTTTGTCCTTCTTTTTGAAAATGTCTTCAACTTTGTCGAGCCCTTTGTCGATGGTCTCGTTTTCTTTACGTTCTTTCTTATTCTTTACTTTTCTTTTGATCTTCTCGAAGATCTGCGCCTCGGCCGGTGCTTGAAAGGCGAATAGCGCTAACAGTACGATAATTAATTTTTTCATCTTAAAGGTTTAAGGATTTATTAAATGGTTTCACACTACTTAGTAAATTGTGAAAACCCATTTGTAACCGTAAAAACCAAAAAATTGCAACTCCTAACTGTTAAGAGCTGAATATCAATTATTTATTCTGAAATATTAGAAGACTCACACCCTTGTGTTCAAAGGAAAGTGGTGAATGGAAGTCAGAAAGTATAAGTATTATTTAAAGTGCATGAACGCCTGCTTCCCTAGCAAGGTCTCCTCGCTTTCCACGTTGTCTTCATCGGGGACACAGCAATCGACCGGGCACACTGCAGCACATTGGGGTTCCTCGTGGAAGCCCATACATTCTGTACACTTATCGGGGACTATATAATATATCTCATCGCTGATAGGCTCCTGAGTTTCATTGGCATCAACCGCTTTTCCATTCGGTAAAACAAGAGATCCGTCGAGATCGGTTCCATCGGCATAACGCCAATCATCTGCCCCTTCATAAATAGCGGTATTAGGGCACTCCGGTTCACAGGCCCCGCAGTTGATACATTCGTCAGTGATAATGATCGCCATCGTTTTTCTTTTTCTAACTTTGCGCAAATTTAATATCTAAAACTTCCAACTCCAAACAGGGAATGCAATTACAACAAAGAATTAACGCTTTTGTGCACTTAGGGAAATACCTGGGTGAAATGGCTCAGGCAGAAGAAGGCCCACTTTTTGAACTTCTTGATTCGGCGAGGATTCACAATGGTTGGTTCAGTATGGAGAATCTCAGATTTGCCCTGCGTTCCTGGAGCGACGAATTGACTGAACCTAATATTTCGGCATGGTTGGAGGCTTATAATATTTCCGAAGAAACTCCAAAAACGATCGCTATTATTATGGCGGGAAATGTTCCGTTGGTAGGTTTTCATGATTTCTTATCGGTATTATTATCCGGACATAAGGCCCTGGTGAAACTATCTTCCAACGACAAAATACTGATGCCAAAGATCTACCAGGAACTTTTGAAGCTTGAACCCGGATTCTCAGGATTTGTCCAATTTACCGAGGAGAAATTAGAAAGCTTCGATGCCGTAATTGCAACCGGGAGTAATAATTCGGCCCGCTATTTTGAATACTATTTTGGGAAGTATCCACACATCATTCGGAAGAACCGAAATTCTGTGGCCCTGCTTACAGGAAACGAATCGGAAGAAGAACTGCGCGGTCTGGCCGATGATATTTTTCGATACTTCGGAATGGGCTGTCGCAATGTGTCCAAGTTATTTGTTCCCAAAGGATATAATTTCGATGCCTTTTTTAAGGCGATGTATACCTGGAAAGATGTTATAAACGAGACCAAGTATATGAACAACTACGACTACAACAAGGCAGTATACCTTATGAGTAATATCGAATTGTTGGATAACGAATTTATGTTGCTTAAAGAAGATAAAGGCTTTAGCTCCCCTATTTCTGTGGTGTTCTATGAGTACTACGACGGTAATAGTTCCCTGGAGGCACTACTATCGAATAATGAATCCAATATCCAGTGCATTGTGGCAAACGACATTCAAATAGGCACAGTGAATTATGGTGAAACTCAAACTCCCGCCTTGAGCGATTATGCAGATGGTGTGGATACGGTAAGGTTTTTATCTGAATTATAAGATTCCGTTGAGGAATTCCTAAAATATCTTCGATTTTTCACCAATCTTTCAACAGGAAAATATTGTTGAAACCCTCTTGATAATTTGTTGTTTTTTTAACCTGAAATGCTCGCTATTTTAAGATATTTGCAATCTAATTCAACCCAAGATGAAGAAACATAATTTTAGCCCCGGCCCATGCATCCTTCCGGCCTCTGTAATGGCAAAAGCAGCCGAGGCTGTAGTGGAATATAATGGAATTGGCCTCTCACTGATAGAAATGTCTCACCGAAGCAAAGAGTTTGTTGAAATAATGGAGTCGGCCAGAAATTTGGTATTGGAACACCTGGGATTGAGCAATAAAGGCTACCAGGTATTGTTTCTCCAGGGAGGAGCCAGTATGGAATTTCTCATGGTTGCCTATAACCTTCTTCAGAATAAGGCTGCCTATCTGAATACAGGAACCTGGTCCACAAAGGCCATCAAAGAAGCAAAGATGTTCGGTGAATTGGTGGAAGTAGCTTCTTCCAAAGACCAGAATTTCAATTATATCCCGGCTAATTTTGAAGTTCCTGCAGATGTAGATTATTTCCACATTACGAGTAACAATACCATCTTCGGAACCCAATTACAGGAAATTCCAAATACCACGGTACCGTTAGTGTGTGATATGAGTAGCGATATATTTTCCCGACAAATGGACTTCAGCAAGTTTGACCTGATCTATGCTGGTGCTCAAAAGAACATGGGGCCCGCAGGTACTACCCTGGTTGTGGTCAAAGAAGACATTCTTGGAAAGGTAGATCGACAAATTCCTTCCATGCTGGACTATAATGTGCATATTGGAAAGGATAGTATGTTCAATACTCCGCCGGTATTCGCGGTATATGTTTCACTTCTCACTTTACAGTGGTTGAAGGACTTAGGAGGTATTTCTGAAATAGAAAAAATTAACAATGCCAAGGCCGATTTATTGTATGGAGAAATTGATCGTAATCCTCTGTTTAAAGGATTCGTTGCCAATCCAGCTGATAGGTCCAAGATGAACGCCACCTTTAATCTGGCTGAAAACGCGAACAAAGGCCTCTTTGATCAGCTTTGGAATGAGGCAGGAATCAACGGTTTGAACGGACACCGATCAGTGGGTGGATACCGGGCCTCTATGTACAATGCACTTTCATTGGATAGTGTACAGGTGCTGGTAGATGTAATGAAAGAATTCGAACAAAAATCTTAGTGAAAATATCTAAAAGAATAAAATGAAAGTATTAGCGAACGACGGAATTTCTCAAACAGGCGTCGATGCCTTACAAGATGCAGGTTTTGAGGTTATCACCACCAAAGTAGCTCAGGAACAGTTGGTGAACTATATCAATCAAAATGAAGTGGATGTTATTTTGGTGCGCTCGGCCACCAAGGTGCGTAAGGACATTATCGACTCCTGCCCTTCTTTGAAGATCATAGGAAGAGGTGGTGTTGGTATGGATAACATCGATGTGGAATATGCAAGAGGCAAAGGTTTAAGTGTGATCAATACCCCGGCGGCATCCTCTGCCTCCGTAGCTGAACTGGTTTTTGCTCACTTGTTTGGAGGAGTTCGCTTCCTTTTTGACGCAAACCGTAATATGCCTTTGGATGGGGATACTAAGTTCAAGGAGCTAAAAAAGAACTATGCCGGCGGACGTGAACTGCGCGGTAAAACCATCGGTATCATCGGATTCGGACGAATTGGTCGTGAAGTAGCAAAAATTGCCTTAGGATGTGGTATGAAAGTGCTTGCCAGCGATAGTTATGTGGATGAAGCCACCATCAAACTGGATTTTTACGACGGACAAACACTCAGTTTTGATTTTAAAACATTACCGGTTGAGACCCTTTTAAAGAAATGTGACTTTATCACTTTGCACGTTCCGGCGCAAAAAGATTATGTAATTGGTAAAAGCCAGATCGATCAGATGAAAGACGGTGCAGCCATTATAAATGCTGCCCGGGGAGGTGTGATCGATGAAGTATCCCTCATGGAGGCGTTGGAGAATAAAAAATTATCCTTTGCCGCCCTTGACGTATTTGAAAATGAACCCACTCCGGCCATCAAAGTTCTAATGTCTGGCAATGTATCCTTAAGTCCGCATATCGGTGCCGCAACTTTGGAAGCACAAGATCGTATAGGAACAGAACTGGCAGAGCAAATTATTTCCATATTGAAGTAATTGCTACCGCAGATTTTAGTATTTTGGAACTTTAACCAAAAACGTAAATAATGGCAGGATTAGTAGATCTACTCAACAGCGATATGGGCCGTCAGATTATCAATGGCGTGAGCAAAGAAACCCATCAACCGGCTGATAAAACTTCAGAAGTTGTGTCCATGGCACTCCCTTTATTGATGGGAGCTATGAAACGAAACGCAAGTACACCCCAGGGAGCTCAAGGGCTCATGGGAGCGCTGGACAATAAACATGATGGTAGTATCCTTGAAAATCTCGGAGGTTTCTTCGGAGGAGGTGTGGATGAATCTGCAAAGATTGACGGTTTGGGAATATTAGGCCACGTTCTGGGAGGATCCCAGGACAACGTTGTTGGTGCTTTGTCTCAAAGATCCGGGATGGACTCTAATTCTGTGATGAAAATATTACAGGTGATCGCTCCTATAGTTTTAGGATATTTAGGAAAAGAAAAGAGACAGCAAAATGTAAGTTCTGAGGCCGGAATTGGTGATTTACTTGGTGGACTCATGGGCGGCGGCCGTCAGCAACCAAAGCAACAAAGCCTGATCGAATCGCTACTTGATGGCGACAATGATGGTAGCATCCTGGATGATGTTGCTGGAATGGTACTTAGCGGAGGTAATAAAAAGAAAAGCGGACTGGGAGGACTTCTCGGTGGCCTTTTCGGAGGAAGATAAAATAATAGACACAGAAGAATAAATGATCGCTTCGAACTTAGGTTCGGAGCGTTTTTTGTTAAACGTCGTTAAAGTAAAGTCAAAAAGTCCCTTTTTTCGTACCTTTATACGTTAATTGCAATGCTATGAAATATGCCATTATCATCTTAACACTAGTCATCGCTTTTGCCAGCTGCGACAGCTCCAAAAAGGTGATTAACAATGATGTAGCCGTTTCGGAAGGAGATACACTCCGCATAGCGAACGATAGTCTGGAGTACGAAATCACTATCATTGAACCCGGTTTTTACAATTGGTTATCTACGCAACCTCCCAGAGGATATTATGGACAAGACTTTTTAGAAAGAAAGAATCAACAATTTGTTGCGGAATTCAATCGAAGAGTGATGAACTGGCAGAAATATGATCCTTTGTTGTACGAACTGCAAATCAACTATGAATTCAACATAGATTATGGTTACGAAGTAAACTATTTGTTGTACAACTTCTTCTTGTACTTCCAACGAACCTATAATCAAAAATTCCCCGGAGCCCGCGGCTGATATGAACAAATTGAAAGAACGTTGGAATATAACTTCCAATTGGCAACTCACGGTCATTTTTATTGTTTTTGCGGTTACCGGAAGTACATCAGCTAAATTTGCGGGTCCGCTAACTGATTTCGTTGGGTTAACCCAAGAATCTGTGGGTGGTTGGATCTACTGGATCAGTCGAATTCTCCTTATTTTCCCAATTTATCAGGTTTTATTGGTATTTTTCGGCTGGTTGTTTGGTGAATTTGATTTTTTTTGGAACTTTGAAAAAAAAATGCTGAAAGCCATGGGGCTTGGTTTTGTTTTTAAATGATTTTCCCTTCTAACATACAGCGACAAATACTATCTGTCCTTTTGGTGATGGCTTTTATGATCCCCACCGGGGTGCAACTTGCGCATACGTTGGATGGTCACGAACACAAAGTTTGTAAGGAGGCAAGCACCCATATACATGCGCTTGAGGTCGAATGTTCGATCGATAAATTTCAGCTCTCTGCATTCAGTTTTGCGTTTAATCCCAGTGAATTGAAAACTTGGGAATTGGTGTCTTATACTGATGCCACCTATTACTCATCTCATTATTCAAACCAATATTGGAATGGAATCTACCAAAGGGGGCCTCCCCTGACTTCTTGAAGCAATTCAGAAGTATAAATTGATTAGGTAGAAAAAATGCGTTTAAATTTTTGTATCCGCTGTATGCTGGGCTTGGCCTGCGTTCAGGGATATGCTCAAACTTGTGATTATTCCATTTCCGGACGGATCATCGATCGTCATGATGATTCGTTATTGACCGGAGCTACGCTCGTATTGCTCAATACCGGCGAAACTGTGTATTCAGATTTGGATGGAATTTACGAATTCACAGGGTTGTGCGAAGGCACTTTAAATATACGGGTATCTCATCCTTTATGTGAACCTTCGAATGTTACCATAAGTGTTCCTTCCAATGTACCAATCGATTTTTATTTGGAACATCATTATGAAGAGTTGGGCCAGGTTACGGTCACAGGAAACGCATATGCCACTCAATCGGAATCATTGCTTGAGAACCGAGTGAAACTGTCTACCCTGGAACAATTCGCTGCCGGATCGATCGGTGACGCTCTAAACACTTTAAGTGGAGTGAGCTCACTAAATACAGGAAATACTGTAGTAAAACCGATGATCAATGGGTTGCATAGCAGTCGGGTGACCATTATCCAGAATGGTGTTAGAATGCAAGATCAGGAATGGGGCGCCGAACATGCACCCAATATCGATCTTAATACCGCCGGTCAGGTAATTGTCCTTAAAGGGGCCTCTGCGCTTCAGTATTCCGGGGATGCCATTGGAGGAGTTGTAATTTCTGAACCTCCCAGAGTACCTGTGAAGGACAGCTTATTCGGAAAAGTAATCCTCAACGGGGCAACTAATGGCCGTGGGGGTTCGATTACTTCAACGATTACAAAAACATATAAAAGTGGCTTGTATGCTACTTTGCAGGGAACTGTAAAACGTTTTGGAGATTTTGAAGCTCCGGACTACGTGTTAAGCAATACCGGAGTTTTTGAGCGTGATGGTTCGATTCGCATCGGAATCAAAGATTTCGATTATGGATTGGAAGGTTATTATTCTTATTTCAGAAATGATATCGGCATCTTACGAGCCTCGCACATTGGGGGCGCACAGGATCAGGTGGCTGCCATTAATAGTCAGCAGCCGTTGATCATTGAAGATTTCACCTATGATATTGGTGTGCCGCGTCAGGAAGTGACCCATCATTTGGCACAGGTATCGGCTTTTAAAAGAATTGAAAATCTTGGAAAAGTTTCGGCCAGCTATAATTATCAGTTCAACCGAAGGTTCGAATACGATATTCGTCGAGGCGATGATGCCGAGAAACCGGCGGTGGATCTGGAACTCTCTACTCATCAAATCTCTGTGGATCTGGAATCTGATCTATCTGAAAGGGTATCTGTCAAGACAGGAGTAGCTTTTAATTATCAAAACAACTTTGCGAATCCGGAGACCGGTGTTCGCAGACTCATTCCAGATTATGATCAATACCGCTGGAGTGTATTTGGAATTTCAGATATTGAGCTGAACAGCAATTTGTTTTTGGAACTAGGAGCCCGCTTTGACTATACCACTATGGATGTTTTAAAGTTTTACAGAACATCGTTTTGGGAACTTCGTGGGTACGACGAATTGTTTCCGGAGCTGGAAGTAGAAACCTTCGGAAATCAAATTCTTACCAATCCGAAACCAGACTTTGCAAATGCATCGGCTACTGCCGGATTGAATTATCAGTTTGGCAACGGACTCATACTCTATGGGAATTATTCCCTGGCGACCAGAGCTCCGAACCCGTCCGAATTGTTTAGTGAAGGTTTACACCACAGTGCCTCGAGAATAGAATTAGGAGATCTCAAATTTTCTTCTGAAATCAGTAATAAATTTGCAGTAACCCTTCAAAAGAATGAAGGAATATTTCAGTTTACACTGAATCCTTTTGTACACTTTATAGACAATTTCATTCTTATCGAACCGACCCGCGTAGAGCAAACTATTCGTGGTAATTTCCAGGTTTGGGAGTACCGACAGACCGAAGCAAACTTGTTAGGTGTTGATGTAGACTTGAGAACTGAAATAACGGATCAATTTACACTAACCAACCAGTTTTCGTATGTGTGGGGGCAGGATACGACATTGGATATACCATTAATCAATATGCCTCCACCTTCCATGGTAAACGCTTTGGAATATAACGTTCCAAAATTCCATGGACTTAATCTGAAATTACAGAGTGATTATTTCTGGAAACAATCGCGCTTTCCTGATAATAACTTTGAAGTATTCTTAGCTGAAACTGAAACCAATGAGTTGGTGGATGTGAGCACGCCACCGGATGCATATCATTTGATATCGTTCATGGCGCAAATGGAATTCCCTTTCAATAATTCGAATAATAAAATAACCGTAGGATGTGTGGTTTCCAACATGTTCAACACTTCCTACAGAAATTATCTCAATAGGTTGCGATATTATGCAGACGACTTGGGAAGAAACGTTGGATTAAACATTAAAGTAAATTTTTAAATCAAAAACCATGAAAACAATTTCTAAATTTTTAATTCTGTCTTTAGTAATCCTTGGGATGGCATCATGTAACAATGATGATGACAACACGCCGGATCCTGTAAATGAGGAGGAGGTCATAACTACTATGACTATTACACTCACGCCTGAAGGAGGAGGAACTCCTGTAGTACTACAATCTCGTGATCTTGACGGTGACGGTCCCGATCCTCAGGTAATTACTCCTGTGACTGTAGAACTAGTTGTAGGAGTAACGTACAATGGAACGATTGTACTTTTAAATGAAACTGAAACACCTGCCGAGAATATCACTGAAGAAGTGGAAGAGGAAGACGATGAGCATCAGTTCTTCTATATTCCAAGTTCTGGACTTGATGTTACTTTTGACTATGGCAACTTTGACGGAGATGGTAATCCATTAGGAACCGAGTTTACTTTGGTTGCAAATACTGCAAGCACTGGTACAGTTAACTTTGTACTGCGTCATGAGCCCAATAAGCCCAACGATGGGACTTTGGGAGATGCCGGAGGTGAAACAGATATTTCAGTTACTTGGGACGTAGAAGCACAATAATAAAAAAGCCCCGGTTAATCCGGGGCTTTTTTTATTCGTTGATCTCTACTTCGATCGTTTGTACTTCCTTCGACGGCTCGGGCGAGAACACAAAGGTATACAACCACATTAGGGTAAATGTAGGTATGAAGTCTGTAAACGGAAGAATCTCCTCGAAGAATACGATCCAGGAGGCTATCTTACCGGTATCGCCTTTGTACATCTCCCCCATTTTCTTCGCGGCATAAGGCGCCCAAATAATGTCCAGGAAAGGCCCGACTACGGGTATAAAGGTAGTAGCCATACCTACCACGTCATATACGATTCCTCTTCGAAGTAATTTGAATTTGTTCCGTTTCATTGCTAATTAGGTGTTTAAGATTATACTTCTAATAACGCAAGAAGTATACCAAAAATTATGATAATTTACTGCTAATTAGCTTCATAAATTCGTTGCGGGTTTCAATTTCTTTGAATTGTCCACGGAAACCGGAAGTAGTGGTAACACTGTTTTGTTTCTGAACACCACGCATCATCATACACATATGAGAGGCCTCGATCACCACCGCTACACCCTTTGGTTTAAGCGTTTTGTTGATACATTCGAGTATGTCATGAGTTAATCGTTCCTGAACCTGTAGTCTGCGTGCAAACACATCCACAATTCTAGGAATTTTGCTCAAACCTACGATATGTCCGTTAGGAATATAAGCAACATGTGCCTTGCCAAAGAAAGGAAGCATGTGGTGTTCACAAAGTGAATACAACTCAATATCTTTTACCACAACCATATCGTTGTAGTCTTCTTCAAACATGGCACTCTGAAGTATCTGTGCCGGATCCTGAATGTATCCGGAAGTTAGAAACTGTATAGCTTTAGCCGCGCGTTCCGGGGTTTTTACAATCCCGTTTCGCGATACGTCTTCCCCGATATCTTCGAGGATCTTTTCAAAACTTTCCTGAATGTCCTCCGTTACCGGCTGGTCCCATTCTTCAAAATATTTATAAGATGTCATAGCAATTGTTTTTTTAGTTTATCCGCATAGTATTTTTTGATCTTATCCACTTTGGGAGCGATGATGAAACTACAATACGGCTGATTTTTATTCTGATTGTAATAATCCTGATGATTGTCTTCTGCGTTATAGAATACGTCTAAAGGAGTCACTTTTGTTACAATGGGATTCTTGAAGACCTTGTTATCCCCCAGCAACTTAATGAAACTTTCAGAAGCTTCACGCTGTTCTTCCGTGGTAAAGAAGATCTCGCTTCTGTACTGAGTTCCCACGTCATTTCCCTGTCGGTTCAGGGTGGTAGGATCGTGAGTCGCAAAGTGGATTTCAAGTAAAGTAAGAATATCCACGATTTCAGGATCATAAGTAATAAGAATTCCTTCCGCGTGACCAGTCCTCCCACTGCAAACCTCTCTATACGCAGGATTCTTGATATGTCCTCCTGTGTAACCGGACACCACTTCTTCCACGCCTTCAAGCTGCTGAAATACAGCTTCAGTACACCAGAAACATCCACCTGCAAATACTATTTGTTCTACTTTTTTCATTATTTGTTAAACAAACTTACAATTAATATAAATCCATTCTGAAAATGGCCTCACTATTTAACTTTTCATTAATACAACAACCCTGCCGAGAATTTTAGTTTTGTCCACCGTGCTTCGCAAATGCACCCCAGAGTTTTTATGAAACATCAATTCCTGCTGCTACTCTTATTAATAGGTTCATTTTCAGTTTCTTCTCAGGAAAAGAAAAACTTAGAAGCCACCAGAATTGACAATCCACCCAGAATCGACGGTATATTGGACGATGAAGTATGGCAATCATTACCAACTTACGGTGATTTTTTTATGTACCAACCCGGTAATGAGGGCACCATCCCGGACGAATATCGTACCGAAGTAAAAATGGCTTATGACGACAATGCCGTTTACGTAGGTGCTTATATGTTCGACGACCGACCCGACGAAATATTGAGTCAGTTCTCACAACGTGACGAGGTATTTGTACAGGCCGATCACTTCGCCATTGCCCTTAATACTTATAACGACGGGATTAACGAGACCCATTTTTTTGTAACCAGTGCAGGAACGATCGGAGATGCTCGGGCAAGTCAGAATAACTTTGACTTCGGATTTAATGTCGTGTTCGAATGTCGCGTATCCAAAGATGACAAAGGGTGGTATGCAGAATTCAAAATTCCCTACAACGCCCTGAGATTTCCTGAAGTGGAAGTTCAGGATTGGGGGGTAAACTTTATCCGAAGACATGTTCGGCGTAATGAATCGTATTCCTGGAACTTTATAGACAACACCGTAGGCCGGGAATCACAATATAGTGGGAACATTACGGGAATCACCAATATCGACCCTCCCGTCCGCCTCACCTTCTTCCCCTTTGCGCAAGGAGTAGTAAGTAGTTTTGATGGTACTACGGAAACCGACTTCAGTGCAGGGATGGACCTCAAATACGGTATTAGCGACAGCTTTACCCTGGACGCTACACTGATACCCGATTTCGGGCAAGTGGCCTTCGACGAGCTGGTTTTGAACCTTGGGCCCTTCGAGCAGACTTTCGGCGAGAACAGGCCCTTCTTTACTGAAGGAACCGAATTATTCAATATCGCCAATATCTTCTTTTCCCGGAGGATTGGTGGTGGTCCCAGTGGTGATGTGGAGGATTTAGGAGAGAATGAAGAAGTCTCCGAATCTCCCTCAAAAGTAAAACTCTTGAATGCATTAAAACTTTCAGGAAGAACCAATAAAAAACTTGGAATAGGTGTACTGAATGCCATTACGGAACGCACCTTTGCCACCGTTACCGACACCATTACAGGCAACCGTCGGGAAGTGGAAGTTGAACCCCTCACGAATTATAATATCGTGGTATTGGATCAACAATTCAATAATAACTCATCAGTATCACTCATAAATACCAATGTGCTCCGTAATGGAGGATTTCGTGACGCCAATACCACGGCATTTGCCATGGACGTGGCGGATAAAGGGAATAACTTCAGGGCATCCGGAAGGGCTATCTGGAGCAATTTAAATCTGGAAACCGGGCTTCAAACCGGCTTTCAATCGGAACTGGATATCTTTAGGATCAAAGGTAATTTCAGGTATCGCATTGGGCATGACTTTGCCAATACAACACTCGACATCAATGATCTTGGGTTGAACTTCAGAAATAATTTCAACAATTTCGTGGTGGGTGCCTCCTACCAGATCTTTGAACCCACCAAGACCTTTAATACCTATCGGGTAGGCTTTACAGCACGGCACCGAAGACTCTATAAACCCAGCGTTCAGACCAGTAATAATTTCAATATGGACGCTTTCTTTGTAACCGTTGAACGATTTGCTTTTGGCGGTTTTGCCAGCTTTAATTCTGAAAACAACGATTACTTTGAGCCCAGGGAGGATGGCAGGTTCGTTACCTTCAATGAGAATTTAGGTGGGCGCATCTGGGTTTCTTCGGATTACCGCAAAAAGTTCGCTTATGATGCAAGTCTGAATTTCAGAACTTACTTCGATGACCCTCGCCGACAAGGAGGTATTGAGTTCTCACCGCGTTATCGTTTTTCTGATAAGTTCCTGCTGATTATGAGTTCGGATTTCTTTACACGAAATAAGTCTTTTGGCTGGATCGATAGCAACGACACGGATATATTCTTCGGACAACGTAATGTCATCAATCTTGAGAATGAAATCACAGCGAGTTTCAACTTTGATCCTTTTAAAGCGATAGATCTGCGTTTCCGTAACTTCTGGAGTACCGCAGACTATAGTGACAATGTATTTTTTACCTTGAATGAGGATGGAAGTCTTACCCAAACAAATTATGATATCACGGAGAATGATCCTAACCGTAATTTCAACATCTGGAACCTCGATCTGAGTTTCCGCTGGCGATTCGCCCCGGGAAGTGAAGCTACATTATTGTATCGTAATCAGATATTCAACCAGGACGAACTTTCGACATTGAGCTATGGAGAAAGTCTTGAAAATCTTTTCAATTCTCCTTCTCAAAATACAATTTCACTGCGTATAACCTACTTTGTGGACTACAACAATTTAAAAGGGATTTTCAAAGGAAAATTCCCGGCATTGTGAGTTTAGTGTGAAAGTAGTAATTTCACTTTTTCAATATATATGATATCAGCCAAGAACATCCACAAATATTTTGACCAACTGCACGTATTGAAAGGTGTGGATCTCGAAATATCCAAAGGAGAAATTGTCTCTATCGTGGGTGCTTCCGGGGCAGGAAAGACCACTTTACTGCAAATACTTGGCACGCTGGATACGTATTCCGAAGGATCACTTACGATCGACGGCACGGATATATCCAACCTTGGCAGAAAAGCGCTGGCCAAGTTTCGCAATGAGCATTTAGGATTCATTTTTCAGTTTCATCAACTGCTACCTGAATTTACCGCATTGGAAAACGTTTGTATGCCGGCGTTTATAAAAAAGACACCTAAAGAAGAAGCGGTTCAGCGAGCAAAATCCTTGCTGAAATTTCTGGGGCTTTCAGATCGTGAGGACCACAAACCCAATGAACTTTCCGGAGGTGAGCAACAACGAGTGGCTGTGGCCAGGGCGTTGATGAATAATCCTTCAATCATACTCGCGGATGAACCCAGCGGAAATCTGGATACCGAGAGCGCCGAAAACCTTCATAATCTGTTCTTTAAATTAAGAGACGAATTTGGGCAAACCTTCGTGATTGTGACTCATAATGAAGAATTGGCTGCTATGGCCGATCGGAAGCTGACCATGCAGGACGGATTGATAGTTACCCAATCGTGAATAAGAAGGAACTAAAAGAATTTCTTGATGCCAAGGCAGATCAATACGAACGCCCGGATTTTATAGCTTCAGATCCCATTCAGATCCCACATCAATTCCAAATCAAAGAAGACATTGAAATTGCCGCTTTTCTAGTGGCGACAATTGCATGGGGAAATCGCAAAAGCATCATCAATAATGGAAATAAACTTATGGATCTCTTGGGGAGATCTCCTTATGATTTCGTGATGCACCATACCGATGCACAACTGGAACCTGTTGGTAATTTTGTACACCGAACGTTCAATGGTGTAGACGCGCAATACTTTATAAAAGGCCTGCAAAATATCTACACAAAAAAAGGAGGCCTGGAAGCGATTTTCAAAAAACATGCTACAGTGAAATCACTCAATCCTGCGATACATGAGTTCAAAAAAGAATTCTTCACCCTGCCCCATCCTTCACGCACGGAAAAACACGTAAGTGACCCGATGAAGAATTCGGCGGCCAAAAGAATTCATATGTTTTTACGATGGATGGTTCGCCCAAATACTAAAGAAGTAGATTTTGGTATTTGGAAGTCCTTGCAAACTTCTCAACTTTCTTGTCCGCTCGACGTTCATACCGGTACCATTGCCCGCAAACTGGGGATACTGACTAGAAAACAGAATGATGCGAAGGCACTGGAAGAGTTGGATCAAAACTTGCGACGGATGGATCCGATAGATCCGGTGAAATACGATTTTGCATTATTTGGGTTAGGTGCTTTAGAGGATTTCTGAATTATTAATCCTTCATATTGTTAGCTCAGGTATTCTCATTCGACTACAATACAAATTCGAACGTATGAAATTCTATCTCGCCCTGGTTGTGCTCTTTTTATCCTTACCTCTTTCCGCACAAATGAATAATTCAAAAATGGAGTCTATTCTTTCTGAAAAGGTCGATTCCATAATTGGTATTCCGGGTCGCTGGCAGATTACTTTTAACGAACTGGAAATGATGGTCATTACGGATGAAACTAACGATAGGATGCGCATAATTACTCCGATTATCGAAATCGAAAAGCTGGATAAAGAAACTTTATTGGACTGCCTGGCGGCCAACTTTCACACAGCGCTGGATGTGAAATATGCGGTGACGGATGACGTTCTTTGGTCTGTCTTTATCCATCCGTTAAGCCCATTGAGCCAGGCTGAAATCGAAAGCGCAGTTGAACAAGTATATTATGCAGCGATTACGTTTGGAACCACCTACACCAGTACCCCTTTGATCTTTGGGGGGAATAATGGATCAAAAGACACGACTCCTACTCCAAAATTGAAGAAAATTTAATTTAACATTAATCTAATTGTTTAATCAAAATAATCGATGAAATGCATTTTTTATCGATGTATGTAATATTTTTCTTACATTTGGCTATAACTTAAAACCAAATGATATGAAATTTAAATTTACTTTGTTCATGTTAGCCCCCTTGTTTTTCTTGAGCTGTTCTCAGGAAGCTGTAATTGAAGAGGATCAGCCCACTGCCAACCTGTTTAATGCAGTCAACACCGGGACTCAAAACACTGTAAATCTATATGATGACGTTCTTTTTGCCGGACAGACCATAGATGTAGGTGTTGCGAGAGTCGATTTGGAAGACGGAATTGTCTTTGTTTCATACGAAACAGAAGGAGATTGGATCATTGAAGAAACTCATTTGTTCGTAGGCCAATTAGCCGATGTACCTACTAATGGAGGTGGAAATCCAAAGATCGGGCAGTTTCCTTTTAAAGATACTCATACAGGAAACACTACTCTAGTGAGTTATGACACCGGTTTCACATTGGTGAATGGAGAATGCTTATATGTAGCAGCCCATGCAGTTGTAACGAATACTGTGACGGGGCAGTCTGAAACCGCTTGGTTCAATGGAGACCCCTTTGGCGGTAATAGCTGGGCCATGATAAGCCATGTATGCCACTAAATATTGAAGGTCGGAGAAATTTCTCCGACCTTTTTTCTGCTAATAATATGCTAAAATTTGGGCTTTCAATTCTAAGTTAAATGGTTTTATCATATCATTGATTATATTTGGCAAATATTCAAAGGAATGCAGTTTAAACACCCTGAAATTCTATATGCGCTTCTACTGCTCCTTATCCCCATTATCATTCACCTCTTTCAATTACGACGTTTTCAGAAAGTAGATTTCACCAATGTCGCTTTTTTAAAGAAAGTGACCATCCAAACCCGTAAAAGTTCCCAGTTAAAGAAATGGTTAACCCTGCTTACTCGATTGCTCGCCCTGGCTTGTGTAGTATTCGCTTTTGCTCAACCATTTACAGCCTCTAAATCGGCATTGAACACCGAAAAAGAACAGGTAATTTATGTCGACAATTCATTTAGTATGCAACTCAAAGGATCGAACGGCCCATTATTGGATCGTGCTAAGCAACAGTTATTCGAGGTCCTGGAGGGAGATGCACTTTTAAGCTGGTTTACTAATTCCGAATCGCGTAAGAACGTAAGTGCGAATAATTTTAAGAATGAAGTTTTATCGATTGATTACAGCGAAGAGCAATTAAGCCTTGATGCGGTCGTTCTCAAAGCCAATGAATTATTCTCCAAAAGTCCTTCAGCGGAAAAGGAACTTATAATTATATCCGACTTGCAGGGCTCCGGTGAAATGCCGGAATTCGATTCCGGGCTCGAGGTACGCCTCGTTCACTTACAACCGGTAAATACAGCAAACACGAGTATTGACACTGCTTATGTTTCCTCTAAGAATGGAGAGATTACGCGCTTGGCGGTTAAGGTTTCCGGTTCCGGCGAAGGTGTTAATAGCATCCCGGTTTCTTTATACGATAACAAGCAATTAATAGCGAAAACAGCTGCGGACATTTCAGAACGTAATGAGGTTGAAATCACCTTTGATCTTGAAAATACCGAGGGTATTCAGGGAGAGCTCAGGATCACAGATTCGCAATTACTGTATGACAATTCCCTCTATTTCAGTATGAATCCGCCAAACAAAATCAAAACTTTGGTGATCAATGAGGGAAATGCCAATTACTTACAGCGATTATTCGAACAGGATGCCTATGATTTTTCGCTCCAGGATATTAATAATTTGAACTACAACGATGTTCCCCAACAAGACTTCATCGTATTGAATGAATTGGTCTCCATTCCCGCATCCTTAATTTCGGTACTCACCTCATTTGCGAACAACGGTGGTGGTCTCTGTATAGTACCCTCCAGGAATTCCGAAGTGAATAGTTATAACAGCTTGCTTCAAGCCCTTGGCTTTGGCAGTTTGAGCGGATCGCAACCACAGGAGAAAAAGATCACTCAAATCAGTTTTGATCATCCTTTGTACACCGACGTATTTGAAAAGGAGGTCACCAACTTTCAATACCCCAAGGTGAATTCTTTCTTTGGAACCACTTCCGGAGCCTCCAGAGTGTTGCAATTTGAAGATGGCAAACCCTTTGTGCTTCACAAGGACAAGTCCTATATTTTCACAGCATCACTGGATACTGAAAATTCCAATTTTAAAAGCTCCCCCCTGGTCGTGCCTACCTTCATAAATATGGCTCGTCTTAGTTTACCGCTTCCCAAATTATACTATGAAATAGGTGAGGTGAGTAGTTTTGCGGTACCGGTCAAATTGGGTCCGGACGAGATTCTAACCATAAAAGACAGTGTTCAGAGTTTTATTCCGTTGCAGCAAACAAAAGCCAATAGCGTTGAAATTAATACCAAGGACGAAGCTCCCAATTCAGGTAATTTCAGCATAGAAAACAATGGGGAATGGGTTCAGAATATTAGTTACAATTATCCCCGCAAGGAGAGTGATCTACAATACATCAAACCAGGCAATCCCGAGGGTGTGCAGTTAAGTAATTCGGTGGCAAAAATGTTCGATGAAATTGCACAAGCGAATCAAATTAATTCGTTTTGGAAATGGTTTGTTATTTTTGCAGTGATTTTCCTGCTATTGGAAATGCTTATTTTAAAATTCTATAAATGAAAATACTCTTAAAATCGGCTACCATTGTCGACGCAACGAGTAAACATCACCTCAAGAAGCGAGATGTTCTCATTGAAAAAGGAATTATTAAAAAAATTGCAGCCTCCATCAAGGATTTTAAGGGAAAAACCGTCGATCTCCCGCACTTACATATTTCACAGGGTTGGTTCGATTCCGGAGTCTCTTTTGGAGAACCCGGTTACGAGGAGCGGGAAAATCTAGACAACGGACTGCGAACAGCTGCGCTAAGTGGTTTCACGGATGTGGCCATCAATCCAAATACCTTTCCTGTTACCGATTCAAAATCACAGGTAAAATATTTAAAGTCGAAATCGGCGGGTCATGCTGTAAATGCACATGTGGTAGGTTCGCTCACTTCGGAAGGCAAAGGTGTTGATCTCGCAGAGATCTACGATATGCATA
>WUAI01000046.1 GCA_009827225.1 Flavobacteriaceae bacterium | reverse complement strand
ACCGGTGTAACTGGTATCCATAGTGGAAAGTAAATACAACAGAGTAGATTTACCTGAGCCAGACTTACCCATAATTGCAACAAATTCCCCCTTGTTTACTTCAAAAGTGATATCCCTCAATACATGAAATTCGGAGGGAGTATAGAAATATTTATTAGTATTTTCAACCTGAAGTGCCTTCATAATAATGTTTTTAACCTCTCAATGTATCTACGGGATCTAATTTGGATGCTCTCAATGCTGGTAGGTAACCTGCGATAAACGTAATAATTATTCCGAACAAGAATGCCAGAACATAGTCCTTCGGATTGTAATTCATTGGGAGAGAATCTAAAATTCCTAGCTTAAACGGTGTATTGTCAATTATTTTTGAAATAATGTTTCCTAAAATCAACCCTATTATTCCTCCTAAAAATCCGATAAACATAGATTGTAATAGAAATATTTCAATTATGTCTTTTCGACTAAAACCCATTGCATTTAGAATAGCAATTTCCTTAATTTTCTCATTAACGGTCATTGTCATAATATTATATATGCCAAAACCTGCAACAATTAAAATGGTTAGAGAAGTAGCTAAGGCGATGATGTTGCGAATAAGCTCCCCAGAATCCATTTGAGCATTGCCTTCTTGCCAAGGTTCTACCTTGTATTGAGTAAGTGGTTGAATATTATCGGCTATAATGTTAGCGGTTTTATGTTCATCTACGTCTATCATCAACTCGGTTGCATAGCTTTTGTTTTTGTTTAAAAGCTGACGTGCTACATCAATGTTTACCAATGCACGTGTTCTGTCTATACCGGCAGCTCCAGTTTCTATGGTTCCTACTACTTTAAAAACTTTTGATACTCCGTTGGAAGTTTGTATAGTTATGTTATCGTTTAGATCCACTCCGATGATTTCGGCTAACCCGGTACCAAGAATAACACCGTCATTGCGTTTATCCAACTCATATAAATTTCCTTGAACTATGTTTCCTTCAGTTCCGAAAATTTTATTTTCCTCTTTCGTTTCTATTCCTGAAAGATTGGCACTTATCTTTGATACACCATTTCTGATGAAAACATTTTCATTGAGTTGAGCCGCAATTCCAGTAATCTGATCTATATCCTTTAATCGATTCTTGATTTCATCAATATTTTTGATTCCTTCTGTGTACCTTATTTTTTTGGCATTACTTACTAAAATTATTTCATCAGATTTATCGCTAGAAATAATTTGCCTGGGTTCACCAGTAAGTTCATTGTAAATTTTAATGTGGGACATAGCGGAAAATGTCATATCTGTCTGGAAGCTGTTCACACCGTCCATAAAACTGTTCATAAACACGTACATTGATATACCGAATGTTACACTAAGTACGGCCGCTATCAATTGCTTAACACGAGCAGTAAGAAAAACTTTAACTATTTTCTGATTTGTAGTCATTGCTTTATAATTACATCATTTTCAGTTATACCGGACTTTACTTCTGTCCATTCCCTGTCACTGAATCCTGTTTCAACGGGTAATAATTCACCATTTTCAAGAAGCACATTATTGTTTTTCAGATAAGCAGTAGGGATTAATAAAACATCATTTTTATTGTTGGTTTGAATATTGGCTTGCAGTTGTGTGCCCGAGTATAACTTTTCCGGCAATTCATCAAATTTCGCCTCAATAATGTAGGACTGTTCAGATTCGTCAAACCCTGGATAAATCTTTGAAACCTTTGCTTTGAAAGTCCTGTTTAAATAAGTGTTTAGGCTAACCAAGACAGTTTGGTCCAATAGCAATTGTGTAATATCCTCTTCAGAAACGAAGAGTTTTATGATAAAACCGTTTTGTCCAATTTTCGCCAACGCTTCCCCCTTTCTGACCAGTTCGCCTTGTTTTTTGTAAACATTAATTACTTGTCCGGCAGATGTTGATTTTACTGTATAGTCATCCAACAATGCTTTTTGCGTATTTAGCTGTACTTGATTCCGTTGTACGGCTAAGTCTAAGGATTTTTTTAAGTCATTATAGTTTTCCTGGAGCCCCGATAAGTTATTTTGTGAAGCTTCGTATTGTAATTTCATTTTTTCGAAGTCTAACTTTGAAACAGATTTATTATCCCATAGTTTTTTATAAATGAGATAGTTGTTTTTGTCATACTCCAGTTGCGCTTTCGCCTGATTAATTTGAAATTCTAAATTTTGAAGTTGCGACGACTGCGGAAAAGCGTTTTCTCGAGAATCATTAAGAGTGATTTCAGCATCTATTACTTGATTACTTTGCACTTCATTGTCCAAAATAGCAATGACTTGATTCTGTTTTATAAGATCACCCTCCTTAATCTTTAACGAAGTAATTAAGCCATCTGCTAGAGCAGCGACAATAAATTCATCTTTCATTTCCATTCTTCCACTCGCAAAAACGACTTGTTGAACATTTTTTTTAATGGGAACAGTTGATTCTTTTTCTCCACAACTAAAGAGTACAAGAACATATACAATGTGTATAAAACGTAATTTCATTTTAATTGGATTTAAAGTCAATCTGACGAATGTATTTTTTATATTTAATAAGGGTCAAAGATGCCAAGCTATTCAAATAGTCATTTTGTACACTAAGTAGTTCTTTGAATTTATCCAAACGATTATCCAAGCTTATGATACCGCTTTGATACAAATTTTCCGTGTGCTTGTCATTTTCTTTTTGGAGCGCTAGAATCTGCTCACTTTCTTCAAGTTCGGTCAATCCTTGCGCTAATTGTAATTCCAATAATTCGTCTTCTTTTTGAATTTCTAATTTGGAACTTTCTAATTCTAACTTTTGTAGTTCTATTTTGATTTTAGATTGTTTTATCTTTTTTCTCCGTGAAAAATCGAATGGGTTTATTGCGATAGTGACTCCAAACAGTTGCTGTGGCAATTCACTAGCGTCAGAAATATCAAAAAAGTCGTCTGTAGCCCAGGTTCTTGTATCTTGATAAACCAGACTTAAGGTTGGATATCGCAATGCCTTGGTTTGTTTTAATTGTGCTTCTACATTTGAAAGGGTTGATTCTTGTAATAATATTTCAGGATGAGTTTGAAAACTTTGAAAGCTAACAAGTCCGTATTGTTCGAAATTATCATTGACTATTATTTTTTCTTGGACGTGTAACTGACTTTGAAGTTGAACATAATATTGCTCCAAATTACTTTCACTAGCTTTTAACTGACTCAGGATTTGCTTGTTATTAATTAAAGCCTGATTGTATTCAGACTTACTAATGGTGCCTTTTTGGAATTGGTTTTTAGCGTTTTCTAGAATTATTTTCGATGCCGTCAAATTCTCATGATAAAAAATTATGCTTTCTTGTGTTAGAATGATCGAGTAATAGGTAGAAGCCAATTGATTGTACAGATTAAATCTGTTTAATTCTGTAGTTGCCTTTGCCTTGAAAAATTCTGTTCTAGATACTTCAATGGCAAATATTTTCTGAAAGTTTAATACATCCCATTGAGCCTGCATACTTCTTGTGTATTGAAATTTTGTTCCAAATACAATTTCTGAAAACTCTCCTTCTGGAGCTGCCGGATCAAAAATTTGAGCAGGTATTAGACTCGGCTGCAATGTAATGTTGTCATTATAACCAAGAGAAGTGCTTATGTCGGGCAAAAGATCTGTTTTTGTCTCTTTATTTTTAGATAACATGAGCTCCTCATTTAGTCTTGCACTTTTAAGAATATTTGAATTTAAATCCGCATAAGCGAAGAGTTGTTCTATCGAAGTGAACTCTATCTGTGCACATATTGAAGAATAAGAAAAAAAGCAGATACAAATCATAACTGACTTACTCCAAGTTCTGTTATTTAGAAAGTTCGAATAGACATGACTCATTTTTTCAATTTTATATTGACATCACAAAAATGAAATAACAAATGGAGAAAATCTGGAGAGAATTGGCCAATTGAACATTTAGGATGGCGAAGTGATCAATGGATATTGAATTATAGGTATTATAAGAATTAAACTCTGAATCTAATTCAAAGCAGGAATATCTATCGGTATTTATGACTGAGGATAGTGTTCTATCTGGAAATACATCGGAATACGCAGAAATTTGATTTTTTAATGTTTAATCAGTGTTAAACATCTTGAAGTTTATTTCTTGTTTTTCTGATATCTCAGCCATTTCTTATTTTGTTCTTCTGTTAACAATTGGGCGAGCTTATTATTCAAAACTTCTTTACATGTCTGCACTTCCAATCGAATAGGAGGTATAACTTCCTGTATTTTGGATTTCACACCATTCATCTGATTCCTGTTTCTAGTTTGTACGGCTATTTCAACATTTCTGTCAAATTCATCTTCCAAATCTTCTAAAGCGTCAGAATGCAATAATAAAAGATTATCCATTTCCAGGTTGAAGGCGTTGATCTGTTTTGTGAAATCGATTTTAATTGAGTCATCAGTTATTTTCAACTTTTTGATCATCTTTTCGGATTTGTATCTTACAATGCCAGCTGATTTTACTGCATCAAAATTGGGGGGTTGTTGCCCTCTGACTTCCGTGAAACATAAAGTAAATAGGGTCACAATAATAATTGGGAGATCGAATTTCATGGCGTAGGTAATAGTCTAAAATTAGTTTTTAATTCTTGTTTTTGTTGATTGCCACAACAACGAAATAGAACACTGCGGCAATTAAACAAATACTTAAGTAAACAGTCATTATATATTGTCCCTTGAATTCCGACTCTAATGTTACATTTGAATATCCCATCCCTATACTGCCAATTGAATAGCTAACAGGAATTATGAACAATACATAAGGGGCGAGATTTCGAGCTTCCCAGAGAATTAAGAAGAAAAGCAAGCCGGTTAACAAGTTTGAAATTCCAAAGGCACTCATGAGAACCAAATTATCTGAATTCGTCTCTATTCCAGCCAGATATTCTGCTGCATACCTGACACGAAATGTATGGGTGAAACCTCGAATGATATCCATAACCCCGGCAAGTAATAGGATTATAGCACATAGTTTTAGTGCCAATTTTTCATTTTTCATTTTTCTGTGAATTAAATTCGCTTCCAAATGATTGATTTACTAAACCAACCTTTCTTGACCTTCAGAACAATTGTGTCTTCATCTTTAAGCCTCAAGCTGGCAGACAGTTTCTTTTTTTTCTCGGGGGAGATAAAAGTACCACAGCAATAGTTTGAATCAGATTCTTCTTGTAAATCCCTTAATAGAAGAATCTGGTCTTTTTGTTTAATTTGTTCGTCTTCTTCTGGGTTATCTGAACCTATTAATTGGCCATAAAACTTTCCGTTTTCTTCAAAAATCTTAAAGATGGCGTCCTTGCCTTCTGGTCGCCAAGTCCCTTCTATTCTATTTTGAGAAAGAGCTGCAAAAGTTGATGTTAAGCAAATAATTATTGTGAGTACCGATTTCATTTTTAATTTTTTGAATGATATTCAAAGATGTGCTAAAGAGTTAAATCACCTCCGGCCGAATTATCTGAATTGAACATGTTTTTGGGTGAATTGAACAAATGTTATTCTACGGGAATCGTTTTGGAGAATGAAGATTTAGTTGAATCTAGAAATGTTAGAATTTATCAATTACTAGTGAAAGGTAATATTGAGACCCAATAAAACCAGTTCCAAAAGCTGTAAAATATTCATCACCAAGTAAGTTGGTTCCACCTAGTTTAATAGTTGATTTTAAGTTAGGTATGCGAAAGTTTACCTGAGCATCCACAACATTATACGACGGAACATCACCATCTCCAAAGGAAGCTTCCCAAAAGAAGGCATCACTCCATCTCCATGATAAGTTAAAGCCAAAATTTTTGAATAATTCTTTATTTCCAAAATTAGCCTTCAACTTATGTTCTGGGGTATTAAAGTTGGTACGAAAATCTGGATTGTCGTCTTGATCAAAATCGAGTTTTGCATAAGTGTAGTTAAAACCTAAATCAAATCCATTAAAAACCTTTGAATATAGTCCTATTGCAGCACCATATGAAACGACTTCTTCATTGGCGTTGGTATAAGTTTGGTAAACCTCGCTGTCTCCATTGATTATGGCGGCAATTGCTAAAGGAGTGCCGTCTGGCAGGGTCTCAGTGAGTTCAACATCTCCGTAAAATGGTGAAGAAACAGTCTCATTTATTATAAAGTCTTGATATTGATTGTAGTATACCGAGCCGTCTATAGTTATATTATTTAGTTTCCCTCGATAGCCCACCTCATAAGAAGTGACTCTTTCAGGTTCAACCAAGCTTGAATTAGCAATTTCCAAATCAGATATATTTCCTGTTTCAGCAAATCTTAGAACTGAGCTCGTGAAATATGAATTCTCGTAAGCAGACTCGCCGGTGAAATTAATGCTAGATTCCCCTATAATGTTTTGTCCGGAGGGACTCAAAGTGTAATTTCTGATGTCCCTGGAAGGATTGTCTGATGCGCCACCAATTAATATGGCTCGACCAACATTTAAACCAATATAAAGATCTTGAGTTGTAGGATTTCTGAAACCTGTTTGAAAAGAAGTTCTAATGTTGTGATTTTCGTTTATGGTAAAACCTGATGAAAAACGTGGCGAGAAAAATCCATCGAATAATTCGGATTTGTCATACCTAACAGATCCGGTAAGCTTTATCTTAAAATTTTCTGAAACTTGTAAATTCTTTTGCATTTGGCCATAAATACCTAGTTCCTCATAGTTTATTGGGTCATCAATATCGGTATAAATGGTGCCTGAAGAATTTAATTCGTACTGTCTATAAGATCCGCCAATTTGAAGTTCGGCCCAATCCCATAGATGTCCGAAATTATAGTTCACATCACCATGATAAATTTTGGAATTGTCCTGAAATTTGGACCCAGTTGATAAATCGGGATCATTAATTACTTTATCGAAAGCATCTTGAAACTCGGAAGATTCTGGGTCAAATCTACCTGTATCTGCAACAATGCGCGCGGTTGAGTGGGCCTCTTCGACTGTGCTGCCGCTTTGTAAAGCATTGAGAAAGCCGCCAACGTAGTCACCAAACCAAGTGTTGTCGTCTTTCCATTCTCGATTAATATTTATTCCAGTAAAAACCATGTCATATGAGTTTCCTGCCCTATCCTCTGTTACATAACCTCTAACAAAGAAATTATCATTTCTTATCTCTAGTTTATGCTGCTGTAGAAAGAAATCTTTGATGTTATATCGATTTGCACCCTGATAAATCGTATTTCCTGTTCCAACTTTTCCTACGTATTGAATTTCAAAATCATTAGACCAAGGTCTAAAATACAGTCCCCAGTCCGCCTTGACACTTTCGGCGTTATAATCGGTAAGGTCCTGTTCGTTATATCCTGTTCTACTCACGTCCACCGAGGGAACAAGGCTTGACGATCCAGGTGGAATGAGTCCGAGTTGTTCTAAAGATTGAGCTGCGGAATTAATATTGGAAAAAACTTCATCTCCGTATACATTAATTCCATCATAATCGATATCGTTTCTTGTAAGCCCTCTGTTGAATCGATCCTTCTCATTTGTGGCAAACCAATCAGTACCTTTCAAGTAACCAAAATTGACTTTCGCTGCAAATTTTTCGCTGAATTTATGAGCAGCACGAATTCCAAAATCTGTATAATTATTATTGCCTGCTGCTTCCTGAGAAGTAATACCTCTTTTGATATAACCACTTATTCCCTCAAAATCAAAGGGACTTTTACTCCTCATGAAAAGTATACCATTAAAAGCATTTGCTCCATACAAGGCAGAAGCCGCACCAGGCAGAATTTCAATGCTTTGCACATCTGTCTCAGTCATGCCCAATAGATTACCCAATGGAAAATTTAAAGCAGGTGCTGAATTATCCATTCCATCGACCAATTGCATAAATCTTGAGTTTGCAAACGTGGCAAAACCGCGAGTATTTATCGATTTAAATGTTAAGCTGTTTACGTTTATGTCTACCCCTTTGAGATTTTCTAATCCATCATAAAAATCAATCGAAGGGGTATTTCTAACGTCCTTTATTCCAAATCGTTCAATAGATACTGGAGATTCAAAAATTCTTTCTGGAGTTCGAGAGGCTGAGACTACAACTTCGTCCAGTGAGTTACCCTCCTCTAGCGAGACTTTAATTTCCTGATTCGTCGACAGAATTTCTTTAATAATTGTTTTGTACCCTACGATACTGATTTGAATATCAAAGGGTGGTTGTATGTCAACAACTAATGTGAAATCACCATCAAAATTTGTAATTGTTCCAGAATTCTTCTCTAGCATTACAATATTCACTCCAGATAAAGGTAGTCCGTTATTATCTGTTATATTTCCAGTTATAGTGGTTTGAGAAATAGATGTAAATCCTATGAATAAAACAAAAATCCTAAAAATAATCTTCATTAGAGTAAGTATTAGTTAGTTAATAACAAACCTTAAACCTACTGTTTATGATTATCTTGTTTTTAATAATTGAATTGAAATGAACAAATAGGAGGGTGAATTGAACAAATAACGAGGTCTACTGAATTTTTGTCTTGTTCTCACTTTGTGGGTCGTATGTTAGTCTCAATAAATATAAAATGAGTTTAACGTGTTCGTGTATGGTTTCTTGCGGGATCGTACGTAGGATGGTTCCGCTGAAAACCAGGATTTATTAAAAGTAAGAATTTTTCTTTTGCTTAACCAACAGACGCAATGAATTATACACGTTGTTCTATGCCGTTTTTTATTCGGTAAGCTTTTCATTTCGAGTTTTAAAATGAACATAAAAACTCAAAATAATTGCTAATGACGAAACAATTGTCATCACAGTTCCGGGCATAAAATTTACATATCCACCTAAATCCATAAATAAGAAATAGCCCAAATCTGCCAATCCACCACATATAGCAGCAAGAAAAATGGCATTTTTGTTACCTTTCCAAATAAAAAATGCAGCAATGAAAGTTACAATTCCAATCCAAAATAAGTTGAATCCATGTTGTCCGATTACTGCTCCAGCTGCTTTCGGATACTCAATTTGCAATAATTCAGAATCGATTGCATCTGCAATTCCTGCAACTGAAGAAGCGATGTCATTGGTAAGTATTCCTTTCATAGTCATTACTCCGGCAAGAATATGAACAAGTCCCCAAATAATCCAAAGTACTGCTGATATTTTTAATAAATTTTTCATTTCTATAATGACATTGTTTTACTTAAGTACAAAGTTAAGTTTAGGGTAAAACCTATCCATTATGAATTCATAAGAAATTAATTAACTACTTTCCTTCAAACGTTTAGTTTTGGCAGCACTCAAAGTTTCAGGATTAACACCAATGTATGAGGCAATCATATGTTGTGGAACACGTTGAGCTATATTGGGATAGGTTTGAATGAAGTATTCATAACGCTCAATAGCGCTTGTACTTATAAGCATCATAATACGTTTTTGTAATGTATTTAACCTTTTAGTGAGTGGTCCTACATTTTGCTTTTCTCTTTCAAGATCTTTCTTAAATACAACAATGGTCGAATCCTCTAGAGCATCTATAAATAGAGTTGACTTTGCTTGAGGTTCACAAGTATCAGCAATAACCCATCCTTCTGGAGCGAACATAAATATATTTTCTTTTCCATTATTATCAATGGAGTAGCTCCGCAACAATCCTGTTTTGACATGGTAGACCTTAGTGTCAAATTCTCCGCTACGTTGAATTATTTCACCTTTTTTAATTGTTATTTCTTTCACAGATTTTTTCAACGGTCCCGTATAACGCATCGTTGCGTTATGCTCTTACTAAGTTATAAATTTTTCCTGGGGAGTTTGGCTTGGCAAGGAATTTCAGATATGAAATTCCGAAGCGATGGGCGTTATGTGTTGTTGTGTGCAGTTTTTAAGTTCGAATCATAATTTCTCCAGCTTTTCTCTGAAGAAAATTATCACCTCCTTTTCTTTTTCTCCCTTTGATAAATTTTAATCCACCAACTTTAAAATCTGCTTTTACTTTCTTCTTTAAATTTATAAATATCCATCCATTAATTCCCAAAAATTCACTTAATCTGGCTGCATCTTCTTTTTCGACATAATTAATTGATTCAACATTTTCACTTACAAAAAATTCATCTGCAATCTCTTTTACTAATGAGCCACTTATGATATCTAACCTATAATGGTACTTCGAATTGATAGTTATTAAAACAGAATATGGTTTCCGATTTTCCGTCCTTCCATTAATGTGTTTCAAATCATTTCTATCAAACTTAACTGTATCGACTAAAACTCTTTGCTTTAAACTATCAATGAATGAGCTAATTTTCTCCTTAGAAATACTTTTTGACTGATATTCCACACTTTGGGATTGCGACAGTATTCTTGATCCTGAACTAAAGATGAGTATTAAACAGAAGAAAATATATTTCATGTTTCTAAAATTGTAACTCAAACTTAAGATTCAATTCATTTATTTGATAATAGTAATGAGTGAAAGTAGTGTTTCGTTTAGTTTAAAACGTCAAATTGCACACAACGGTCTCGCATAACGCATCGTTGCGTTATGGTCTTACTAAGTTATATAAATTTTATGGGGATTGATCGCTTGCTTGGATTTTCAGATGTGAAAATCCGAAGCGATGGGCGTTATGCGTTGTTGTACAACGTTTATTCAACTTGATATTCTACTTTTTCAGTCGGTTTGATGTAAATAATATGTTTTCCATTTCCTAAATCAGAAGAATTCCAATGACTATACGATGAACTTATTTTCTTTATGATTTTAATGTCATAATTATCAAAGTCAATATAAACCAGTCGAGTTTTTGGCCACGATAGTTTATTCTTAAACATTCGTAGGAAAACTCCATTGTCTGCATAGTGAATAAACTCACCGAAAAATTTTCCTTTCAAGTTTGAATTCAAAACAGAATTATCGGTTCTCAAACTATAGATTTTTATAAGTCCGTCAAAAGCAGTTTCATATTCTAACTTTCTCTCAAAAGTTAATTGACCTGCCTTAGTCCATTCAGCAAATTTTTCGGATTCGTAACTGAGTTTCATTCAAATGTTGTACAACGGTATTGTATATGATTTGTGGCGACTGGCGGCTAGCGTTGGCGCGCTGCTACAGCGGAGCGTAGTGTATGCGCGCGAGGGAAGCCTGGAAAGCCGCTCGACGGTTTTTTCCGATAGACCAAGTTAATTAAAATAGGGGAGACTTCGTTATGGCTCGATCGAACCATGAATTATATGCGTTGTTGTACAACGTTTGCTATTCCATTATTTGTCCGATTAAATCTTTGTTGATTTTGTCAGAGTTTAATTTTATGTATCGAAACGCCTTGACATTGGTATTATCAAGTTCCAAAATCAATATTTTGTTTTTATTAGAATAAACAATTCCATTGTCAAAAGTCAGATACCCAGTTCCGAATCTTGATTCCAATTGCATTTTTGATAGTCCAACAAGATTTGCTTTTTTTAGATCAGAATCTTTGTTGAAAATTCTCATCTCGATAAGAGTTTCGGTTTCGTCCTCATATGTATGTTTGTTTTCTCCATATTTGAAAACAATTAATGTGTTAACTCTATTTGGTCCAACGTTTTCTGTGATAAAATTGTAATTGTAGAAAATCGAATCTCTGAATTTTGGATTGAAGTAATATTTCATTCCATTAGTTGCACTGGTCGTAACAAGATTCCTGTTTTTTCTTGCCTTAAATGCTTGTAAATTGATTGGGTTTTCAAGAAAATCAGTTAAGTGTGAATCAGACTCGAGTTCAGATTTAGAATTGACAACTAATTCATTTTTATCATCTGGACTTTCAGCATACCTTTTTTGTACATAGAAGTGTAAAAATATTGCATAAGCCAACACAGAAACTATAATAAACGCAAAAACAAAAATTAATATGTTTTTAGTCTTTCTCAAATGTTGTACAACGGTCTCGTATAACGCATCGTTGCGTTATGCTTTGACTAAGTTAAATAAATTTTTACGGGGAGTTGAGCACGGCAAGGATTTTCAAATATGAAAATCCGAAGCACCCGCCCGAACGTACCGTTCGGTACGGGCGGGATGGGCGTTATGCGTTGTTGGCATTTCGTTAATTAAGGTTTCTCCGAAAGAACAACAGAATTAACTATTGAGTCGTGAATTGCCAATTTTTTTTCTGAAGAGCCAATTGTTAATAGTGAAAGCCAGCCCAATATCATTTTAAATAAGTATCTGATTAAGGACTGAAATAAGTTAATATTCTTTTTTTCATCTTTGGACGATTTAACGGTAAGATTCATCCTAGAATGACCGATAGTCCCCCCAAACATACTTACAAAAAGGGGTTCATATAAAATAAATATAAATACAAATATTAATACTCGAATATAAGTCTTAACATTATCAAACAATGCTAATATTTCAGTTGCTATGTAAATTAATAAGATAACAAAAAGCGAATCGAATATCGCTGCCTTAATCCTATCTTGTAATGTTGCATAATGTTCTTTCATAAATGAATGCCAACGGTCTCGTATAACGCATCGTTGCGTCATACATTTACTAAGTTATATAAAATTTATCGGGGAGTAATTCTTGGCTAGGAATTTCAGACATGAAATTCCGATGCGATGGGCGTTATGCGTTGTTGTGGTGTGTTAAACGCTATTCTTCGTACGGCGTGAATTTAATATCATATCCATGTGGATTATCTGATGGGGGCTCAATAGGTTCGGTTTTATAAATTTCTATGCGACCAGTTACTAGAAATCCGATTTGTTTTCCAATAACCTTTATCATATCTGCAGATTCGTCAGTCGATGAAGACCAAGTTTTCATTGACATCCAAGCCGGACCTTTAGGACATTCAAAACCTTCTACGAGATCTCCAACAACTCCATCAGCAAGTACCGTATAATGAGAAAAGGGAGTTTTAATCTTACCGTATCTAAGTTTTAATTTCCAGTCTTTTTCCATTGTAAATATTAATACACCACAACGGTCTCGTATAACGCATCGTTGCGTTATACTTTCACTAAGTTATAAATTTTTCCCGGGGAGTTGGGCCCGGCGAGGATTTTCAGAATTGAAAATCCGAAGCGATGGGCGTTATGCGTTGTTGTGGTGCGTATTTTATTCAATCTCCTCAATTGGTGCCGGCGGCGTAGGAAAGAAGAATTTCTTATTCAACCAGATCTTAATATTCGTATTATTCGCAACTAGTTCAAATGCCTGAGTTAGTTTATCTAATGTTTCTGGTAAATTTTTAAATTCATTATTATCGTAAGAAACGTAAATCAATAGTTTTTCGGGATTATCACTCAATTTTGGATTTTTCCCATTGTTTTCATAGTCTTTTTTTAAAACACCTTCTAAACTATCTAAAGGGTAGAATCTCTCATCATTTTTATTAATTATATCGTTGTGAATTTCGATTGTGTTTTTTTGCTTTATAAGAATACAAGCAAAATCCTCCCAGCATGGGTTATGAAAATAGATTGTTTTAGTTTCAATGTCAGATTTTAAAGTAATTTTCGGAATGCTATCGTTGCAAACTATTCTATTAGTTCTCTCGAGTAAATCTGTCCAATTTTCGAATCGGTCGTAAATTAATTCAACACCAAGACTTTTCCTTTTTTCGTCCCACCTTCCGAAATCTTTTTCTATTACTAGCTCTTCTTTTTTTACAGAGTTTTGACATCCGATAATAATCAAATTGAAAGAAATACAAAGCAAAATTTTAAAGATAGTTCTCATTGTCTATATGCACCACAACGGTCTTGTATATGATTTGTGGCGTTAGTCACAAATCAGACTTAATAAAATAGGGGAGCTGTTATAAATGTAGGAAAAGAAATTCTTTTAACCCTCAATGGCGGAGCCATAAATTATATGCGTTGTTAGGCAAAGTGAGATTTAACTTTGTCCTTAGTCAGGTATTTTATTAAAAAGAACGATGGCAGCCCGAACAAAATTAATGCAACGATCGAAGCAATTTTTATTATGAAATTATAATCTTCCCCCGATAATGTAAAAAACGCAATAATTAAAAATAGAAAAGCGCTAATAATTAGTATTCTGGACAAACTCAATAAATAGATCCTTGACCATACTCTTTTCTTTATCATAAAATAACTACCTATCAAGTATAAAAAACCAATTCCTGCCGTTATTGAACAAATAATTGTGAAATAGGGTATATCCAAATCTATTAACCAACTCATAATCGCTCCACTAAGATTAGCAAATATCACTAATATTGAAGCGATCAAAATTATTGTCGCTGTTGTTTTCAGAGATTTACTAATTGATTTTTCCATTTTGCCTAACTTGTTATATAATCTATTTTATTGTCGATATACAGTAACTCACTCAGGTTAAAAAAGGTTTTGAATGGTCGATATACGGAACCTGATTCTCCACTATGCCGTCCAACGGACTCCGAATAGCCTGTAAATCTTTACGGGTTACGTGAGTATAAATCATGGTCGTTTCTGGGCGACTGTGCCCAAGCAACACCTGAATATATCTCAAATCTGTTCCCGATTCCAACAAATGAGTTGCAAAACTATGTCGCAACGTATGTGGTGTTACAATTTTGTTGATTCCTGCCAATTTACAACTTTGTTTCAGAAACGTTCGAATGCTGCCGGCACTATATTTACCACCTTTTGGATTCTCGATGAAATATTTCTGAGGTTTATAAGTTTGATAGTAATTTTTTAGCAGAGGGAATGAACTTTCTGAAATGGTGGTATAGCGGTCTTTACGGCCTTTCGCCTGTTTAATGAAAAGTTGTTTCCTATTGAAATCGAAACAGCTTAATTCTAAATCGATCAACTCTCCTATGCGCAGTCCGGAACCATATAACATGGCGATAATAGTTCGGTGCTTGAGGTTCTTAGTGACTTGTAAAATTCTAAGCACTTCCTCTTTGCTCAATACCACAGGCAATTTTTTATCTCGCTTCGGCATAAAGATAGATTCGGCTTCGATATTACAATCGGGATAGAACACTGAAAAAAGTCGAATTGCACTAACCAATTGTCTGTGGGTGCTGGTCGAATAGGACATATTTCCCACGGTCCACTCAATGAACAGCCGGACGTCGTTTGAGTCTAAAGCATTTAGTTCTTTGGTCTTGGTGAATCTTAAAAAATCGCGAACGAATCCGCCATAGACTTTTTGGGTGTTAATGCTGTATCTTTTTCCGGCCAGAAAATCCAAGTACTTTTGGTGGGCTATTATTTTTTTAGGTCCAAGGGAAGGAAGGGGTGTTTGATCCACGGTTGTAGTGCTAATCGTATTTTTGATATAATACTTATAGCCGCCAGTAGTAAGATATTGCTTGAATTTTTCAACAGATTTTGGTTGATTCATTATGAAATAGCAACCAAGTTTCTTCGAATATGCAACGCCGGGGAAACGTTTGATGAATTCTTTGAGTGCATAATCATACTTAAATCGAAATGCGAAGCAAGCCTCACCATTATGATGGCTGGGTTCCAGGTTAACAATCACAGAAATAAATATTAGGGGGGAGGTAGTGTAAGTTACAAAATTTCGTTGCAACAACGATTTATCGTTGCTCAACAACTAAAAAAAACGTTGCAATGGTGCATATGGAATTATGATTTATTGCGTAATTTTATGATCGAATTAATCATGCAAGCGCATACGCTAACGCATACGATTTGATACAAATTGTGGTTCGGAAGCCTCGGGAAGGCCCGTAAACAGGGGGTCTCTTTTTTCGGAGACAAACTCATAACCCGAAGGTCGCTGGTTCGAGTCCAGTCCCCGCTACTAGGAAATCCGGTTTCATTCGAAACCGGATTTTTTATTTCAGCGAAGCTGGAATGTATTTCAGTGATTTGCTGAAATAAAAAATCCAACGTTGCGTAGCAACGGATTTCCTTGATAAGCCTCACCCTTGGCCCATTTTTCGTTGCTATGCAACGGAAAATGAATCCAGTCGGATCTGCCTCAAGAATGACATCAACAAAAGTGCGATTCGACTTTCGAATCGGTTCATTGTTAAGCTCCTCCTTGGCCCATTTTTACGGTTTTGCTATCGAAATTGAATCCAGCTAATTCACTTTTTAGCTATAAAATTAAATAGTGGGCTGTTAAATTATTGGACGAGTCCGAGAAAACGAGTCTATTAAATTATTATATTTATCATACTTCCCTGATTAATTTCCGTACGACTATAAATTTTACTAACCCGTAAATACTATAGTATGGTACCGAAATACATTAAAGTTCTTATACTTTCGATGGTGTTCTGCGTAAGTGGAATATCCCAAAATTCCGAAGAGATAACGAATGAAGTGAAATGTTTAACCCCCACCAGTTCATCTAATTTGAATGAGCTTCCGAATGTTCGTTTACAGGATCATTCTCTAAGCACGTTCCATTTGAGAGTGAAAGTCCATGTGTTAAGATTGCCCGGAGATCCAACATCGGGACAAAGATTGCTGGCCGTTAATGAGGCGATGAATATTTTGTACGAAGCGTTTGACCCCATGGATGTTTACTTAGTTTGGGATGGATTTGTGGATTACATTGATGACACAGACTTATATTCCGGCAGTGATCCTGATGCAATTTTTAACACTAACGATCAAAGCAATCGAATTGACATATATCTGTTAGACAATAGGGTACCTGGATATGGAAAAGCCAATGGAATTGGAGAAAGTACGGAGTTTGTGATTGGCGGCTATACATTGAATGAAAATGAAGATGATAATTTCTACTTTATTAACAGTGAGGTACTCCCTCATGAACTGGGTCATGTGTTCTTCTTATTTCATACCTTTCATGGGTCACCCGCCGAGGCAGGGGATTGCGCCGAATGTGATGACCCTAACGATCCATTCAATAGGTCCAGTTGTGGAGATTACATAAACGACACCCCACCTGATTATGGATTTAATTGGACAGGCGTGGATGAGAATTGTAATTATACGCAGGGCGGGCAAGATGATTGTGGATTCCCGTTAAATCCATTAACCGACAATTTCATGAGTTATTCGGATCCAAAGTGCAGAACCAGCTTCACCAATGCACAGAAAAAAAGGATGAAAAATGCGATCGGGCACTTTCCTCATTTGCAAAATACCCATCTTACCAATTTTGATTATATCCGAGGTGATAGCAGTCTGATATGTGATTTCATTAGTAAAGAGTATTTTGTGTATAGTGACAGTTTCAGTGATTTAACTATTGAGTCTTCTTCCAATGTCACCATTGATGTTCAGCCTATCGTAAATGGAAGAAGAAGAGTTATAGTAACTAATGATATTATTGGACAAACTGAAGGAGAAATGGGATACATTAGATTGAAAAGGAATGGCCAGGTTCTCACACAAAGAGAATTTTGGGTGGGCTTACCACAGGCGGTTCCTGCTTCAGGAATTACGGGGCCACTTAGTGTCTTTCCTGGTGATACCCCAACCTATAGCATATCTCAGCGATTGGGAGGAGCTCAAAGCTATGTCTGGGATTATCCCGGTCAAGAAGGAATCGACAATTTCGAGAATTATCCATTCGAACCTCCCTTTACTTTATGGCAATATGGCTATTTTGGTAAAATCGATAAATTCACAGATGTACAAGTGGGTGTTTGCTCAGGGGAACTAAGTTTGTATGGAATGAACGAATGTGGTAATGGACTTGGCGATGACGTTTTTATCAATGCGAATCAGAATAACAATTGTGACCCACCTCCTGGTCCTGAAATCGTTTATTATCCAAATCCTGCAGATGATCTGTTGGAAATAGACTTATCGCTTCAAGCTTATTCAATTTTTACCATCAAAATTCTGGACGGAAATCAGAATGTCGTTCACGAAAGTCTAAGCGAGAATGTTGTGAAAACTATCGATACGTTCAACTTAACGAATGGAATTTATTATTTACATATCTATGATGGAAACAACTTAATCCTAAATAAGATATTGGTTATTAATCATTAAATATGACTATATTAGGTTAATCTTGGAATGAAATTCCAGGCTTGCCCTATTTTGCTTGCTATGACGAAAAAGGCCATATTGTACGTTTTCCTATGGATGCTAATGGGTGTTTACACCTCATTTGCACAATTCACAGCTGTGCCCGATCCACTTTTTGAGCAGTTTCTTATTGATGAAGGGATTGATACCGATGGAATGATCAATGGTCAGTTTTTGACGGCCAATGCGGCCGGAATTTCTGAATTATACCCCACTAACTTGGGTATCTCGGATCTTACCGGAATTGAAGCATTCACAGATTTGGACATTCTTTGGGTTTTCAATAACAGCTTGAACAGTATCGACCTATCGCAAAATACCCTTCTCACCTATATTGAACTGGATGGTAATAACTTAACCACCGTCGATTTGAGTGCGAATTTGGCCCTAACTCAAGTTGATATTTCTAGAAATCCGCTGGGGAATACCCTAGATTTGTCTGCTAATGTAAGTCTGGAAAGTTTATTTCTTGTAGACTGTCAAATGTCTCAAATCGATTTGTCTGCGAATGTTAACTTATTGAATTTACGTCTCAATGTAAATGATCTTGGAAATCTGGATCTGTCTCAGAATTCGGATTTAGTGACCCTGGGCGCCAACAACAACAATTTAACCGGTCTCGACCTTTCGAACAATCCTGATATTACTTTTCTCGACCTGAATTCAAATCAATTTACGGGTATCGACCTGTCCAACTTAGCTCTGCTTGAAACGCTCGTAATTTATGAGAATGCGTTGACCGTTTTATCGCTGAGTAATAATCCTGCTTTGGAAGTATTGTTTTGTGCAAACAATAATTTGACCGGTTTGGATCTTGCGGCAAATTCAAACATTGATTGGTTGAACTGTGGCTTCAATGATTTGACTACCATAACCTTTCCATTGGTTAGTAGTATGACCCGACTGGAGTGTGGGAATAACCAGGTTTCTAGTATTGATCTTAGCGATTTGTTGTCTTTGGAATATTTAGCAATTAATGACAATCTTTTGGAAAATCTGGATGTTACTGCAAATATAAACTTGGATCTATTGGCATGCTCAAACAATAACATTGCAACACCCATGGATTTGAGTCAGAATACATTATTAGAAGTTATTAATTGCGAGGGGAATCCATTACCGTCTATCGATGTAAGTAACAACGTACTTTTAACCTTATTGGACTGTGATAATACTCTTATTTCGAGCCTTGATTTGTCACAAAATGATCTTGTAGAAAGTGTTTTTTGCAGTGATAATAGTCAATTGGAATACGTGGATGTTCGAAATGGGAATAATTCCATTATTAGCTTGAACGGTACAAATTGTCCGAATTTCCGTTGTCTAATTGTAGACGACGTTTCTTCCGGGGAAGGGTCCTGGAATATCGATTCCCATACTACTTTAGTGAATAGTATGGAAGAATGTGAAGCGCTGAATATCTTTGATTATTACAATTCACAGGTCGAAGTTGTTCCTAATCCTGTCTCGGATTTACTTTTAATTGAAAGTATGATTCCTATTGATAGGATCACAATTTTGGATGTTACCGGTAAAATACTAAATCAGCAAAAAGGAGAAAATACTCTCGACTTTAGCACTTTTGCCGCAGGATTCTACATATTAAGACTCGAGTTGAATGGGACTGAAGTAATAAAACGAATTATAAAGAATTAACTCCAGATATATTTAGCAATAAAGAGACGCCAGATAGTAACGGTTGCCAATGGTGGAGATTCCACTATTTAAACTCCTGCGTCTTTAGAAGCTCACCCGCCTCATCATAAACCTTCCAGGTGCCCTTTTTCTTGCCGTGCTCAAAGTGCCCTTCGTCCCAAAGTTTACCATTGGCATGGTATCGTATCCATTCACCGTGCTTTTGTTCGTTATCGTCGAAGCCACCCTTTCCTCGCGGTTCACCGTTTTTAAAGAACCATGTCCACTGCCCAGAGATCTTTCCGTCCTTATAGTTGCCTGTGGATTGCATCTGACCGTTGTTCAGATAGTAGGTCCACGTTCCGGATTTTTTTCCGTTGTCGAACTCTCCCTGGCAAGAAACCAGGCCGTTCTTGAAGTACAGTTCAAAGGGTCCATTTTTAGGATTGCCATTTTCGTCGATTCCGGGAATATCTTTCATTGGATTGCATTTTAAATACTAAATGGTTCTCGAGTTTAATTTGAGCGGAAAATACCGCTATATTCATATAAATTTAAGAATAAATATCCCATTTAACGAACTGATAGTGTGAAATTTACCGTTAATTGGCATTGATGAAAGATGAATTTGAACAACGAATATTTTTAGTATATTTAGGTTATGGACATTCCCAGCGAAGCATACGAGATATTCATCATCATCATTTTAATTTCTGTGGCCATGGTTCTGGTGAGCTACCTTACGAAAGGAAGTAGAAATTTCAGAAGCAGAAGAAATAAAAAGGCCAGGAAACAATTTCCAGATTCCAATTTTTTATAGCCTGTTACTACCCTTAGTTTTGGTTTGTTCAAGAAACCCCTTGGCCAAAAGTCAACAGATTATTATCCGGGTCAAGCAACGAAAATTCCTTTTGTCCCCATGGCTTGAGTTCTAGTGGCCCATTAGGATGAATTTGAACTTGATCATTGAGCAATTTTTGGTACAAACCTTCAATATCAAAGGTTCTAATATAAACCATTCCATAATTGACTTTAAGGTTGAGTTTTTTAAATTCAAAAAAATGAATTTCAATTTTGTCTTTTTTCAACATTAGATATCCTTCATAATCACCAATTTCCTGAAACCCTAATTGATCTATATAATATTCTTTGGTGATGGATTTATTGCGCATTGGTAATTTTGGATGAATATCATTAAGCATAATTTTAATTTTGATTTTCAAGTTCTTTTAACGGGAGAACTTCCGGATGACCATATTTTTCGTAGACAACTGCTTTCATAATCATCAAAAATCTTTCACCCTTACGTCGTCATAATCTGTGAATTCATCAGGATTTCTTTGTATAATTTCTGAAGGAATATTGTCCAATATGTCATTAAATCGTTCTTCCGAAAGTGAATCTATAAATGACGCAAATTCGTTGACCTGCCCCTCTTTGAGGAAATATCTCCTGTTCATCATCGCGATAGCTTTTAACATAGGTAAATAAGGTTGCAAATCTGTAGTAGTTGATGCCTCTTCACTATCTATCCATGCAATAGGAATTTTGTCTATCGATCCCGACTCATGCAGTTCCGTTTTGAGCAGCAATTCTATGTCGAAGGCAAACTTCTTTTCGATAAGATCATCGATTATATGAGGAATAATTTCAGCATTATACGCCTTAAAACCACACTGAGTATCCACTATATCTCCTAAATTGGGGATCATTCTTTTCCATAAATAGATGAATAACTTCCCTCGATTGTTTCTTGCTCCTTTTTTGATGACAACCGACTTCCTTTCCCTGCGTGAGCCAATGGCAGCAAGTGTATTTTGATTCAGTAACGGTTCTACTAAAAGCATCAGCTGACCCAGGTGAGTGGAAAGATCGGCATCTGTATAGACCACAATTTGGTTCTTTACTTTCGTTTGTTGAACAGCATCCCACATCCCATACACTATGGAACCTCCCTTCTGACTGTCCTTTGTTGTAGGAATGGATTTAGCTGCCGGATGTCCTTGCTCGATGGCTTCAGCTAAAAACAAAACACGGGCTTTGTCGTTCAGTTTATTCTTGTCGATGATATCTTGAGCGATTCTTCCACTTCCTTCCGGACAGCCATCATCAACGATGATCAATTCCCATGTAATTTGAGGATGGTGGGCAAATAACCATTGGAGCTGATTTACCTTCTTTAAGAGAAAATCTTCGCCATGAGGGTGTTCACTATTTTTTAGGATTCTATTGTGTTCTTTATACACCGCGAAAACCACAGAAATAAAAAGCGGTTCAGTGACTTTAGAAACCAAAAGTTTCGACTTTGCAATTTTTAGGGAAAGCAGGACAAAAATGAACGTTTCATCATTTTTCCCGATGAGCTCGTCTTCAATTTTCTCGATCTCTGAAATATCATAATTTTCTAAGATGGTTTCGACTATCTCAATTATTTTTTCGGAATGCCTGTCATTTGTCAAATCGACTTCTTTCGGGCAGGAATCAATTATTTTCTGAAGCATTCTTTTGATTTTGAATTACTAATTATTTGATTGTTTTTTCAGGATTTTGAAAATTCTGTTATTTATGATCTCGGATAAGTTCCAGTTGTACAACTTTGGATCTGTTGTGCTGTAAAACGCAACGACAACAGTATCAAGATCTTCGTCGTATTCTGCAAAACTTTGGTATCCCGGAACCCAACCTGAATGTTCAAACTTATATACAGACGCATATATTTCCTGTTCTCCGTCATCAAATAATGATCCATCGTTCAATGCCCTAAGGAAAGTACCCACATCTTCAGCGGTCGCGTGCATTCCGAAGTCATTTTCTTTTAAGTCAAACTCGTATCCCACGTGATAGCCGCTCATCACATCGTCAATGTTCACTTCATTTAACGAACTGAAGGTATTCGTAAGATCGAGCCGATCCAGGATTTCTTCTTGGATGAATTGAAAGTTCCCATAGCCCAATTCGTTATCCATGATCTTATTGATCAGCAGATAATTTGTATTACAATATTCATAGTCTTCGCCGGGTTCAAAGTTGGCGGGTTTGTCGAGGATCAATGCAAGACTTTCTTCATAGGTTTCGGTGGGGGCTGCCCAGAAATTTGGGGCGTCTGTAAAATTAGGAATGCCGCTTCTATGTTGAATCATCAATCTCAAAGTAATTTTATCCGCATTTTCGATTCTGCCTACAAGTTCCGGTAAATAATCAGCAATGGTTTTATCCAGGGATAGCCGTCCGTCACTTACCAATTTGGTGACTGCCACAACATCATATAGTTTGCTAATGCTGGCAATCTTATATAAAGCATCGGGTTTGGCGGGAATCTTAGATTCTTTATTGTGCCAACCGGAAGCAAAATACTGAGGTGGATTACCGGCCTGATCCACATAAACGATCATTCCTTCAAATCCATGTCCAATGGCTTGATCGAGTTGTTCCTGAACGCTATCGGGTAAGGGAAGTATCCATGCCTTCACCAAGAGCCAGGGTACGAAAAACAGCGATACAGCTGTTCCAACCAGCAATAATGCTCTTACAATCCATTTGGCTTTTTTGTTTTTTATCATTTTTATTCACGCAAAATTTTCTCCATTTTACGACCTCTTGCCAATTCATCGATAAGTTTTTCCATCTGTCGGCAATGTTTATAGATTTCAAATTGATCCTCAATTTCTTCAATTCGATAACCACAAACCACTCCTTTAATCATATGTGCGTTAGGATGAATGTTGGCTTTTTCAAATACTGTTCGGTACGTTGCTTTCTTATCAATAAGCGATTGTAACGTATCCTGATCAAAACCAGTTAACCATTTAATGACTTCATCGAGTTCTTCTTTTGTTCTGCCATTTTTCTCCAATCTACTCAGGTAATGTGGATAAATGGATGCGAATACCATATTCGCAACTTGTTCATTTTTTTCGGCGGTAACTTTCATAATGCTAAATTTATTGTTCCCAACGTACTTGCGTAAAGCATCGTTGGATTGTTTCAAAGTTAAAAAATTGCGAGGTTTAATTCGTAATGATAATCATACGTTGTCTGTAAAAGATGAAATAATCTAAGTGAATAGAAAATTGATGTCAGGAGTTAAGTCAATAAGCAATCAAAATTTTCTCTGATTAAGCCCAGTTTGGCTTCAGTTTAAAATTGGATATTGAATTCTAATTAAGGAATCAGCCAAGATATGCTGAATATACTGTTTATGGACTTTTAGTTTCTACAAAAGTTGTTTTGCCATGGCCACAAAATTGAAGCTTTCCTGCCCAATCCGAAAATCATGGTTCCCAATGGGCTTAAAATTGTTTCTTTCATAAAATCTTATCGCTTTGGGGTTGCCGTCGTACACGGACAACCAAATGGTTTGGAATCCTAATTTTTGGGATTCTTTTAAGAGCAGATCCTGTAGTTTAGTGCCAATTTTTTGGGACAGAAAGTCTCTTAAGACATAGATTTTTTGAAGCTGACACACTCGATCATG
>WUAI01000045.1 GCA_009827225.1 Flavobacteriaceae bacterium | reverse complement strand
AAATAGGATTAACAGGACCCAACGTTCCGCCTCACAGTCACCCTGTTGCTGTACCCGTTAGCGGTACTAATGGTGAAGAAGCTACAGCAAACGGCCAGCACATCGCAAATCATACAGGTGGATTTAACGAAGAAGCCACTGCGGGACAAGCACTTGCTCCGTTTAACACTGGAAATAATTCGGGTGGATCACCTTTCAATAGTAGAAATCCATTCTTAGGAATCAACGTGTGTATTGCACTAACGGGGGTATATCCATCCAGAAGTTAATTCATAACAAATTAAGGAAAAGCCCGGCATAGTCCGGGTTTTTTTATAGGGTAAAATCCAACCTGGGGTCTTCTCCCATTAAGTACTTGGCTGACACCTCCAATTGTTTCACATTTCCGGGAACCTGACCAATCGTTAGCGGTAATGTGAGTCCGCTTTCATTGAAATTTAAGAACACATCATCGTAGAGTTTCATTTCCGTGAACACCGAAAGGTGGTCTCCAAAATTTAAAGTGTCTTCGTCCAATTGCAGCTTACGAGACTGAAGAAGTTCTTCCGGATTTCGAGCATTAGATTTTTCAATAGAAAATACCTCACCGGCAATTGTATAAAATTCATGTGATGAGGGTTCCAGGGATGTATGAAATTCATACTGCAGTTTCGAGTTGACAACCGCCAGATGCAGTCGTATCTGTTTGGGAATTAATATTACTTCCGTGGGAAGCTGATTTACCAAGTTAAGGGTTATGGCGACCTGCGGTTCTCTTAGCAAGGCATGTTGAAGGCATTCCACCAATACGATATCCACATTAGTTTCAGGTAGTTCAATGGTCGAAGCATCCGCGTGATGCCATTCCTTGACATAATCGTTCAATTCTAATTTCCGGAACAACTCCCTGGCATTGCGAATGCTTAGTTCGTTTACTTCTATCAAGTGTAATTGCAATTCTGAAGCACTAAATACGGTAGTTAATGGTAACACTAAAGTGGCAAACGGCCCGGTTCCCGCATAGAGCAAATTCACAGGCTTTTCGGGATTTTCTCGAAGCGCATCTTCTATAGCTTTCTTTACTGCTGAAATAAATCTCTGAGTTCTGATGAGATCTTCCACGCACATTGCTGCCCACTTTGTGGCGATGGCTTTGCCTTCTTTTAAATGCACATTTTCAGAAAATACAGAAGCCTCCAAATTCAATTCAGTCACCTGTGTAAGGAAACGCTTAAACTCATCCAATGTATCCTTGAGTTCAATAAAGGAAGTTTCCGAAGAAAGAATACGAGAAGTTATGTTCTTTAACTGTGCTTTAGTCTGTGAAACTGATGGACGCATATGATTGAAACTGGGTGTCCAAAAGTACAAAAATCAATGTTCACCAATCCAAGTTGTTATTTTGGAATTTAATAATTCGTTGAACCACATTTTACAAACATTTCATCGAAATAATTAGAAAAACTCGAATTTTCGCAGTAGATTTAAGGAACTAACTAATCAATTATGAATCATTCAACTTCCCGCAGGTCGTTCCTGATGAAATCTGCCATGGCAACGACTGGACTATCTCTTTTATCTGCAAGTTCCATTTCAGCATTTACTGTTGATACACCCTTTGACGGATACAATCCGTTTGCTGATGAAAAGACCGACTTACGCAAGAACCTATTTGGTAATGAAACCATGGTTCGCGGAAGGATTTATGATCATGAAAGTTTAACTCCCCTATCCAATGTGTTGATCGAGGTATGGCATATGTCTACCGAATCAGGAAAATATCGGCACCGAGCCAAGTTATATACCAACGACGCCGGTGAGTATTCATTTATCACCGATTTTCCTTCAGCACAACAATACCAATGTCCAAGGATATTTTTTAAGGTCAGTAAAGGTGAAAGTACTGCTTATACGGAGTTACTCATGAATGATCGAGGGCCTTTTATCACATCTAAGCATTGGGAGGAACATCAAATCCTGGGTGAAAAAACACAGCCTGAATTCACCAAATTCTTGAACCGTTCCACTATTGATTTTAACATTACAATTAATTAATAATTAAACTTAAAACTAACTAATTATGCAATTTTACATTGGACAAATCATTTTATTTGCGGGAAATTTTGCCATTCGTGACTTGGCTTACTGCAATGGGCAATTATTGGCTATTAGCCAGAATAGTGCCTTATTTTCAATCTTAGGTACTACCTATGGCGGTGATGGACGAACCACTTTCGGATTACCAGATCTAAGAGGACGTGTGGTTGTTCACTCCGGAGGGAATTCACCGGGACCAGGTTTGACTGCAAGACAACTTGGAGCGAGAGCCGGACAAGAAAGAGTTACCTTAACCACGGGCGAAATGCCAAACCATTCACATCCCACCGCGGTACAGGTGAACAACACCAACGGTGAAGAGGCAAATGTTTCCGGACAATTCCTGTCGAATAGCCCAAACAGCTATAACGAAGAAGGTGTGACTGGTCAAAATTTAGGAGGAGTAACTTCCGGAGCAGTTGGTGGTAGTCAGTCTCATGACAATATGCAGCCCTGGTTGGCATTGAACTATGAGATCGCCTTATTCGGTGTTTTCCCATCCAGAAACTAATTCTTAGAAACAATGTCTTTGAAGATAGGGGTAATGGTACCACGATCGGATATGTATCCGGCGTTGGGGATGGATTTTTTAAATGGAGTCAAACTGGCTCTTGCCGAATCCGGTATGCCCGAACCTCAGTTCTTTGTCGAAGGCATTGGGAATGCGACCGATAAGACGCTTATCAAAACCGCAGAAAAACTAGTACTGCAGGAAGATGTGGATATTACCTTGTCTTTCTGCAGTTATTTTATTTTAAACGAACTGGTAGATCTATATAATTCCTACCAGAAGTTGCTGTTGCATGTTGATTTAGGTGGAAACATTCTGAAGAAACAACATATAAGTCCGTATGTGGCACATCTTACCTTAAATATGTGCCAGTCTGCTTTTGAAGCCGGAATCTGGGCCGCAGAAAATCTGGGCAAAAAAGGCTTTGCCGCTGTATCATTTTATGATGGTGCGTATCAAATGACCGCCAGCTTTGTAGAAGGATTCAATTCCAAGGGAGGGGAGATTTGTGGATTTCATGTGGGATCTTCGGATTACAAAGAAGACGATCCACAACAATTGATCGACCGAATTGAAGAGGAATCTCCCGATTTCGTTTTTGCGGCTTATAGCTTCAACGAAGGAAAAGGCATATTTGACGCCCTTGCAAAATCTGATCTCAATGGGAAATTACCCATTATGGCCATTCCTACGATGACCGATGAAAGTATCGTTAAAGAAAATCTGAAGGTACAAGGAGTAGTTTCAGTAGCTTCCTGGAGTTTTGATGATGAACTTGATAGCATGACCTCTTTCAACGAAAAATACGAAGAATCTCATGGCAAAACGCCGAATATTATGGCACTATTAGGATATGAGGCCGGACTATTGATCGATGCCAATGGTAAAGATGGTCAACTTAAACTCCCCAATGGATTTGACTATGCAATGAGGATAACGAGTCCCCGTGGTGAGGTGCGGTTTAATTCCTTCGGAGAATCCGAAACACCGGTTCACAAACTACGGAAATTTGAATACAACGAAACAAAATATCATAACAACAACATAGAAGTATTAACCGCGTCTCAATTCGATGAGATGTATCAAAAATTTGAAGATATACAGTACACTGGCTGGATGAATCCTTACATATGCACCTGATTTCTGAGTTTTGAAATTACGTACAATTACGTATTCCCCAAGGTGATCACTTCCAGTACTTTTGAGTTACAGTGTTAATTATCAATATTTTACAAAAGCAGCTAATCTAATTACCGATTATGAGAAAAATTACTTCATTACTCACTCTTGTCTTTAGTTTTATTTTCTTCGGAAATATCTATAGTCAGGATTTCGCTATTGTAGGTTATAATGGGTCTACACCCGACGGTTTGTCCATCGTAGCCCTTACCACCATTGCGGGTGGTTCTACCTACTACATGACAGATAATGAATGGAGCAACGCCGGAAATGCATTTAATGCCGGTGAAGGTGTCTATTCATATACGGTTCCTGCCGGCGGACTAGTCGCCGGGGACGTGATTAATTTTGCAGAAGCAGCAGGAAACACCTTCAATGTGGCCTGTGATGGTTCCATTGGAGCGTGTGGTACAGCCGGTGCCATCCTCGGAACGTCCATTACAATATCAGCTACAGGAACAGAGGCATTATACATATTCTCCGCAAGTAATGGAGCTGATCCTTTGAATACCGTTACTTCCATTCATGGTGCGATTTTTAGGCTCGGAACATTGCCCGCTGATGAAGATCCCAGAGGTGATTACCCTACTGCCATTATGGTTCAGGGGTTTACTCTAAATGGTTCCCACAGACAGTATACACCTTCACTCCGATCTCCCGGTCCTACTTCCAGAGCTAACCTGGAGAACCCGGCAAATTACGATGAAAATGGAAGTGCCACTTATGTTGTATTTAGTACGACTAGGTTTGCTAATATCAACCTGGCTGGTGCCAATCCGGTGTTAACGGTCTCTGCTGCGCCCGCAAGTGTTGCCGAAAACAGTGGATCATCGATAACTTATACATTTACACTGGATGCCGCTGCCGCAGCCAATACAACGGTTAACTTTAATGTGAGTGGGACGGCTACTTTCAGTTCGGACTACACACAGTCCGGCGCAGCTACTTTTAATGCTACTTCCGGAACAGTAGTCATTAATTCAGGAGCCACCACTGCTGCCATAACAATTACTCCTGTTGGAGATACAACTCTAGAAGGAAACGAAACAGCAATTCTCACTGCGGTAGCAGGAACGGGATATGACGTAGGAGTACCAAGTGGTGCTACCGGAACGATCAACAATGACGATACACAAACCACCACACCCATGACAGCCGTAGTAGGGCTCAATGAAAACAGTGCAAATACTTCAATAGGAGAAGCATTCTCCTTTGTTGCGTTAGATGATATTCCAGCCGGTACAACTATTTACTTTACGGAAGAAGAATGGTCTAACAATACCCTGGCGTTCGCTACCGGTACAGAAGCTGTTGTTTCCTGGAGTTCGGCCGCCATACTTCCAAGAGGAGAAGTGGTCGTGGTTACGGAATCTACCGTCACAGCAAATACGTTTACAACCTCATGTAACGGTGGTAGCTGTGGAACGGCCACTATTGAATCTGGTTCATTTGCGTTATCAAGTACTGGAGAAGGATTCTATTCATATACCGATACCGATAACGATCCCACCAATGGTGTGACCCAGGTTGATTCTGTATTATTCACGGGCCCCGGTGGAGGAGCAATTCCTTCCGATCAAAACCCGGCTTCCGGTTATCTTGGAGCCGTTGTAGTAGATGGATTCCCAGCGGTAAATCCGCAGTTAACCGAATATAACCCGGCTTTAAGAGGAGTAACCGTGGATCAGGCAAACTTCCAGAATACAGGGAACTGGCTGCATATGCAAACCGTAGGTGGTTTGTCGACAGTTCCTTTTGCCGATATTATCATAGCTACAGGGCCAACACTGCCTGTGGCGACTTTGGGACTTGCACCTACATCTGTAGTTGAAGACAGTGGCACTCCTTTAGTTTTTACTTTCTCGCTCAGCAGTCCGGCCTCTGGAGACACAACAATTAATTTCGATGTGGCGGGTTCAGCAACACTCACCACAGATTATACACAATCCGGAGCAGCAACTTTTGGAGCTACTTCAGGAACCGTCGTTATACAAGACGGAACTTCCTCGACGGCTGTAAACATTACACCTGTCGTTGATACCGATGTAGAACCCACTGAAATGGTTGAACTTACCATTACTTCCGGAACAGGATATAATGTAGGTACACCAAACGATCTTACGGGAGATATCACCAATGACGATACTAGTGGTTCTGACCCGCTTGTAGCCATGGTTGGGGTGAATCATGATACTCCTAACCCGGATGGTATTTCGTTTGTAGCCGTGAAAGATATTCCGGCTGGAACAGAGATCTATTTCACAGATAACGAATACGATAGTGCCAATGTGGTTTTTAACTCGAGCGAAATGGTCCTTCTATGGACTTCTCCAGGAGTAGTGACACCGAGAGGTGACGTGATTGTAATTACAGAAACAGCACCAAATATACTCGCAGTGACCTGTAGCGGTACCGGTGGTATCGCCTGTGGTACGGCCGCATTACAAGGTGGAACAAGTTTTACGATCTCCTCTGGTGGGGAAACCACCTATGCTTATGAGGATACCGATATAGATCCTACGAATGGAGTGGTTGATGTATATTCAGCTTTACATACCATTCCGGGCGCCATATCAGGATTATTAGACCCTCGAGGTGTATTCCTGAACGCAATCGTGGTGGATGGATTTACAGCGGCTCCACCCGATCGTACCGAGTACGATCCTACCCTGCGTGGAGTACCAGTTGATAATGCTGATTTCGAAAATACCGCGAACTGGATCAATGGTGGAGGAACTCCTCCAAACCTATCCACGGTTCCATTTGCAGATATAATGGTGGTGGATACTAATCCCCCAACGGCAGTTTGCCAGGATATTACTGTTCAGTTGGATTCCGCGGGTAGTGCTACAATTGTAGCCGCCGATGTGGATAATGGATCCAGTGATGCGGAAGGTCCTGTGACCTTATCAATAGACATAGATACTTTTGATTGTACAGACGTTCCCGGACCGGTTACCGTAACCCTTACGGTCACGGATGCTGCCGGTAATACAGACACTTGTACTTCCGCAGTAACAGTAGAAGATAATGTAGCTCCTACAGCTATTTGTCAGGATATTACTGTCCAACTGGATGCTTCAGGTAATGCGAGCATAGCTGCAACCGATGTGGATAACGGATCGAACGATGCCTGTGGAATAGCTTCCCTGGCCGTTTCTCCAAATACTTTCGATTGTACCGACGTAGGCAATAATACCGTAACACTAACGGTAACCGATAATAACGGAAACACATCAACGTGTACCTCAACAGTGACTGTAGAAGACAATATAGCGCCAACAGCCCTTTGTCAGGATGTTACAGTACAACTGGATGCCTCGGGTAACGCAAGTGTTGCTGCCGCCTCAGTAGACAATGGTTCTAATGATGCCTGCGGAATAGCCTCACTCAGTCTATCTCCAAATTCTTTCGACTGTACTGATGTTGGAAACAATACAGTTACACTTACTGCGACCGATAACAACGGAAATATATCAACTTGTACCGCAACGGTAACCGTTGAAGATAATGTGCCTCCGGTTGCAATTTGTCAGGATATTACTGTACAATTAGATGCGTCTGGGAATGCAACAATTGCAGGTACTGACGTAGACAATGGTTCAAACGATGCTTGTGGAATTGCTTCTTTAAGTGTATCTCCGAATACATTCGATTGTACTGATATAGGAAACAATACTGTCACTCTAACTGTAACAGATAACAATGGTAATACATCAACTTGTACTTCCACGGTAACTGTGGAAGACAATGTGGCTCCAACAGCGCTATGCCAGGACATTACCGTTCAATTGGATGCTTCAGGTAATGCTAGCATTACGGCAGCCGATGTGGATAATGGATCTAACGATGCTTGCGGGATTGCTTCACTATCAGTTTCTCCAAATACATTTGATTGTACAGATGTTGGTAACAATACAGTTACGCTAACTGTTACTGATAATAACGGCAATATATCGACCTGTACCTCTACGGTAACCGTCGAGGACAACGTGCCACCCGTGGCAATTTGCCAGGATATTACTATTCAATTAGACGCTGCCGGTAATGCTACTATTTCTGCTACCGATATCGATAATGGATCTAACGATGCCTGTGGAATTGCCTCTTTAGCAGTTTCACCAAATACTTTTGACTGTTCTGATTTAGGTGCCAATACGGTGACACTAACAGTTACAGATAATAATGGAAACGTTTCAACTTGTACCTCGACAGTGACGGTGGAAGACGTAACTCCTCCGGTTATTACATGCCCGGCAGATGCAACAGTGGAATGCGGCTCAGGTGGTAGTGGTACCTCAGGAACTGATACAGCTGCCTATACAGGCGGTACTCAAAGTTGGCCAACGACATCCACAGGATTAGTGGCCACGCTCACTGCCGATCTTACAGGAATTCCTGCCACAGCAACCATAGACGATGTGAACGTATCGTTCGATATCGACCATAGCTGGGTTGGAGATTTAGAAATTACATTGATCAGCCCGGATAATGGAACAGTCTTAGTTTTGGCAGATCCAACCTGTGGTGGAAGTGGTAATTCAGATAATGTAAGTGCTACCCTTGATGATGAATCGGGTGTGGGATCTGTTTCAGCAAACTGTACCGGTGGTGTAAACACCGGTGGAGGCTCTGATACTTGTCCGGCCGATTATGCTGTGAATGCAGCCATCGACGGAACATTCGATCCGGATAACCCATTATCTGCTTTAGATGGTGGAACCGCTGCCGGAACATGGACCTTAGAAGTAGTAGACGATGCAGGTGGAGATGCAGGTTGTATCCATAATTTCAGTGTGGAAGTAATGTGGAGCGACGCCAGTGGCGGAGCAACTGATACTTCCCCAGCAGTGACCGGTACGGCAACAGCGATCGATACTTGCGACCCTAGCCCAGTAATCACATTTAGTGATACTTCGGTAGCGGGTTGTGGAAATACAGAAATAATTACAAGAACATGGACCGCCACAGATGCAAGTGGTAATACCGATACCTGTGTTCAAACAATTACCGTAGTAGACACCACTCCACCAGTACCTAACTGCCCGGCAGATATTACAGTAAGTAATGATCCGGGAGTATGTGGAGCCGTTGTGACCTATGTAGTTGATGGTACAGATAACTGCGGAAGTGTAACCGTATCTCAAACAGGTGGATTGGCCAGTGGAAGTACATTCCCGGTTGGAACAACTACTAATACTTTTACACTTACCGACGAATGTGGAAACACATCGACCTGTAGTTTTGATGTAACGGTGAACGATACCGAAGATCCGGTTGTAAGTTGTCCGGCAGATATTACTGTTGGAAATGATCCAGGCATGTGTGATGCCGTAGTAACGTTTACTCCTACAGCCACCGACAATTGTCCGGGCGTAACTGTAGTGAGTGTACCGGCCTCAGGAAGTGTGTTCCCGGTTGGAACAACGCTGGTAACTGTTACCGCAACGGATGCCTCTGGCAACACTGATGTGTGTACTTTCAACGTGACCGTTAATGATACAGAAGCTCCTGTGATTTCCTGCCCTGCAGATGCAACAGTGGAATGTGGTTCAGGTATGACTGGAGGTTCCTCTGGAACCAATACCGCATCTTATAGTGGTGGAACTCAAAGTTGGCCAACGACATCCACAGGATTAGTGGCCACGCTCACTGCCGATCTTACAGGAATTCCTGCCACAGCAACCATAGACGATGTGAACGTATCGTTCGATATCGACCATAGCTGGGTTGGAGATTTAGAAATTACATTGATCAGCCCGGATAATGGAACAGTCTTAGTTTTGGCAGATCCAACCTGTGGTGGAAGTGGTAATTCAGATAATGTAAGTGCTACCCTTGATGATGAATCGGGTGTGGGATCTGTTTCAGCAAACTGTACCGGTGGTGTAAACACCGGTGGAGGCTCTGATACTTGTCCGGCCGATTATGCTGTGAATGCAGCCATCGACGGAACATTCGATCCGGATAACCCATTATCTGCTTTAGATGGTGGAACCGCTGCCGGAACATGGACCTTAGAAGTAGTAGACGATGCAGGTGGAGATGCAGGTTGTATCCATAATTTCAGTGTAGAAGTAACATGGACAGATGCTGGTGTAGCAACTACCGATACTTCTCCTGCCGTGACCGGAACAGCAACAGCAACAGACAACTGTGATCCGAACCCTGTAATCACATTCAGCGATACTTCGGTACCCGGATGTGGAAATACAGAAATAATTACAAGAACGTGGACGGCTACTGATGCCGATGGAAACAGTTCTTCTTGTACTCAAACCATAACAGTGGTAGACACTACTCCACCGGTACCAAACTGCCCGGCAGATATTACAGTAAGTAATGATCCGGGAGTATGTGGAGCCGTTGTGACCTATGTAGTTGATGGTACAGATAACTGCGGAAGTGTAACCGTATCTCAAACAGGTGGATTGGCCAGTGGAAGTACATTCCCGGTTGGAACAACCACCAATACCTTTACACTTACCGACGAATGTGGAAACACATCGACCTGTAGCTTTGATGTAACGGTTATTGATAATGAGCCACCATTGGCTATTTGTCAGGACATCACAGTTCAGTTAGATGTTAATGGTGATGCGTCGATAACTGCAGCAGATGTGGATGGAGGATCTACTGATAACTGTGGAATTGCATCATTATCAGTTTCGCCTGACACCTTCGACTGTAGCGATGTAGGACCGAATGTGGTCACTCTTACGGTAACCGACGTGAATGGAAATTCTTCAACTTGTACTTCTATAGTAACCGTAGAAGATAATATTCCACCAGTGGCGGTTTGCCAGGATATTACCCTGGAACTGGATGCAGCTGGAAACGGAATGATCACTCCGGCTGATGTAGACGGTGGATCAACTGATGCATGTGGAATTGCTTCCCTTGCTATCGATATTGACACCTTCGACTGTAGTGACGTAGGACCTAATAATGTCACCTTAACTGTGACAGACGTGAATGGAAATGTTTCAACTTGTGTTGCTGTAGTAACAGTAGTTGATGTGACAGATCCAATCATCTCTTGTCCTGCGGATATCGTAACTGATACCAATGCTGGAGTATGTGATGCTATCGTCACCTTCCCGGATGCCATTGCATTTGATGAATGTGGTATAGACACTGTTGTTCAAACAGCAGGATTACCAAGCGGATCTGTTTTCCCGCTAGGTGTATCAACTATAGAATTCACCGCTACGGATGTTAACGGTAATACTTCAGTTTGTTCCTTCACTATTACGGTGGAAGACAACGAAGCTCCGATGGCAGTATGTGAAGATATCACCATAGAATTAGATGCTACAGGTGTTGCTACTATCACCGCAGCCGACGTGGATGGTGGATCTACAGATAACTGTGGAGTAATTACTGATATCAGTATCGATGTAGATACATTCGATTGTAGTGATCTTGGTGATAACCCAGTAGTGTTAAGTGTAACCGATGACAACGGAAATACCGGTACCTGTACGGCAATTGTAACCGTGATTGATGTAACTGCACCAGATGCAGTTTGTATGGACATCACAGTTGAATTGGATGCTGCCGGAATGGTAACTATAGGAGCAACTCAGGTTGACGGCGGATCTACAGATGCTTGTGGAATCGATACTTATGCAATAGACATCGATACCTTCACCTGTGCGGATGTAGGAGACAATACAGTTACTCTAACGGTAACCGACGCCAGTGGAAACAGCAGCAGTTGTACTGCCACTGTGACTGTGGAAGACGTAACCGATCCTGTGGTGACTTGTATGGATATCATCGTTGGATTAGATGAAAACGGAGTTGCGACCATCACCGCAAGTGATGTGATCGAATCTGCAACAGACGCTTGTGGAATCGACACCGCGGCCGTGGACATCACAGAATTCAGTTGTGATGACCTTGGTGCACCAGTGGAAGTCAATGTCTTCGTGACCGATGTAAATGGTAACCTCGCGTCTTGTACAGCTCTTGTAACTGTTAAAGATGGATTGGAACCGATAATTACATGTCCGGAAGATCAGACTGTAGAAGTAACTGAAGGTACAGATTACGAATTGCCGGATTACTTCGCTATTGGCGAGGCCATCGCGATCGACAATTGTACCGATCCCGTGGTAATTACCACTCAGGATCCTGCTCCTGGAACCCTACTACCAGAAGGTGTATACACCATTACACTTACTGCGGAAGACGATTCAGGAAATGTAGCAATCTGTGACTTTGAACTTACAGTTCTTGGTGTACTTGGAGATGGAAATAATCTTGATATCTCAACCATCGTGATGTATCCGAACCCTGCTACTGTTGAAGTGAGAATAAGTAATCCAATGAGTATTGAACTCGATGAGGCTCAAATATTCGACCTAACCGGTAAGTTAGTAGGTACTTATGATCTTAGAGATATGGGAACCGACATCGGATTAGATATTTCTAAACTTCAGGTGGCCACGTATACCGTGATCATCAAAGGACCCGATGGACAATTGGTGAAACAATTGATCAAAGAATAGTAATTTAAATATTTTCAGTTTAAATTCAGGAAGCCCTCCTTGCTTGAGCAAGGGGGGTTTTTGTTTGCCCAAATTTTATAGGAGGATTAAATTGTATATTTTTGATTCATCATGTTTCCATGGCATCAGTATTTATTTGGATTGATCTTCCTGGCTGCAGGAGTGACTCATTTTACCAAACCCCATTGGTATGAAAGAATCATTCCTCCTTATATCCCCGCTCACAAATCGGTGGTGTTACTCAGCGGTATTATTGAAATGGTTCTGGGCTTTATGCTATTAAATGCGGATACTCAGTCTGGCGCTGCCTGGTGTATCATTGTCCTGCTCATCCTATTTTTACCTGTGCATATTTATATGCTTCAGGATGAGAGGGCATCATTGAATCTTCCCAAGTGGCTTCTGATCCTAAGGATTCCTTTGCAATTTGGATTAATGTATTGGGCATATCAATATGTTTGAATTGGATCTCTTTTCCGAAGAAAATGAAATTATTGAGCTTCCTTTAAAAGATGCAAGGATATTTTACTATCCCAAATTCCTTGATCATAACGAAGCCTCCCTATTATTTCAAAAGTTAATGGACAAGACTCCCTGGCGTGAAGATAAGATAAAGGTGTTTGGTAAAGTATACAATCAACCCAGGCTTACTGCGCTCTATGGTAACAATGCTAAAGAATACAGTTATTCGGGGATCACTATGAAGCCACTTCTATTTACGGACGAACTCGAGCAATTAAAGAATAAAATAGAAGATACCACCCAATATAAGTTTTCGACCGTATTGTTGAATTTATACCGCGACGGTCAGGATAGTAATGGATGGCACAGCGATGACGAAAAAGAGCTGGGAAAAAACCCTGTAATAGCTTCCGTGAGCTTGGGGGCGAAAAGATACTTCCATTTAAAGTATAAGCACGATAAAAAAGAAACTTACAAGATCCTGTTGGATCACGGAAGCCTATTACTTATGGCTGGATCTACCCAAGAGCATTGGCTGCATCAAATTCCTAAAACCAAAAAACAACTCAATCCTAGGATAAATCTAACCTTCAGGCTTATAAAGTAATTCTGTCTCCCGACAGAGAATAATTCTTGACTAACAAGGAAATCACCATTAAAATGATAATAGAGTGATAAATTAACCGTGGATATAGACTACCCATCAGGATAAACACACTCATTATTACTGAAATTAACAGACCCATTACCAGAGCCGCTTTAAATCGAATCCTAAAAATGATCAATAAACCCACGAAGAATTCCAAGAACGGTAATAGTGCCGCACCGACAGTGAGTAACGATTCATTATTAACAAATTCAAGAAAATTCTCATTGACAAAATTGATGTAATCATTAATGAAGAAAATTCTTAATAATCCGTGTAAGGAAATCAAGGCCCCAACCAAAATTCTCATTTTCATATATTCTCAATTAGACAGCGGGAGTTAATATTTGTACGTCTAAAGCACGAACAAAATTACCCAATTATTTCTATCAAATTAAGCAATAGATATACCGAAAACGTTGTAGTTCAATTATTTAGATATGGTTTTCGATGTTATGCATGCACAGCAAGACGAACGGCTTTCATCATTTAACATACTTTAGACACTTTTGGCCAATATCTTGCTTCTATGTACTTGTCGGTCACAGGCTACCCCTATGTATCCACCTCTATTTTTCTGCTGAAATACAAGAATAACAGAGTAAGTACGTTTCAATATCATACCTTTACTTAAACATCCATACCTACTATGAAAATCTATGCCTTGGTTTTATCATTATTGTTTTCCGTGACCTTTAGTGCTCAAAGTACCACTGAAAAGGGCAAGGAAATTAGTATATCTCAGTTCATTGACGGTACCATCCTCGTTCCAGAGAGTGATACTCCTCCATTGGCTATTATTATTGCAGGATCCGGCCCTACCGATAGAAATGGCAATCAGCAAATGATGAGAAACAACTCGCTCAAATTTTTGGCCGAGGCTCTATATTCCAAAGGCATTGCCAGCTTTAGGTACGATAAACGTATTATCAAACAGGTGAAAGATCGTACGATAAACGAAGAAAGCATTCGTTTTGATGATTTTATAGATGATGCCATCGATGTCGTGAACTATTTTAAGAAAGCCAACGCCTTTTCGAAAATTGTTGTTATCGGACATAGCCAGGGTTCATTGGTAGGAATGATCGCAGCACAACAGGGCGCCGATGGCTTCATTTCGATTGCTGGTGCCGGTCAGGAGATCGACGGTGTGATCGTGGATCAGCTGGCTGCCCAGGCTCCAGGATTGAAAGATAATGCAAGATCCGCCTTTGATGATATGAGGGTTAACGGTGTAGCTCAAAACTACAGCCCGGGATTAGCTTCTATTTTCAGAAAGCAAATACAACCTTTTATGCTTACCTGGATGCAGTACGATCCACAAGTGGAAATAAAAAAACTAGACATACCCATTCAAATTATCAATGGAGATAAAGACCTTCAAGTACAGGTTTCGGAAGCCGAAAAACTCTACGCCGCAGCTCCTGATGCTCAATATCACCTCATTTCCAACATGAATCATATCATGAAAGAAATCAAGGGTAATGATATGGAGAACAGCAAGTCTTACGACGATCCGAGGCGACCGCTAATTCCTGAGATCATCGAGCGGATAAGCAGTTTTATAATTGAGTAATTTATTCTTCAAGAAATTGTATTTTGCAGCAAACTAATTGACCAACATGCAAGATACTACCGCACAAATTGTAGAAGACACCACCCCCCTATTTACCAATGATACCATCGTATTCGGACTACTGATGGTGGCACTTGGGCTCATTTTTTATACTGCCAAACAGAAGACCGGATTCTGGAACAAATTTTACAAGATCATTCCTGCCCTGTTCATGGCATATTTTATTCCGGCAGTATTTACTTCTATCGGGCTCATTGCCCCCGATTGGGTTACGGTTACAGAAACCGGGGAGGAAATCAAAGGAAGCACCAATTTGTACTATGTATCCAGTCGTTATCTTTTGCCCGCTGCCCTGGTTTTAATGACGCTCAGTATGGATCTAAAGGCCGTATTCAACCTTGGACCGAAGGCACTGGTGATGTTTTTTACAGGAACTGTTGGAATCATCCTCGGTGGACCCATCGCCGTATTGATCATTGGAACCATTTCTCCTGAAACGGTCGGTGGTGTTGGCCCTGACGCAGTATGGAGAGGATTGTCGACCCTCGCCGGTAGTTGGATTGGAGGTGGTGCTAACCAGCTTGCGATGCTCGAAATATACGGTTACAACCAAAAACTCTACGGTGGTATGGTATTCGTTGACATCGTAGTGGCTAATATTTGGATGGCCTTATTGCTTATTGGAATTGGAAGGACGGCGCGCATCGATAAGTGGCTAAAAGCAGATACAACTGCCATAGAGGAATTAAAAGAAAAAGTCTCCAGCTATTCCAAAAAAGTGGAGCGAACTCCTACCCTCACCGATTATATGATCCTTGCGGCAATTGCATTTGGTACCGTGAGTATTGCTCATTTTGGAGCAGGATATATCAGTTCAGGGTTTGAAAATTATGTGGACAGTATGCCAGCCGGCCTGAAAAGAAATTCATTAACATTCCTGAGCTCACCATTCTTCTGGATGATTACGATTACTACGATCATAGGTATCATTTTATCTTACACCAAAATGAAGAAATACGAAGGTGCCGGCGCCAGTAAAATTGGAACCGTTTTTATCTACATTTTGGTGGCAAGTATCGGAATGAAAATCAATATTTTGGACATCTTTAAAAATGAAGGGCTCATCTTTGTCGGGCTCGTTTGGATGTTTATTCACGCAGTACTTCTGATTATCGTGGCAAAACTCATTCGTGCTCCTTACTTCTTCCTTGCAGTTGGTAGCCAGGCAAATGTAGGAGGTGCTGCTTCCGCTCCCATTGTGGCATCGGCCTTCCACCCTTCGCTTGCGACAGTAGGTGTACTTTTAGCGGTGTTTGGCTATGCAGTAGGGACCTTAGGAGCAGTACTCTGTACAGTTTTAATGCAAATGGCTGCAGCTGCTTAGATTTTTCAGGAATAAATAGCATCTTTGTTGCTTCAAAATGAATTGTATGAGGAACTTCTTCGGAATGATTTTATTAGCCTTGTTGGTATGGGGATGTGGAGAGACAGATTCTGGGACCAAAATGGAGCTCACGGGTAAAGTGGATGGCTTGAGAAAAGGAAAACTATTCCTGGAAAAACTGGAAGATACGCTGTTCATAGCAGTGGATTCCATGGAGATCGACGGCAACTCAGATTTTAATTTTTCCGAAGAGATAAAAAGTCCGGAAATTTATTATCTCACCCTGAAATTTGACGACAGTAGTACCATTCAGCAGCGCATTCCTTTTTTTGCTGAAAACAAATCCATTGAAATCCTCGCAAATCTTGAAAATTATGAAACCGATGCGCAAATAACCGGTTCAGCGAATCAAGACAAACTAAACGAATATCGCAGTTTGGTGAAGCGCTATAATGATCAAAATCTGGAACTGATCGAAAGCTCACTAAACGCAATGAAAGATGGTAACGATAGTTTGATGAGTGATATTCAAGGCAAACAGGAAAGACTCTTGGTGAATAAATACCTGGCGACCGTGAATTTTGCAATGAACCAGAAAGAATACGAAGTGGCGCCCTATTTAATGCTCACCGAAGTGTTTGATGCAAATATTAAATATCTGGATACCGTTTATAAGTCTCTAGACCCGAAAATAAAAGACTCCAGATACGGTAAAGCACTGGAGTCCTATATTGATGCTAGAACAAAGACTAACTAAAGGGCATTGATCTTATCGATCAAAGCTCTTCCACGGTCTTCCAATTCCCGGTTGATGGCTTTAAAATGTTGTTTTTTATTTTCTACGGAACGGTCGTTCACTTTGGCAATCAGATCATCAAATGTATCAATAGCTTCATCTATGATCTTTTCAGACTTTTTCGTGTCTTTATCCGGATTGGTGAGTTCCCAAATGTACACCGCTTCAATAATGTCGCCTAGTACATAATTGATATCTTTCTTTAAATCTCGCTTATTTGCCATGACTCATAAATTTTGGTCAAAAATAATACTTTTAGGACGATTAGGGTACATGAACCTCCAAAAGAGTTGCCCCACTACTTTTCAATGAAAATTCATGCAGATTTGCAGGTACAAGTAGGCTATCCCCCAGATTTAGAAGCTCCTTTTGCCCATCCCAATGTATCTCAGCATTCCCCTCCACACACATATAGACTACAAAAGATTCCAGTGCCGAAATATTCCGATGCATAGAATCTGTGAGTTCAATAATCCGTGTAGAGAAATAATCAGAACTACAAAGTTCTTCAAGTTCATTTACAGACTTTTGGTATTGAACTTTTGGTTGGATGGATTCAAAATTTATCACATCCATGGCTTCTTCCGTGTGCAACTCGCGCATTTTGCCGTCCAATCCCGGACGATCCCAATCGTATATTCGGTAGGTTATGTCCGATGTTTGTTGAATCTCAGCTAAAAGTACCCCTGCACCGATGGCATGAACAGTTCCCGGTGCAATGAAGAAAGCGTCTCCTTTTTGAATGTTTTCTGAATGTAGGTGAGATACCAACGAACCCTCTTGGAGGATCTTCTGATATTGGCTTGGAGTGAGGGGTTCATCAAAGCCCAAGATGAGTCGTGCATCCGGATCAGCATCCATAATGTACCACATTTCAGTTTTGCCGAAACTGTTATGTCTTAAACTCGCCACCTCATCATTGGGATGTAACTGCACCGAGAGATCCTCCCTTGCATCAATGAATTTGAATAGCAACGGAAAATCTTCACCAAAACGATTGGTCACCTTCTCACCTAGTAAATCACTTCCGTACTTTTGGATTAAATGTTGTAAGTCTTCACCTTTCAATAGACCATTGGAGACTACAGAAATATTTCCTTCAACAGCGGAAATCTCCCAGCTTTCTCCCAGTTGTTCCCCTCCGGTCTTACCCAAAATATCCTTCAATTTATCTCCGCCCCACACTTTTTCTTTTAACTGTGGATGAAACTTCAAAGGATACAAATTGTGGTTTGCCATTAGGCCGACTTTTTAAGGTGTGCAATTGCTTTGCGAATATGTGGATCCGCTCCCATGGCATCAAATTTAAGAGTTAATTCGCCATTTTTGTTAAATACATAGGTTTCTCTTCCCGGAAGCATTCCAAGAAGTCCCTTCTTTACCCCAAATAATCGTCTCACTCGGTTTTTGGAATCGGATAGTAAAGTAAACGGCAATCGAAATCGTTTTGCAAATTTTTTGTGAGATGCTTCGGAATCTGAGCTTATTCCAATTACTTTCGCTCCCATATCAGTAAAATCTTCAAAACTATCTCGAAACAAACAGGCCTCCCGGTTACAACCGGGAGTAAAATTTTTGGGATAAAAGTAAATGACTACCGCAGTCTTCCCGATTAATTCTGAACTTGAAAATTTTTCTCCGTTTTGGTCGCTGAGCGAAAAATCCGGCAGCAAATCACCTATTTCCAAACTCATGATTCTCCGTTATAGATTACAAAATTTCGGGGGGTTTCATAAAGTTCCACAGAAATACCAAATTTGCTATCCAACCGGGCTCTTAGTTTATTCCAGATCACAATAGCAATATTTTCAAGAGTAGGATTCAGGTTTTTAAATTCCGGGACCTCCTTATTTAAATTCTTATGATCGAAAGGGTCTTCCACTTCGTCCTTGATCACATTCTTGAGTATTTTTAAATCGATCAAATAACCTGTTTCAGGATCAACCTTTCCGGTAAGACCCACAATGAGCTCGTAGTTATGCCCGTGATAATTAGGATTGCTACATTTTCCGAAGACTTCTTTATTTTTTTCATCACTCCAGTCCTCCCGAAATAGTCGATGGGCAGCATTAAAATGTGCTTTTCTGTAAACGGTTAAACTCATACTTTCAAAAATTGATAGAAGTTTTCAAATATTATCTTGAACCAGGCCGTATAGTCATTTGGATTCTTCCTGATGTCCTTTGCTACCTCTTCTAATGGCATCCATTTCCAGGATTCAACTTCCTCCCTGTTAATGTCTGGATCTTCATTAAATTTCCCGGTAAGCACGTGATCAAACTCATGTTCCGTCAACCCGTTATCAAAAGGGGCTTTATAAATAAAGGATGTCGCCTCGGTTAGGTCTGTTGTGAAGCCCATTTCTTCATCTAACCTTCTCATACCCGCCTCTATTGAACTTTCTCCGTCCCGCTGATGACTGCAACAGGTATTGGTCCAAAGCCCGGGAGAGTGATACTTCCCCAGAGCGCGTTGTTGCATCATCAATTCATTCTTATCGTTGAAAATAAACACCGAAAACGCCCTATGCAGCACCCCTTTTTGATGCGCTTCCAACTTAGGCATAAGGCCTATTTGCTCATCCTGTTCATTCACAAGTATAACTTGCTCTTCCATACGTAATCTTAGCAATTTTGTTCAAAAGTACAAAATGCGATGTTAAGAAAATCCAAAAGCGCCCAATGAAAATTGAACGCTCTTGAGAGTGGAATATTAATTAATTAGCCAGTTCAACTATACTTTGTACAATCATAAACATAGATCTACGATTGAGTTGGTGTTCTTCTTCGGTGCATTCCACATCATCCTCACATCGATTTTGAAGCTGAGATTCGCCGTACCCCATGGAACTAAGCCTTTCGGCTGCTATCCCTTTAGAGTTCAACCATAATTCAGTCGAATTAGCCCTTCGAAGGGATAATTTTTGATTGTAATCGTCATTCCCTCGAGAATCTGTATGTGATTCAATATGGATCACCAACTCGGGGTACACCTTCATTGCGGCCAGAATTTTGGCTAGTTCTATTTCAGCATCTGGCCGGATAAAGTCTTTATCGTAATCAAAGTAAATAGGTTGCAAACTTAGGCGGCAGCCCAGGTCGTTGGGCGGACAAGGATTCTTGTATTTGAGTTCCAGATCCACTTCCATAAGCCCGCCTATTTCCGGCGTTTTTATTTTGACTTCGAGGGAATAATAATCGTTGCTACTTGCCTTTAATTTGTATTTGGTTCCGCACGAAACAGTAAAGATATATTTTCCATCTTCCTGTGTATGTAAAGTCTCAATCGGCATATCATCTTCGCCCATAAGTGTTACTTCGGCACCTTCGAGTAATTCCTGGGTGTCCATATCTAGTATCTTACCACGTACCGTCATAACGCACACCTCTTTGAAACGATAGATTTCATCGTCGATACTTCCTCTACCACCACGTGCATTGGAAGTATAGAAACCCATTTTTTCGCTTTCTTTAATGATAAAAGCAAAGTCGTCCTGGTTGGTATTGACCGGCGCTCCAAAGTTTGTGATGGCGTCTACTTCGCCTTCCTCGTCAAAAGTAGCAATGTATACATCTAGCCCACCTTTTCCTCCTCTGCGTTTGGATGAAAAATAGAGATTATTATTTTCACTGATGAATGGAAATGTTTCCTTTCCCCGGGTATTGATCTTCGGACCTAAATTGACCGGTTCGCCAAATCGATTTGGCCCCAGGATGTCCACGTACCACAAATCTGAGTTTCCGATGGTACCGGGCATATCCGATGCAAAATAGAGACGTTTACCATCATTGCTTAGACTGGGATGCGATGTGGAATAGTGATCGCTGTTAAAAGGTAATTCCCTGACGTTTCCCCAATGTTCACCGTCCGAACTGGAGGCAACATAGAGCTTTAATTTGACAGTATTCTTATGGTCTCGCCCCGTCTTGCCGCCCAAATGGTTATTTCTGGTGAAATACATGGTTCTGCCATCCTTAGTGAATGCAGGAGATGCGTCGTGATAATCGGTATTTATTTCACCTGGAAGTTCTCTGGCATTGGAAAGAGTGCCATTTTCGTCCATATCAGCGATAAACAGGTCCAGGTAAGGTAGATTGTTCCAATTATGATTGCTGAAATGATCTATATCCTTTGACGAGGCGGAAAAAACAAGTTTGTCCTGAAAAAACGCAGGTCCGAAATCAGAGTACTTCGAATTGGTTTCCACGCTTTCGATCACATATTTGGAAGGCTGTAGCCCAAGTTCTTTCAAGAAGTCCGGGTCATCATAGAAGACATCTTCCTTGGGCAACTCACCTCCCATGCTTAAAAATTGATTCATCAATCGTTCGGCTACATCGAACTTTTCGGCACTCTTCATGGATTGCGCAGCACGGTAGTAGAATTCCACTTCATAATCACCGGGATAAGAGTTTAAGAGTTTTCCATACCATTTTGCGGCCAAGTTATAGTTGCCATTGTAATAATAGGTGTCGCCCAATCTCTGAAAAATCTCTTGAGATTGGTATCCGCTTTCCACTACCTTCAGATACACGTTTTGCGCATCTATGTAGTCATAATTTTCAAATTTGGCATTGGCTTTGGCAATTCGCTGCATCTTCTGTCCAAATGTATGGCCCACAGTTGCAATCAGTAATACAAAAGCCCACGAAGTAAATTTCCTATCCATCATACTGATACGTATTAATAAGTTAGGATTGTTGTAATAAAAAAAGGGAAGAATCTGTAGTTGAGAAGATCGGGGATGTGATCCCACTCCAACTATACTAAAGATACTTAAGTAATTGATAAAGAGCTATATAGATTACCTTTTTTTCGTTCACCGTTCAATATTGTCGTTTAAGTGAATGAATTGGAAGATTATTTGACAAAATTTGTAAGATCGATGACTACGTGTTAACACGTAGTTCCATTGTTTATAAGGTATAATTCTCTATTTACTTGTAGGAATTGAGACCCAAAAATCCCCAGCAATCAAAATAATTCCATAGGTATCTTTCTGCTCAACGTTAAACAAAAGATGGGTAAAAGAAAAAGCGCCCAATTCACATTGGACGCCTTGATTTTATGGTTTATTTCTGAAATATCAGTTTCCCAGCCCTTCCACAGATTCAACAATTAGGAACATGGATCTTCTGTTTAATTGATGTTCTTCTTCGGTACATTCCACTCCATTAGAACATCGATTCTGAAGTTGGTATTCGCCATATCCTTTGGCACTTAGTCTGGTTTTATCGATCCCCTGATCCACCAACCAATTGAGGGTGGACTGAGCTCGTTTCTCGGATAACGCCTCGTTGTAGGCATCATTTCCACGGGAATCGGTATGTGACTCTATGTGAATCACCAATTCAGGATATTGGCGCATAGCAGCTAATATCTTAGCCAGTTCGATTGCCGCATCCGGACGGATGTTATAACGATCAAAGTCGAAATAGATAGGCTGTAAACTTAATCGACATCCCAGGTCATTCGGTGGACAAGGATCACATTCAAGGGCAACTGGCACATTGATGGTTCCTGTCGCATTCGGAGTTTCAACAAATTCCTCGTTGAACTCACAGCCTTCATTAGTGGCTCTTACCAGATACTGTGCTTCACAGGCTGCAACCGCATCGAAAGTATAAGTTCCGTCTTCTCCGGCAGTAACAGTTTCTATCTGGTTATTGTTTGCGTCCAATAAGATCACAGTTGCTCCTGGTAAAGGTTCCCCAGTTACCTGATCCGTAACCACCCCTGCTATAGAGATGATACATTTCTCCTGAACTCTATAGATTTCATCTGAAATACTCCCCGATTCTCCATCCCGGTTGGAAGATAAATATCCAAGTCGCTGGCTTTCTTTGATAATGAAACCGAAATCATCTTTATTACTATTGGCAGGCTCCCCTAAGTTGGTAATCTCGCCCAATTTTCCATTAGAATTGATGGTTGCTGTAAATATGTCCAGACCTCCTAATCCCGATCGACCATCGCTCGAGAAATACAAATTATTCGCTTCACTAATGAATGGGAAAGTTTCGCGGGCTTCCGTATTCACAGTTGGACCCAAATTCACCGGGTCACCGTAAGTTCCGTCTTCCATGATATCAACATACCACAGATCAGAAAGCCCTAAAGAACCATCCATATCAGAAGCAAAATAGAGTCTTTTTTCATCTACGCTCAGAGTTGGGTGCGCTACGGAATACTCATCGCTGTTGAAGGGTAGTTCTTCGATGTTGGTCCAAAAGTTGTCCCCGCTCTTGATGGCTTTGTATAACTTAAGCTTTATGGTCTTTTCATTGTCTCTTCCTTTTTTACCATCAATGAAGTTATTTCTTGTAAAATATACCGTATTCCCGTCCTTGGTAAAGGCGGTGGAAGATTCGTGATACTTCGTATTAATATCTCCGTCCAGAGGCTGTACGTTGGACAATTTTCCTTCGGAATCCATATCTGCAGTATACAAATCCAGGAACGGTTGTTCATTCCATTCATGATTTCTGGTGCCTTCTGTGTTTAGGGCAGCAGACGCAAACACCAATCTATTTTGATAAAAGGAGGGCCCAAAATCGGAAGATTCGGTATTGATGCTTACTTTTTCGACTTCATACCCTTTGGCAGCAAAAGCAATGCTCTCCAGGTAATTAGGATTGTCTTTGTAGTTCTTCAATACAATTCCCTCGCCTCCTACAGCGGCAAAATAATCCATCATTTGATCGGATTCTTCATATTTCCCAACCGATTTCAATGATTGTGCTGCTCTGTAGTAATAGATGGGTTCAGTATCACCCGGATATTGTTTTATCAACTTGTCATACCACTTGGCCGCTTCAGAATACTCACTATTGAAATAATAGGTATCCCCAAGTTTTGAGAATACCTGTGCAGATTCGTATCCGTCTTCCACAACTTTGAGGTAAATTTCTCGAGCATCGATGTAGGAATATTTGTCGAACTCCTTGTCGGCTCTCTCTATCTGATTTCTTTGGGCTTGGGAAATACCGGTAACCAACATTACCAGCAGGG
>WUAI01000044.1 GCA_009827225.1 Flavobacteriaceae bacterium | reverse complement strand
GTTGGACCGGGAGAAAAATAAATTTGGGATTGACGATCCACTGTTCTCTTACACTTATCGCAATACCTTTAAAAAATGGCAGGTAGACTATACGGGACCCTTACCGGGAGTAAATTTCAATACCGTACAGGGCTGGAATGGCGGTGCGGGCTTCCGATTCTACAAATGGTACGACGAGAACGAAACCAAGTACATTTCAGCGAGATTGAACGCCACTTATGGCGTTTCGGACGACCGATTGCGCTTCACTGGAAGCCTTGTGAAGAATTTTAATCGTATCAACCGACTTAGATTAGGCCTGTTTGCCGGGACATCTGTAGCGCAGTTCAACAATGCGGAGCCTATTTCGCCATTGGTGAATTCGGTGGCCACGCTCTTTTTTGAACGGAACTATATGAAACTGTATGAGGTGACCTATGTCAAGGCTAATTGGGGACAAGAGATATTCAACGGCCTGCGTGTCAACGTAAATACCGGTTATGAGCAGCGAAAAGAATTGTTCAATACGACGGATCAGACTTTTTATCCGCAGGACGATATAGAATATACCTCCAACAATCCGTTGGTGCCGGGAGATGAGGAGATCTTCAATCCGGCGGTGGTGAATCACGATTTGATCAAAACAAATGTGACGGCGAATATTTCCTTCGGACAAAAATACATGACCTATCCCGATGGGAAGTTCAATTTGGGGAATGCGAAGTATCCCTTCCTGCAGTTGCAGGTGGAGAATGCTTTGGGGGCGTCGATCGACGATTACAATTATACCCAGCTAAAGGCGCGATTGACTCAGCGACTGGACGGCGGGAATGTAGGCGAGCTGGTTTATAATTTAAAGGGAGGAACCTTTTTGGAGGGTGATAATATTTCCTTTGTGGATTTTCAGCATTTCAATGGGAATCAGACACGTGTGGGTACGACCTTCACCTATACGGATGTCTTCAACCTCCTGCCCTTTTATGAGCTGAGTACCAACAAAAGCTATTTCGAAGGCCATCTGGAGCACAATTTCCAGGGCTGGATATTGGGCAAGATCCCGGGCTTGAACCAGTTGAACTTTAACCTCGTGGCCGGGGCCCATTTCTTAAGCACCACCGATAATAAGCCTTATTCCGAGTTATCTATAGGAATCGACAACCTGGGCTGGGGCAGCTTCCGTTTCTTACGGGTGGATTACGTACGTTCATTTTACAACGGTGTGGAAGACGGCGCCTTTATCTTCGGCTTGAAGATCCTCAATTTCTTTGACTAGTCAGTTCGAGTTCTATGTCAGTTCGAGCGCCGTCGAGAACTTCGTCATTCCGAGGTAGCTAGCGACCGAAGAATCTATTGCCAGTTCGAGTGCCTCCTTCGCCTTTCAGGCTTTGGAGGACGAAGGTCGAGAACCCTTGTCATTCAGAGGGAGCCTGCGACCGAAGAATCTATTGTCACTTCGAGTGGCCACCGAAGGTGGTTGTATCGAGAAGTGACACAAGCCCACTTACTCACCCACCCTGCCCACTTATCATTAAATTCTATGAGATACGATACGATGCCCCTATATTTACTCGGGATAATATTAAATATTCACCTTCATTTTACAACTAACCAGGTTTTGTGAGAAACGGCTCGAAAGGGCCGTTTTTTTATTGTCATTCAGAGCAAAGCGAAGAATCTAGTGTCAGTTCGAGTGATTGTGCGAAGCAAAATTGTATCGAGAACCCTTTCAGTTCGAGCGCCCTTGTCATTCAGAGGCCCTCCTTCGCCTTGCAGGCTACGGAGGACATAGGTCGAGAACCTTGTCATTCAGAGGGAGCCTGCGACCGAAGAATCTAAAAGGCCATTTGTTAATAACTGCCCACAACTTCCGTATAACTCCATTTTTAATCTTCTTCTAAAACCGTTAACTTTGGTATTCTCCCCTTTTGTATATCGTTCCTTAAAAACCATCGATAACATGTGTTAATTACTGTATATCGACTATAAAATAGATTACATAACAAGTTAGCTGTAATTAAATGGAAGAACAAAACGAAACAAATAAGTTACTTCAACGTATGTTGGAAATTATGGCTCAAAATGAAGCAAGAATTCAGACTAAGGAATTAACATCTGAATCTGATGGACTTATTGATAAAGCTGAAAAGGAAGGAGAAGAAGCCACAAAAAAAATACAGACCACTTTTGATAGAATACATGATAAACTATTCACCGTCAATAGTATTTTAGTTGCTTTATATGTTGGTTTCGGCAAATTCCCGCAAGATGAACCAATATTTAGTTTATGGTATGTAATGTTTCCAATTGCCAATATTTTTTATCTAATCTATTTAGAGATTTCTCAAATGAGCATTTTTAGACACGCTTCGCAAAGAATGAATTGGAATTTTACCACAGACGTTGATAAATACGGGCGAATGATTAATAAACAAACTTGGAAATCAATTTTTGCATGGTTATTCACAATTGGATTAGTGATTTTTTTAGCAATCAAAGTAATTTGGTAAATACACCTACGAAAAAAAAATCCGATGAAAAAAAATCACCAGTTTGACCGAGTAGAATTAAAACAATCTCATATTTACAATAATTTACGAGGTACTGAGGGTATTGGTAACACCAAATATGAAGGATATTTTAAATGCAAACTCGTTCATTGTGAGATGTTTTCGGTGATTGTACCAGATTTAATTTACATAATGGATGACGAAGAAACGTTCTCTTGGTTCCAGCATTATTCTTTTCTGCCAAATCATTTAGCAAAATTCACCGAAGAAGAAATTTTTGGAACTATTAATATAGATATCGCTTGGGGTCATACTCTAACAATAACTATATCTAACGAATGGCATATTGCAAATCTGCAAGACAATTCAAATCTATTTAAATGTAGAATCACCGGACCAAAAAATTTATTGGAATTTGCATCTGGAAAAGGAAAACTGATTGATGGCAAGCCATTCATAAACCTTTACCATCACACTACGAGTGATGTTAAAAAATTAATAGAAAAATCTAGTGAATATATTGGCTCAGTCTGGAATTATCAAGGCACTAAAAAATTAGAAAGTCTATGTTTTGCTTATTTTACGAGTCTTGACAAAATAGTTCAAGAACAGGACTTGGTTCAAATAGCAATGGCGAGTGAAGGCGAAATATATTTAATTAAAGATATTACTCAAGAAATTGTAAAACTGCAAGTCTACAGGGAAAATACACTGAACAGAACAGCTACATTAGTTCAATTAATTGACTCTACAATCTTAATGAGCAATCCAATATTAATGCATACACAAGACGACTTAAGTTATGTATTCTATGAGAGAAGTAATCCTTTTGTGTATCGAGTAGGTCTAGAACCTAATACGACTTTACCATTTTCCAACGGAATAATTGAACGTACTAAAAATGTACACGTAAACGACCACATTATTCTTGGAGATGCAACAACTGAATTAGGATTGGTGGCAATATTTGATGAAGAAAACACGAAACAAATATTTAAAATTGAGCCTTTCTATAAATCTGACTCAAACATTTTAAAGTTTTGGTTTGACAATAACAATAAAGATTTATTTACCGGTAAAAACGTAAATAAACCGACATTTAACAACGGCTAATAACGTATATAACACATTGCCAAAATTTGGCTAACTTTAAACTCTCCCCTACCAATAAACCTCAGTTACGACTGAATAATATTAAACTACAAATATGGCAACGTGCCATATACAAGACCGTTATCGGTAATTTAAAAACACGAAAATGGAATTAAAAGAATTTGTCAAACAGACTATCATACAAATAACAGATGGAATTAGAGAAGGACATCAGTATATTGAAGAAAACAATTATGGAGAAGGTGTAAATGACGGAAAATATAAAGAAGTAAATTTTGATGTTGCCGTCACTTCTAATGAAGAAGCTACAACAGGAATTGGCGGAAAACTGTCTGTTGCAAGTGTTTTAAGTATGGGAGGAAAAGATGAAACAACAAGCGCAGCAACCAACTCAAGTAGAATTCAATTCAAAATATACTTACACGTAAAAGCAGGAAGTTAAAATGACTCTTTGTACCGCTTGGATTAGAAAAAACAAAGACGCAGAAGAATTAATGATTGCGACAGATAGTCGTTTACGGTCATTTGGTTCTTGGGATTGTAACCCGAAAATTTTCACTTTTTCTAGGACTGACTGTGCAATGTGTTTTGCAGGCGATACAACTTTCGCATATCCTATGATGATTCAAATCAAAAATGCGATTGACACAAATCCAAAAATCAGAAGCAGATTTCAAAGAATTGGTGTTTTTAAGGGTATCCTCATTAAAATAATGAATGATATGCTTAAGCAAAAAAGTGATTATGAATTACCCGAAATTAAATTTCTCTTTGCAGGTTATGATTGGCAAAAAAGTGAATTCAAAATTTGGAAAATAGTATATCAAAAAGGGATTGAAAAATTCACATCTCATAAAATTAAACATTGGAGAGGTGTAGAAGGAAACAAAAAAGTTGTTTTTATAGGTGATTACATAGATGAGGCAAAGTCTAGACTGATTGAGAAATTGAAAGAAAACGGAAACTTAATGTCAGGTGATTTAAATTACGAGCCATTACAAGTAATATCTGAAATGCTAATTGACGGACAAAAGGACAACAAATATTCTGACATTGGTGGTTCGCCGCAATTGATAAAGCTATACAAACACTCGAATAGAACACCTATTGCAATTGATTGGACAGAAAATGAAAACAAACTTATTTCGCTTTTTGGTCGACCAGTAGCGGAAAGTAGTTTGCTAAATCCGATACTTAATCCATTCACATTGAAATATAGGAATTCAAATAAATTTTATTAAAAAAACTACACGCAACAATGGCTATGAGTAATTGCTTGTTTTCGCCCACTTATGAAAATCCTCGCGGATTTTCAACTTGGTGTGTACTTGCAAAGTTAAGTGCTAAACCATGCAATTACTCATAGCCGAGACCGTTGTAAAACATTTTAAATCAATGAACACAAAACACTTAGGTTCACTTTTGAACAACTGGGAGCAGTCTTTCGAAAAATTGCACAAGTCTTATTTTGGATATTTTCGTACGATTTCTACATTGGCCATTGCGTTGATTGGCTTAATAATTGGACTTAAGCCTGAAGTGATTCCAGAAGAAAACGCAAAAGTATTCTTCATTATAGGAATTAGCCTACTTGGCCTCTGCATTATATTCTCACTTGTAGTACAATATTATGAAGTAAACCAGTATAGACAAGAAACTAAAATCAGAAAGGATCAGGTTTTAGACTATGTCCAAGATCCAGAATCAAATAATTTACAATTGAGTGAAATAAATAAGCATTGGATATTCATACTTTCAGAATATTTGACATTTATTTCACTTATTCTTTCAATTGCCGCTTTGATAGGTTACGTTTATTTTTCCGAATTTATATAAATCAAAGAAACAAAAAACCACTATGGAAATCTACTACGCTGAGCCTAAAATAATTCGTTTCGATGTTAATGAAACAGTGCTAAAAAATAAAATTCAACCATTGGGTAAACTAAGTGTAGTCGTTGAACCAATGTGTTGGCTTAAAGCAAAACCTAATGATAAAATTTTGATTATGTTGAGGTTTAGGGCGCATATTATTAATGAAAAATTGAATAAAGAAGTGTTGGGATATGTTTTTGAGTTTGCGGGAGCTGTAATTCCGAATGAACAAGAAACTGATTTAAACGACGTAATTAGATTTGTACAAAATTCTGCACTTAATTTTCAAAATCGTTTTTTGGAAAACGCTCCAATTGAAATAAGGCATACTCAATTGACATCTGAAATTGATGAGAAAGGATTAGCTAAATCATTACTGGAATTGATCTATCAGTAGTGGAAATTGAAAACGTTTGCCAACAACCCATAACACCCATCCCGCCCGTACGTACCATAAGGTGCGGGCGGGTTCTTCGGACTTTCCAAACTGAAAATCCCGGCCGGGGCATTCTCTCCCCCAATATTTATAACTTAGCGGAACAGTGATAAAAACATACATTACACAGTTTAATCCTATTTATTAAAGAAGATGGACCCTTTAGCGGAAATGGTATTTTTAGGAGAGATTGTTTTACAAATCAGAATTGCGCAACGAGCCGCTGACCGTTTGCCTGTTGACCCAGGTAATATAGATAGGATTGAGGTATGGACCTCGATTCAATCCATTCTTGTGGCAGCTGGCAACGTTTCAAAAATTCTTTGGCCACAGAAAAACAAGATGCGAGGGGAAAAATTACGGAAATTGTTAACAATTAAAAACGATAATATATTGTCAGATCGGAAATTTCGCAATCATTTTGAGCATTATGACGACCGCATCGACAATTGGTTTGATAGTCAAAGAAGTGCCGTGTACAGGGACCTAGCGTTTAACCCATTTAAAACTAACAAATGGGAAATTTCTAATAACTATCATCGCGCCTATAATCCGGTTGACCGAATTTTGACATTTCGTGATGAAACTCTAGATTTGAAAGAAATAGTTCTCGCTTTAGAAGAAATTAAAAAGAAGTGTAGCCCTTATACTTTGTAAAACAAAAAAACACCATGAAAACCCAACAAAACTGGCCCGAACTCAACTTTAACCAAATCCAGGATACCCTGGAAACGCTACATCAATGGATTCAGATCGTAGGTAAGGTGGGACTAAAGACCATGTCCTGGCAAAACCATTCCTGGCATGTACCGCCGTACGTAAACTCCAATGGATTTACGACCAATCCCATTCCCTATGATGGCCGGATTTTTCAGATCGATTTCGATTTCAAAAAACACAAACTCGCCACCAAACTTTATATAACTTAGTAATAGCATAGCGCAACGATTATATATGGGAGATCGTAAGCAATAAAGTAGCATCAATTAAAACTAAAACAAAATGAAAATAGTAATCACCTTAATTTTTGCTTGTATTAGTTTCATAGTAACGGCTCAAAGCAATGAGAAACAATTTCCGGAGGATTTTTTTGGTATTTATAAAGGTGACTTAGAGATTATAAACCCTCAAGGGAAACAAACTATCCAAATGGAATTTCACTTAAAGCCAACAGATAGCATCGGTATATATGATTATGTCATTGTTTACATCGTGGACGGAAATAGACAAGAGCGCAATTATACCTTATTGGAAAAAGATAAGGCCAAAGGCTTATATACAGTAGATGAAAACAATGGAATCCTATTAGATGCTAAATGTATTGGCACTACTTTATTTTCCATGTTTGAAGTTCAAGGAAATATATTAACAACCACCGAGAGGTTCTATGACAATGCCATGGATTTTGAAATCACTTTTGCGAGTAAACAGAATGCAAACGCTTCGAAAACTACAGATGAAAGCCCCATAGACGTAATCTCATACCCAATTTCAGTATTACAAAAAGCAAACTTAGTGAAACAAAAAGATCAATAAAACTGTTGCCAGCAGTGCACATAGCTTATACCTTCGCCAGCCAAATAAAAGTTGTACAACATTACATGACTTATTAGCTAAAACAATATGATAAAGAAATTTAATATTCTCCTTTCATTGACCATTCTAATCTTGTTTTCTTGCTCTAATAGCGAAAATGAATGTAATGATTGTTTAGAAGTAACAACCAAAAGTTTGCGATACGTTGATTCTGAAGGAGTGAATCTTTTTTTTGGAAATCAAGCAATTTACAATCCTGAAAACATAATAATTACCAACAGCAATAATGAGCTAGTGGATTTATGGTTGCAAGAAGATACGGGAAGTATTGCGTTCGATCTCGAAGCCGATGATACGTTTTATGAAATTGCCTTACCGAATATATTTGTGGATAACTTGCAATTTGAACTTTCGGAGAGAAAGAGTGAATCTTGTTGTGGCAATGTGACATTCTCAACTAATACATCACTGAACGGGCAAGAAATTGAAAATGTTGATTTAATTGTTATTATGAAATAAGTAACATCATTGCCCAACAACACCTAACGCCCATCCCCACAAAAATTTACATAACTTAGTGAACAATCTCCTTCGCAAATGCTTCGGAGATCGACGGCGCAGCAACGTGTTATAGAAGAACACCGTACATAAACTATAATTCTTTCAACTATGATTAAATCGAATTTTCCTAATAGCTTCTTAATATATGCAGGGCTATTGATTCTGGTTTCGGCCTGTAACCAAAGGGTGAATCAAGAGGATGTTGAACCTGTTTCAACCGATATTTCAGTGCTAGAAAAGCAAATAGAAAGTCGTCTGAGAGCCTATGAGAGTTATTTAAAAAATGGAGACTCCATAAGTTTGGGAGAGATGTACATGGAAAATGCTGAAATTATACCCTCCACAGTGGGACGCACCAACATAACCAATGCTTTCGGTAGCATGATTAGAGATAGTATTACGGGTTCGAGCTTTAAAACCGTCGCGCTATGGGGAAATGATGAGTTACTGGTTGAAGAAGGAACAGGAGAATGGTCTCATGCCAATGGTACGGTGGTTGGCCGGGGAAGGTATCTCCTGGTTTGGCAAAAACACAACGATGAATGGAAAATTTTACGGGATACCTGGTTTCCGGATAAGAATGATTGATTTTAAGATCTTCTCTAGATCCCAAGAGATAAATATGTTATAAAATCTATACTAAAGAAGAATACATATGAAAGAAATACTTACCGAATATGCTTTGATTGCTGAAATTGTATCAGCAATTGCAATTGTTATTTCATTGGTTTTTGTCGGTCTTCAAATAAGAGGCAATACCAAAGCAACGCAAGCATCAACTTTTCATGAGATTGCGGCTTTAGATATTCAATTGTTGCTAAGTTTTGCTAATTCTCAAGAATCGGCCAGAATAATTTCGACATTTCGAGACAATCCAGATTCCCTCTCAGAAGAAGAACACAATCATGGATTTTATTTTTTTGCTGCTGAAGTTCGTCACATTGAGAATTTGTTTCTGCAGAACGAAAATAAGATGTTGAGTAAAAAAGATTGGAATTCTAGAAAAGCATTAGTGGAAGGTATAGTGCTCAGCCCTGGTTTTGGAGCTTTATTAAAAAGTCCGTTTAAACAATTTTTTGATGGTTCTTTTATTGAATTTGGAGAAAATCAAAGAAAAAAGCTAGAAACTAAAGAATGAACGACGGTTCAGAAAAAATAAACTGGGTTCTGGAAATGAAATCATACGCAATACCGTTGTGCTTCATTATTTGGACCCCGGAATATAATTTAAATCATATCTTTAAGGAAACTAACTTCCTGTGATTAAATTCTTTCGGAAAATTCGTCAGCGACTACTCTCTGAAAACAGATTTAGTAAATATCTCCTCTATGCCATTGGTGAAATTCTCTTGGTCATGATAGGAATATTATTAGCGCTTCAAGTTAATAATTGGAATGAGTCAAAAAAAGCGAAGAAATTTGAGCATAAAATTTTAAGCGATATCAAGACTTCGCTCCAGGGAAATTATTTCACATTGAATATGGCTATAGATTGTAACAAAAACGCTATCAGCGCCGGAAATATAATCTTAAAACATCTAAAAGAAAACCTACCTTATCACGATTCTTTGGCCGTTCACTTTTCAGATGCAATTTCGTACTGCACTCCTAGTTTATCAAACGCAGGGTACCAAAGTTTAAAATCTTATGGATTACATATCGTCACGAACGACTCCATTCGTGAAAGATTTGACATCTTTGAAAATGGATGGATCGAGACATTGGACGGTAGACAAGAGGACTATTTTTCGAATACTGCAACTCCCATTCTCACCCAGTTTTTTGATAAGGTTGCAATGCGAACCAAAATGAAACCCAACGATTATGCACAGTTGCGAAATTCTAACCAATATCTTACAGTGCTTAATACTTCCCTGGCCTTGAGAGAAGATCAAAACCATTGGTATGAGATGTGGTTAAATGGCTATCAAGAACTTGAAAAAAAGATTGAAGCCGAAATAAATGCGTTACTTTTAAATGAATGATTCCACAGTGGAAAATGCCTTCGGAATTAACCGCGACAGAATAATTAAAAGCGACCGACAACAATACAGCAATAAAAAGTGAATCTGGACAAAAAAATATTACTTTCAACTTTATGGATATTTGCCGTACTTAATTATTTATATGCGGATATTCTCAGTTTAATGAATCCTACCAGACTTCATGAATTTATGAGTGGCGTGGTAGGAGGCATGACGATAACCCCAATTTTCTTGTTTATCGGTGGTATTTTAATGGAAACAGCCATAGTCATGGTGTTGTTTTCAAGAATTTTAAATTACAGATGGAACAGGATAACAAATATTATCGCGGGAATAATACATACCCTGGCAGTTTCAGCGTCATTGTTTGTGGGTACTGCTGAAATGTTTTATATTTTCTTTGCAGTTATAGAAATTGCTACCACGTCTTATATTATTTTTCTTGCATGGACCTGGAAAGAAAATGTCCAAAAATAAATGGATAAAGACACACAACATCCCAACAATAAAAATTGAAATAGTTTCTACCAAAAAAATAAATCACTATGAAAACTCAACACTCTTGGCCCGAACTCAACTTTAACCAGATTCAGGACACCCTGGAAACCCTACATCAATGGATTCAAATCGTAGGCAAGGTTCGACTTAAAACCATGCCCTGGCAAAACCATTCCTGGCATGTTCCGCTATACGTAAATTCCAAAGGATTTACCACCAACCCCATTCCCTATGAGGGCAGGATTTTTCAAATCGATTTCGATTTCAAACAACACAAACTCTTTATCGAATGTTCCAATGCCGGAAGTGTATCCATGGACCTGTACCCCAGGACAACGGCCGACTTTTATAAAGAGTTTATGGAAAAAATGGCTGAGCTGGATCTCAATGTAAAGATCTATCCCAAACCAAACGAAATTGATCCTGCCATTCCATTTGCAGAAAATACCACGAATAAGTCCTACGACATCGATGCTGTACACGCCATCTGGCAATCGATGCTGCGAGCCAATGAAGTTTTCAATCAGTTCCGAAGTGATTTTATTGGAAAGGCGAGTCCGGTACATCTTTTTTGGGGCGCCTTCGATCTGGCCGTGACCCGATTTTCCGGCCATGACGCGCCGTTACACCAAGGAGGCATGCCTAATATGCCCCTGGATGTGATGCAAGAAGCCTATTCCAAAGAAGTGAGCAGTGCCGGATTTTGGCCGGGCTCCAAGGATTTTCCACATCCCGCCTTTTATGCCTATGCCTACCCCAGCGACTCGGAATTCGGGAAGCAGCCCGTAGAACCCAAAGAAGCCTTTTGGAGCGACGACATGGGAGAATATTTTCTGAAATATGAAGACGTTCAGAAGTCGGACGATCCCGAAAAGGTTTTGATGTCCTTTTTACAAAGTACTTATGATGCAGCGGTAAACACTTCGAATTGGGATCGGGAGAAGCTGGAAAGAAAAGAATAATTCCAATTCATAGTTACCTCGTATAACTCGCTAGTTATGAAAATATACGTAGAAACCCACCGATTGATACTTCGGGAAATTGAGGAATATGATGTTGAGGGTATGTTTGAACTGGATTCAGACCCGGAGGTGCATCGGTATTTGGGTAAAAAGCCTATTCAAAGTTTGAAAGAAGCGGAAAAGATCATCAATTACGTTCGGAATCAATATAAGAACGACGGCCTGGGGCGCTGGGCAGTGGTGGATAAAAATACAGATGAATTCATGGGCTGGGCAGGTTTAAAATTCGAACGAGAGGTACGAACCGACATGGACTATTACGACCTCGGTTATCGTTTAAAGAAAAAGTTCTGGGGCCAGGGAATCGCGACAGAAGCTTCCGCGGAATCGCTACGATACGGATTCGAAACACTGGGGCTTACTGAAATCTTTGCCGGTGCTGAAATTGAGAATATAGGGTCCAACAAAGTGCTTCAAAAAGTGGGTATGACCCGTTTGGAAACTTTTGAATTCGATAATGAACCTCATCACTGGTACCGAATCACCAGGGACGAATGGAAAGAAAAAAGCAATGACTAATGTGCCGATATAGATGATAGAATTTATTCAATCACATATTGAATTTTCGAACGAGAACTATGCCCTCTTAATGCAAATTGCGGCCGAAAAAATAATCAGGAAAAAAGAAATTCTATTTCGCCCTGAAAAACCAGCCAACAAGATTTTATTTATAAAAAATGGCCTTTTGCGTGGCTACAAGATCCTGGACGGCAAAGACCACACACATCATTTTTATTTTTCTGATTGGTTTGCAACGGACTATGCCAGTTTTTTAAATGAAACCCCGGGCCAAATCTATATCGAGTCCTTAGAAGATACCGAGTATTACGAATTTCAGAAAAAAGATTTAATCAAGCTATACTCCCAATCTCACCAACTGGCAACCTTGGGACGAATCATTGCAGAACAAGCGTATCTTACCACTGTGGATAAATTGGCGAATATGCAGTTGTTAGACTTGAATGAAAAATACAGGAACCTGATGAAAAAGAATCCAAAGCTTATTCAAAGAGTACCCCAAAAATACATCGCTTCCTATTTAGGAGTGTCGGAACAAAGCTTGAGCCGAATAAAAAAACAAGCCATTTCTTAACAATTGTGAATGCAAAGCTTTTTTCAATGCTGTTAATTAGCGACTTATTTAATCCCTAAATTAACAGACGGTATGAAGCATCTCTTTTTCCTAGTGTATTTGTTAACAGCAACCTTGGTTTCAGCACAAACCAGCAACTATTTTATTCCAACTTTTAAAGTCAAAAAACGAACCACGCACGAAATTTCGAAAGATCAGGAGTATACCTTCGGATATTTGGAAGTACTGGAGAACCGGGCAAAACCCAATGGTAAAACCATACAATTACCAGTCTATATTTTTAAAAGCAGAAGCAAAACCCCTAAAAAAGACCCCATAATTTATACGGTGGGTGGTCCGGGATTCACTTCGATGCGTGCCGCCCAATACATGAAATACTATAAATATCTCGATGACCGAGATTTTATCCTGGTCGAACAACGCGGAAACTATTATGCCAAACCGCATCTCGACTGCCCGGAATGGTCAAGGGCAATTTACGAATCGAATCAGCCGGATTTTGATGACACTAAGACAAACAGATTGTTCGAAAATGCAGCCAAATCCTGCAGAGAGAGACTCAAAAAGAAGGGAATTGATCTGAATACCTATAACACCCTTCAAATTGCGGCGGATATTAATGACCTGGTGAGAGTTCTGGAAATTCAGGAATACAATCTACTCACCATCTCCTATAGTACCAAAATTGCCCAAACCTTAATGAGGGATTATCCCGATGGTATCAGAAGTGTCGTTATGGACGCTACACTACCCTTGGAGGTCAACTATGATGAAGAGAGTGTTCAGAACTTATTGGAATCGGTTGGGTTACTGCTTACCGATTGCGAAAATGATAAGCGCTGTAATTCAACCTATCCCAACTTAAAATATCGGTTTTTTGAGTTCCTTCGAGAAAAGTCTATGAACCCATTGGTTGTTGAAGTACAAAATCCAGAGAATGGTCAATTAGAAACATTTTATTTAAAAGGCGAAGATTTGATCACCGTCTTCACTTCTGCTAATACGTCCAACGTATCAAATGTGCCCTTTGAGATCAATAAGTTATTGAATAATGACTTATCTTCCATCAAAGAAAAGCTTACGGAGCTTTTTAAAGAACCGGAAGGAGGCGCAGGAATTGGCATGAGGCTCTCTGTTTGGTGTTCGGAGGAGAACCCGTTCAATTCAGTAGAGAAAATTGAAAATGAAACCTATAAATATCCTGAGGTAAGAGGTCTGTCCCCGGCTGTATTTGACAACGAAGTTTGTAAAATTTGGAATGTAAAAGCTGTTTCAGCAAAGGAAAATCAGGCAGTACAAAGTAATATCCCAGTCTTATTCATAAATGGGGAGTATGACAATGAAACACCCGTAAAATGGGCCAAAGCGATGAAGGAAAATTTTATCAATAGTCATCATCTGATTTTCAAGGGTTGGAAACATGCGGCCACCACCAATTGGGGCAACACATGTGCTATGGAAGCTGCGAATGATTTTTTCAATAATCCGAATGAAAAACCGAACCCGGATTGCTTTGGGCAAATTCAAAGTCCTCAATTTAAGACTGAGTAAATTACTTCGAGGAAATTGCATCATACCTCAAGCTTTATGTTTGCTGTCGCCAGTTCCCATCGTGAATGTTAGTTCCGAAAATTCTCGTCAGGCTTAGCTCCACGGGATTTTTTATCTAACTTAGTATATCCCTAATGCCCTTTTCATTACCAAAGATCATAAACGGTAATTGTGACGAGCGCAATAAGATTAAATGAAGCAGATTAGCGAAGTAATAAAACAAATGATTTCAATTTCTGATGATGAGCTGAAAGACTTCTTGAATCGAGCTTATTTGAGACATATTAAAAAGCATGAAGTTTTGAGTGCGCCCAATGTCGTTCCGAACGAAATCTTCTTTATTAACAACGGATTAATAAGAGTGGTAATTACAGATCAACTGGGAACAGAAAACACTATACATTTCGCATTGGAAAATCAATTTATCTGTGACTATTCCAATTTTATCTTGAGTCAACCATCATTTTACACCTTACAAGCCCTGGAAAAAACAGAAGTAGTTGTATTGCCTCGTTCTGCAATCGAATGGGGTTATAAAAACCTGCAAGAAGGTAATAAAATGGGGCGGTTAATTGCAGAGTATTATTTCATCTACCAGGACAACCGTATAAAAAACTCATACGCACGAACGCCAAAGGAAAGATATGATGGCATCACAGAGGTTTTTCCAAACATTCATAACCGTGTACCACAGCATATGATTGCCTCTTATTTGGGCATAACCTCAGTTCATCTTAGCCGACTAAAAAAATCATGATCCATTGAAAACGTAAACATATGTTATCGTTTTTAGCCACGAACTAGTCTAAGTTTGAAAAAATTAAAACAATGACTAGACAAATATTATTAATAGCCTTTGGATCAATTCTACTATCAGGTTGTTATTCTACAAAGAAAACAATAGCAAAAGCCCAACCCTATTCCGAAAAAATAAATTGGCCGGAAGATTATTTGCCAAAGGATGCAGATTTCTACGTCCATAATATGATTCAAGTCAATGCCAAACCTGAGGAAATATGGAACTTATTGGTCAATGCTGAAGATTGGCCTAATTGGTATGAAGGAATGACCAATGTTAAAGTTCTGAACTCCGAAGAATCCTTACTTGAGTCGGACACGAAATTAAAGTTCAGCACTATGGGGCAGGATTTCGATGCAATTATCCGGGAATATGAACCTTATCAACGATTGGCGTGGGAAACAAAAAATGAAAAGTTAGGTGCATATCATGCTTGGTTAATTATTCCTAATGAAAAAGGATGTGTAATAGTTACCGATGAAGTTCAGAAAGGGAAATTGGCTAAATTGCAAAGAATATTTCTACCAAATAAGTTGCGAAAACTACATGACACCTGGCTCCAAGGATTTAAGGAAAAAGCTGAGAATTACGCAGACTAATAAATGGTGACATTTCTTCAAGAATTAAAGTTTAGAAATCCCACACTCTTCCTATTCGGATTAGGTTGTTTAGTAACCGCTTTCGTATTTTTTGCACTTTCGAAGAATACGAACACCCAAGTATATGGCGTAAATGCGTGGTACAAACCTTTAAAATTTGCCCTTTCAACCTGGTTGTTTTCATGGACAATGGCTTGGTATTGTTATTATCTGGCAAATTTCAACATTCACTATTTTAATTGGTCAATTATCATCTTACTGGGTTTTGAAGTAGTGTATATTTCAATAATGGCCGGTAGAGGAACGATTTCGCACTATAATACCACTACACCTTTTTATTCATTGATGTTCACATTAATGGCATTGTTTGCAACTTTAGCCACGTTGCACGCGGCTTATGTGGGCTATCTTTTTTTCACTCAACCTTTTCCTGAATTACCAAATTATTATTTGTGGGCGATACGGTTAGCAATAGTGATATTTGTGGTGTTCTCATTTCAAGGTTTTGCGATGGGTGCAAGAATGAGTCATACAATTGGTGCTTTGAATGATAATTCTAATTTGTTTATCGTTGGCTGGAGTAAAACAGTAGGAGATTTAAGAGTTTCACATTTTATAGGGATGCATGCACTACAAGTCTTACCAATTCTGTCTTTTTATGTTTTAAAAAACACAAAGGCAACTTTTATAATTTCTGTTTTGTATGGGTTACTGGCAATCTCGACGCTAGTTCAGGCGTTACAAGGAAAACCGCTGATAGGCTCAAAATTGAATCAAAAAGAGACTGTAATTTAAACTAGATGCAGCACCTTTTTGGGTGAATGCGCAGACTATAAATCCGTTTAAATAAGGTATATTGATATATTAAAAGAATTATCTAATCATCGCTTGAGTATGCATAGAAGCATAGGAAATGAGAGCGGCCAAAAACGAGTTATTTTGAAAAGTTTAATGAAAATAAAAGTGATATTGCTCGTTTTCTGTACCATGGGGTTTACCCTATTACTGGTAGTTGGACTGATGGAACGAAACGTAGTTGTTTTATTGATTAATGAATCTTCAAATGTCTCCGAAGAAAACATCAGACTCACCTTTTCAGCATTACAAAGAATCGTAGGTGTTCTACCCTATACTTTAGGAGTAATCATAGCAGGAACTTTTGTACTTTCAATAGTTCAAATAATAAAATCAAAATTAAAGATAATTACTATTGGTGTCCTTATTGTCATATTGATCCCCATGATATATAATATTTTTCTAGCCGACACGGCCGCAGTGGTAAAAGGTATAGAAACAACTAATATGTCGGACTCACTATCCATTGTCAAATCCAGTTTATTGGGTGCTGTCAATCAACATTATATCGGATTGATAGGATTTACCTTAGCAACTCTTTTGCAGTTATCGTACGCCCTTAAGAGTAGTAGTGATTAAATAGTCATGATTCAACAGGTCTCAAGTTCATTCTGTTTTTTACTAACCGCCGATTGCTTGGCTACTGTCATTTCTGAAAATCCTAGTTAGGTAAAACCTCCCAGAAAATTTTATATAACTTACTAAAACAACAATGCATCGATAGGTATCTGAGGACCACCGAGCACAATTTATAAGAAGTTTTAATCATGGACATATTAAAAATAGCCACCGAATGGGCCGAAGCCGAAGTTTTTTCAGCACGATTCTTCATCTTGTTTGCAATTCTGTTCCTTCTTGTGAGTGTGGGATTTTGGCAACTCGGTAAAACGGAAACTGCTAAGGCCTATATTGTTCCAACGTTGGTGGCTGGCGGACTGCTACTGGCGGTGGGCTTGGGAATTTACTTCACCAATAAAGCACGTGTAACGAGCTTTGTTGAGGCTTTTGAAGCCAACCCAACAGAGTTTGTGCAGTCGGAAATAATACGTACCGAGAAATCCATGGGTGAATTCAATAATATTGTTTTCAAGATCATTCCCTTTATAATTATAGCAGCTGCATTATTGATTGTTTTTGTTGACAAACCCCTCTGGCGGGCTATTAGCATCAGTACCATTGGGATAATGGTGGTTATTTTGTTGGTAGATAGCAATGCGAACTCCAGAATAGAAGCTTATCATGAACAGTTGCAAATGGCGGATAAGCAAGACTAACTTTTATCTGTTGTAAATAATTATTTCGCCCTTGATTCTCAAAACCTTAATGGTTTATAAAATTTAAGTTTTCGGCATTTTTATTTAACTTAGTAAGAGCATAGCACACCAACGGGAAAAAAGCAATCTCAGGTCAAATATTTTCAGGAAAATGCCCTACACCATACAATGGAGTGATAATTCGGCACATATTATTTATACCGGAGATATAAATAATGAGGAGATTCGTTTGGCACATTACGAAGTGAACAATGACGAGCGCTTTTTTGATTGTCCGAATCTAATTTTGGATATCATCGATTGCGAAATGAGGGATGTTGAGGTTCCTAAACTCATAGAAGTGGCCGGGTTGGATCTGGGAAACTTAAAGATGAAGGATAACCTTAAGATCGCCATGCTGGCTAACAAACCGGAAAATATGCAAAAGGCCAACACCTATATTAAGCTCTTTAAAAAGCATACATCCAAAATCAAATTGTTCGATTCCGTAGAAGAGGCTATTCCCTGGCTAAACTCCAACTCTTAGATTATTTAAATTATGATAAATCGCCGGGAATTCACCATTGAAATCGAAGCTGAAAAATCTGCTATCTGGAAAGCTATGTGGGAAGACACTAACTACCGCCAATGGGCAGCGGTTTTCTATGAGGGAACTTATGCGGTTACCGATAATTGGAAAGAAGGAAGCATTGTTCATTTTCTTGCACCTAATAAAAGTGGAATCTACAGTAATATAGAAAAGCATATTCCTAATCTGTATATCGAATTTCGACATATCGGAAATGTGGTCGATGGCAAAGAGCAACCATTGGATGAGGAAACGAAAAAATGGACGGGAGCTACGGAAATTTATAGAATCGAGGAAAATGAAGGGTTCAATGTGTTAAAAGTAGAAATCGATATTATGGACGAACATTTAGAATTTATGACCACTACCTTCGATAAGGCACTGGAAACAGTGAAAAATATCTGTATAAACAAATAAGAGCTATGATCGCACGAATCTGGAAAGGAAAAACTAAACTGGAAAATCTGGAAGAGTATACGCGCTTTATGAGGGATAGGGCCATCCCGGACTATTCACAGGTGGAAGGATTTGTGAAACTTACGTTTTTACGAAGGACAGATTCCGATCACGCCTATTTCGATCTGATTACTTTTTGGGAGAATATGGAGGTGATCAAAGGATTTGCCGGTGAAGATTATGAGAAGGCCAAATATTATCCCGAAGATGACCGGTACTTGTTGGAATTTCCTGAAAAGGTGACACATTATGAAGTGTTTGCAGACTAAATCTATCTGAAAATGTAAACGCACAAAAACAGTCGTATTTGATCTACTATATCAACATTTTATTTCCACTACTCATCTTTTTTCCACTTATTGTTTTGCGGAGACTTTTGAAATGGGAAACCCTCAAGATCATTCTAATAGTTCTTTTCATTGTCATGGCGTTGCTGGCAATTCCAATATTGTTGACAAATATTAGAGCGAATGTGTGGATGTATGAATACTTCATGCTACCTATCGGTATAGTAGCGGTTGGTCTGGGATTACTTCTATGGATTGGTCCGCGAAGATTTGACTTTGTAATAATCTGGATCATTGCTGGCACACTGGCAGCCAATGTGGCAATCAATTATGTGCTGTCTTTTGCTGCAGGTTGGGGAGGTGGAGATTATAACAGTGCAAGCAAAAATGAACCGTTGTTAAGGAAGGATAATCTCGAAATCGTAGCGTACAAACAAAACGATGTCATCACCCATTATGCGGCAAACCGGACGTACCTCTTTGGATTATTATACAAACAAGTGGGTTTTGAAACCAAATCAAATCCGGGTTGTATCATTTCTTTTGAGCTTAGTGACCGTAAAGAAATACTTACCTTCGATTCGTGTCAATTAAAAATTATCGATCAATAGTTCTATGAAAATTACCCTTATACTTTTCACATCCATTCTATTCATTAGCTGCGCTTCGGATAGCGATATTTACAAAACCAAATCTGGTGAATATGGTTCCCGGGAAGGGAAATTCATAGTCAAGTTCCCTAGCGAACCTAAGAGTTCCACCATCGATAATCAGATAGGATTGGATAAGTTCCAGATCAACCTCTACAGGTCTACCTTTGGTGTTCAGGAGGTCTATTCTGTGGAATACACCGATTATCCCGAATATGCCTTCGCCTCTAAACCGGATGCCGAAGTTCTGGAAGAAATGGTGCAGAGCATGAGTAATAAACTGGGGTCCGAATTTGAATTGGCGGCCATTCGTGAAACCGAAGGTCATGATCCGGTGGGACGCAGATTCTTGTATGAAACCCGCGGAGAGGTAGATCCGGATAAACCATATATTATCGGGAAGGTATTTAAAAAAGGGAATCGCATCTATACTGTCACCTTTTCAGGAAAAGATAACAATCGGGTCGCCGGGTTTATCGATTCGTTTCGAATTACAGAGTAAACCAAAAATCCGTCCTTTCGATCCTTTAGTCTAAAATTTCAGCATTAATAGTCTGTAATTCATATCTTTAAGGAAACCAATCCGATATGATCGCAGCTTTTCATTCTCGCCTCACCCTTCTCGCATCGGCAATTGTATTTTTCATTGCTTGCCAGGACAAACCCAAGAATACTGACTCCAATCAAAACGAAGCTACGGTTTCTGAAACTTCTGAAAACAGCACTTCAGCCACAATCGATTCCGATGGGGACTCGTCAAGATGCTTCAATTTCAAATCGGCTGCATTTACTATAAAGCAATACAATTTTAAAGGAGAATTGAACGAAACGGTGAACGTAGTCACTTCAAATTTCGGAAATGTCATGCGGCAGGATCGTACACGACATGTCACTTCGTTTCGTGATGAAACCAAAAACAACACCACCTATAAGAATGGGGAAGTCTATAAATTCCTGACCAACAAAGGGGAGCAATATGCCAATACTACGGTGCCCGACGCTTTGTTTTATATGGAAGCACCTTCTCCTCCCAGCGTATTGGACTGGGGCCGGAGATACTGTCACCTTGAACGATCTCTAAGTGGTAACAACGCATTTCACCATACACAACAAGAATACTTAGGGGTACTGTGCGATGTTTTTACCAATGAAAAGGTCCAGAAGGAAGTTTGGTATTACAAAGGGCTTAAGATGAAGAACATTTATGTGAACAGTCAGGGTTACGAAATGAAAGAGCTGGTGACCAAATTTCAAGAAGGTGTAAATCTTGATGATGAAGTGCTTTATCCGCCGGACGATCCCGAAGACATCGTACCCTTAGAAGACGATACTGAAAAAGACCCATGTAAGTTTCCCGACCTTTCCGGCATCTGGGTATGTGAAGGTAAAGGGCATTTCGAATTACGCCAAACCAATGAAGAGATCGATGGTGATTGTATTTCATATATCGAAGGAAAGTACATTAAATACAATTGTACAGACGACCTTTGGACCCTATCACAAAATGCAGAGAGTTATGTAAGAGGAAAGATTGTAAATGGGGAATATAAACTAGAGATCTTCCCACAAAAAGGGAAAGAGAATATTGGCTACAGCAGGATAATGACTGAATTAAGCGGCACCGTGGAATTCGGAGCAGAGTCCTTAGATCCCAAGATGTTATTTGGTCTTGCTCAAGTAGCTCCGGTACAATCAGTGGTAACAGATCCACACAATGGAGAGAAAGTCATTCAAATGGAATGGGCGGGCGCTCCCATCGATCTGAAAAAGAACAAATGTGAATTTAAAAAATCATCTATTTACGCTTTACAGGAACCGGGGAAACCGCCTTGCAACAAATGCAAGAAGCAGGATCTGGACGACGGACTATCTTTCAACGACAATACGTTTATTGTTTCTGATGCGGATGAGTTGATAGATAGCAAAGAAGCTTCAAATCCACTATATGCTGTAGGCTCCGGAGTGTCTCATGGATCCGAATTCACCGACTTCCATTTCAACGCCGATTTCATGAATAGCTTGACAAATTTGGTGCCTCGTTACAATGTTCGCATCAAGAAGGTGGTGCGTAATGGCAGGTATATTGATGTTTTCTGGGAAGTATGCGACTGGAAGACCGGAAAAAAGATCAAAGGGCAGAAAACCCATCACATGACCGACCTCACCGAGGAACAGCTCAATCTACCGGACGATAGTCATGTTATTCAAAAGGAATACCGAAAGGCCGGAATACTGTTATATCGGTTTGAAATTAGTAAGATTCGATAGCTTCCCTGGAAAATTGCCCGACTTTAAGCATCCGCAAGACTCATAATACGTTCTGCAATGAAAACTGGTCGGCATAAAGCCCCATGGAACAAGAAGCTAATCTTCCAACGAGAGGACCCGCCTTTTTCCATAAAAATTCAAGGGAAAATCCTCTTGTTTCGCTCATATAAATATCTGATTTTTAAGGATTCACTTTAAAATTCTTTAGTTATGCCATTGAAACCAGAAGAAGCCCGGCAGGCGGCTATCCGCCAGCTTAGAGAGCGGCTCAACCAAACGGTACCCCAAAATGTGACCATTTCAGATATCGAAATCGTTTCTTCAGATCGAAAAGATGTTACCCATCGACTTTATAACAAAATCACCCACGTTAGGAAACCCTGTGATCTCGTATGGGAACACTGGATCGTTCGCAGCAGTATTCAGTATAAAATTCAGTACAAGGCTACCCTGCCCAATGGTGCTGTTTATCTGATAGAGACTCAATCCCGTTGGTTCCGAATCGAAGAATGGGATATTTTCACCTATTTGGATTGTAAAGGAGCAGAAGACCTACCTCCTATTCCCGAGAATTATTGCAGCTTTACCCAGGATGGCGTGCAAGCCTGGAAAGGAAATTCAGCCACACTTCATGGCGGACAAATGAGCTGGCCCGATGAAATGGGATGGGCCATGGAAATAGGCTATAACGATGATGATTTTCCCGAGCAGGATATGGAACAACAGAAAATATGATCTAAAATACCCTTTCTATTAATTAGAGAAAAAGAAGGGAATCAAATTAGACTGAAGCGGCTGATAATTTTATGATGAAGCGGCTAATGGATGTGTGCGATACTTCTAATTATCATTTTTAAACTACCTTTAGGAAGGTTATCTGAAACTTTGTCAAAATGAGACTTTGGATACTCTTATTGGTTTTAGGTATAGTGGGTTGTCGCGATACTTTGGAACAACCTGTGATTACCAGAACAGGGACAGATTCGTGGGCATTCCCCTATTTTGAAAAAGTCGATAGTCTCAATCCGATCTTCCGACCTGCTTCGGAAATGATCTTCACCGACCCTATTACCAAAAACCCTGTAAAATGGGAAGAGCGGAACGTACTCAATCCTACCGCCATCGTTAAAGACGAAAAGGTTCATCTTTTCTATCGCGCACAGGATAGCCTGGGCACCTCCCGCATTGGAATGGCAACGAGCAACGATGGTCTCAATTTCAATAAAGAACCTGAACCGGTGTTCTACCCCGATCTGGATTCCATGAAAATATATGAATGGAATTATCGAAAGGATCCCACCCAACAGGAAAATACCGAAGATTGCTATTTCTGCTATTTCGACGGTACGGAAGATCCAAGGATCGTGGAAAGTGAAGATGGTAGGTATTTCATGACCTATACGTCTTACGACGGAAAAACTGCCCGACTTAGTATCGCCTCTTCGCCAGATCTGAAAAATTGGACCAAACACGGGCTCGTGTTGGGAGAAGGAAAATACAAAGATACCTGGTCCAAAGCAGGAGCCATCGTTGCAGAACAACAAGGACATCGTATGGTGGCCAAAAAAATTGATGGGAAATACTGGATGTACTTCGGAGATACCGATTTGTTTATGGCGACTTCCACCGACTTAGAGACCTGGACCGTTGCGGAAAATGAAGAATCGGGTAAGCGAATATCAGTATTACACCCCAGAATGGGTAAATTCGACAGCCGGCTTGTGGAACCCGGACCTTACGCCCTCTGGAAGGAAGATGGGATTTTACTCATTTATAATGCAAGCAATGCGGCTAATTTTAATGACCCGGAACTTCCGAAGTTTACGTACGCTGCAGGACAAGCCTGGTTTGATGCTGAAAAACCATACCTTTTGAAAGACAGAACCAACGATTATTTTATCCACCCGGATAAAGAATATGAGAAGGTGGGAGAGGTTAATGAGGTTTGTTTTGTTGAGGGTCTGGTTTTCTTTCAGGAGAAATGGTTCCTCTATTATGGCACAGCCGATTCCAAGATCGCGGTTGCCGTTTACGATCCGGCATCGAACTAAACTCCTGAAATATTTTCTGTAACTTGTTACATCCTGTATAGTTTCGCCACGACATGATGCAGCTAACATTGAAACAATCACTACCATGGCAACAAATAAAACCAAAGAAACCAAAGTCAACGTATCCGATTTTATCGAATCCTACGTGGACAATGACCAAAAGAAAGTGGATAGCTATAAATTGATCGAGCTATTAACCGAATGGTCGGGCTTTGAACCCAGGATGTGGGGACCCACCATTATTGGTTTTGGAAGTTATCACTATAAATACGCCAGCGGGCACGAAGGAGATGCTCCCATGCTTGGATTCTCACCAAGAAAGGCACAGTTTTCCCTGTATGTTTATTCAGAAACAAAAAAAAGCAGAGCCTTATTAGACGATCTCGGGAAATTTAAAATGGGTAAAGCCTGCATTTATGTGAAGCGACTTTCAGACATCAATATTGAAGCTTTAAAGGGATTAAGTATGGAATCCATCGATTATCTCAATGAACACCATGAATGTGCTTGCCGACAGAAGTAACTACTTCAAATCATGTATAATTAAGTCTGTTTGTTATAGTTCGAACTAAACATCAATCCGATAAAAATCAACAAACAACAAATCCGAAATGTACATTTAATCACATTTCGGATTTTGTAGTATGATTATCCCGTATAGGCCTAAAATCCAAACATCCCATTATCATTGGCCAATCCTTCGGTGGGAATTTCCTGTATCACGTCCCAATGCTCTACCATCTTGCCATTGGAAACCCTGAATAAATCGTAAAATATTTGTTGTTTGCC
>WUAI01000043.1 GCA_009827225.1 Flavobacteriaceae bacterium | reverse complement strand
TAAAAAAGCTACGGGTCTCAGCGTAAATTTCGTTCAGGACAACCAGTCCAATTCAAAATATGGTGTGTTGCGTGGGCTCCATTATCAAAAAGGGGAAATGGCTCAGGCAAAGTTGGTTCGTGTGATCCACGGAAGCGTAATGGACGTGGTGGTTGACATCCGAAAAGATTCCCCCACTTTTGGGCAGCATTATTCTGTGATACTTAGTGATGAGAACCGGTTACAGTTATTCGTTCCACGTGGTTTTGCTCATGGTTTTATTACACTTTCTCCGGAATCGGTCTTTTCATACAAATGTGATAATTTCTACGACCGGGAATCGGAGAGCGGTATTGTCTATAATGACGCAACCTTGTCTATAGACTGGCATCTTGCCAAGGAGGATTTTATCATTTCTGAAAAGGATTTGAATTTGCCCACATTTAAGGAAGCGACGCAATGAAGAAAGTTTTGGTTACCGGTGCAGATGGGCAATTGGGGAAGTGCCTTCAAAATGTGGCACACGGGTTTCCAGAAATCAAATGGACCTTTGTAAGCAAGCAGCAACTCGATCTGGCTCAACCAGTATCAGTTCAGGACTTTTTTAACCGATATTCTTTCGATTATTGTATCAATACCGCTGCTTTTACCGATGTGGAAGGATCCGAGAGCCGGCAAAAAGAAGCCTTTGCCATCAATGCAGATGCGGTTCGGGAGTTGGCGGAGATTTGTAATGAACACAATACCTGTCTTGTCCACATTTCCACCGATTATGTGTTCGATGGAACTAAGAAGGAACCATATAAAGAAAATGATGAAGTGGGCCCTATCAATGCATACGGAGAGTCCAAATTGAGAGGGGAGAATCATATCCGGGAGCGTTGTCAACGATATTATATTGTGAGAACTTCCTGGCTGTACTCGGAACACGGGCATAATTTTTTCCGTTCTGTTTTGCGATGGGCAGATCAGGGAAAAGACTTAACCATGACCACCGAGCAATTGGGTTCTCCTACCAATGCCAATGATTTGGCAGTTGCATTGGCCGAAATGATCGAAAATGATAATCATTCTTATGGAATTTATCATTTCAGCAATAAAGGAACCGGAACCTGGTATGATTTTGCAGCAGAGATATTGACCATAACAGGACAAATTGACGCTGTTAACCTTGCAAAAACGGACCATTACCGTACTTTTGCAAAAAGACCGAAATACAGTGTGTTGGATACCACTAAGATTGAAAAGGCTTTTGGGATCAATCCGCAGGATTGGAGGTCCAGCCTTAAGAATTTAATAACAACAATAAACCGATAAATACGTAGCAATGGGACAAAACAGTAATGATGAAATAGATTTAGGACTGGTATTTAGAAAGATTCAGGAATGGTACAGAAAATTACTGATTGCTTTATACCACGGATTCCGCTTTGTGTTAAAAAACTGGCTTATACTAATTATACTCATAGTAGGAGGGGCAGCGGCCGGTCATTTCTGGCAGAAGTCTATCGATGCCGATAAAAAGGCTACGCTCATCATACAGGCGAATTTCGATAGTACTTCCTATGTGTACAACGCCATCGAATTATTGAATACCAAGCAGAAGCAAGGAGATAAGAAGTTCCTTCAGCAATATGGTTTTAATACTGAAGATAGCGAGTTGGTAGATCTTGAAATTTACCCGATCGTCAATATCATGGACCTGCTGGAGAAGTCGGAAACGAGTGACCGCAACCTGGAACAATACCTTGCTCAGAGTGACTTCGAAGAAGATATATTGCTTTCCGAAGTATACTACACCGAGTACAAATACCATAAACTTTATGTCACTACTTCCAGTATAGGAACCATGGAAACAGTTCAGAAGGTGTTGGATTACCTCAACAGTAATGAGCTGTTACAAGAGAAACGTGTGGTGGCGATTGAGGATGTCAAAACCCGGATCGCCCGTAACGAGAAAAGTATAGAAAACATCGATGGAGTATTTGATGTACACACCGGAAAGACGGAGACGAATATCAATCCAAGTCAGATATTCTTCAGACACCAGGAAAACAACAACTTACATCAACTGGTGACCACTAAGAATGAGCTTATTTCGGAAAATGAAAAATTGAGAGAGCAGTTAATCGTGTATGATAATGTAGTTACCGTGATCAACAAGCCGGAATTACATTTCATATTCTCCATTTTGGACAAGAAAAGAACCTTGATCCCACTCGGACTAGTGATGTTGTTCTTCGGATTTCATATACTGAAAAGAGCCTACCTGAGAGTACAGCGTTATGCTGAAGTAAGCGAATAAAACCGGAATTATGTCATTGCCGAATTTTTTAGTGGCCGGATTCCCTAAATGTGGTTCTACTTCGCTGTATTATTACCTTCAGGAGCATCCTCAGATTTTTCTTCCGAAGCAAAAGGAGTTGCATTATTTCACCTATGACATCATCTCCGAACAAAAATCGGGTAAGGGAGATGTGGAAATCAAAAAGTTTCATGTAGGAAGTCTGAGTGACTACCAGAAGTGTTATGAGGATGCCGGAACAGAACCGGCAATTGGAGATGTTTCCCCTTCCTATGCGAATTATGAGGAAGCTATTCCTAAGATCAAGAAGACCCTGGGAGAACAACCGAAGATCGTGGTAACCTTGCGAGATCCAATTCAAAGAGCTTATTCCAATTACCTTCATCTCATGAGGGAAGACAGAGAGCATTTGGACTTTTACGATGCCTTGCAGGAGGAGGAAAACCGAAAGGCCATGGGATATGCAGATTTTTGGTACTACACCTTCAATTCTGAATACTACGAAAAGATAAAACGACTTAACGAACATTTCAACGAAGTGTATGTTATTACCTTTGAAGAATTTCTTCAAAATCCTGAATTGGGAATTCGAAAATTGTTCGAGTTTCTCGAAGTAGATCCCTCTTTCGTTCCTGATAATTTACATACCAAATTCAATCCCGGAGGAGTCTATAAGAAGAATCCAGTGACTCGTTTTATTTTCAGTCAGAACAAATTGAAAACCCTTGTAAAGAAAACAGTTCCCATCACACCGGGAATGAAGCAATTGAAGCTAAAGACCATCAATAAATATAAAGAATCGACTCCGCCAATGGATGAACGAGCCGAAGCATATTTAGTTGAAAAATTTAAAGGTGAGGCTGTGAAACTCAAGAATGAATTTGGCGTAAAGACCGAATTATGGCATCCTGCCTTAAGTGAATAGAAAAGATTTGGAGAAAGCCATTCAAATAGTCGAGAAAAAAACGGGCATCAATTTAACACAGTTGATGACCTCTCTGGTATTCCTCGGGATCTTTTTTATTCCGTTTAGTTCTTTCAGAGGAATACCTGCGTTAGGCGAATTTGCCAGGGAACCCAGTGTGATCTTCTTCTTTTTTGCATTTCTAGTACTCATTGCGGATGTCCTGGTTAGAAAGCGGATCATTTTCCCCATTCGAAACCTGATGTTTCAGGTAGTATTGGTGCTATTCTTGTGGTTTATTATTGCTACCCTATTGAACCTTCCGAATATTCACAATTACTATTTCAAAGGAGCCTCGGGCTATGAAAGGTTTATACTTCAATATGGGGTGTTATTGCTTTCCGGGGTCTTTTTCCTGACCACTTATTTCAACGTGTTCCGCAGGTATGACAGTAAAACACTTTTTTACAAAGTGCGGAAAATATTCTATTACAGTATGTGTATCGTGGCCACTTACGGAATTTTAGAAATACTGATACTGAAATTCAAAATGGCTTTTTTACACTACATTCTGTGGTTCTTTAATTTCTTCCCCTTCACGGAAGTCTACCTGGATTATGGCCATGATCGAATTTCTTCGGTCACTTTTGAGGCACCGGCATTGGCAACGTACCTGTTTACCGTGGCAGGCTGGATGTTTAGTTATATCATTACTGAAAAAGGATTCAAAAAATACATTCCGGCACTTCTGGTGATTGTTTTAGGGTTTTTCTCAGGATCAAGAGCAGCACTGTTCGTCATTACCTTTCAGGTGTTGATTTTTGGTTTTCTGCTGATCCGAAAAAGAAAGCATCATCAAATCCTTATAACGGTGGTAAGTCTTTCCTCCGTGGCGATTTTATTCCTCGGAATTTTCAGAGGCCCTGAAATAGCCGAAACCATTGTCGAGAAAGCCACCTCATTTGATGTTCGCGACAACAAGCATGCTATTTCCAATCGGTCCAGGTTTGGAATACAATACGCCAATTTTTTGGTCTTTCTGGAACATCCGGTAACGGGAATCGGATATGGAATGCAATCGTTTGAAGCGCGGTATAAGTATCCCAAATGGGCGACCGTAAGCAACTGGGAATTCCGCTTGAAATACCTGAACGAGAACAACCCTAATTTTCCTCCGGGATATAATTTGTATGCAAGAATACTGGCGGAAGCAGGAATTATAGGAATGATGATATTCCTGTCCTTGATTTTTCTAATATTGTTTACAACCTTCCGCCTAATCAAGAAAAATGACGATCGTTATTTGCTCGCTATTGTGATATTTATTTCCATGATTGGCTTTTGCTTCAATTGGTTGAAGGTGGATACGATTCGGGTATTTGGTTTTTGGATCAATTTTGCATTATTACTTACCATTACCGCAAATTCCAAGTTTACGTTTAGTTTAAAGAAAGACAATGCCCCTGAATAATGTAAAAACATATCTGAAGGAAGGATTGATCAACAAAAGCCTTAAAGTAATGTTCTTGCGTGCCGCAGGAATTTTGTTTTTTTTCAGCCTCTCTTTGTTCCTTACCAACTTTTTTGATGCCAATGTAGTGGGGCAGTACGATTTTGCCAGATCGTGGTTATTGATCCTGGGCGGATTATGTATGTTGGGTACCAATCAGGCAGTGATATATTATTCCGGAGTTCTCATTTCGAAAGATTCACTCGGGTCTTTGAAAAGAATCTATCTCAAAATGTTGGTAATCGTTTTCGGTGCGGCAGCAGCTTTTCTGTTGTTGTATGTACTGATCCCGACCTCATTTATTGATGATTATTTTAACAAAGAAGGTGCCTCGGAACTCATTCTTAAAACTATGGTGTCCCTGGCAGCATTTGCCTTAACGATGCTGAACATCGACACACTTCGTGCGCAACGATTGGCTTTGGTATCGGAACTCTACAGGAATTTGTTTCGGTATTTGCCCTTCTTTTTAGGAGCGATTTTGATCTTTTACTCGGATAAAGCGCATTTACTGGTGGAGACCTACCTCGCTGGTTTTGTGGTTCTGGCATTAATTTCTACAATACAGGTGTTCCGTGTTTTTCAAACAGCCAACGAACCGGATCATGGGATTCAATATAAATACAGCAGCATCCTAAAGGTATCCTATCCTATGGCATTGAGCGCAGTTTCTTTCTTTCTGATGCAGAGTGTAGATATTATTCTACTGGGGAAATTTGAAGAATTCGAGATCGTCGCTTACTATGGAGTTGCGGTGAAACTTGCCACAACAGGGACCTTGGCCATTCTAAGTGTGAATGTGATCCTGGCACCCAAGATCGCAGAGTTGTTCGAATCTCAGAAATTCAACGAATTGTCGCTTACGCTTCGGAGGGGAACACGTCTTATGGTTTTGATCTCACTGCCCGTATTAATGGCCCTGGCCATTTTTTCTCCCTTTGTGTTGGGATTGTTTGGAACAGATTATACCCTTGCCACTGATGCACTAAGAATTTTATTACTGGGTCAATTGATCAATGCCTTATGCGGAACCGTTGGCATTTATATGAATATGACCGGGAAACAGCGGAAACTAAATGTAATTCTCGTCATAGGGCTCATCATCAACATTGTGCTTAACTATATTTTTATTCCGAAATATGGTATGGTGGGTGCAGCATCAGCCACGGCGATCAGTATGGTGATTTGGAAAGTAATCGCCGTTATGTATAATTATTCGAAGGATAAGGTAATTACCTTTGTTAGATGATGGAAATATGAACAAGGAATTGGTGATCATCATAGCGCATTACAACTATCCTGAAGGATTGGAGTTGTCATTGGATTCGATTAAGGAGGATATTGAGATTGACGTTCTAATTGTGGATGACGGAAGTGAGAGAAAACCGGACATCGAGAAAATCCGAGCGAACTATATCGTTGGCACGGTTTATTATGATGAGTTAAGTCACAATCAGGGAGTAGGCGTGGCCGCAAACCGCGGTTTGGAGATTGCCCAGGAGAAGGGATATCGATATATTGCTCGCCTGGATTGTGGAGATATTTGCTATCCGATGAAATATAAAAAACAGCTGGACTATCTTGATCATAATCCGGAGGTCATGCTGTTAGGAACCTGTGCCCGCGTTATTGATGAAAATGGAAAGTTTCTACATATGCTGAAATTTCCAACTCGTTATGAAGAGATCAGGAAGAAGATGTACTTTAACAGCATGTTTTTAAACCCCTCGGTGGTTTTTCGTTCTGAAATATTGAAAGAGGTAGGCAATTATCCGTATAAATATCGAAGAGCCTCCCAGGATTATGCTTTCTTTTTTAATGTGGTAGAGAAATTCAGATCAGAAAACCTTGCGGATGTTTTGATGGATTATGTGGTGGAGTCGCATTCCATTTCCACTACAAAGAGAAGGCTTCAGGTTAAAAATCGGATAAAGGTGGTCCTGGAACACTTTTATTGGGGATATTATCCGATTGCAGGATTGATAAGAGGAGTGTTTTTGTATTTTCTTCCCAGACATACAACCACCTTTTTCAAACGAATACTGAAAAGAAAAGCGTAAATGAGTAATAATTGGAAATCATGAAAGTCTTAATTCGAAGTATCTATCCATACCTGTTTTTGTTTTTCTGTTTTGTGATCCCTTTGGACAAGTATGCCACCGCCGTTCCTAATATTGTGTTGATAGCATTACTGGCAACATTCCCATTTGCCGTAAAAAGAGACGATCTTCAAAAACTATTGAAAAAAGAAGTACTCTTTTTTTTCGGGCTGGTGGTAGTCCTCTTTTTGAATAGCTTGTTGCTTCATGACTTTGCCAAGGACCTTACAGTGCTGAAGAAAGTTGGATCTGCACTATTGCTCCTGGTGTTGTTCATCCCCTTAGAAAAGACGGAAAATCTAAAGAAGACCCTCATAATCTCGGTGCTCGTTTGCATAGTGATTTGCCTCTTTAATCTTTATAATTATTACGATTCCGAAGGAGCATTTAATTTCTCATCAGGATCAGTGATCAATGACGTCCTTATAATCGATCGATTGTATCTGGGCTTTCTGTGTACGCTGAGCATTATTGCGTCCATCGCTTTGATTGGAAACAAATACAATGAGTATAATAAGTGGTACTTCGCCAACATCGTGTTCTGTATCGGTTTTGTACTTCTAATTTCATCCAGAATTGCTGTACTGTTATTGTTATTATTATTCCTTCTGAAAATATTCTACACCAAAGGAAAGAAAGAGTACATCATGTTCTTTATCGGTGTAATAGTTTTGGTACTTGGGGCTTTTTTCGTCAACAAAAATTTAAATGAACGATTCTTTTACGCCCATAGTACCCAAAAGGATGAGAAGTCATATATCGAACTAGCAATGCAATGGGAACCTCGGGCGGTAATCTGGGAATGCAACTATAAAATTATTACCGGCGGTGATTTTTCTGTCTTCGGAAATGGTTTCTACAATACCAAGGATAAATTGGTAAGCTGCTATGAAGAGGTGATCGAGAAAAAGCCAAGGAAGGAATATTTTGTAAGAGAGCGTTTCAATCCGCACAACCAATATGTTGATTTTCTCTTAAGCTCAGGAATACTCCCGGTTTTACTTTATGTACTGGTTTATGCAACCATGTTCTTGAGAAACAGAAGATCGTATTATAAAACTGCCCTGCTTATAAGTATTGCGGCTTTCGCCTTTATTGAGAGTCATTTTCACCGTCAAATGGGAGCTTATATTTTTGCCATAATTCTAATCATGGCGATATACCCATTGCGCAAACCAACCTCCAAATCTATCGAGCAAGATTAATGAAAAAACATAAAGTAGTTCACATATTACATTCGGTGGGAGGCGTTGATGTTTCCCTACGACTGATCGTTGAAAATGTCAATTCCGAAGAAATCGAAAGCGTCATCATTCATGGTGTGGATGATTCGAACCGGCCTTTTCTGGATATTCAGGGGCAACCGGTGAAGGAGTTTAAACTTCCCATTCAAAGAGAGATCAGCCCAATTAAGGATTTAATAGCCATTTGGAAGACCTCACGTATCCTTCGAAGAGAAAAACCGGACATCGTACATGCGCATAGTGCTAAAGGAGGTATTATAGCTCGTGCTGCTTCTGTATTCTATAAAATTCAAGTTCTACATACTCCTCAGGCGTACTCATTCCTTAGTGAACCCAAAGGATTTAAAAGGAACCTCTTCCTTGGGATTGAAAAGATGTTCAAACGAATCAACTCAGTTTTATTAGCCTCATCAAACTCGGAGCGCAATCGGGGTATCAAAGAGGTGAAATACAAACCGGAGAAAGCACTACTGTGGAATAATTGTATCCTTCCGATTAACGAATCAGATTATCAGGAACATGAAATTTCATTGCCGGAAAGGTATATCTGTACCGTTGGTCGCCCATCGTTTCAAAAGAATATTGAAATGATGATTGAAGTTCTCCGTACGGTGAAAGAGAATGATCCCGATATCCATTTGGTGCTCATGGGAGTGGGAGAATATAGTCCGAATAAGCAAAATATCGAGAGACTGATCAAGGAGTACGGTTTGGAAGAACAAGTGACCATGATTCCATGGATCGAGAGAAATAAGATTTTTTCGATTGTAAAAAATGCCCAATTGTATATCTCGACGGCACGCTATGAAGGGCTTCCTTATTCTATCATTGAGTCACTGGCCATGGGCAAGGCCTGTGTGGTGACCGATTGCGATGGCAATCGGGATCTCATTCAAGATGGGGTAAATGGATATGTTATTCAAGATAATTCGGTAGAAATGATGGCAAATCGTATTTTTGCGCTTTTAAAAGACGATGCCCTGCGAGATTCGTTCGAAAAAAATGCAAAACAGCGTTTTAACGAACACTTCAATATCAGGAATAACATCGATGAACTGGAAGAAATTTATTTCAAATTAAGTAAACAATAAAGAATGAAAATAGCGGTAATTGGTACCGGATATGTAGGTTTAGTAACCGGAACTTGTTTAGCTGAAACAGGGAATGAGGTAATCTGCGTAGACATAGATGAACAGAAGGTTGAAAAAATGAGAAACGGGGTGGTTCCCATATATGAACCTCATCTTGACGTTCTGTTCGAAAGAAATATAAAAGCCAATCGACTCCGATTTACAACCTCGTTGGATGAGGGATTGGATCATGGAGATATCATTTTCCTGGCGCTTCCAACTCCAGAGGATGAAGATGGTTCTGCCGATCTATCATATGTGCTGAACGTTTCAGAAGAAATAGGGAAAAAGATCAAGGACTATAAAGTGATCGTCGATAAAAGTACGGTACCTGTAGGAACAGCTGATAAGGTAACTGCAACGATCGCGAAAAATGCAGCCTGTGATTTTGATGTGGTTTCCAATCCGGAGTTCCTGAGAGAAGGTTTTGCAGTGGATGATTTCCTAAAACCGGAGAGAATCGTTGTAGGATCCAGCAGCGAAAGGGCTACCACATTGATGCAGAAGTTGTATGCTCCTTTTGTACGTTCCGGGAACCCGGTGATCATTATGGATGAGAAGTCGGCCGAGCTAACCAAATATGCAGCGAATTCCTTCCTGGCTACCAAGATCACTTTCATGAATGAAATTGCCAATTATTGTGAATTGGTAGGTGCTGATGTAGACAAAGTGAGAGTGGGAATGGGAACAGATTCCAGAATCGGAAAGCGATTCCTGTTTCCTGGTATCGGATATGGAGGGTCATGTTTCCCTAAAGATGTGAAAGCACTTCAAAAGGCGGGAAAAGACGAGAATTATAATTTCAAAATATTGAATTCGGTCATCGAGGTAAATCAGAAACAAAAGACCATTTTGATTCCACAGATCGACGATCATTTTGATTCCGATCTCTCTGGAAAGAAAATTGCGATCTGGGGATTAGCCTTTAAACCTGAAACCGATGATATTCGTGAGGCACCGTCTATTGATGTCATGAATGCGCTGTTAGAAAGAGGAGCGGAACTAAGTGTGTTCGATCCAGAAGCGATGCCTAATATCGAAAGAAAATTCGGAAATATGTTGCATTATGCAGGGTCCATGTATGAGACCCTTGAGAATGCGGATGCGCTGGTGATTTGTACAGAATGGAGTATCTTCAGAACACCGAATTTTCAGAAAATCAAGCAACTGCTAAACAATCCTATCATCTTTGATGGTAGAAACTTATATAATACCCGGGATATGGAGAACGAAGGTTTTACCTATATTTCGATCGGAAGAAAAGCCATTAACCACGCATGAAAAGTGTTTTAATTACCGGAGCAGCAGGATTTTTAGGATCACACCTGTGTGATAAGTTCATAGATAATGGTTACAAAGTAATCGGGATGGACAACCTGATTACCGGTGACCTCAAGAACATCGAACACCTGTTCAAGAATGAGTACTTCGATTTCTATCACCACGATGTTACTAAATTCGTACATGTGCCCGGTAAGGTGGATTACATTTTACACTTTGCCTCACCCGCCAGCCCTATTGATTATTTGAAAATCCCAATTCAAACCCTTAAGGTAGGGTCGCTGGGAACACATAACTTGTTGGGATTAGCGAAAGAGAAAAAGGCAAGAATACTGATCGCATCTACCTCTGAGGTTTATGGAGATCCCCTTGTTCATCCTCAAAGTGAGGAATATTATGGTAATGTGAATACTATCGGCCCAAGAGGAGTATACGATGAAGCAAAGCGTTTCCAGGAATCCATCACTATGGCCTATCATCGTTTTCATGGATTGGAAACAAGGATAGTACGTATTTTCAATACCTACGGTCCACGAATGCGATTGAACGACGGGCGTGTGATCCCGGCATTTATGGGTCAGGCGCTAAGAGGTGAAGACCTCACCGTTTTTGGTGATGGTTCTCAAACCCGTTCTTTTTGTTATGTAGATGATCAGGTAGACGGAATTTATAAATTGCTTTTAAGCGATTATGTCCTCCCGGTGAACATTGGGAATCCTCATGAGATTAGCATCCTGGATTTTGCCAAAGAGATTATTAAACTTACCGGGACCGATCAAAAGATCGTTTACAAACCGCTACCGAAGGATGATCCATTACAAAGACAGCCGGACATCACAAAAGCAAAAGAAATACTGGGATGGGAACCTAAGGTTTCCCGGGCTGAAGGTATGAAACACACTTACGAATATTTCCAAAGCCTCACGGAAGAGGAGTTATTCAGAAGTGAACACAAAGATTTTTCAAAGCATAACAGGCTTTAGAAATGATATTTAAAACAGGAAGATATTCAGGGTTTTTACGACCCATCTCGTACGCCATTGATTTAAGCATAATTCATTCATTGGCGTATTATTTTTTTAAAGAGAATCTTCCGCTACTCAATTATATCATTTTTATATCCATTGCCTGGTTTCTGGTTTCAATCCGGTCCAACTTTTATGCGATATATCGATTTACCCATGTCACCAAGATTTTATCACTGGTAGGCAAGCAAGGAATTGTATTTGTCCTGATCGTATTTGCATTCTTTGGATTCTATAATGAATTGGAAGAACAACCGGCGACCATATTTTATTATGCGGTCGCCACTATGGCTGCCATCGCGCTCGTTAAGTTTGCCATTTTTTTCTTGCTGAAAAAGTACAGAAGATTTTTAGGAGGCAATATCCGAAGAGTGGTTATTATTGGGCTCAATCAGAAGACCGACCAGTTAAGGACATTTTTTCATAACAGGCCCGAATTTGGATATCAGTTGAAGAAAACTTTCGACCTGAAAGAGCACTCCATGGAGAATTGCTTGCAATACATTTCAGAAAACAATATAGACGAAATCTATTCTTCTGTGGCAGAACTCGACAACGAGAATCTAGTTAAGCTCATAGACTTTGCCGATAATAATCTTAAGATTCTGAAATTCCTGCCGGACAACAAGGAAATATATACCAAGAAGCTGGATTTCTCCTATTATGGAGTACTACCCATTGTTTCCCTTCGGAAAATTGCTATCGATGAACCCTTCAACAAGTTTATCAAAAGGTCCTTTGATGTGCTGCTATCTCTCATCGTAATTGTTGGAATCCTGTCCTGGCTTACACCTATCCTTGCCATTATTATCAAGTTGGAGTCTCGTGGGCCGGTTTTCTTCAAGCAGAAACGTAATGGGCTGGATTACGAAGAGTTCTTTTGCTATAAATTCAGATCGATGCGACCCAATCCCATGGCACACCTGCACCAGGTGCGTAAGGGGGATGAGCGAATTACCAAAGTGGGAAGGATCATTCGTAAAACCAGTATCGATGAGCTTCCGCAATTCATCAATGTATTGAAAGGTGAGATGTCTGTAGTAGGACCCAGGCCCCACATGGTAAGCCACACCCATATGTATGCCGAACGCATCGATAAGTTTATGGTACGGCATTTTGTGAAGCCCGGAATCACAGGACTGGCACAAGTAAGTGGATATCGTGGAGAGGTAGAAACTGAGAACGATATTATCAATCGGGTAAAATATGATATCTTTTATCTTGAAAACTGGTCGTTATTCCTGGATATCAAAATAGTTTTCCAAACCATCTACAATGCATTACGAGGAGAAGAAAAAGCCTATTGATTTGAACCGGCCTTTGGTTTCGGTGATCACTCCTTTGTACAATGCAGATAAATTCATAGCTCAAACCATTGACAGTGTTCAGGCGCAGGCCTATTCCAATTGGGAGCACATCATTGTGGATGACCTTTCCACTGATGCTAGTCTTGAAATAGTTAAGGGCTATGCGGAAAAAGATCCTCGGATCAAACTTTTAACTTCAGAAGAAAACCAAGGGGCCGCTCTTTGCAGGAACAGGGCTACCAAGGAAGCATCAGGACGTTTTATTGCCTTTCTGGACAGTGACGATCTTTGGGATGAAAAGAAGCTCGAGACCCAGATTCAATTTATGATGGAGAATGAGTGTGCGGTTTCTTATACCAGTTATTTGCACATTGATGAGCACGGGAATCCGCTTAATAAACGAATAATCGCTCTCCCTAAACTCGATTATAAGAAGCAACATCGCAATAATTATATCGGCAATCTAACAGGCGTGTACGACACCTCGGTAACAGGAAAGATCATGGCACCGGGAATAAGGAAAAGGCAGGATTGGGCGGTGTGGCTGGAAGCCATTCAAAAAAGCGGACAACCTGCTTTAGGGATTCAGCAGGACCTGGCATATTATCGGGTTCGTGAGGGGTCCATTAGTTCCAGCAAATCAAAATTGGTCCCCTATAATTTTCAGTTCTATCGCAAATTTCTGGGATACTCATGGCTGAAATCTGCTTTTTGTCTCTGCCGTTTCTTTTGGGAGTATTTTGTGCATCGCCCAAAACAGATCCAGCGATTATAAATGGGAGATGAATTGCTTTAACTTTCCTCTCCTGGATCGGTCCAGAATTTCTTTTCTTTCAAACTGCAGTGTTAAGTCCCTTTCGAGATATTGAAACAGTGCTTTTTTGATCGTTTCCTTTTCTTCGGAAGTTAGTTCCCTTTCAGCAACATAAATAATCTTGAAAGTATCGAGCGCCCATTGTTCGATAATAAATTCCTTTACATTGCCATCGTCTTCGATCACACTTTTGGTGACATAATAAAAGGTGAGTCCCGGAACTGTCTTTCCGCCCGGTAAATGGGCGATATCATTAGTACGGCCAATAAGTTGTTCCAAAATTGGCTTTTTAGCTGTACTTTCTGTCGAAATTATTCCGGTATCGCCAATATCGTAACGAATCATGGGATGTGCTTTGTTATACAAGCCTGTGATCACAATCCTTCCGGATTCTCCATGAGGAACAACGGCTCCATGCTCATCCAGGATTTCTACAAAAAGGGTTTCACTATTTAGCTGAAACTGGCCGTCTGTGTTAGTGAAAGCAATGAGGTCCAATTCACTTGCACCGTACTCATTAATCACCGGCACGCCAAAAACCTCTTCCATTAGTTTTTTGTCGGAATCGTACAGCATCTCACTGGTTACCACGCAGTATTTTAGTGTAGGGCACACTTCGGTAAGAAGGACGCGCTGCTGTTGAAGATATTTGGCAAATAACACAATCGAACTAGTATATCCATTGATATAATCGAATTTCTTCTTCGAGAAAACTCTTAAAAATTTCGCCATCTTTTTTTCTGAAAGATCAAAAATTGGGAAGCGGTAACGTGAACTCAGACTGTCTTTAAACCGTTCTTTGCGATACCCGATGAAATCCAACGGAATTCCATAGAATCGAGCCTGCAGGGTACTGTGGAAATCCAGACCGTACCATCCAAACCGATCCAGAATTTCGGCCCAGGTCAATGCATGACAATACTTGTCTTTGGCAAAGATGAACGGATGCCCGCTGGAACCTGAGGTTTTATTCACATAAACATCCTTTTTACGAAGACCTTTTGATAATCTTTCTTCCAAAGGAACTTGCAGATCGGCTTTAGTCATCACCGGAACCTGGTCCCAATGCGAGATTGTTTTTTTACCTACAAGCTTTTTATAAAATTCATTATTGTGAAGATGCCATTGAACGATGGCCATTCTCTGCTCTCGGACATATGAATCGTATTGGGAGGAAGGGATGTTCTGAATTTCCGCCAATTGGGCTTTGGCCTTCTCGATAGGAAAGCCATTTACTTTAAGCGTCCGTTCAAATAAATTCAATACGAAATAATTAGGGGTTCAATTTACAAACATTTATTTTTGGACTCGAAATTAATGCTGCGTACATGAACACACTTATTCTAGGCTCAGGCGGCCGCGAACATACATTTGCTTACAAAATTGCGCAAAGCCACCGTTGTGAAAACCTTTATGCTGCACCGGGGAATGCAGGCACCGAAGAAATCGCTACAAATGTTGCTCTCAACGTAACCGATTTTCAAGCCATCAAAGAGTGTGTCCTGGAGAATAATATAGACCTGGTGATTGTTGGCCCGGAAGATCCATTGGTGCAAGGCATATATGATTTCTTTACATCCGATGAAGCACTTCAGCATGTGAAGTTAGTGGGACCCAGTAAAGAAGGTGCCGAATTGGAAGGCAGCAAGCAGCGCGCTAAGGAATTTATGCAGCGATATGAAATTCCAACAGCGGCGTATCAAAGTTTTACGGCAGGGACACTTGAGGCCGGTAAGTCTTTTCTGGAGACCATGAACCCACCTTTTGTTTTGAAGGCTGATGGGCTCGCTGCGGGTAAAGGAGTTCTGATAATCGATGATATTGAAGAGGCCAAGCGGGAACTCGAAAATATGCTGGCACATTCAAAGTTTGGAGCAGCGAGTGAAAAGGTGGTGATCGAAGAATTTCTCGACGGTATTGAATTGAGCGTATTTGTGTTGACTGACGGGAAAAACTATAAGATCCTCCCCACTGCGAAAGACTACAAACGAATAGGTGAAGGAGATACAGGGTTGAATACCGGGGGAATGGGAGCCATTTCTCCCGTTCCATTTGCCGATGAGGTCTTCATGAAAAAAGTAAGTGATCGAATCGTTGTTCCTACCATTCAAGGCCTTCAGGAGGAGAGTATCGATTACAAAGGCTTTGTTTTTATCGGGTTGATAAAAGTTGGCGATGATCCCTATGTAATTGAATATAACGTAAGAATGGGTGACCCGGAAACTGAAGTAGTGTTACCAAGAATCAAGACGGATCTCATCGATTTGATGGAAGCTACCGCCGATGGGAAATTAAACGAGATCGATCTGGAAATTGACAACAGGGCAGCAGTAACGGTCATGGCTGTTTCAGGAGGATATCCGGAAGCCTATGAAAAAGGCAAGGTAATTTCAGGAATTGAGCGAATAGGTGATTCCATTGTGTTCCATGCAGGGACCGCATATAAAAATGGTGAAATAGTGACGAATGGCGGAAGAGTTATGGCGATTACTTCCCTGGATTCTGATTACAAAAAGGCCATAAAAAAATCTTATCAAAATCTGGAAGAACTTTCATTTGATAAGATGTATTATCGAACCGATATCGGCTTTGATTTATCCTAAGTAAGAATGAGATGTCTGGGTGCGATCTTCTTCGCCTCTTGCGTTTATTCTTGCCAATTCCCGCATCCAATACATGAATGCAACGAACCCGATCAATAGAAATAACCAGCTCATTACATTGGCACTCCACCAGTCGGTAAGCTCCAGCCAGCGTAGTGATTCAAAAGGAGCAAATAGTATTTCTTCACTGAAATCCTGTATTCCTTCAAAAAAACCTTTCCAAGACATATCTGTATATTTAGAGTACAAAAATATAAATAAAGCATTATGCTTACAAGCTTTTTCGGTAAATCTAGTCCGATAAATTTCCTTCTCCTCGGGATCTATATTTTATCGCTTTGCTGTCTCCATTATTTTTGGAACCCGGACACCGAGTTTACTACCAGCTCTATCATCCGGTTAGCGTCTTCGTTATTGCTCTTGATTTTCTCAATGCTGTTGCTCGATTTTATGGTCAGGAAAAATCTCCTGACGCAGACCCATACTTTTGCTATTTTCTTTTTTACCACTTTTGTTTGTCTGTTACCCCAGTTATGGAATCAGCCGGGTTTGGTGGCTGCCAATCTTTGTTCCATGTTCGCCCTTCGACGAATCTTTAGTCTTCAATCCGATAAAAACGATGAAAAGAAAATCCTGGACGCTTCGCTTTGGATATTAGCGGCTTCCTTGTTTTATTTCTGGTGCTTGTGTTGGTTCGTTGCCCTGTTTATTGCGCTCATCAGCAAGCCAAAGAGCCATGTAAGATATTACCTGATTCCCCTTGCAGCTACATTGGGGGTGATGGGAATGATGGTTGCCTACTGCCTGCTGTTTCATGATTCCTTGCAATGGATTACGGAATGGCCCCGCACGCCGGATTTTGACTTTAAAGCCTATCAATCCAGCCAGGCTTTGCCCGGGTTGATTCTCATTGCCATTTTAAGTTTGATAGCCGTTGTGTTCCGAATAATTCGACTAAAGAACATCCCTAAAAAAGACAGGCCTAATTATTCGTTGGTAACTCAAGTACTCATTGTAGCGGTATTGGTCTCATTTTGTTCTTCGGAAAGGTCTACGTCCGAGTTAATTTTTATCATGGCTCCTGCAGCTATAGTGGTATCTGGTCTCCTGGAGCATCAGTCCCGAAGATGGATTTCTGAAATTCAACTGGTTCTTTTTCTGGTCCTGCCTATTCTACTCCTGTTTGTTTCCTGAATTGGAACATGAAGATTGAAGATTTCCTGTCTTTTCTTGCCTAAATATGATACCTTTGCAGCCTGAATTCATAATAAAATATCAGGATGAATTCAGCTAAACACAATACTATGTTCACCGACATCGCGAATCGCATATTTCAGGAAGTAATCGATCAATACCACATCATTGACGATCCTTACCAATCATTTCAGAATAAATACAACAAGGACACCCATTTACTGGAGCATTTACTATATCGCAAAAGTTGGATCGATACGGTGCAATGGCATTATGAGGATATAATAAGAGACCCCAATATTGATCCAATTGCAGCCCTGGATCTGAAACGAAAAATCGATGCGTCCAATCAGGACCGTACCGATATGGTGGAATACATAGACAGCTATTTCCTTGACAAGTATAAAGATGTTGAGGTAGCCGGTGATGCGACAATTAACACCGAAAGTCCGGCATGGGGGGTAGATCGCCTCTCCATTCTTGCACTTAAGGTATATCATATGAATGAGGAAGCTACCCGAACCGACGCTTCCGAAGAACATCGTGCTGCCTGCCAGAAAAAGCTGGACGTTTTATTGGAACAACGAGTAGATCTGAGTACTGCCATACAACAACTATTGGATGATATATCGAAAGGTAGCAAGTACATGAAAGTCTACAAGCAGATGAAAATGTACAATGATGACGAACTCAATCCCGTATTGAGAAGTCAGAAGTAAAGAGACTTAGCCGGGCAAGAATGCCACCTATCAAACACATATTGGTTATACGATTATCGGCTTTAGGAGATGTTGCTATGACAGTTCCGGTGATCCGAAAATTTGTCGAAACCTATCCGGGAGTTAAGGTCACCGTGATGTCGCGTCATTTTTATCAACCCCTTTTTTCTGATATCCCAAATGTTGACTTTTTGACTGCACATGTGGACGGTCATCATAAGGGAATCGTGGGATTGGTAAAATTGGCTAATGAAGCAAAAGCAGTAGGAATTGATGCCGTGGCCGACCTCCATAACGTGATTCGCTCTAAAGTCATATCCAAAACACTATCTCTAAAAGGGCTTCGAACGGAAACAATCGATAAGGGCAGAAAGGATAAGAAAAAGTTGACCAATGCCAAGGGCCTGGGGATCGTCAAATTGAAATCCACACACAACAGATATGCCGAGGTGTTTGCAGCACTCGGATTTGCCTTGGACTTGAGCGAACCCATTTACGCACCAAGGCAACCATTGAATAAACGATTACTTACCGTGATCGGGGATGAACCCAAAAAATGTATTGGAATTGCACCTTTTGCAGCATATCCCAGCAAGATGTATCCATTGGAATCCATGGTAGAGGTTCTTAAACAGCTGGATGCTGTAGAGCAATATCGAATCTTATTATTTGGGGGTGGCAAAACGGAGGAAGAAAAACTGCAGGAAATGGCATTACCTTTTTCCTCGGTAACCTGTGTTGCTGGCACGCTCACTTTTCAAGAAGAACTAGACTTGATGTCTAATTTAGATTTGATGGTTTCCATGGACAGTGGTAACGGTCACCTTGCAGCTCTTTTCGGAGTACCGGTAATTACCTTATGGGGGGTTACACATCCATACGCCGGATTCACGCCTTATGGCCAGCCAGAAAGCAATCAGCTATTAGCAGATCGCAACCAATATCCGCTAATTCCGACATCGGTTTATGGGAATAAATATCCGCCAGACTATGAAAATGCCATGGCAACGATCCCTCCTGAAACAGTACTCGAGAAGATCAATGAGGTAATCTAAACATCGTCATAATCCACCACCAAAGTAGGTGTGGTAGGATGCGATTGACAAGTAAGAACTAAGCCTTCTTCGACCTCATCATCGGTAAGGATTTGATTCTTTCTCATTTCAACCTTTCCCTCTGTAACCCGCGCAATGCAGGAGCTGCAAATTCCTCCCTGACATGAATATGGAACGTCCAGCCCAGCGTCTAGCGATGCCTGTAGCACACTGTTCGATTGTTCCATAACGAAGCTTTCGGTTTCTTCATCCACAATAACCGTGATCTTCGTATTTCCGTCGTGGGCTTCAGTAAGTACTCCCTCGTCCGACGTTGTGAACAACTCAAACAAAATGTGATCCTTACTGATGCCTCGCTCTACCAATGTTTCAGTCACGATTTCAATCATTGCTTCCGGACCACAAAGGAAGAATTTGCTGAAATCGTAATCGGCAAGCTTATTTTTCAGCAGATAGTTCACCACAGGCCTGTCGATACGTCCCTGGAATGCATTGTCCTCTTTTCTTCTGCTGAAGATATACTCGACTTTGAATCTGTCCGGATATTCCGCTAATAGTTCTGATAAGTTGTTATGGAACATCGTTTCTTCCAGCGACTGATTCCCATACAGCAAAACCAGTCGACTATTAGGTTCACTTTCCAAAATGCTGTGAATAATGGAAAGAACAGGAGTGATGCCACTTCCGGCGGCAAAAGCCATATAGTCGTTTTGCGCCGATTGAATCGGATCATGATAAAAGTTCCCTTCCGGGGTAGCGATTTCCAACGATTCCCCTACCGATAAAGATTCATTCGCAAAGACCGAAAACGATCCATCCTTCACTTTTTTGATCCCTACCGCAAAGTGACTGCCATTGGGTTTGGTGTAAATAGAATACGCCCGGCGAACTTCCGAACCATTAAGTTGATGCTTGATGGTAATATATTGTCCGGGCAAAAATCGGTATTCGGATTGCAGTGCAGAAGGAATCTCAAACTCTATGCTCACAGAGTTCGGAGTTTCTTTTTTAATGGCTGAAATCGTCAGACTATGGAAGTCGCTCATAGAAAAATTTTTGGCAAAAGTACAAAGGAAAAATAGTCTAAACTGTGAAGAAGCTCCCAAAGCTTTTCAATTTTTGTACGAAATCCCACCAGATATGAAAAAGAAACGTATTTTTACGTCCCCTTTGGTATCTTTATATACTAAAAACAAAGGATTTAAGTTAGATTATCATACAAACGGAAAGATATTCCTAATTATTGATGAAAAGCATACATAAGATTACAATACTTTTTCTCGTAGTTCTATTGTTGGCGGCCTGTTCGCGAAAAAAGAACACTTTCCTCACACGTAACTATCACGCGGTTACAGGAGAATATAATGCCATCTACAATGGAGATGTTGCCTTGATTGAAGGAAATGAGGCCTTAGCCCTCTCTTTCAGGGATAATTTCTGGGAGATTCTTCCTGTGGAGCGAATCGAAATAAAAGAGAATCTTAGAAAACCCGGAGAACAAACAAATCCCAAGTTTGAAAGAGCCGAGGAAAAGGCGGTCAAAGCAATTCAAAAGCATTCTATTTATATCGACGGAAAGGAATACAATCCGCAGATCGATGAAGCCTATATGTTATTGGGAAAGGCTCGATACTATGACGAACGATTTGTTGCTTCTCAAGATGCTTTTAATTTTATACTGAATCGTTATCCAACGAGCAATAGTATCAACAAGGCTAAAATGTGGAAGGCCAAGACCAATATTCGTTTGAACAACGAAGAAGGAGCCTTGGAGGATCTTTCGAAAATGTTGGAAGAACAGGAGCTGGACGAAGAGGATTTGGCGGACGCCAGTGCGATAATGGCGCAGGCATTTATCAACCTGGATTCTTTAGATGCGGCGCTTCCTTTGATCAAACTTGCTTCGGAGTATGTCAGAAATAATGAATTAAAGGGGCGCTATACTTTTATCAAAGGGCAACTGTACAACAGGCTCGAAATGAAGGATAGTGCAAATATGGCCTTCCAGGAGGTGATCGACCTCAATAGAAAGTCTCCTCGAGTGTATATGATCAATGCTTATATCGAGCAGGCACGTAATTTCGATTATGAAACCGAAGACCGTGTAGCATTTTTAGAGCTGTTGCAGGAACTTGAGGAAAACCGTGAGAACCGCCCATTCCTGGATATCATATACAACCAGATGGGGGAATATTATCGAAATACCACAAATATCGATACGGCCGTTATCTACTATAACAAGTCGATCCAGGCTTATAAGGAGAACCGGATCTTACAATCGGTGAACTATTCAACCTTAGCAGAGATCAATTTTGATAACGCTGAGTATAAGATCGCCGGGCAGTATTATGATTCAACGCTTACTTTCCTTGAGGAAAATACTCGTCCGTGGAGAAGGTTCAAAAAGAAAAGAGAGAACCTGGATGATGTGATCAAGTATGAAGATATTGCAGCCACCAATGATTCGATTTTGAGAATCGCAGGGATGACGGAGGCCGAACAAATTGCCTATTTTACAGAATACACCACGAAATTAAAGCAAAAAGCAATTGAAGACTCTATTGCTGCCGTGGAAGCCGAAGAGCGAATTGCCAACAACGAATTCTTCACGAAAGAAAAGAAAGAGAGTGGTCAAGGCGGGCCTTTCTACTTTTATAACAGTACAACAGTTTCCTACGGAAAAGTTGAGTTTAGAAAGATCTGGGGGAACCGCAAACTGGAAGATAACTGGAGACTTTCTTCTAAGAAGAGCACTTTGAGTGACGTTGAAGTTGCGGAAGGAAAAGAAGAGCCCATTTCAGAAGACGAAAGATTTAAGCCGGAAACGTATCTGTCCAGAATCCCAAAGGACGAGGCGGTCATTGATAGCATCACTAAGGACCGTGACTTTGCCTATTATCAACTCGGACTCATTTATAAGGAAAAATTCAGAGAATACGATTTGGCCACCAATAGACTGGAAACTCTATTGTCCTATAATCCGGAGGAGCGATTGGTGCTACCTTCCAAGTACAATCTATATAAGATTTACGATTTGTTGGAAAATGTTGCCTTGGCCGATAAATGGAAGAATGATATCCTTACCAATCATCCGGACTCCCGTTATGCTGAGATCCTGCGAAACCCGAATACCCAGTTAGCATCGGATGAGTCAAGTCCGGAGTTTAAATATAAAGCTCTGTACAAGGAGTTTGAAGCCCAGAGGTATCAGTATGTGATCGACACTGCCGAGGATTATATAACGATTTACACGGGGAACGATATTGTGCCCAAACTGGAAATGCTCAAAGCCACAGCCCTGGCCCGGCAGGAAGGATTTGAAGCTTATAAAAAGGCACTGAACTTTATTTCCCTAAATTATCCACAGGCCGATGAAGGTAAGGATGCGCAGAAGATTTATTCCACAGTATTGCCTCAATTGTCTTCCAAGGAATTTGTGACCGCTCAGGAAAAGGATAGCTGGAAAGTGGTTTATCAATTTGATGTGGAAGAGAAGGAGGAAGCAGATGAATTGCTTAACGAACTGAACGATGCGATTGCCTTTTTCAATTACACCAATATGTCTGCTTCACTGGATTATTACAACCCCAGCACCTATTTGGTGATCATCCATGGATTGAATACTCAATTGGGAGGTCGCGGATTCGGAGAGGTGTTGAGCGAACATAAAAAATACAAGATCAAAAGACCATTTTTTGAAATAGCAACCCCGAATTATAAAATAGTACAGATCCATAAGAATCTGAACGACTACCTGGCTCAGGGAGACGTTCAGGAAGAAAACAGTAATCCCCAAAAATAGCACAGAATGTTTTCAGACAAAAAAGACAAAAAAACAATGGAACCAACAGCAAGCCAAAACAGAATTAACGAAGGAACCCGATTAAAGGGTGACATTATTTCGGAAGGATTTTTCAGGGTAGATGGAATCATCGAAGGGAATATTAGTAAACCCTCTAAAGTGGTGATTGGAAAATCCGGGAAGATCATTGGAAAACTCTCCTGTGAAAATGCAGATATCGAGGGTAAATTTGAAGGGAATCTCGACGTAACGGGAACATTAACCCTTAAATCGACCGCTCACATTGAAGGCGATGTGGTAGTGGGCAAATTGGCCGTAGAGCCAGGTGCTACTTTCAATGCTTCCTGCAGCATGCAGGGATCCAAGCCTAGAAACGTGACTCCTGAGATAGAGAAAGATACCACGTCAGACAACCTGAAATCACAAAACCACCCATTTGACCGAACCCAAAGAATCCAAAAGACCAAGACGGGCCAGGAAAATTAATAATTATGCCCGTTATTCCGGGATAGCTTTTCAAATGCTGGCTGTGATCGCACTTGGGTGCTATGGCGGCGTAAAATTGGACGAGGCATATCCCAACAAACATTCTTTGTTCACTATCATTTGTAGCTTATTGTCGGTGGCTATTGCCATGTACTGGGTGATCCGGCAAGTTTCAAATCCATCAAAAAACAACAATGAATAACCAATTCCGAAACTTTGTCATTGGACTGATCGGTTTTACCGGGTTGCTGCTGGCAGTTCACTATTATATTTTCTACAATTTCTTTGCTGAAATAGAACTTTATTTACCACTTTGGGGGATTTATGTATTCAATGCGGTGATGGTTTTGATCGTTTATTCCATCATCAACTACAAAGTTTCTCAGGGGAGTAATAAAGCATACCAGATTTTCCTCACCATGACCATCGTAAAGATGCTTCTGGCGATTGTTTTCCTATTACCAATTTTCGCCGGAAAATCTGAACACAAGCAAGTTGAAGTCATCAATTTTTTCATTCCTTATTTTCTCTTCCTTGTCTTTGAAATTATTGGGCTGAATAAGTTTTTTAAAAATCAAGAAACAAACTGATTTTTGGTTTGTCAATTCATTTACTATTAGTACATTTGCACCAAATTTCAGGAACGCAAATACACTGTATTGAAAACAAGCAAAAACTACGTCGTCAAGAGCCTCATTTTCGGGGTGTTTTTTATACTATTTTCTAACGTTGCCTTTGCGAATTCAGCCGAATCGAAAGAGGCCTCTGAATCGGGAGAAGAATTTGACACTTCCGAACTAATTTTCCACCACATTAAAGACAGTTACGGTTTTCATGTAGCGGGTGACCTTTCAGTCCCGCTACCCGTTATCTTATGGACAGACAATGGGCTGGTAACCTTTATGTCCAGTGAGTTTCACCATGACAACCAGGGGAAAACCATCGTGGAAAAGAAGGGGTTACAGTTTGTGAATGTGCACGAGAAAATCTATCAGTTGAACGAAGGTGAGACAGTGGTTACCTACGATGCAGAACACCACCCTACCAATGCAGCCAGACCTTTGGACTTTTCGATTACCAAAAATGTGTTTTCGATGTTACTGTCACTCGTGGTTTTATTGCTGATATTCATCGCCTCGGCTCGTTCCTATCGCAAGAGTGGAAATAACATGCCAAGTGGAATCGGGAAATTTGTAGAACCGATCATTGTTTTTATCAGAGATGAGGTTGCAATTCCTAATATTGGAGAGAAGCACTACGGGCGTTATATGCCTTTCTTGTTGACCTTGTTTTTCTTCATCTGGCTCAATAACATTTTTGGGTTGATCCCATTCTTCCCGTTCAGTGCTAACCTGAGTGGAAATATTGCGTTTACCATGACGCTGGCGGTAATTACATTTGTTATTACCCTTTTCAGCAGTAGAAAATATTACTGGAACCACATGCTTTGGATGCCTGGTGTTCCTATCCCAATGAAAATCTTCCTGGCTCCTATCGAGTTTTTAGGAATGTTTATAAAGCCCATCGCACTAATGATTCGTTTGTTTGCGAACATTACGGCCGGGCACGTAATTGTATTGAGTTTAATCTCCTTGATATTTGTATTGAATTCGGTTTGGGTATCTCCAGTATCCGTATTGTTTACAGTGTTCATCAGTGTGATTGAAGTATTGGTAGTAGCCATTCAGGCTTACATTTTCACCATGCTTTCAGCCTTGTATTTTGGGCAGGCACTGGAGGAGGCTCATCATTAATAATGAATATTAATTAATTTTTAAATATATAACTATGACTTTAGCATTATTACAAGAAGCCGTAGCTAGTTATGGAGCATTTGCTGCCATAGGAGCTGGTCTTGCCGCGATTGGTGGTGGAATCGGTGTAGGTAAAATTGGTGGAGCTGCTATGGAAGCCATGGCACGTCAACCAGAGATGCAAGGTAAACTACAAGGATCTGCGATCGTACTGATCGCCTTTATCGAGGCGGTAGCACTTTTCGCGGTGGTTGTATCATTCCTTGCGATGAGCGCATAATTAAGGTAAAAGTGCAGCGATTGGCTGCACTTTTATTTCTTTTAAAAATTAAAGAAAAAAATATGGATTTAGTTACTCCCGAGATTGGATTGATTTTTTGGACATCATTGTCCTTTTTAGTGTTGCTTTTTATCCTTCGCAAGTTTGCGTGGAAACCCATATTGAACTCTGTGAACACCAGAGAGCAATCGATCAAAGATGCGTTGGCATCTGCGGAAGCGGCAAAAAGAGAAATGGAAAATCTCACGGCAGACAATGAGCGAATCCTCAAGGAAGCTCGTTT
>WUAI01000042.1 GCA_009827225.1 Flavobacteriaceae bacterium | reverse complement strand
TGTTGGTCGGTACATTCTAGAAACACGAACTCATCTTTTAAGGGGACCGTCAACATCACATGATTACCTTGCATAGCCAAATATTCCTCGTCAATATCGCCACCATCTTCACCCGAATCTACAATCGTATAGTAAGAATTTATTCCCTGTGAACTCAACAAAGCCTTGGTATAATTTGTTAGACCTTTACAGTCTCCATATCCCAAACGATCTACATCATCAGACGGAGTCGGTTGCCAACCACCTAGACCAACTTGTACGCTCACATATCTTGTTTTAGACTGCATATATTCATAAACCACTCTTACTCTATCTCGAGGATCTTCAACTCCCTCCAATAAGTTAGTAACTCGTTCAATGGTCTTAGCATCCAAATGATCCCTATCATTTAGTAATGAATATTGTTGCCAATTTGCGAATTCGTCCCAATTATTGACACGGGCAGATTCACCAAAAAGATTGAAATGGGCCATACTAAATTTGACCCCTGGAAAAATCGCAGTATAATTGGGACGATATGGTTCTTGCCTAATTGCCCTAATGCCAGAAGAAATATACATTGTCGATTGCCCATCTTTCTCGACAGATATATCATATAAGTCTAAGTTGTAAGGATGTTCTTTAATAGTCTCCAAACTGGAGTTCTCTAACGTAAATTTGCTTTGCTCAAGGCTTACACCAAAATAAGGAAGTGGTTCCCATCTTGGAAGGAATGCAGTTGCACTAGAACGCAACTTATAATGGAACGAAATTGTAAAAGGAAATGAAGTTGGGGTAAAATCTAAAACAAGTAATCGATCATCAGAATATAGACTACCCCCGGTGGCACTTACGTCAGCAAAATCCTTCTTTTTATAGCTTTTAATAAGCACACCTTCGCTATTGTATAATTCGGCCCCAATATTCTGTATAGATCGAGAATTATCATATCCTACATAGGTTCGGAGAGCTTTTAAACCTTGTTTTTCAAATACAGTTATTGTTTCTTGAAAACTGTATGTATATCGATTATACTTCTCAATATTAAGATTTATGTCCTGATTTCGAATTACGGCATAGACACCTTTGGATAAACCAACGTCAATTTTATCAACAGAATATGTTTGCCCAACCGTTGGAACAAAACAAATTAGTAAGATTAAAAAAATGACTAAACGGGTAAGACTCAACTGAATTTCAAATTACTATTGAAATATAACGATTTTCCAGAATTACTGCGAGGAACGGCAATAAAAGTCCAATATCAAATATTTTGTGTGATCAAACAAAGTTGAGTAAACACATAAACTGTTGCCTCAGAAACCATTATGTTTTTAGTGGATAACCCGTCGTATTGGCTGGTGTTTATTATGTACGACATTAAATGACTTCAATTCTTAATTAAAAAAATATTCTTCAACACAAATGCATCCGCCTCCGCCCTTGAAATCAATTTTCGTTTCGACGTTTTGCTTAAAGATTCACTTTTATTAAACTCTTCTAACATTGCATAAAACTTTCTCTTCTCCACCGAAGGGAGAGCAAGAAAAATACTATGTACAATATCAGCGGTCAAGATTAAATATTTACGAACTTCTACCCAAGGTTAAACAAATTGAAATTAGTGTTGCACCTCTTCTGCCGTTATCTGCCGTTATCTACGAACTTCTGCCGTTATCTGCACACTTTTGCCGTTATCGAGTTGGGAGCTATATGACTATTATCCTTCCAACGTTTTTACCAACGGAAATCCGTTGTTGGCCTGCAACAATCAAGAATACTACATTTAAGTAAAATGATCCAGGTTTAGCTTGGTTTGGCTGGATTTAGCCAGAGTTAGCCTGGTTTAGTTAGAGTTAGCCGGGTTTAGGTAAGTTTAATATTCCCGCAAATAACCAATCATCAACGAAAAAACGTTGATCGACCAACAACGGTTTTTCGTTGATCAACTATCGTTGGAGACTATTTTAAATGCTCTGAAAAATCTCCAGGGAGAGCCGCATCAATATCTCTGAGGTATTGCTCTAATGCCTTCATACTGCTATGGCCTGTGATTTGCATGATATCACTTTTAACCTGATGGGGAGAGGAAGTTTTAATCATATTAGCGTATAGCTTAGAGATATAAGTATGCCGAAATGAATACAACCCATAATCGTTGCCCAACGAAAAACGTTGTTTGACTTTCCTTGAGAAACGCTTTGAAAAATAATCTCTTCGGTTGGTTTCCTCAGTATCCCACGGCAAACCCAGTCCGTTATGCGTGAAAAACCAATTATCAGGTGCCTTTTCAGTTAAATCCGGAAGATGTTGTAACAAAATCTCAGGAATTATCTTGGTTTTCACCGGTTTGTTTTTGGCTCTAACATAGAGTCGTCTCTCTTTTAAGTTCACATCCTTGACTCTTAAACGATTTACTTCAATAGGTCGTAAAAAAGCCAATGCTATAAACTGGACATACAGTAGCAGTAAAGGATCTTCTTCCTCTAAATAACCATAAATTGCGTTCAACTGCTTCTCGGTGTAAGTTTTATGACGCTCGGGTCGAGTAGGTAACTTATTTATGGATTTAATGAAATTATTTGCGATCAATTCATTGTCCTCCAGGGCTTGAAACATACTACTTAGTTCCGTCCTTGTATTGTTTCTGGTTCTTGCCGAAGTACGTTCTAATACTTCATTGAGATAGGAAACAATATGCTTTTTGGTAATCTGATCTACTGTTGCAACGTTTTTTAGTTGTTGCAACCAACGTTGCAAATTGTCCAATTTGCTTTTATAATTCACGAAAGTTGCATCACTTACGGCATTTTTCTTAATATTTAAGACCATCGCAAAGGCCTCAGCAACGGGCAACGATTTATCTACAACGTTTTTCGTTGCAACGGATTCAGATACTGTTGAATCAATTTTTTTATTGATTAGCAATGATTGATTGTCTTCATATGGACTTAATCCTCTTTTTAAAAAATCAGATATACTCCTTCGATACATAGTGAGTATCTCCATACGTTCAGCCTTGGTCCGATATCTGTTGGCATTACCGTAAACCGGAGTTTGCCGTGTCATCTTTCCTGTTTCCGGGTTTCGAAAGGAAAAATATACATACCAACGTTTGGATAAATCTCCCCCGGCATCATAAATTTTGGGCTCAGAATATTTGGGTGTTGTACTCACAGATTGAAACTTTCCGTATGCATTAGCGTATGCGTTTTCGTATGCATTTGTAATTTCTAAGGTAAGTAATTCTTTAAAGCTGGACATAAAAAAAGCGGTTTAGCTCACGCTAAACCGCTTTTCACAGAGATTTGAATTTAGTAGCGGGGACTGGACTCGAACCAGCGACCTTCGGGTTATGAGCCCGACGAGCTACCTACTGCTCTACCCCGCGATATATGTTTCAAAGACGATCGCAACGTCTTACTTATTTCAATTTATTTGCTCATTCCAGTAGGTACCCTGTCCTGAGCCTGTCGAAGGATACTGCTCTACCCCGCGATGTGGATGGCAAAGATACGAAGTCTTTTAAACCTGACAATAATTACTTCAAAAAAAGTACTACGAAGCTTCTCCCTCAATCCAATCAATGGCTTGTTGTCGATCTTCAATCCTGAAATTTCGAACCTCCGCCTTCATAAAAACATCGTTCAGGGAAGCCAACATATGAATCCACTTTCGGTCGGTAACCAGAGCAACTTTTCGAAATTTACCCCGATGTTTGAATGGAAAGATCATCGTATTGATGATACTCGATAGTGAAAAACTTTCAATGCCCGAATCCTCCAGATAGAGACTCACATGATCAAACTTCTGGAACTTTTTCAGCAATTCCTCTTCCAGCAATTTGATTGCCTCAACGTCATAATCGCCGTCAATTATATAACCAACAGCGTCGTTGGTAAAACTGAAATTTAGTAGCACCGAAAACTAATTTAGGTTTGTTACTACTAAAGATATCGAAAAATCACTTACTGCTCGATACTTCGAACGTTAAAACCTACAAGTTCCATTTCAGAGAATTCACTCATTACTTCAATAGGATTACAGCACACCTCGCAGTCCTCTATAAAAGTCTGATTTTCGGAAGGGTCCAGCAACATCGATATTTGTTCCCAGCAATTCGGACATTGAAAAAAATGCTCTAACATACGCGATCAGCTATAATTTTCAAGCGCCTCGGAGACTTCCTCCCATTGAGACATTAGGGCTTCCAGATCGGTTTTCTTTTGATGGTACGAGTTGAAGAAATCGGGAGCGCTAATGGTTTCCTCATAATTGATGGACAACTCCACATCGATCTCCTTGATCTCCTTTTCGAGTTTACCTATCCTTGACTCAATCTTGCTCAGCTTGTTTTGAAGCGACTTTTTCTTCTTCTGTTGTTCGTATTCTTCCTTCCCACCTGAAGTACTCTTTTTTTCTTCCTTCGGAAGGGCACTTCGTTTCTCGGCTTCCCGCAAATTCTGTAGATTTCTTTGTTCCAGGAAAAAATCAATATCTCCCAGATATTCCTTGATCTTCCGATCTTTAAATTCATATACTTTGTTGGACAAGCCCTGTAAAAAATCACGATCGTGAGACACCAGTATTAATGTTCCATCAAAACCTTTCAAAGCTTCCTTTAAAACGTTCTTCGACTTGATGTCCAAATGATTGGTAGGTTCGTCCATCACCAATACATTAAATGGCTGAAGCAATAGCTTGGCCAACGCCAGTCTGTTTCGTTCTCCTCCGGATAGCACGCGCACATACTTATCTACTTCGTCTCCCCGAAACAAAAACGCACCCAGGATATCTCTCACTCTGGGTCTCGTTTTTTCATCGGCTGCATCCAGCATCGTATCTTCTACAGTTTTACTGCCATCCAGATAATCTGCTTGATTTTGAGCAAAGTACCCTATCTGCACATTATGTCCCAAAGTCATTGAACCACTATGTTCTATCTCGCCTACGATTATTTTAGCCAGGGTAGATTTTCCCTGCCCGTTCTGACCTACAAAGGAGATTTTACTATCCCTTTCTACCAACAGATCGATATGGTTCAATACTTCTTTCTCCCCATAATGTTTGGAAACATTTTCCGCAGTTATCACAACCTTACCGGGAGTGACAGAAACCGGAAACCGCAGCTTCATGACTGCATTGTCATCCTCATCCACTTCAATGCGATCCAGTTTGTCCAATTTCTTAATGAGGGATTGTGCCATGGAAGCCTTGGTAGCCTTGGCTCGAAACTTTTCTATGAGCTTCTCAGTATGTTCTATCTGCTTTTGCTGATTTTTCTGAGCGGCTAGCTGTTGGGTCCTTAGTTCGTTGCGAAGGGCAAGATATTTGGTATAAGGCTTCGGATAATCATAGATCTTCCCCAGGGAGATTTCAATCGTACGATTCGTCACATTGTCCAAAAACATTTTATCGTGTGATACCAGTACAACGGCCCCCGGATAAGATTTCAGAAATTCCTCCAACCATAATATGGACTCAATATCAAGATGGTTGGTAGGCTCATCGAGAAGAAGAATATCGTTATTCTGAAGCAACAGCTTGGCCAGTTCAATACGCATGCGCCAACCTCCCGAAAACGTTTCGGTTACCTGGTTGAATTCCTTACGCTGAAATCCTAAACCCTGCAATATGCGTTCGGTTTCCCCCTGATAATTATATCCCCCGAGAATCTCATACTGATGTTGCAGTTCATTCAGATCCACCATGAGCTGATGGTAACTTTCGCTCTCGTAATCGGTTCTTTCGGCAAGAGCGGTATTGATCTCTTCCAATTTCTTTTCAAGGGTTTTAATTTCCGTAAAAGCCTCGTAGGTCTCTTCCAAAACGGTTTTACCCTTGCTGAAATCGATATCCTGTTTTAGGAATCCGATAGAAACTTCTTTATCGGTCGCAATCGATCCTTCATCATATTCCTGTTCCCCGGAAATAATACGCAGCAATGTGGACTTCCCGGCACCATTTTTACCTACCAGGCCCACGCGGTTTCCCGGTGTTAACTGGAAGGTAATGCCTTCAAAAAGATACTCTCCTTGAAAAGCGACAGAAAGGTTATGAATATTCAGCATTTGCGTAATAATTGTAACAGAAAGTTATGCAAAGATGCTTAATTTTGTACTGAAAAAAAATTGTCAATGAGTTTCTTAAAAGGCACTAAAATCTATAGCATTTTCACCAGTAAATGTCCGGTATGCCATGAGGGTAAAATGTACACCAACCGAAACCCTTATAAACTCTCTGAAACCCTTGCAATGCATGAAAGGTGTTCGAACTGTCACACTAAATACAAGATCGAACCTTCTTTCTTTTATGGGGCAATGTATGTAAGTTATGCAGTGGGAATCGCCTTCGCTGTGGCAGCATTTGTGATAAGTTTTTTGATCCTGGGGTTGGATAAAACTGCTGCCTTTATCTCAATTATTGCCACCCTCGTCGTGTTCCTCCCGGTAATCTTGAGATTATCACGCAACATCTGGATCAATTTTTTCTTTAAGTACCAGGTTAAGGAAACGGAATCCTAAGCTCGATTTTTTCAGACATATCTGCGGATATCCACTCCTTCAGGTAGCGAAATACCGTCTTCCATATACTGAAATAGCCATTCAGACAGCAATGGCGCCATCAAGAGTCCGCGTGTTCCAAGGCCATTGAAAAAGTAAACAGGAGATTCCTCAATTTTCCCAAGTAAGGGACGTCGGTCCTTTACGGTGGGTCGGAAACCGGACACCTGGTCCACTACTTCAAACGGACAAGAGATCATTTTCTTTATTCCTTCAATAAGTTGCTCCGTTCCTTTTTCAGTAATTCCAGGGCTTGTATCGCCATGGGCGAATGTGGCTCCAGCCTTATAAAGATTATTACCCATTGGGATGACAAAATACGGTCCTTTTAGAATGGTGTCTAGTTGCAGGCTGTCCGACTTAAAAATAAGGTATTCCCCTTTTTTGGGAATCAGTGCATCAATCGTAAATAATGGATTTTGCACCACGGCACTTCCTTCAGAGAAAATCACACCATTAGCCTGATAGTCTTTGTATTCTACCCCACTTTTTGTAACACTAAGGGATGCATGATCGAATTCGGTCGCAACCAGCATTTGTTTGCGCGCCAGGAATTCCCGATAGGCGTCAATTAGAGCTCCGGTATCCACCCTGAACGTATTTTTCATAGTTCCCTGTCCGAGGGGTGCAATAACGTGTGGATTCTTAGGTTGTGATATCTTTGGAATCAGGTAAGGCGATAAACTGTTCTGATCACTTGCCACCGTCCAGTTATTTTGCTCTTCCACCGACCCAAAAATACGGCACACAGCTGTTTCAGCATAAAAACGAGTATCAATACGATCAGCAATACGTTTATAAAACGGCCCGGCTTCAGCCATAAACTCCTTTGCCTTCCATACGGCATTCAGTCTTTTGAGAACTACAGGGTTTACCACACCGCCTGCAACCCGGGTGGCTGTTCCATCACCGGTATCGAATACAACAAACCGCTTCCCAGCCTCTATGAGACGCTCAGAGATGGCGATTCCTGCAATTCCTGACCCAACGACTATATAATCCAGTGTATCCATAAAAAAACCCTCCTAAGCGCTTTACAAAGGAGGGTAATTTAATTATTGTTACGAACTAATTAGTAGTTCCACATATCTATTTCGATATTTCGGATCACTTCGCGGATACGATCAGACTCCAATAACTGCATTAAAGCATTGTCATTGATGTAATCTGCAACTCCTCTATCTCCCTGAACATTGTCCTCTTTGTATACCACTCCGTGGAAACGACGAGAATTTAACAAATGATCATAAGAAATGGGTTGTGACGTATTCTTGCGATTGAACGCTTTGGCTCTGTGTAATACTTCTCTTGCAGAAGGGAACCATACCCAGAACAGTTCAACTTTATTGTCGATACCATCATCTTCGAAGGCTTTAGAACGTGCTTCGTTCGCCACAGGACAAATCCCTAGCATACGGTAGCGCAGTTCTCCCTGGCGCTTATCAAGGTACCAATAACCTCGTACTCGCCATTCTTCTACGTCTCCGGCATCTAAAGTAAATCGTCTGATATATTCCGGATCTACAAATCCTTCAGCATTGTATTGCTCAATACCTAAATCGGTAGTATCACTATATACCAGGGAAGCTTCAATGTCCTTCAGAGTTCTCTTTTCAGTAAAATAAGAATCTGCATACACATGTTCAACCTCACCGGTTTTGATAGCTTTCACCAATACATCGTAAAGCGATCTTCTCTCTGATCCAATGTTGTTGGTGTCAATTGGGTAATACAATGGGAAATTCACACGCTCATCCAAATCGATGATTTCCCAGGTAGTTTTAGACCATAATACATCACGCTCATCCACATACCCATAAGGCAATGGACGATCGTTGTCGTAAGTGATCTGCTCTTCAGTCTTCTTACCAATCTCCTCAGGAGTCTTGGCATTAAGAATATTGATCTGCGCCGCAGCACTCACGCTCATTAAAAGCCCCACTCCACATAAAACAACATTTCTAAAGTTCATAAAGCGAAATATTTACTTTTTAGTTTGTAAGCTCAATACACACAGGAGAAATCTTTTTCAGCTTATATCCTGAGTTATTGGCAATGTTTGCATTAATATCAAATATCTGAACCGTTTCACCACGCTTCGCTCTTCTTAGAGCCGATTTAGCCTGAGTGTTCAGTTTGGTACCATTCACCTTAACAGTTGGCTGTCCTGATACTTTAAAACTGAATCCGGTTACTCTTAGGTTCAATTCGAAATCGAAGTCAGGTAACATAGCACCTACACTTGAAATCTCAAGACCCTGACGTTGCATACGCACACATCCTCCGTTTCCATCTTCTCCACGGATTGTTCCCGTAGGACGAGGGATATCTTTGATACGGAATTCAGTAGTGGTATTCACTCCCGTTCCATCAGGCAACGTACCTCTTGCATTGATACTAACAGTTCTACCTTGTCCGGGACTCATGTTATACTTGCTTCCAGATGCTCTTGTAAGTCCAGGAGCAGTAGCTGTAACTTTGTTGTCCGGAATACCTGGAATAGAAATCGTCATCGGATTCACTACACCGCGATATACTACGTTCATCTTATCCGCAGAAATAACGGCAGAATTCGGCTTGGTAATCGTTGCAAAAGTTGAATTCACAGGAATTTCAACTTCCTTACCATCCTGAAGGAAGATAAGATTACCTTCGATCTTGTGATCTCCGGCTGCACCAGCACTGATATTCAGCTTTACCTTACCACTTTCGATGGTATACTGATCTTCGGTTAAAGGTCTTCCGTCCAAAGTAAGCTCTACACGGTTTGGTTTCGTGTTAGGATCTTTACGACCTAATACAATCCCACCGTCGAACGCTTCACCGGCATAGAATGCCGACTTAGATTGCTCCAGTAAGGTGTTGTACTGAGTAAAAGACAGGGCAGTCTTTTGCTGTCCGGCCAACATCTTAGAAAGCAATTCGTTCTTGGTTACTTTGATATCGTTTTGAAGTGACGTCATCTTTGTTTTAGACGCCACCAATGGGAAACCTTCGTAGTTATAGTTCAACCAGTCGATTTTCTTACCGTCTCTTCTTTCTACTTTAGCAGTAGAGAAGTTGGCTTCGATGGTTTTCTTTATGTCATCAATTCCCTGGAATTTCGCAACAGCAGTATCATTCAACACAGCTAGCATGTCGGTTCTGTACTTGTTGATTGCGTCAAGGAACTCCTGACCTTCAGGTTTTAGTTTATCTCCTTGGAAGAATCTTCTATCAAGGAAATCAGGCTTATCCTGAACCTCATAGTCGTCCACATCCTCTGCTTTGAGAGTGGCCATCATCATACCTTTGATACCTTCCAGGTAGGAATCTAATTCCGAAGAAATCTGTGATACCTCATCAGCTTTGGCCTTAACAGCACGGTACTGATCGGGTTGCTCGTCAGCTTTTAATGCAAGGTCCGTCATAAAGGCGGTATTACGTTCTGAAGTAGCAACGTTTGCTTCGGAAATTTTCTTGTCGAGTAGTCCAAAGGCAGATAATACCTCCTTGGACATATTTAAGGCCAGCATTGCGATGAAAACCAGATACATCAGGTTAATCATCTTCTGCCGGGGGGATAGTTTTCCACTTGCCATTTTAAATACTTTTTAAGTTAGAATTTAATTACAGTTGAAAAACTATTAGTTTTTGTTCATTGCAGACAACATACCTCCGTAAACTCCATTCAGAGAAGAAAGGTTGGTAGCCAAGTGCTCCATTTGAGCTTTTAGCTGTTCTGCATTCTCTACCACACGTTCGTTAACTTCTGCCTGACGGCTGGTAGATTCTACTTGTACTTTATAAAGACTGTTTAAAGACTCCATTTGAGCGGCAGCCAGTGCCATTTCTTCGCTATACTTCTTCGTAGAACTCATAGCTTCGGCAGTTGGGGCCATACCTTTAGCAGCATCTTCAAAAGAACGAATACTATCACCAAGACTTGTCATCAATTCTGAATCAATTTTCGCATTTTTAAGCATTTCATCTAATTTCTTAGATAAAAGACCTTCTGCATCTTGGGGCTGTTTCTTATCTTTTACTTTACCTCCGGCTAATTCCGGGTAAACTAAAGACCAATCTAAATCGTCTTCTACCGGCTCGAAAGCGGAGATCGCGAAAATGATTGCTTCAGTGATCAGACCAATCGCTAAAAGAAGTCCACCATTAAGTGGTCCTAACTCCCAGTGAAGGATCTTAAATAGGGCTCCTAAAATAACGATAGAAGCACCAAGGCCATAGGCCATGTTAAATAATTTCTTGGATGATTTTGACTGTGCCATAATACAATAATTAAGTTAAGTTAATAATAAGTAGGTTATTAAATACGGGGACTTTATCTAGCGTCACCAAAATTTTGATTGAGTACAACATCGGTTCCCATGTAATCCTGAACCGTTCTGAAGCCAATATAACTCCTTGCAGAATCAGCATACTCGTAATCACGAGTACTCACCTGAAGGAAATAGGCGACGTCTTTCCATGAACCTCCACGTACTACTTTACGCATGTTTTCTTCATCGTTTACGTTAGGGTTCATTGTTGATGAATATTCATAAGAATCCGGATCGTAGGAAGATGCTACCCACTCGCTTACATTACCCGCCATATTATATAGGTTGTAATCGTTGGGTTCATAGGCATCCGCCTCTACCGTGTATAAGGCCTGATCCGCTGCATAATCTCCTCTTAAAGGTTTAAAGTTAGCCATGAAACAACCTCTGTCGTTCTTAGCATAAGGTCCACCCCAAGGGAAGGTAGCAGATTCCAACCCGCCACGGGCAGCATATTCCCATTCAGCCTCACCTGGGAGACGGAAAGAGTTTACGTGCTGTCTGCTTCTGGATTTCTGATAGGCGTTTTTGTAAAGGGTTCTCCAGGCACAAAATGCTTTGGCCTGCTTCCAACTTACTCCTACTACTGGATAATCTCCATAAGCCTCATGCCAGAAGTAATCGTTGTGCATTGGCTCATTATAGGAATAGTTAAAGTCTTTTATCCAAACTGTAGTATCGGGATAGATAGATACAGTATCTTTTTTAATGAAGTCTTTTCTTCTTTTCCCGGTAGCTCTGGCAGCCGCCTGGATGTCCATATGAGTATACTGGAACAATAACTTCTCAACGTCGATGGTACGTTGCCCGTTGTAGGCTTCTTCCGCAGGAATGTACATAGTATCCATTACTTCGGAATAGTATTCGTCTGGATAATCTGAGGTATCCCAAATCAAATCGACATCGTTATTGATCTTTCTTCCGGCATAGAAATCATCTCCCATTCCGAAATAGTTGTCATACATATATTGTTCGTAAGGAGTCATTTCCTCATTCTCCTGATCTACGAAGGCAAATTCACCTATTCCACCGTCTCCAGGAGTGGCACCAACTTCATCGGCCAAAATAGCCAGTTTTAGTCGTACTGTGGAGTCACGAACCCATTCAACAAATTGTCTGTACTCTGAATTGGTTATCTCGGTTTCGTCCATGTAGAAGGAACGTACCGTAACCGTTCTTGTAGGCGCATCATTTACTGCTACAAAGTCATCATCTGCCTTACCCATAAGGAAAGATCCTCCTGGAATAAGAGTCATACCGTAAGGTTTCTGAGGGTACCATTTCTTACCTTTTGCACCGATTAGTTCCCCTCTGTCACCAGAGTTACAACTAAACAAAAAGGCAACCATCGCAGTTAATGCAATAAACTTCTTCATAGGTATTTAGGTTAAATTTAATAAGATTTAAGGGCGTAAACCTATCTATAAAATTTTAAAAAAACAACAATTTCTTTAAAAAACCCCTAAATCTAGTTTTCTTAGTTTGTTTGATTATACTTCATTCTTTCGGCGGGCTTTAAACCACCTTTCAGGTATTTCCTGATTCGTTGCACTCAAATATTCGCCATAAGTGCATGGTAATAACGTTTGTCTTTTTAATTTATTATTAACATTCGAAATAAAAGGTAATTCTATCCACCATCGCCCGGTTTTATTGCTCTTTTTAAACACTAAAATTTCATCATCTACAGGTACTTTATATGTGGTATAGTACTTTTCGTTAGAAAAATCGTCGTCTTCCACCCTAAAATTGACCCCTTCGATGAAATACCAGATGATCTGAGCCACTAAAACCGCCGCATTCTCGGCCTGGGTGTACTCCTTCAGCTCATACAAGCCGAAAGAACTTACCCGATTGCTAATTCCGGCGTAACGGGCAATGGCACAAATTTCGCGGCCATCAAATCCGTTTGGTCCGGTTTTATATGTATAACTTAATTCTGAGCTTTTTATTGCTGAAACGTCCATGCAAACTATATCAGCATCCCTCATTATTGGTTCTACTGCAGTAATATCCGAAGTAACCGTTCCTAACCTGTACGCATCAAAGAACAACTTCTCCATAAGACCTATCTCTCCCGGAGGATTGAAATAAGACTGATACCCGAGTACACTATAATTAAATAAATTGTAGGGTTGATCCACTATGATCTTACCTATATAGGACTTATTCGAGATCGGTTGCTCGGCATCACCTAAATCGAAACGGGAATCCACATTCACCATATTCACCATTTTGGACACCTTGTCGTATGAACGGTACTGGGCATATAACAGGTCCTGGCTTCCTCCTAATATTATGGGTATAATATCCCGCTTCAGCAACGCCTCATTCACAGTACGAAACGCGAAAAATGTATCTTCTACTGTTTCACCGGGCTGAATGTCGCCTAAATCAACGATAGATTCCGACCAATTTCCCGGATATAGCCCATAAACTGCCTTGCGCACCGTGTCGAAAGACACCGTTTCACCCAGGTAATCAATATCGTTCCTGTTTTCACAAACCCCGAGCAATGCAAAACGCACTCCATTTAAGTCGGGCAGTTCTCCTTCTTTCTGATGTAATTGAATTTGTTTCCCCAGAACTCCCTGAGGTAATATTTCCTTGTGTGCTATAACCGATTTAGATACAGGAGAAAGAAATTCTATCATTTTTTCTTAGCGGTGGTTTTCTTGCGGGTTTTCTTTTTGGGTGCTTTCTTTTCGATAAGTTCCAGCGCCTGGTCCAACGTTATCTTGTCGGCCTTTGTACTTTTCGGCAATTCGATCTTAACTTTTCCCTGGATGAGATTGAAACGACCCCATCTGGCTTTCTCCAAACGAATCCCTTCTTCCGGCCACTCATTGATGAGTTTATCGATCTCCTTTTGTTTTTTGTCTTCGATAAGTTCAATGATATCTGCTTCGGAAAGATTATCGAAGTCGTACTTTTTGTTCACGTTGATGAACATGTTGTTCCATTTGATAAATGGCCCAAATCGTCCCTTACCTTTTTGAACTGGTAATTCTTCATACCTATATATAGGTGCATCTGCTTTTTTCTTCTCTTCGATAAGTTCTTTGGCCAGTTCCATATCCACTTCCAGCGGATCTTTCCCCTTGGGCAGAGAAATGAATTTTTTTCCGAAGCGAACATAAGGACCATATCGGCCATTAGCTACTTCTACTTCTTCTCCATCATAGATTCCCAACGTCTTAGGCAGCTTAAATAAATCCAGAACCTCTTCGAAGGTTACAAGGTGTAATTGTTGGTCGGGACGCAGACTAGCGAACTTCTTGTCGGTATCTTCCGGTGCACCAATTTGAGCCATAGGCCCGAATTTACCTAAACGAACCAATACCATCCTTCCGGTTTCAGGATCTTCTCCGAGGATTCGCTCACCGCTTTCACGATCGGCATTCTCCTGAACGTCTTCCACATGTGGATGGAACTTCTGATAGAAATCTTTCATCATCGATTTCCACTCCTCTTTTCCTTCCGCGATATCGTCAAAATCTTCCTCCACCTTGGCGGTGAAATTATAATCGAGGATGTCATTAAAGTGATCTACCAGAAAATCATTCACGATCATGCCTATATCCGTTGGGACCAGTTTCCCCTTATCGCTTCCTACTTTTTCTGAAAGGTTCTTATCTTCAATAGACCCCTCCTGTAACACCATTTGCAGAAACTTCCGTTCCATTCCTTCAACAGTACCTTTTTCCACATAGTTTCTATTCATAATGGTGGAAATCGTAGGTGCATAGGTGGACGGCCTTCCAATACCCAATTCTTCCAATTGCTTTACCAGAGAGGCTTCCGTATATCTGTATGGTGGTCGGGTAAATCTCTGGGTCGCTGTGATGTATTCCTTGGTAAGCGATTCCCCAACCGTGAGATTAGGCAGCATACCATCCTTCTCTTCATCTTCTAAATCGGTTCCCTCCAAATATACTTTCAGGAAACCATCGAATTTGATCATTTCACCATTTGCAGAAAATTGTTCGGCGGTTCCTTCTGAAGAAAGAATATCGATCTTCACATTGGTGCGCTCTAATTGCGCGTCGCTCATTTGTGATGCAATAGTTCTTTTCCAAATCAGCTGATACAATCGTTCCTGATCGCTATCCCCGGAAATGCTTTGACGTGACATGTCCGTTGGTCGAATCGCTTCGTGTGCTTCCTGGGCTCCTTTGGATTTTCCTTTAAAATTCCGTGGCTGGCTATACGCATCGCCATAAGAATTTACGATGGCAGTTTGTGCTGCATTTCGAGCATCGTTCGATAGATTTACACTATCAGTTCTCATATAGGTAATAAGACCAGCTTCATACAAACGCTGTGCAATCGTCATCGTCTTACTCACCGAAAAATATAGTTTTCTCGAAGCTTCCTGCTGCAAGGTAGAAGTCGTAAACGGTGGAGCCGGGGATTTCTTTGCAGGTTTTTTAACTAGATCCGCTACCTGATAAGAGGCGCCAATGTTCTTTCTAAGAAACTCTCTCGCTTCTACTTCGGTTTCGAAGTTCTTCGGAAGTTTCGCTTTGAATTTATTATTTCCATCTGTGACGAAAGAAGCGTCTACCCTAAATGATGCGACCGGATTGAATTTTTCTATCTCACGCTCCCGTTCAACGATTAGTCGAACGGCAACCGATTGAACCCTTCCTGCGGAAAGCCCGCCTTTTACCTTTCTCCATAGCACAGGAGATAGTTCATAACCTACCAATCTATCAAGAACTCTTCGAGCTTGTTGCGCATTCACCAGGTTATAGTCTATCTGACGCGGATTCTCTATAGCCTTTAGTATGGCCGATTTTGTTATTTCGTGAAATACGATTCTTTTGGTTTTCTCTTTGTCGAGTTTTAGTGATTCTGCCAAATGCCATGCAATGGCTTCCCCTTCACGGTCCTCATCACTGGCGAGCCACACCATCTCGGCTTTCTTGGCCAGATCCTTGAGTTCTTTCACCAAACTTTTCTTATCACTTGAAATGATATACTTAGGGGTAAAATCTCCGTCCACATCAACACCCAACTCCTTAGAAGGCAGGTCTGCGATGTGTCCAAAACTTGAAGTAACCTTGAAATCTTTTCCAAGGAATTTCTCAATGGTTTTAGCTTTTGCAGGGGACTCAACAATCACTAAATTCTTCGCCATAGTGCATAAATTTGGAGTACAAAAGTATGTGATTTTTTTTACACACTTTTTTGGAGCCCCTTTTTTAATGTTCTGTTAACACTATTAGAGAGCGGAATTCGAGGGGTTTATATTGTTCGTTTTCAGTACTATTCAACAACCGATGGTGCATCCCAATTTTGAGGAGATTCATCGAAGCCAACAGTATCTTTATAGAAGAAATACATAGGTAAATGCACAAAATAAGCAGTGACCAAAACTCCAACAATACATAAGATAATACCCAATTGAGCGATGAGGGATGAAACGATGATCAGTCCAAAAACAATTAACCAGTATTTGTTCCCAAGTTTGAATCCGGCCTTGATAATATCGGAAACACTCAATTTAGGATTGAAGGCAAAAATTGGAAGCATTAACTGCAAGGGCACCATCACGTAAAAAATAGGAAGGTAACATGCAAGGGCAGCCAGGATAGCGATACCGAAAGTGGCTAAAGAAAGTAATAATAGTTTTGTGAAGTTACCTTTCAGAAAAACAAAAAAGCCTCCAACATCTTCAGGACTGCCTGTATCCTTCTTTTGGCATACTTTATAAAAGTGTGCCGTGATCACATAGGTCACAACCTGCATGACAAAAGACAATATAAGTACCATGAAAATATATCCTATCCAAAATAGGGCAGAGAAATCTACAGAAGGTTCATAATAGTAGGGATCATACCCATATGAAAACATATCTATATATATAGGTAGGATAGGAATATAAACAACTAGCAGGAATGGGATAACCGCTATCATGGTTAAAAGAACATGAGTGAGTCCATCCACCCATACGTCTTTGAACAAATTAAAGCTCTTGGATAAAATATCACCGAAATCCGCTTTTCCGGCATTTTCTATTCTCTGGAAAATATCAGTTTGCATGGTTGTTTACATTGATTAGTTAGACTGTAAATGTATAAAAAAGAAATCTGCCACTTTGTCATATTCTTTAATTATATCATATCTTTGCACATAATTTGACAACTTTATTTCAGGATTGTTACGTTGGATGTAACAGAGTTTTATGGAAGAGAAGATAATAGACGAAAACAAACAAGGCGAATCCCTGGTTTTAGAGGGAAAGGATGGGAATCAAAAGAAGCTGTATATCGAGAGCTATGGGTGCCAGATGAACTTTAGCGACAGTGAAATTGTGGCCTCCATTCTTGCAGAACAAGGGTTCAATACCACACAGCAACTGGAGGAAGCCGATTTAGTGTTGGTTAACACCTGCTCCATTCGTGATAAAGCCGAACAGACCGTTCGCAAAAGGCTGGAAAAATACAATGCGGTAAAAAGAATCAACCCGACTATGAAAGTAGGGGTGCTGGGTTGTATGGCCGAACGATTGAAAAGCAAGTTCCTGGAGGAAGAGAAAATAGTGGACATGGTGGTTGGGCCTGACGCCTATAAAGACCTTCCCAATCTCCTTAAAGAAGTAGAAGAAGGACGGGACGCCGTAAATGTGATCCTATCCAAAGACGAAACCTATGGAGACATTTCCCCGGTTCGCCTTGGAGGCAACGGAGTAACCGCCTTCGTAAGTATTACTCGTGGGTGCGACAATATGTGTACCTTTTGTGTGGTTCCGTTTACGCGTGGGCGTGAGCGAAGCCGAGACCCACAAAGTATCCTGAATGAGGTAAACGACCTTGCTTCCAAAGGATACAAGGAAGTAACCTTGTTGGGACAGAATGTGGACAGCTATTTGTGGTATGGAGGCGGACTAAAAAAGGACTTTAAAAATGCTTCTGAAATTCAGAAGGCTACCGCAACGAACTTTGCTCAACTACTGGAAATGGTGGCCCAGGCGCAGCCAAAGATGCGCATTCGTTTTTCCACTTCGAATCCGCAGGATATGACCGAAGACGTGCTTCACAGCATGGCGAAATATGACAACATTTGCAATTACATTCACCTTCCGGTTCAAAGTGGAAGCACAAGAATCCTGAAAGAAATGAACCGCCAGCATACCAGGGAAGAGTATATGCAACTCATCGATACGATCCGGGAAATAATTCCGGGTTGTGGAATTTCACAAGACATGATATCAGGTTTTCCTACCGAAACCGAAGAAGACCATAAGGATACGCTCACTTTGATGGAATACGTGAAATATGATTTCGGTTTTATGTTCATGTATTCTGAAAGACCCGGCACACTTGCAGAAAGGAAACTTGAGGACGACATCCCGGAAGAGGTTAAAAAACGGAGACTCACCGAAATCGTCAACCTTCAGCAGCAACACTCTGCTTATCGTACACAGGAATTTGTGGGCAAGACTGTAGAAGTATTGATCGAAAAGGAATCCAAGAAGAGCGACCTTAATTGGAGCGGAAGAACCGAGCAAAATACAGTGGCGGTCTTCCCGAAAGAACATTACAAAGTGGGAGACTTTGTATGGGTCAAAATTAACGACTGCACCTCGGCCACCTTGATTGGAGAAGCCGTTGGATATTCAGAAAACAACTAAATGATAAAAAATTTAAGCTTCATATTAATAGCGGTATTTTTCGTCGGATGTACCAGTGATAATGCCGATAATCAGAACGAAGAACAGAACGAAAACCAGGAGGAGAATGTTGAATTGGTACTGCAAAGATATACGCATACTACGTTCAATCAATTCCCGGATCCGGAAGCCATCATCATAGACTTCAATCAAAACGGAACCATCGACAGATATAAGTTTGAAGTGCATACAGGGGTCCCCACGGGTTACTTTAAGTACGAATACAATTCGAATGGTACAATCAACCGAATTGATCACTATACCGATTCTGGGGATTTTGAAGAAACAGTTATGGAATACACTTTCGACAGTCAAGGTAGGCTCACTCAATTTATCGATTATGGTTCTCAAGGTGGTATTGGCCAAACCACCAATTTTACTTATGATGGAAATACTGTGAATTTCGAAGAGGTTGAAACCGGTAAGACGGGGTATGTGATATTCGACAGCCAGGGAAAAATTCTGGAGACCAACCATAACTCCGGTCCTGAACAATTCACCAGATCTGTTTTGACATATGATGCAAAAGGGCTGCTAATTGAAGTATATAATTTTGTGAGTGACAACCTATCCTACACAATGACAATAGACTACGATTCGAATATCAATCCACTGTTCCAAATGTACTCAGGAGACCCGCTTGTCTATATTTCGCCAGGCATTCATGACATAGATTTTACAGGAACCTTTAACCCATTTTCCGCGAATAATGTGACTCGAAATGCGATTCCCGGTTTGGAGAACAGAATCGATGAAACCACCTATGAGTATAATGCTGAAGGGTATCCAACCATGGGAACCACATTGCGGAATGGAGAATTAAGAACGGAACATAAATTTGAATATTAAGATGGAATCTGTACAAGCGGTAAAACAACGTTTTGGAATTATCGGGAATGATCCGGGGCTAAATCGTGCAGTGGAAAAAGCGATACAGGTCGCTCCTACTGATATTTCAGTATTGGTAACAGGAGAAAGTGGAGTTGGAAAGGAAAGCATTCCAAAGATCATTCACTCGCTCTCCCATCGCAAACACGGTAAATATATTGCTGTAAACTGCGGTGCCATCCCAGAGGGTACTATAGATTCGGAACTTTTTGGACACGAAAAAGGAGCTTTTACCGGAGCTACGGCCACCCGAAGCGGTTACTTTGAAGTTGCCGATGGCGGTACTATCTTTTTAGATGAAGTTGGGGAATTGCCTTTGCCTACTCAAGTAAGACTGTTACGAGTATTGGAAAACGGTGAATTCCTGAAAGTAGGTTCATCGAAGGCACAAAAAACCGATGTACGTATTGTGGCGGCCACCAACGTGAACATGGCCGATGCCATTGAAAAAGGAAAGTTCAGAGAAGATCTTTACTATCGCCTTAGTACTGTGGAAATAAGTCTTCCCCCGCTTAGAGATCGACACGAAGATATTCACTTACTGTTTCGGAAATTTGCGGCGGATTTCGCCCAGAAGTATAAGATGCCAACCATCCGATTGGATCAGGCGGCCCACGATCTGTTGGTTCAGTATCGATGGGGTGGGAACATCCGGCAACTTCGAAATATCGCGGAGCAAATCTCGGTGCTGGAACAAGACCGCAATATTACTCGCGATACGTTGAAGTCTTATCTCCCTGATGTGGGAAGTAATCTGCCGGCGGTGATCCGGCCTAAAAAACAACAGAGCGATTTCAGCAATGAACGAGAAATTCTGTATAAGGTACTTTTCGACATGCAACGGGATATTACGGATCTCAAGAAACTCACCATGGAGTTGATGAATACCGGCAATGTGGCTCAGGTAAAAGAGGAGCATCCCAGTTTGATCGACAAAATCTACTCTCAGGAAACCGATCACGAGTCTCGTCTTGCTTCGATTGTGGAAGAAGAAACTCCGGAAACCCATAATGTTGAAGTGCTGAGCTACCCCGATGCCTCGCAGGATGTTGCTGAAGACAAATATCATTTTGCTGAAGAGATCGAGGAAGAAGAGAGTTTATCACTGCATGACAAAGAACTCGAGCTTATTAAAAAATCCCTCGAAAAATATGGCGGCAAGCGAAAAGATGCCGCCAAGGAATTGGGCATCAGTGAGCGTACTCTTTATCGAAAAATTAAACAATATAATTTGTAGATTACCGCTTTGATTACATGAGAATACTAAAACATTTTGCGTATCTGTCGTTACTGGTAATTTTATTACAAGGCTGTAAAGTCTCCTATTCCTTTACAGGTGCGGATATTGGCAATGCTCAAACCTTCCAGGTAAACAACTTCCTGAACAATGCTCCCATTGTGGAACCGGCAGTGGCGAGGAATTTCACCATTGAGATGCAGGACTTGATATTGAACCAAACCAGCCTGAGCCTCGTGAACAATGGAGGAGATTTGATCTATGAAGGAGAAATTGTCCAGTATTATGTGTCACCTATCACAGCAACTGCACAGAGTACGGCTGCCGAAAATCGCCTGACCATAGGGGTTAATGTTCGGTTTTTTAATACCCTGGAGCCCGAAAAAGACTTTGAAGAACGATTTTCATTCTATTTTGATTATCCCGGCAGCTCACAATTGGTGGGATCTCAATTAACCGATGCGCTGGATGTGATCTACGAGCGACTTACACAAGACATTTTCAATAAATCCCTGGCCAACTGGTGACATGAACAAGGAGACCTACACATATCTGTTGGCCCAGCCGGAAAAAATCGGGAAAGAACATTTGGACGAATTGTCCACCGTTTTGGAGGCATATCCTTACTTCCAAAGTGCAAGGGCTCTTCAGTTAAAAGGATTGAAGAACCAAAACAGTTTTTTATACAACGATGCACTGAAATTGACCGCGGCGTATACCACAGACCGTGATATGCTCTTTGATTTTATCACTTCGGAAACTTTTACTCAAAATGAAATTTCAGAATTGATCTTACAGCAGAGCGAAGCTGTCAAAGCGATGGAAGTGGACATGGAGGACGTCTCAGAGAAAGTGAGTCTTGAGATCGACCGACAGATGAAGGCAGAAATTAAAAAAGCCGAAGCCATCCTGGATCCCAAACTGTTCGAGAAAAAAGTGAGTTCCATAACCGAAATGGTTGAAAAGGAAGAAGTGCCGGACACGGAACCAGAACCGTCGGAATCTTCTCCTGAAGAAGTCCTCAAACTGGATGAACCACTACAATTCTCACAGGAGGATACCCGTTCTTTTTCGGAATGGCTAAAACTCACTAAGGCAACTCCAATTGATCGAGGATCCCCCGAAATTTCGGAAGGAAAAGAAGAAAAAACAGAACCTTCAAAAAAGGAACGCAAGTTTCAATTGATAGAACGCTTCATTCAGGAGCAACCCAAAATGGAACCCAAGGAAGTTTCCTCTAAAAATAAGAACCTGGCGAAGCCATATGTGCAAAGTCCGGACACCTTGATGACAGAGACTTTAGCGAAGGTTTATCTACAGCAAAAGAAATATAAAAAGGCCATCCAGGCTTATAAAATTTTAATTTTGAAAAATCCCGAAAAAAGTGGTTTCTTTGCAGACCAAATTCGGGCAATAAAGAAATTGATTAAAACAGAAAAGAAATGACGCAATTCACAATATTTTTGATCCTGATCGTATTTGTAGCATTCCTACTGGTTATTGTGATTATGGTACAAAACCCTAAAGGAGGAGGATTATCTTCGACCTTCGGTGGTGGAGGTGGAACCCAGCTGGGAGGAGTTAAAAAGACGACGGATTTCCTCGATAAAAGTACCTGGACACTGGCGATATTATTGCTGGCTTTGATCCTGCTATCTAATATTTCGTTATTCAGTGGGACAGCGACCGATACCTTCCTGGATGATAGTGTTCCTGCTACCGAGCTTCCTAGCGAAACTCCAGCTGAATAATTATAGTGCTCCATACTACAAAAACATTGACGATGCCGACTTGTGACAAGTTGGCATTTTTTATTGAAATATGTCAGAATACAAGCAATGGCATAATTTCTGAAAATGCAGAAACGTAAATTTTAAAATAACATCTAAAATAATATTGAAAATGGCTTTAAAAATCCAACCACTTTCAGACCGCGTTTTAGTAGAACCTCAAGCTGCTGAAACCAAAACAGCCTCGGGTATCTATATTCCCGATTCCGCCAAGGAAAAACCTCAACAAGGAAAAGTTGTTGCCGTAGGTAAAGGCAAAAAAGATCACGAAATGACCGTTAAAGTTGGTGATATAGTGCTTTACGGAAAATATTCAGGCAGTGAATTAAAATTGGACGGAAAAGATTATCTCATCATGCGTGAGGATGACATTCTTGCGATCATTTAATAATTACCAAAATAAACAATCATGGCAAAAGATATAAAATTTGATGTGGAAGCACGCGACGCAATCAAACGCGGAGTAGATGCTTTGGCAAACGCAGTAAAAGTGACCCTAGGACCAAAAGGGCGAAATGTGATCATCAGTAAATCCTTTGGAGCACCTCAGGTAACCAAAGATGGAGTTTCAGTAGCAAAGGAAATTGAACTAGAAGATGCCCTGGAAAACATGGGAGCCCAAATGGTAAAAGAAGTAGCTTCTAAAACCAACGACCTTGCCGGTGACGGTACGACCACTGCTACCGTTTTAGCACAGGCTATCGTCAAAGAAGGACTGAAAAACGTAGCAGCCGGAGCAAATCCTATGGATCTTAAACGAGGAATCGATGCTGCTGTGGAAGCCATTGTTTCCGACCTTGAGAAGCAGTCTACTAAAGTGGGTAATTCTTCGGAAAAGATTCAGCAGGTGGCCGCTATTTCATCCAATAACGACGACCAGATCGGGGACTTGATAGCAGAAGCTTTTGGTAAAGTAGGGAAAGAAGGAGTGATCACCGTGGAGGAAGCCAAAGGTACCGAAACCTATGTGGACGTGGTGGAAGGAATGCAGTTCGATCGTGGATACTTGTCTCCTTACTTTGTCACAGACAGTGATAAAATGCAGACCGACCTCGAGAACCCAATGATCTTATTGTACGACAAAAAGATCTCGAATATGAAAGATCTTCTTCCCGTGTTGGAGCCAGTGGCGCAACAAGGTAAATCTCTATTGATCATAGCAGAAGATGTGGAAGGAGAAGCATTGGCCACATTGGTAGTGAACAAACTAAGAGGTGCGTTGAAAATTGCAGCCGTTAAGGCTCCCGGATTCGGTGATCGAAGAAAGGCAATGTTAGAGGACATCGCAATCCTAACGGGCGGCACGGTCGTTTCCGAAGAAAGAGGATTTACTCTGGAGAATGCTACTGTGGAGATGTTGGGTACTGCTGAAACGGTGACCATCGATAAGGACAATACCACTATCGTAAACGGTGCAGGTAAAAAGAATGATATCAAGGCTAGAGTTGGGCAGATCAAATCTCAGATCGAAACCACCACCAGCGACTATGATAAGGAAAAATTGCAAGAACGTTTGGCGAAATTAGCCGGTGGAGTTGCAGTGCTTTACGTAGGTGCGGCGAGTGAAGTGGAAATGAAAGAGAAGAAAGATCGTGTTGACGATGCTTTGCATGCGACGCGAGCTGCTGTTGAAGAAGGTATTGTAGCCGGTGGAGGAGTTGCCCTGGTGAGAGCCAATAAAGCCCTTGAAAAACTGACTACGAATACACTGGACGAGACTACGGGGATTCAGATTGTTTCTAAGGCGATCGAATCACCACTTCGAACCATCGTGGAAAATGCAGGTGGAGAAGGTTCCGTAGTGATTAACAAAGTATTGGAAGGCAAGAATACTTTCGGATACGATGCTAAAAGTGAAGAGTATGTAGACATGCTCAAGGCTGGTATCATCGATCCTAAAAAAGTAACAAGAATTGCCTTGGAAAACGCAGCTTCGGTTGCGGGGATGATTCTTACGACTGAATGTGCCTTAGTGGACATTAAGGAAGATACTCCTGCAATGCCACCTATGGGTGGCGGGGGTATGCCCGGAATGATGTAAATCGGTCTTTACAAATATTACAAACCCTCCTTCGCATAAAGCTTCGGAGGGTTTTTTATTTCAATATGTCATAAAAATACTGGGCTCGCAGATACTTTTTATTCCCATTGGAATCGGTGAAATAACTTTTCCGATGTTTATGTAGTAGCAGCCCTTTGTGTTCCTGAAACTCCAAGTTCTGAATAAGACTGTAGCGATTGTTGTGCAGTACCTTATTCGCAATACATCGATAGGAATCGTCAAAATAAAACCACCAAGTATCCTTACCCTCCTCAAATTCCACCTTTACCTCTGCCGGGCCTTCTCCTAACAAGAAATCGAATGCACCCGTATTTTCCAGGACAGGTTGTCCCTCATTTAGTTTGAACGGTTGAAATAGAACGAATTCAGCGGCCAGGATTCGTGGATGATAAATGGTATCTGTAATCCGGCCTATCAAGGTATCGGATTCCCTGATAAGAATAGTCTTGTATTCCGGTTTACGGATAAATATTTGTTTTTCTGAAATTTCAGACTCGAGAGATCCGTCTTCTAAAAAAAGCCTTGTTGTTTTATCTATGATGAGCGTGTCCAAGGCTTGATAATTCTCCCAGCCTCCGTGGGAATCAATGCTCTTTTTCACCACCTCATTGCCGCTCTCCGTCGGAACCTGAGCACAACTCAAGAGCGCGGAAATTCCCAGCAAACCTGCAGCAAAACGAAACATGTAAGCTAATTTTTCTTTCTGAACAATTGAAACAAGGACACTGCCACGAGCGTAAATATCAAGGGATACAATACAAACTGATCCACCCGCACAACCGATTCTTCAGTTCCCGGATTCAATTCCTGCCATTGTCTTACATAATAATCCCAGACAAAAGCGAAGATGATGACCACCACAGTCATTGAATACAATAGTATTTTCTTAGTGCGATTCATCTAATTGTTAGAACCACCATCTTTCATGTTGTGATCTTTCTTTAAGGATTCATCACGATATCTGCAGCATTCATGAACGCTATTGTAAGCTTCCTCAGTCGCAATTACTTTTTTGGTGTCGTGACCCACAGCAGCAATATTTTCCTGAATTATATCCAGATCTGTTTTTCGCTCATCAAAAATGAGACTGAGCATATGAGAGTCTATATTCCACACTGCCGATTTCACTCCTTTTGTTTTAAGAGAGGCCTTTTCAATTCGATCTTTACACATCATGCAAACCCCATCTACTTCGATGGTAGCTTTGGCATTTTTGTTCTGAGCTTGCAATCCCAGTCCAGCAAAAAGAAACATTAGTATGATTACTTTTTTCATCTTAATTTAATTTATATCGCAACCCGGTATAATAGACACTTCCAAATATAGGTCCGTACACAAAGGTACTATCAAAATACGGACCAAACGGATCTTCAGCGCCTAAAATAGGATTGTCCTGTTGAACATTGTTAATATTTTCCCCGCCTACATAAATTTCAAAGCGAGGTGAGAACACTTTGGTGATTTGTCCATTGAGCGTTCCTATGGAAGGTGAACGTTCGGGACGTTGAAATTCTTCAGGGTTCATATCTGTAAACGGATACAGCATAGAATCCAACCAGTTATAGGTAAGATCAAACTTCCAGCGGGAACCGTTTGTTTTTGGTGGAGTGACATAACTGAAATTCCCAAATACTCGGCTCCTGGGGATCATAGGTTTTTCAAACCTTCCCAACTCAAAATCGGTTTGAACATCATAATATTTATAGGCAAGACGCAGATCGAAATTTTCAAAAGCATTGTAATTGAATTCTACCTGGAAGCTATTGGCAAAACTCTCTCCTTCCAGATTATAAAATCTGATGGCCCTCGGATTCCCCCAATCCACTACCACCTGGTTCACGAATTCGGTTCGATAAAAATCAAAGGTAAAATCTCCTTTTCTGCCGAAAAGATCAAAGCCTTGCAGGTAGGATATCCCATAGTTCCATGCGATTTCGGGATCTAAGCCATAGATATCCCC
>WUAI01000041.1 GCA_009827225.1 Flavobacteriaceae bacterium | reverse complement strand
ATCCCAATAAACCCTCAGTGCAAATCAAAAAGTAACACTACCGTGTTTTGTTTTTTTTTCCTTCAAAATCCCCGACAGGATTTACAGAATCCCAATAAACCCTCAGTGCAAATCAAAAAGTAACACTACCGTGTTTTGTTTTTTATTTCCTCTGAAATCTCAAACGAGTTTGGATTTCTTCGGAAATAAAAAAGTGATTCACTTTATGAATCACTTTTTGGTTAAGTCGGGATGACAGGATTTGAACCTGCGACCCCACGCCCCCCAGGCGTGTGCGCTAACCGGACTGCGCCACATCCCGATTTTGAGTGGCAAAAATAACCAATTTAATACGGCTGGCAAATATGTTTTCAGAATAAAACCACAAAACCTTAAAACCAAAAGTCTCAGTTTTGCCAACAAAAAAACCCACTCTCAAAGAGAGCAGGTTTTATCTATAACAACTACGAATAACTATTCGCCCTATTACATCTGAATATTAAGAATTCATAGTTGCAATATTGTATTTTAAAACATTCGGATCACCCAGAGGAACAGTGGCATTCCCAACGTAATATTAAAGGGAAATGTGATAGCCAGGGCCATGGGTAAATACAAACTCGGATTCGCTTTGGGAACCGCCATTCGCATCGCGGCTGGCACCGCAATATAGGAGGCACTAGCCGCCAGAATCGCAAACAGCAATCGGTTACCCACATTTTCAGTAAAGCTTACCGTGATAATACTCACTACAATGCCGTTGAATATTGGAATAACAATCGCAAAGAGCAAAGCGAACCAACCTTTCTTTAGGAAGGACGAGAGCTTTTTGCCACTGGTAATTCCCATGTCCAAAAGAAATACCGCAAGAAATCCTTTAAAGATATCGGTGGTGAAAGGTTTGATACCTTGCGCCTGTTGCTCACTGGCTAAAAAGCCGATAAGCAAAGAACCCAATACCAACAAAACACTGCCATTGGTGACCGCATGTGTACATATCTTTCGATATGGTATATGATCCAGGCTTTCCTTATTGAACATAGCAATCAGCAATATTCCTACAATGATCGAAGGGGCTTCCATAAGTGCCATCACGGCAACCATATGTCCGCCAAACTCAATGTTTTCAATCTCGAGAAAGGAAATGGCGGTCACAAAAGTCACCGCACTCACCGATCCGTAAGCCGCGGCAATCGCTCCCGAATTTGCTATACTGAATTTCCTTTTCAGAAGAAAGAAACTATAGATCGGTACGATGATTGCCAGAGCTATCCCAAACAATAAGGACCAGACAATCTCCAAGTCCAATTCGCTGTGCGATAGTTCCTGCCCTCCCTTGAAACCAATAGATAGCAACAGGTATAAGGCAATGAACTTCGAAGAGTTTTCCGGGATTCGCAGATCGCTTTTCAATTGGACGGCGACGATCCCAAGAAAGAAAAATAACAGCGCAGGATTCGTTAAGTTATCTACTAAAAGATGTAAATCCATGTCAAAGAACGAGGGTCTACCAATAAATGGTTGAAAGGATCTATTCGGCTAAAGAAATGGTGAGTTCTCCTTTGATTTGGAATTTCGCACCACTTTGTCTCATATTTTTGATGAATTCCCTGGCGATTTCCTTTTCATCCATCAGTTCTTTGATCCTTCCGTCCGGATAGCATGTATCAGCAAACTGATCTCCTTCACACCAGCTTAAGCGCTGTAGCTTATGAAAATTGATCTTTTCGTCGATTAATGCACTTACAACGAAACTAGCTTCTGAGGCTGTGAATTCCCCTTCCACTAAATTGATTTTTTGGTCTGTAACGGTTAAAGTTTCCATATTTTGAAATTAGATTTTACATTTTTTTTTGTGAACCCATGACGACTCCCCAGAGCCGTCATGGATTTCTAGACGTTAATTTTCTTTTTGCAACGTCTTAAGCAAAAACAAACAGCATAAAATGAAACAACTAACTACTAATTCTTTAAAGTATAAACGATCATGAAAATAGGAGGACAGCAATAGCGTGATCAATAAAAAATTACAAAAAAACAGCTTCAATCTCGCCATTGCCGCTTTGGTTCCCATCGAAGCAAACTGCTGGAAATTATAGGGTCGAACCCTGCTTCTGTTTACTTCTAGTTTTACAACTTCTTTTTTCATATCAATTAATTTCCACTGCAAATATTAGTTTTAATTTTCATATATTTTTATTTATATTTATTATCTAATACATAAACAAAAGTTATGAATTATACGTTGCATCAACTTCAGATATTTCAGAAAATTGCGGAGAAGCAGAGCATTACCAAGGCTTCCGAAGAATTGTATCTCACCCAACCGGCAGTTTCAATTCAGCTCAAAAAGTTTCAGGAACAATTTTCAATTCCGCTTACAGAAGTGGTGGGTAGACAACTATATGTCACCGATTTCGGTAAAGAGATTGCCGAAGCCGCGGAAAAAATTCTGAACGAAGTGGAGGCGATCAATTATAGAACCCAGGAATTCCAGGGGAAGCTTGCAGGACGTTTAAAAATATCCGTCGTTTCCACGGGAAAATATGTGATGCCCTCCTTTTTGTCTGATTTTATGCATCGCCATGAGGGGGTGGACCTGGTGATGGATGTAACCAATAAAACAAAAGTGGTAGAGAACCTGGAGAACAATGAAGTAGATTTTGCAATGGTATCCGTCGTACCGGATCACTTAAAAGATAAAACCAAGCGCATTGATCTCATGAAGAATAAACTATTTCTTATTGGTGGGACCAAGTTTCAGGACAAGAAATACAAATCCGCCAAGAATATCTTCAATAAAGCACCGCTCTTATATCGTGAACAGGGTTCAGCCACCCGGAATGCTATGGAAGAATACATGCATAAGAATAACTATCCTGCGGCCAAAAAAATTGAGCTCACTTCCAATGAAGCATTGAAACAATCTATTATCGCCGGTCTGGGTTATTCCATTATGCCTCTTATTGGAATCAAAAATGAACTTAAGAATAAGGATCTTGAAATTATCAATGCCCGAGGTCTTCCCATCGTGACTACCTGGTGTCTGATCTGGATGAAATCCAAACAACTATCTCCTACAGCTCTTGCCTATCTGGAGTATATTCAGTCTCAAAAATCAAGGATCATCAGGGAGGTTTTCGATTGGTTCGAAAAATACTGATCTTGCCAAAAGAAGAAGGCCCGACAAAGCAGCGGGCCTTCATGGAAATCACAGCATTTTACTTATAGAAGTAAACACCAGATTAAGTAGCTAAGAAGAGGGATTAGCCAAAATCAACCTCGATTTTCGCCACTTTTGTGATCGACATCCTTTTTATTAATGGAATGATGATACTCCTTTTTCGTTTCGCGATAATCCCTGATGGTTAAAACTAACCCCACAACTAAAACCAACAGAAAAAAAATCTGCAAAACTATAATAGCCGGGATGCCGTTCGTACTATCAATTATAAAAAACATTGCTAGTGGGGTTATATACCTTTTGACACCGCTTTTTAAAATAGGTCACACTTAATTCAAAATTTCTACCTGAAGATTTGAAAAATGACTCATGGGAAGGACCAGTTTATCGCTGTCTCCTTTGATTACAATAGTGATATTTTCAATGGATTCAATAACTCCTTCATACTCCCCAACGCGAACCTTCTGCCCTACTTTGAAATTCTTCCTGGCATAAAACCCTTGCAGTAATCCCAGGATAATATCCCTGGATCCAAGTCCGAGGCCCAGGGCTAAAGAAGCAAGAAAAGCTCCCAGAATGAGCGAAAGATTATCCGTTATGATATCGGTCTGGATTCCTGCCTGGTTGAGTGCGACAATAGTAACTATAAGGAAAATGATGTAAAAAACTATCCGGCTGATTAGATTAGAACCATTCAGATCAAAGGACGATAACATGGCCTTGGTGGATTTCTTTAGAAGGGTGGCCAGGTATACCCCAAAGGCAAAGATCACAAAAGCGCTAAATACTTGAGGGAAGTAACTGATAATACTTCCAACTTCATTGGATACCATAGTAAGTCCTAATAAATCGGAACCAATAATCAGGAACACTAAAATGAAAAACCATTTTACGAATCCAACAATAATTTTAGATGGGACAATTTTTAATGAAGAATCGAAAATGGCTCCGTTTTCAAAAATTTTGCGCACCAGGTCATCAATATTTGTAAGTCGCAAAGATTTTCTGACGATGAACAGGATCAATTTTAAAAGAATCCATGCGATAATAAAGAAGACCACGGCACCCAGTATTTTAGGGAGAAAATCATTCAGTTCTTTTAAAAGATTTTTAAATGGAGCGAAATCGAGTAACTTTTCCATGGGAGAGTTGATTAGTTTATTTTTTTCTATTATTTCGGGTTGTTTTTAGTATATCATTTACAGATTCAGGGTATTTCACGGCAAAGAGTTCTGCCAATTCAAAAGAAAGTTTCAACAATTCTACATCTTCCATTACCTTATCTTTTAAAAAGACAGGCAACTTCTCATTGGATAATATGGCTTTAAAAGGATTCTCCATGCTACATACTATTATAAACCTGCATTAGTTTCTTCTTTGCCCTGTTTACCCTCATTTTGGCGGCACTTTTGCCAACCTCAAGGTGTTCCATGATATCTTTTATGGACATGTCGTCCTGATATTTCATTAACAATATCATTCGATCTTTTGGATCCAATTTGCCGAGAGCTTCAGACAATTGTTCTTTTTCCAACTTCAATATTTCATCATCGCTTATCTCATCTTTGGCATACTGTTGAATGTCATCCGTATTAACAAACTTTTCTTTCTTCTTCTTAAGGGTCCTGTTTACGTAATTCACACAAAAGTTATAGACGAATGAATACAACCAGGTCGAAAATTTAGATTGATGTTTAAAGGTGCGGAGCTTGGCATACAGCAATACAAAAATGTCGTGCGTAAGGTCTTCTGCCTCTTCCTTGGATTTCGAAAAACTGAGGCACTTATTATAAACTACTTCTGCATAGCGATCGTAAATCATTGCAAATAGTTCAGTATTCTTCTCATTTACAATGAGTTGAATCAATTCTTCATCACTAAGAACGGTACTAGTTTTTCCCACTAAATCTGATGTCTTGATTTAACCTCATTATAATTGTGACACAATTTTATGAAACAGGTCACATATTTTTTAGAATCCGCTGTCCCTGCACTATGGTTTTCGTTCAGCGGCTTGATTAATGCGTGCAAACGAAGTGTTGGATTGCTAAGAAAAAAATGAAAATCTCGAAACCGGATTAATATAGAAGGGAAGTAGCCGTCTACCGGATTTTTGCAAGAAAAAAGCCGAAGGTCATAATTACTTCGGCTTTAAAAATTTGTCTAAATGACCGGATTTGTCGGGGTGGCAGGATTCGAACCTGCGACCTCCTGCTCCCAAAGCAGGCGCGATAACCGGGCTACGCTACACCCCGTAAATGGTTTGCCTTGATGATGGCTTACCTTCACTCGAAACTTTCGTATCAGGAGGTGGCAAAAATAACCAAAATTGAAGGTCCCGCAAACTCCTTTTCATTTTTTTATTGAATTAAGAAAATGTTGGCATTTTATTTTCTTTTCTGAGAACTGATTTCACTAATTTTATTTCAAAGGAAACCGAAATGCGTTATCTGATCACATTGCTAACCTTTTCCTTATTTCTTCAGAGTTGTGCACAACAAAAGAAATCAGGAGATGTTGCTATTCAAGTTGAAAATCAGCGAAATTATAAGGTTCAAACCGTAATCGATGGTCTCAATAATCCATGGGGCATGACATGGCTTCCAGACGGTGCCATGCTCATCACAGAAAAAAGTGGTGATCTCATACATTTTAAAAATGGTTCGAAACAAAAAATTTCTAAAGTGCCGGATATCTATGTTAGAGGACAGGGAGGTTTTCTGGACGTAGAACTGCATCCTGATTATTCCTCAAACGGATGGATATATTTCACATTGGTTTCCGACGAAGGACCCGGCGATGGAGGTAATACCAAATTGATCCGGGCGAAACTAAACGGCACTAGCCTTACCAACATAGAAAACTTATACAAAGCATCGCCCAACAGTCGTCGTGGGCAACATTTTGGTTCCAGGATCGAATTCGACGATGCAGGATTTGTATATTTTTCCATTGGGGATCGGGGCAACAGGGATGTGAATCCCCAGGACATCACCAGGGACAACGGTAAAATATATCGTTTGCATGATGATGGCTCAATTCCCTCTGATAATCCTTTTGTAAAAGATCCTTCTGCAAAACACGCCATATACTCTTATGGCCATCGAAACCCTCAGGGAATGGTAAAACATCCCGAAACCGGAAAACTTTGGATCCACGAGCATGGTCCGAAAGGCGGAGATGAGATCAATATTATTAGGAAAGGGGCTAACTACGGGTGGCCGGTTATTTCCTATGGGATCAATTATAGCGGCACTAAATTCACCGATGAAACAGAAAGACCGGGAATGGAGCAGCCTGTCTATCATTGGACCCCTTCCATTGCACCTTGCGGAATGGATTTCGTCACCGGAAACCGATATCCTGAATGGACAGGTCATTTGCTGGTGGGTTCTTTAAAATTTGACTATGTCGAATTGGTAAAACTGAATGGTGAGAAAGTGATTGGACGCGAAAAGGTTGCGGAGGATGTTGGTAGGGTTCGGAACGTCAAAATGGGTCCCGACGGATATATCTATATCTCGGTGGAAGGAAGAGGAATAGTACGATTAATTCCGAATTCATGATTCGAATACTGTTTGCCCTTTGTCTTATTTCCGTATCAAGTTGCAAGTTCAATACTGAAAAAAATACCGTTCCTGCGAATCGTGCTTCCGCAGTAGAAATTTTACCTCAGGATCCGTATTTAAAGGAAAGCAAAGAGCGAGGAGGATTAATTTATACCGACTTCTGCATGCAGTGCCACCTGGGGAATGGCAAAGGTGTTCCCGAAACCTTTCCACCGCTTGCCGGTTCCAACTGGCTTATCGAAAAGAGAACGGAAAGCATTCATGCTGTTAAATTTGGTCAGCAAGGAGAAATTATAGTCAACGGTACTTTATATAATGGCTACATGGCACCCATGGGACTCACCGATGAAGAGATTGCCGATGTCATGAATTATATCATGAATTCATGGGGCAATAGAGCAAGCAAAGCAGTCACCCCCGAAGAGGTAGCCGCTGTTAAAAAATAAATTCGTTGCCATCGCTTAAAAGGCGGATTCTCATTACCTTTGTGAAAACAATCAACCTATGCTCATCATCGGTATTGCAGGTGGAACCGGAAGTGGTAAAACTACTGTTGTGGAACAAATTGTTCAGGAATTACCTGAAGAAGAGGTCTGCATTATCTCCCAGGATTCTTATTATAAAGATACCAGCGAGCTTACCTACGACGAGCGTGTAGAAATCAATTTTGATCACCCGTCGGCAATCGATTTCGATCTTTTGGTGGAACATTTAAAGGAGCTGAAAAAAGGGAATCCCATCGAACAGCCGGTGTACTCTTTCGTGGAACATAACCGAACCGACGAAACCATCACCACCTATCCTAAAAAAGTGATCATTGTAGAAGGAATTCTAATCCTTACCCACCCCGAGATCAGGGAAATGTTCGATGTCAAATTGTATGTTCATGCAGATAGTGATGAAAGGCTGATAAGGCGACTTAAAAGGGATATGGCTGAGAGAGGCCGGGATCTCAACGAAGTCCTCAAGCGCTACCAGACCAATTTAAAGCCCATGCATGAGCAGTTTATTGAACCAACAAAGGAATTTGCGGATATTATTATTCCTACCAATAGGTACAACACGGTGGCCGTGGAACTCATCAGAAATATCATACATCAAAAAATCTCCTGATGCCTTATGAAGTGGTCTGCGCTAAAACAAAAAAAGTGGTTTCGGATTGTCAGCAATAAATATATGCTGATCCTAATCCTTTTTTTAGTTTGGATGATCTTTTTTGATACGAATTCTTATTTCATTCACAAAGAACTCAATGAAGACATCAAAGCGCTGGAAGACAACAAAGAATTTTATAAGGAAGAAATTGCCAAGGACAAACAATTCATCGAGAAAATGAAGGACAGCAACGAGGTGGAAAAATATGCGCGGGAAAAGTATTACCTGAAAAAGGAAAATGAAGATATTTACATCATAGAACATGAAGACAGTATTAAGCTAAAGAAGGAAGATGAGTAAATCATTATTTAGTGACTTCGAATCCGTATCCTCTAAACAGTGGAAACAAAAAATACAAGTCGACCTCAAAGGAGCCGACTATAATGAAACACTCTTATGGCAGAGCTTGGAAGGAATCCACGTGAAGCCATTTTATCATAGTGACGACTTCGAAACACCACCCAGGTCTATTCCAGGGCATCCCGCTCAATGGAAAATAGCGCAAACTGTGTTCATTGATAAGACCCATGTCGCACGTTCATTGGCGCTAGATGCAATTTCCAGAGGTGCCGAATGCATTGAGTTTATTGCGGATGAGGAATTTGAAATCCAGGCTTTATTCGAAGGATTCAATTTTGAAGAATGTGAGATTAGGTTTCGATTGAATTTTCTGAAGCAAGAGTTCTATGCGGATCTTATCAGGTTTTTAAAATCCAACAAAGCGTCTGCAAAGTATTCCATTGATTTACTTGGAAACCTGGCTCAATCTGGAAATTGGTTTCACAGCAATGAGAAAGATCACCAGATTCTAACTGAATTGTTGTCGGGCTTCCCGGATGCATCTATTTTGGGTGTGAATTCCGGTATTTTTCAAAATGCAGGAGCCAATATGGTTCAGCAGATTGCTTATTCCGTTGCTCAAGCCACGGAATACCTCCACTTTATAGAAGAGCGGAACGTTAAAAACACAAATAACACCATCAATCCAAGCATTACGTTTAATGTAAGTATTGGATCTAATTATTTCTTTGAGATTGCCAAAATTCGGGCGCTCCGATTGGTGTATGCTTCGATTGCTTCGGAATTTGGATTCGAACCGAAATGTGATGTTTTTGCCAAACCTTCTTTCAGAAACAAGACCATTTACGATTACAACATGAACATGCTGCGCACCACTACGGAATGCATGAGTGGAATCTTAGGAGGGGCCAACACTATTGGTAACCTGGCTTATGATGCAGTATATCATAAAAGCAATGAGTTTGGAGAAAGAATTTCAAGAAATCAACTCCTGATCCTTAAATCGGAAAGCTATTTTGATACTGTGGAAAATACAGCTGACGGCAGTTATTATGTCGAAAAACTTACCGATGAACTTGCCGAGAAGTCTCTTGCCCTGTTCAAAGAAATTGAACACGGTGGTGGATTTCTGAAAATGCTTCGGACAGGAACCCTTCAGAAGAAAATAAAAGAGAACGCCGATAAAGAACTCCGTCACTATGATTCAGGAGACAACAAATTGGTGGGAACAACACATTTTATTAATGATCAGGATCAAATGAAGGACGAACTGGAGTTATACCCATTTCTCAAAACCAATGTTCGGAAAACTGAGGTAGAACCGATCATACCCAAAAGAATTTCAGAAAAAGTTGAACAAGAAAGATTAGATAATGAATAAATACTTTGCAGTCTTCATAGTAGCCGTTTTAATAGTTATGACTGGTTGCGAACAGCCACTGGAGTACAAATATCAGGATCGGGCACAACCCATTGATTGTCCGGGCTTGGATAAGGCTTTGTTGCATGAAGCGCTTTATAGTTTCAAAGAAGATTTAGGTAACTTTTACAAGGATCCCGATGTGATCGCCGGAACCGATCGTTTTTATATGCAGGGACTGGCAACTTATGTGTATGATGGAATGTCCGGTTATGCGAATTTTCAACAAATCGCCTCTCCACACACTTTGAAAGTGTTTGAACAATTAAAATTAGAATCACAAATTTGGGACGCTAACAATTCGGTGTCCCGGTTAAACTATAATAGTGAACTGATAAGTTGCCTGTTTGATAACATTATTGATGAAGAGCTACGAGCGTTATTTCTGAGATTGAATGAAGTAGATGCTCTGGACCCCTCACAAGTAGCGAGTCAGTTAACAAGGAAAATATATAAGGCGTATACCGATCAGCATCTCACTATGTACATCGCGCTTGACGGTTTTTATCAACATTTGTACAAACTGGATTAATTATTAGAACGAATGGCAAGAAGAGATCTTCAACATATCAAATTATTCAACGAAGTTTCCCAAGAAGAATCCTCCGAGAAAATTTCGGATACAGCGGAAGGAATATCTGTGAAGAATTCCTATTCTAAAGAAGATCTTAAAGGTTTGGAGCATCTGGATTTTGTTGCAGGATTGGCACCTAATTTACGCGGACCTTATTCCACTATGTACGTACGCCGACCATGGACCATTCGTCAATATGCCGGATTTTCCACCGCCGAAGACAGTAATGCCTTTTATCGAAGAAATTTAGCCGCTGGCCAAAAAGGGCTTTCTGTAGCATTCGACCTGGCTACGCACCGCGGATATGACAGTGACCATGAACGTGTAGTAGGAGATGTCGGAAAAGCAGGAGTGGCCATAGACAGTGTGGAAGACATGAAGATCCTATTCGATCAGATACCACTGGATAAAATGAGTGTATCTATGACGATGAACGGGGCGGTTCTTCCTATCATGGCTTTTTATATTGTTGCTGCGGAAGAGCAAGGGGTTGCTACAGAACAACTGGCAGGGACTATTCAGAATGACATTCTGAAGGAATTCATGGTTCGGAACACTTATATCTATCCTCCTACCCCTTCCATGAAGATCATCAGTGATATTTTTGAATACACTTCCAGAAATATGCCGAAGTTCAATTCCATTTCGATCTCGGGATATCATATGCAAGAGGCGGGTGCCACTTGTGATATAGAACTCGCCTACACCCTGGCAGATGGTTTGGAATATATCCGGACCGGAATTGCGGCCGGAATGGATATTGATAGTTTCGCTCCGCGACTTTCTTTCTTTTGGGCCATCGGGATGAACCATTTCATGGAGATTGCCAAAATGAGAGCTGCCCGAATGATTTGGGCAAAATTGGTTCAGCAGTTCAATCCCAAGAACCCAAAGTCACTGGCATTGAGAACCCATAGCCAGACCAGTGGATGGAGCCTCACAGAGCAGGATCCATTCAACAATGTTGCCCGAACCTGTATCGAAGCAGCAGCGGCGGCATTCGGCGGAACTCAGTCACTGCATACCAATGCTCTCGATGAAGCCATTGCATTGCCTACAGATTTTTCAGCACGAATAGCACGTAATACACAAATATATCTTCAGCAGGAAACAGAGATCACCAGAACCGTAGATCCCTGGGCAGGCAGTTATTATGTGGAACGACTTACGCATGAAATCTCGGAAAAGGCCTGGAAACTGATCCAGGAGGTAGAGGACCTGGGCGGAATGACCAAAGCGATTGAAGCCGGTATTCCCAAACTGCGTATCGAAGAAGCGGCGGCAAGAAAGCAGGCCCGAATTGACAGCGGCCAGGACATTATTGTAGGTGTCAATAAGTATCGATTGGACGAGGAAGACCCTCTGCAAATTTTAGATGTCGACAATCAAAAGGTGCGTCAAGGGCAAATTAACCGACTCACTCAAATTAAAAATGACCGGGATAATTCCAAAGTGAATGAATTATTAGAAAACCTTACGGAATGTGCTAAAACAGGTGAAGGAAATTTATTAGCTTTAGCAGTGGATGCGGCTCGTGAAAGGGCCACACTGGGAGAAATAAGCGATGCATTGGAAGTTGCATTTGGCCGATATAAAGCTCAAATAAAATCATTTAGCGGAGTGTACAGTAAAGAAATAAAGAAAGACCCATTGTTCGAAAAAGCCCGTCAAATGGCTGATACATTCGCCGATCTTGAAGGTCGTCGTCCCAGGATAATGATCGCCAAAATGGGACAGGATGGTCACGACCGGGGAGCTAAGGTGGTGGCAACAGGATATGCGGATGTCGGATTTGATGTGGACATTGGCCCTCTATTCCAAACGCCTGCCGAAGCCGCCAAACAAGCCGTCGAAAATGATGTTCATATTTTGGGAGTGTCTTCTTTGGCTGCCGGTCATAAAACATTGGTGCCACAGGTAATTGAGGAGATGAAGAAGCTGGGGCGAGAAGATATCATGGTCATAGTTGGCGGGGTGATTCCACCGCAGGATTACCAGTACTTATTTGATGTAGGTGCTGTAGCCGTGTATGGCCCCGGTACCAAAATTAGTGAAGCAGCGATTGAAATGTTGCAGGTACTTATCGATTCGGCGGAGGAATGAGAGACTACATAATCAAATCTCAACGTCTAGGACTGAGAAATTGGATTCCCGAAGATGAAAATCCGTTTAGAGAAATGTGTCAGGATCCTGAAGTGATGAAACATTTCCCGAAAACACTTACAGCAGAAGACACCCGCGACTTGATCTCGAGATTAAAGAATCATTTTCAGGAACATGGTTATACGTATTTTGCCGTTGATATACTGGATACGGAGGAATTCATCGGCTTCATCGGCTTGGCCAATCAAACCTGGGAAAGTGAATATACCCCTTGCGTAGATATCGGCTGGAGATTAAAACGTAGTGCATGGGGAAAAGGATATGCTACCGAAGGCGCCTTAGCCTGTATGGAAGCATCAAATGCTAAGTTTGGGATTGGTAAAGTCCTTTCATTTGCGACCGATACCAACGAAGCGTCGGTACATGTAATGAAAAAAATTGGAATGCATGAGATTGGCACGGTCCAGCATCCTCACATCAAAGACGATCCGCGTTTCAAACACTGTGTGGTGTACAGTACATAGATTGAAAATCCAATCTCGATAAATTGCCTTATAAAATTTATTATGCAAGCATAATAATTCGACGGAATTCATTATTTTTACGCTTCATTTCAACAAAACATTTACATGAATTATTCAGAAAAAATGCTCAGAGACGATGCTTTGAAAGGCAAAACTATTGTAGTAACCGGCGGAGGTAGTGGCCTCGGTAAATCCATGACCACCTATTTCCTTGAACTGGGAGCCAATGTGGTGATTACTTCTCGAAACATTGATAAGCTGAATATTGTGAAAGAGGAACTTGAATCACAGACCGGCGGTAAAGTATTAGCCGTTCAATGTGATGTGAGACACTACGACCAGGTGGAGGCCATGGTGAAGGCGTCTGTAGATGCCTTCGGAACGGTAGATGTATTGTTGAATAATGCGGCAGGGAATTTTATTTCACCCACGGAACGTTTATCGGCCAATGCATTCGATACGATCATTGATATCGTATTGAAAGGAACTAAAAACTGTACGCTGGCTTTCGGTAAACACTGGATCGAAAACAAGGAAACCGATAAAAATGTATTGAATATTGTAACCACCTATGCCTGGACCGGATCAGCTTATGTGGTTCCGTCTGCTACTGCCAAGGCCGGTGTTTTGGCTATGACTCGCTCGTTGGCAGTAGAATGGGCAAAATATGGTATGAGATTCAATGCGATCGCGCCAGGCCCCTTCCCTACTAAAGGTGCATGGGACAGACTTCTTCCCGGGGATCTGAAAGAAAAATTTGATCTTGCAAAGAAAGTTCCTTTAAAACGCGTGGGTGACCACCAGGAACTCGCCAATTTAGCCGCTTATCTGGTTTCTGATTTTTCTGCTTATCTCAATGGTGAGGTCATTACCATCGATGGAGGTGAATGGTTAAAAGGTGCCGGGCAGATGAACTTATTAGAAGAGGTTCCCCAGGAAATGTGGGACATGCTTGAGGCTATGATCAGGGCGAAAAAGCAAGGCTAAACTAGAGGCCCACAAACCCCTGGTCCTTCAGGTGCCGATCCAATTCAGCATCGTATAAATAGAGGAATAAAACGGCCATCATGTCCATAAAATCTGTGGTATCATTCCGTGTTTCCAGAACCAGTTTATAAGTATGATCAGCTTTCAGAAGGATACCTTCCTCACTGGAATAGACAGGCACATGTTTCAATCCGATTTTGTCTGAATAGTTTTCACAATTGAAAACGTACACCGGTTTGTTCTCCGTTGCATCATAGAGCATAAAGGTTTCTGCACCGGGATGCAAATGTGCCGCCATGGCATGGATTCTTGTGTCTTCCTGGAGATACAACTGATAAGTAACGTCAAATTCGTACCGAGTTTTACCTTGTGGCAATTCCCAATGGGCCGATAAAGGCACCCCATCTTCCCCAGGCCCCGAATGATTCTTTAGATCGATAGGAGAACATAGATTTGGGTCACTTTTATCCGAGTCGTAAGGGTTCTCAAGATCATAAGGCAGCATGAGCACCAATCCCTTGGGGAGTAAAGGTTTTAAGGTATCGCTATCGGATGTTTTCAGCTTTATCTTATGACGAACCTTGAAAAAGGCGTCAGGAATATTATGGTTCAAGGTTCGGGAAGCGATCACCAGTGCGTCATCACCGGCCACCGGAAAGCCGAAGCCGTCGGGAAAATTTAACTCGTTGATGCCATTTGACAACGTCCCAAGACGAGGATATTGCGTGTTGATCCGCTTTGGAAGTCTAAGGTTTTTATAATGCACCGCATCGGAATAATCAAAGTTGGTATGGCACAGGAAATCATTATTGTGAACATCGGTTCCTTCACGAAACACTTCCGCCTTAAAACCGGTAATCCATTGAATTTGCTTTCCTTCAGGATTGACATTCAAATTTAGGACCGCCTGTGGACCGTCCATGGATCTGTAGATATTATCCACCAATAACTCAGGTGACTCCATGGCTATTTCTTTTTCTCCTTCCATTACCTCCCAATCAGGATCGATTATATGAAACGCATGCAATACTTTGGTCTTTACAATGGCCTTGTGCCTATTGGACAATTGTGCATACCAAATGCCGAAGATCACCACGCCCAATGTGAACAGGAATAACAGGTTTTTAAGGGTAAATAACCTTTTTAGTTTCATACCATTTTCTTACACCAAATAAAAGTACAATTTTTATTGCCCTCGCATCCTTTTAAACACCAGTAATCGTTCATAATTGTTCACTTTCTGTTAACAAAATACATTTTCTATCCACATAATTAATCGTATTTTTAGCTCTTAAAATTGTAGGAAATTAATGGGTAAAATTATTGCGATCGCCAACCAAAAAGGAGGAGTTGGAAAGACCACGACTTCGGTGAATTTAGCGGCCTCTTTGGGTGTATTGGAAAAGAAGGTGCTCCTTATTGATGCCGATCCGCAGGCCAATGCTACTTCAGGTCTGGGAATCGAGGTTGAAAGCGTGGAAAAAGGGACCTACCAGTTACTGGAACATACCATTTCGGCACGCGAAGCAATAGTTGCCACTAATTCTCCTAATCTGGAAGTTATTCCGGCACATATCGACCTTGTGGCCATCGAAATTGAATTGGTGGACAAAGAAGCTCGTGAATCGATGATGCTGCGAGCCATCGAAGACCTGAAAAAAGACTACGATTTTATTCTCATCGATTGTGCTCCTTCTCTAGGATTGCTCACATTGAACGCTTTGACAGCTGCCGACTCGGTAATGATTCCCATCCAGTGTGAATACTTCGCGTTAGAAGGATTGGGAAAACTGCTCAATACCATCAAAAGTGTTCAAAAGATACATAACGAGAATCTCGATATAGAAGGTCTTTTACTAACCATGTACGATTCCAGGCTGCGTCTCTCTAACCAGGTGGTGGAAGAGGTTAAAAAACACTTTGATGAGATGGTTTTTGAAACAATCATTCAACGGAATGTACGTTTAAGTGAAGCACCCAGTTATGGAGAAAGTATTATTAGTTACGATGCAGGTAGTAAAGGTGCTAATAATTACTTAAGTTTGGCAAACGAATTAATTGAAAAAAACGCATAAGGATTTATGGCGAAGGCTACCAAAAAACAGGCTTTGGGTCGTGGACTTTCAGCACTGCTGAAAGATCCGGCAAACGATATCAAATCGGCAGATGATAAAAATGCCGACAAGGTCGTTGGAAATATTGTGGAGTTGGAGCTGGAGTCGATCGAAATGAATCCTTTCCAACCTCGTACCAGTTTCAATGAGGAAACCCTGAGAGAGTTGGCCTCCTCCATCAAGGAATTAGGAGTAATTCAACCTATAACGGTACGCAAGCTTGCATTCAATAAATACCAACTGGTAAGTGGAGAGCGCAGATTCCGGGCCTCCAAATTGATCGGGCTTAAGACCATTCCGGCTTACATCCGTATTGCCAATGACCAGGAATCATTGGAAATGGCCCTGGTGGAAAATATCCAAAGACAAGATCTGGATCCTATTGAGATCGCCCTGTCCTATCAACGTCTTATCGAAGAGATTCGGGTAACCCAGGAAGAGTTGAGTGATCGAGTAGGAAAGAATCGCTCTACAGTGACCAATTACCTGCGCCTGTTAAAACTGGATCCTATTGTTCAAACAGGAATGAGAGATGGGTTCATATCCATGGGACACGGCCGAGCGTTGATCAACGTGGAAGATCCAAATCAGCAACTGGATATTTACGAAAAAATTCTAAGCAATTCACTTTCCGTGCGAGAAACGGAAGCTCTGGTTCGTAAATTGAAGCACCCTGATTCGAAACCTGCAGGATCGCCATCCAAATTACCCAAATTTGCAACCGAGGGAGGACAGGAACTTTCAGAAATACTGAACACCACAATTTCAGTAAAGGCGAGCAAATCAGGTAAAGGCCAGTTCACGGTTCCTTTCAAGGATAAGGCCGACTTCCAACGTATTTTGAACCTCATAAAAAGTGAAAAGTAGGCTTTTCTATATTTTCCTCTGTATTGGCTGTACCCTCTACGCTCAAACTTCAGATACCTTAACGGTGAAGGAAGAAAGGGCTTTGGTCATATCAGATACGATTACTCCCAAACAACAATATGATCCGCTGGCTCCGTCAAGAGCAGCATTCTATTCTGCGGTACTTCCGGGCCTTGGGCAAGCCTACAATAAGAAATACTGGAAAATTCCTATTGTTTACGCCGGAATTGGCACGGGTATCTATTTTTATCTTCAGAACACCGATGATTACAACAGGTTTCGGGATGCCTATAAAAGACGACTGGCGGGATTTGAAGACGATGAATTTCAAGGCATTAGCACCGATCGACTTATCGACGCTCAAAGGACCGCAAGCCGGAATCGGGACGTGAGTATTATCGTAAGCCTGGCCTTCTACATACTTAACATCGTAGACGCCAATGTGGATGCCCATTTACGGCAATTTAATGTGAATGACGACCTTAGTTTACAACCCAATCTCAATGTGGATCCGGTAAATGCTCAAACGAATTACGGACTATCACTAACCCTCAATCTCCAATGAAAATTGCGCTGCTAGGATACGGTAAGATGGGTAAAACCCTGGAGAAGCTCTCCGCGGAACATGGGCACAAAATAGTTTACATCAAAGATGCCGATAGAGAAGAGGGAAAATTTCTGGATGCTGATGTGGCTATTGAATTTTCCACACCGGGATCGGCCGTCGAAAATATTACTCTCTGTTTTACGAATGATATTCCAGTGGTTTCAGGAACCACGGGTTGGCTGGACCAATGGGACCATGTGATAAATATTTGTGAAAAGCGTAACGGAAGCTTCATCTATGCGTCGAATTTCAGTATTGGTGTAAATTTGTTCTTCAACCTGAATGAGCATTTGTCCAAGTTGATGCAACCCTGGAAGCAATATGAAGCCTCTATTCGGGAAATACATCATGTGGAAAAACTGGATGCCCCCAGCGGAACTGCTATTTCCCTGGCAGAAGGTGTGCTGAAGCATTCCGGGAAAAGCGAATGGGAATTGGAAAGCAACGACCACCAAAAACTAAACATTTCAGCAGAAAGGATAGCCGACGTAAAAGGCACACATGAAGTGGTATTTTCTTCTGAAATTGATAAACTAACAATAAAGCATGAAGCACATTCCAGAGATGGATTTGCCCACGGAGCCCTTTTAGCAGCCCAATGGCTGATTGGTAAAAAAGGGGTCTTTAGCATGAAAGATGTGCTGGAATTAAAGTAATACTATATGACTCTTACTAACTGGTTAATTACCTTCCTGATCATACAGCTAATTCATTTTGCGGGTACCTGGAAGATGTATGTCGCGGCAGGACGCAAAGCATGGGAAGCAGCAGTCCCCGTTTATAATGCGGTGGTGCTCATGAAAATCATTAACCGTCCATGGTGGTGGGTAATTCTGATGTTCGTGCCTATCGTCAATCTTATAATGATCCCGGTTATATGGGTAGAAACATTACGAAGCTTTGGCAGAAACAGCGCTACGGATACGCTCTTAGGTATTATCAGTTTAGGGTTTTACCTATACTACATCAATTATACACAAGAGCTCAATTACATTCAGGATCGAAGTCTGAAACCCAAAACCTCAGCCGGGGAATGGATCAGTTCGATATTATTTGCCGTGGTGGCAGCAACATTGGTGCATAACTATATCATGCAACCATATACCATCCCTACCTCATCGTTAGAAAAAACATTGTTGGTAGGCGATTACCTGTTCGTAAGTAAATTTCATTACGGAGCTAAACCACCTCGTACGGCCATCTCGTTGCCCATGGTTCATGATACACTCCCATTGGTAAAAGCAAAATCTTATTACAAAGGACTGCAGTATCCATATTTTAGAATTCCGGGTTTTCAGAAGATTAAAAGAAATGACATCGTGGTTTTCGGATGGCCGGTAGACACTTTGGTGGACATCCTGAATCCTTACGGTGCGGTGGATATTAAGCCAATGGACAAAAAATCCAACTATGTAAAACGCTGCGTGGGAGTCCCCGGAGATTCCCTGGAGATACGGAATGGATACGTGTATATAAATGGAAAGCAGAACGAACTTCCAGACCGTGCGAAGTTGCAATTCGGTTATGCTTTCCGAACCAGTTCTCATTTAAATCCGGCTTACGCGGCGGAACGATATGACATTACCGACCTCTACCCTATGGACAATTCGTACCAGGTTTTTCAGGCGCACCTGACAGATGAGGCTTTCGAAAAATTTAAAAACTATCCATCGTTAGATACGATTGTTTCTACTAAGAACCAGGCCGGGGTTTGGGATAAGAACACCTTCCCCCAGGACAGTCGCTACCCATGGAACAATGATCATTTTGGTCCGATTTACATTCCGAAGAAAGGAATAACCGTTCCAATTACTTCGGAAAGTATTCCTTTTTATAAAAGAATTATTGAAGTCTACGAAGGCAGCGAACTTGGAATTGACAATAAGATTTCACAGTCGGGAACACAAGTTTTATTGAATGGTGAACCCCTCACTGAGTACACCTTCAAAATGGACTATTACTGGATGATGGGTGATAACCGCAACAATTCACAGGACGCTAGAATGTGGGGTTACGTACCTTTCAATCATGTTGTGGGAAAACCCGTTTTTGTGTGGCTAAGTTTGGATCAATACGGAAAGGGATTCAATAAGATTCGTTGGGACAGAATGTTTACGACCGTTGGTGGAAGTGGGGAACCTGTTTCCTATTTCAAGTATTTCCTCATCTTGTTAGCCGGATGGTTTGTATTTAGTTTCTTTAGAAAGAACAAAGCTAAAAAAGCCAAAAAATAAGGGAGGCAAATCTCATGGATCATATTGTTGTGCATCCTGCTTATTTCCCGTCTATTGCTCAAATGACGGCCATTGTAAATGCTCAAAAGGTGACTTTTGAAATCCATGATAATTATCAAAAACAAACCTACCGAAACCGGGCCTACATCGCACACACTAATGGAAGACTTTTGTTGAATGTCCCGATAAAACATTCCAAAAACGGAGATCGTCAAAAAACCAGGGAAGTAGTCCCAGAGGACAATTTTCCATGGCAAGCTCAACATTGGAAATCTTTACAAACCGCGTACCGCACTTCACCATTCTTTGAGTACTACGAAGACGATCTGGCTCCGTTGTTTAACGATCGCGTTGACAATCTGTTGGATCATAACATAAAGATCTTTGATTTACTTTGTGAATTAATGGGCGTTGAAGTGGCGTATAATTATACGTCGGAGTACCAAATGCAAATAGAAAGCGGTGACTTGCGTCATTTAATCGTCGCCAAAAACACCAAAGAGTATAATCTTAGTCCGTATACCCAGGTTCTGGAGGCTCAACATGGCTTTCTAAGCAATCTTAGTATTCTTGACCTGCTTTTTAATGAGGGGCCGAATAGCCTACAATATTTGGAAGGACAATCCCTGGAATTCTAGTCCCATCCAAAGGTGGCTCTTACAGGATAATGATCTGAGAATGTTTCTTTGATGGTTTGAAAATTGACCACTTCAATAGATTCTGAACTTAAGATATAATCAATTCGCATGGGATAGACATTGAAGAGATAGGTGGTCCCCAGCCCGTTTCCTCGTTCCAGAAAAGCATCATTCATATTCCTTTTCAATTTTCGATAGGTATATGAAAAGGGAGTGTTATTGAAATCACCTGACAGTATTACCGGAAATTTACTTTTGTGTTTATGATCTAAAATAGCTTCTACTTGTTCTTCCTGAAGTACGAAGGTTTCTGAAATGCGTTTGGTAATTCTATCGGTTCCGCGTTGCTGAATGAACTCCACCGACGGTAGTATCCCCAGGGATTGTAAATGCAAATTATAGACCCGCAGGGTATCTGCACCGGCTTTGATGTCAGCATAAATGGTATTGTTATACGAGTTGTCGAAATCGAACCCCCCTTTGTTTACAATAGGAAACTTTGAATAAATGGCATGGCCCAATACGTTTCCGGTATCTTTAAAATGCACAAACTTATAGGGGTACATGGAAAAATCGGCCTGATGTTCCGCATAATATTCCTGGATACAGATCACATCAGGGTTTTCTTTTTTGATTAATTCTGAAAGCTTAGATCCTACCTGCAGGGGATTCGGTTTGTTTTCATAGGCATTAAAAAGCCTGACATTATAGGATAAGACCGAGAGGGTATTCTGGTAATCGGACGGCTCTCCTTCCGAAGATATTTCAAAAAAAGGATTGAAATGAAAATAGGAAATAAGCAACACAACAAAGGACAACAGAAACTGTTTCTTTAGTCGTATCAACCAATATACTGCAAATAAGATATTCACCAAAATAAGCGGTGAAACACCAAGACTAAGTACCGATAACGAAGGAAAAGTAGAGGGTGGAAGATAAGGCAGAACGAATGAGATCACTAGTAAGGTTACAGCGATCAGATTGAGTCCATACATCAGTTTCCCCAAAAACTTGAGTTTCTTCAAGAGGTACTTTAATTATCGGTTAGTCGTCTTTACCGGCTTTGAACAAAAAATCTTTCTCCGCCTTAGTGAGGCTATCATAGCCACTCTTTCCAATTTTATCTAAAATTGCATCAATTCGTTGCTGATTGTCGGTCTTAGCATCTTTCATCTTAGAACGTCCGGATTTCTTTTCTGTTGCCCGGTTCCTGTGTACTTTCTTAAACGGTCGAGCTTTTCTGGGTTTAAAGGCATCGCCAATATTCTGTAAAAAGCGTTCGAACCAGGCTCCAATATCCCTTCCTTTCAGAAGTTGTCTTGCATATACATATCCGAAAATGGCACCGCCTAAATGAGCCAGCATTCCACCAGCATTGTTGCCAGAGGTAAGTTGTAGTAAGTCCATTAGGATTACAAACACCCCAATTTGCCATAACTTAACATTGAAAAATATTAGCCGGACCTGACTCTGGGGCATATATGCGGCGATAAAGATCATAATGGCTCTTACCGAGGCAGAGGCCCCGAGCAGAAAACCTGCCGTATTCGAAAACACGGGAAAAATATTATATGCTACCATATAGAGTAACCCTCCCGATATCGCTCCGAGAAGATAGATGCTCAGAAACCTGCTGTCCGAAAATAAGTTCAGCACAAACCTTCCGAACATGTAGAGTATCAACATGTTCCAGAATATGTGGCCAAACCCATAGTGCAAAAAACTATACGTGACGATAGACCAGGGCTGAAACAGGAAGGAACCCGGTTCTTCCGGAAGCACAAACCACTGTGTGATCACCTGGGGTTGTGTCTGCATAAAGAATGCCGTAAGCCTAACCGCAAAGAAGACAAGTACATTGATCACGATCAACTTGATCACAATATTGGCAGTCTTATATTGATATTTTAAATCTTGAGTTTTCATAATTAATTCCAGCGATGGCTGTTAAAACTATTTTTCTTCCAGAACCACGCCATGATAAAGCCGGTTAAGGCGCCACCGATATGAGCAAAATGCGCAATAGGTCCAATACTGTATGAAGTTAATCCAAAAAACAAATCCATGGCCAATAATGCAGGTACAAAATACTTGGCTTTAATCGGAATAGGCAGGAAGATCAGCATTAGAGAAGTATTCGGAAACGAAATCGCAAACGCCACCAGGATTCCATATAAGGCGCCGGAAGCACCCAGCATTGTCGTATTAAAGGGCTGAACAAGATTTCGAACTCCTTCTTCGCCTATCACACCTTCCCATCGCAGATCGTACGCCAGGTAACTTGAGTTAAGCACCTCGAGTATTTCAGCCCGATCGAAACCTGCCGCAATCAGGGTGTTAAACTCAGACAAGAACTGAAAGTAAAGAATCCCGGAATACAATAGCAAAGATCCCAATCCTGATGACAGATAGAAGAAGATAAACTTGCGCTTGCCCCACATTTGTTCCAACGGAGTTCCGAACATCCAAACCCCAAACATATTAAACAGCAAATGATAAAACACCAGATTTCCACCTTCTGTAAAGCTGGCATGCATGAACATATGCGTGATCACCTGCCATATCTGGAAATCATTGTTATATGGAAAATGCATGGCAAAAAGACGGGTAAAAATGTCACCATTAGTACCTACCAACAGGGTCCCAATCCAAAAGAGGACATTGATAATGATAAGATGTTTTACCGTATCTGTGATTCTTCCCATTTACATAAACTTTTTATCAAAATCTGACGCCTCCATGGTTATCAACGTCTTCTTATTATTTGGTGAAACACTGGGTTCCTTGCAGGCAAATAACTGATGTATCAGATGCTCCTGCTCCTCCGGTCGCAATGCCGTACCACTTTTGATGGCCATGCTCTTCGCCAGGGATTTTGCTAAAAGATCGTTCTGACTAAACCCTGCATCAGGAACCTCTTCTTTGAGATCACTAAGCAGCGCATCCAGAATTTCTTTCACAGTGCTTTCTGAAATACCTGCAGCAACACCACTGATAGTCACTTTTTCCCCTTCCAACGCATCAAAAACAAAACCGGTATGTTCCAAAGGTTCCTTTACTGTAGTTAAAAGCCCAATTTCATCTGGTGTGTAGTCAAATTCCAACGGAAATAGCAACTGCTGGCTCACCGCCTCCTGAACCGTCATGTTCCGAAGAATACCCTCGTACAAAATTCGCTGATGCGCCAGGTTCTGATGGATTACCATGATGCCACTTTTAATGGAACTCACGATGTATTTATTCTGAATTTGAAACGTAGTTTGACCTTGTTCGGTTTCCGAAGATTCAAAAAAGCTTCCGGTTACCTCCTGGCTCTCAAACTGAACGCCTTCTACAGTTCCCTCCTTCGTAAGATCCTTCATCCCAACGTACAGGGATTCCCAATGTGGATCCTTTTTCGGATTATAGGGCTGTTTACCCATTCCTTTAAGACCTGTAGTTGCCGAATCTTTGAACGGATTAAAAGTCTTGTCCACCTCAATGGTGGGATTCGTTGGTGATTTCTTACTATACTCATAAGGTGTATCGAAAGAACTGTCCTTGTTGAAATCCAGCACCGGACTGATACTGAATTGCCCTAAACTATGTTTTATAGTGGCTCGAAGCATGGCATAGATGGAATGCTCATCATCAAACTTGATCTCAGTTTTCGTGGGGTGGATATTGATATCGATACTTTTCGGATCGATCTCCAGGAATAAAAAGTACCCCGGATAGGTCCCCTCTTTGATCAGTCCTTCGAAGGCCGAATTTACTGCGTGGTGCAGATAAGGGCTCTTGATGAAACGATGGTTCACAAAGAAGAATTGCTCTCCCCTGCTCTTTTTGGCATACTCAGGTTTTACTACGAAACCATCCACTTTCACAATTTCCGTTTCTTCGGAAACCGGAACCAATTTCTCATTTGCCTTGCTCCCAAAAATTCGGGTAATCCTTTGACGCGGGTTGCTCACCGGCAGGTTGAACACATCGCTCCCGTTGTGGATCATGTGGAATTGTACTTGAGGATGCGCCAGCGCCACTCTGTGAAACTCGTCTATTATATGACGGGTTTCCACCGGGTTGCTTTTCAGAAAATTTCTTCTGGCAGGTATATTGTAAAACAAATTCTTTACTGAAATGGTAGTTCCCTTTGGACTTACTACCGCTTCCTGCTCCACAACCTTACTTCCCTCGATCACAATTCTAGTACCAATCTCGGCCGATTCGGTTTTGGTTTTCAATTCAACATGGGCTATCGCCGCAATGGACGCCAGTGCCTCACCACGAAAACCTTTGGTGTGCAAGTTGAAAAGGTCTTCTGCGGATTTGATTTTAGACGTAGCGTGGCGTTCAAAACTGAGCCGGGCATCCGTGTCGCTCATACCCGAGCCATCATCGATCACCTGGATAAGTGTCTTCCCCGCATCCTTAACCACCAACTTAATATGGGTAGCACCGGCATCAATGGCGTTTTCCAAAAGCTCTTTCACCACGGAAGCAGGTCGTTGCACCACTTCTCCGGCCGCTATCTGATTGGCAACATGATCGGGTAATAACTGAATGATATCTGGCATGAAAAGGCCTAGGTAAATATAGTTAAGTCGAAATCTATCACGAACAGGAAGATCAGAATAAAGATCGCTACTATGATAAAGATGGTTCGATTGGCTCGGCGGTCCGATCCGTTTCGAATGTCTTCTAAAACGTTATTGAACTTTGCCTTCCAGCCGCGATTGTTTCCAACAGTACTTCGGAATTTGTCGAACTTATGCTCCATTCCAAAAGGGCTCCCCTCTTTATCCGAATTATAATAGCGAGGAGTATAGTTGAATTTCTTATTCTTTCTAGTCTTTAATAATCCCATAATCTTCGATTTCAAAGTTACTTAAAATCAAAAACAATGCCGAGCCGGAACTCCCAAAAATTGTTAACATTGAAGAATTAAGAGATAAGGTTCCGAAAGGGAATTCAGAACTTGGAATCCTTGCGCAATTGAGCCATTTTAATGGCTGCAATCGCCGCCTCGGTTCCTTTGTTTCCATGTTTGCCCCCACTGCGATCGATAGCTTGCTGCATCGTATTGTCGGTTAGCACACAGAAGATCACCGGGATGGTACCGTGAACATTTAAATCCTTTATGCCCTGGCTAACCGCTTCACACACATAATCGAAGTGCTTGGTCTCACCTTGTATTACGCTACCAACTGCAATAATGGCATCCAGCATATCAAAACTTTCGGCCATTCGTTTGCATCCGTATATTAGTTCGAAACTTCCGGGAACATTCCAGCGCACGATATTCTCCTTGATCCCTCCACAGTCCAGGATGGCATCAAAGGCACCCTGAAACATTCCCTGGGTAATTTCTGAATTCCATTCAGAAACAACAATCCCAAACCGAAAATCTTTCGCGTTTGGGATTGTGGACTTATCGTAAGCTGATAAATTTGTATTTGATGTAGCCATGATTATTGCATCGTCTCGGCTTGCGCTTTATAGACTTTCGCGTTTGCCACTTCATCGGAATCTTTATATTCCTCTACGATCTGGGTGAATAACTCCAGTGCTTCGGCGGGTCTGTTCAAATCAAGAGCGGTCACTCCTGCCTTTAGAAGAAAACGAGGAGTGGTTACTCCATTCTTTCTCAAGCTAGCCGCTTCTTTATAATATTTCAAGGCTTCTTCAGGTTGATTCAACTGCATAAATGCATCTCCTATGCCTCCTTTAGCCAAAGGACCCGACATTTCGTCCCCGCCATCGTAAGCATCCAGAAAATTAATCGCTTCCTGGTAATTATTTAGGTTCAGGTAAGTCATACCGGCATAAAAATTAGCCATATTCCCGGCGGCAGTACCGCTGTATTTATCGGCAATATCAATAAAGCCGTATTTACCTGCTCCACCATTCAACGCAAGATTAAACAGGGAATCTTTCTCGGTAGTAGCATTCAAAGCCTGCTCATAGTAAGACTGTGATTGGTACATCTCGTTAGATGCCTCTATATTCTGTGGTTCCTGGTAAAATTTCTGATATAAAATATATCCTAAAACGGCAATGGCAATGACTCCCACCACTCCAAGAATGACTTTCTGATTCTTCTCAACCCAAGCTTCTGTTCTTGATGCTCCTTCATCCAACGACTTAAACACTTCCGCAGTTGTGCTTCCGTCCTCCAGTTGTACTTCTTTCTCTGCCTTTGTTTTCGGTTTGTAACCTCGTTTCTTGTAGGTTGCCATATTCTATGGTTTAATGAGCCGCAAAAATAAAATTTTTATTACAATTTAAAAGGGAAAATTCAATATTTTGCAGCCTGAATGTTTCAGAATTACCTCCGGCTTTCGTATGTTATTCCGTAGCATGCAACTACTTTATTTAGATGGTTTTACAGGATCTCACTTTGCTGAATTATAAAAACTTTGAGTCTAAGAGTTTCTCTTTCGACCCAAAGATAAACTGCTTTGTAGGACTCAATGGTGTTGGGAAGACCAATGTACTGGATGCCATCTATCATTTGTCCTTCGGAAAAAGCTACTTCAATCCCATAACCAGTCAGAATATCAATCATGGAGCCGATTTCTTCGTGATAGAGGGAACTTACGACCGAATGGATAAGGATGAAAAAGTGGTGGTGAGCGTTAAACGCGGTCAAAAAAAAATGATCAAACGCAACGGAAAAGCCTATGAACGCCTCAGTGAACACATCGGTTTTTTACCCCTGGTTATCATATCACCTTCAGACAGGGACCTGATCGCAGAAGGCAGCGATGTACGGAGAAAATTTATGGATGGGGTGATTGCCCAGGGAAATTCAACCTACCTGCAAACCCTTTTGAAGTATAAGAAGGTTTTGGAGCAAAGAAATTCACTGCTGAAATACTTTGCCATGAATCATACTTTCAATCAGGACACCCTCGACATTTACAACAACCAACTTTCTGAATTTGGTCATTACATCTACGAAAAACGAAAGGAATTTATTGAGGAATTTATCCCTATTTTTCTGAAAAGATATCAGACCATCGGAGGGGGAAAGGAAAAGGTTACCATGGTTTATCGAAGTCAGTTAAACGACCA
>WUAI01000005.1 GCA_009827225.1 Flavobacteriaceae bacterium | reverse complement strand
AAAGAAAGCGTCACTTTATTCCAAAAAAGAAGCGAGCTTCTTTTTTGAAACTCGCCGGATTACCAAAGGTGATCCTCACAAAGCTCCGCTTTGAAAGCCGAAAAAAGAAAGCGTCACTTTATTCCAAAAAAGAAGCGAGCTTCTTTTTTGAAACTCGCCGGATTACCAAAGGTGATCCTCACAAAGCTCCGCTTTGAAAGCCGAAAAAAGAAAGCGTCACTTTATTCCAAAAAAGAAGCGAGCTTCTTTTTTGAAACTCGCTTGCTTTCAACCTTTTTTCGGCTTATTCGTGACCCCGGGAGGATTCGAACCCCCAACCCTCAGAGCCGAAATCTGATATTCTATCCAGTTGAACTACGGGGCCATTAAATTATTCTTTCTCCATCTTCTGCCTGCTGAAGTTTTTAAATACTTCTCTCTTTGTCTAGCTTCAGCTTTATTGGAAAATTCTTCTCTATGAATAAATTTCCACGGAACAAAAGCCTTTGTTGATTTCATTTTACCTGCATTATGTTCTTTCAGTCTTTCATCAATACGCTCTGTCATTCCTACATAAGTCCGATCATGACAGTCACTATAAAGTATATAAACATAAAACATTTATTCTCAATTCTGATATTCCCCGCCCGAACGTACCAACGGTAGTTCGGTACGGGCGGGTATCCAGTTGAACTACGGGGCCAATATTGTTAGTTACTAAGTCGTGATTTTACGATTGTCGAAATTGTCTTTCCCGCTGCTAGTCCTGCCAGCCGGCTACTTGCCATTCCCATCACTTTTCCCATATCCTTCATGCTAGCAGCACCGGTCGCACCAATGATCTCATCCACAATCTCGGCTACTTCATCATCGCTCATTTGCTCCGGTAAAAACTTTTCGATGACAGCAGCCTGGGCCAATTCGGGTTCAGCAAGATCTGCTCTACCCTGCTCCGTGAAAATCGAAGCACTGTCCTTTCGTTGTTTCACCAATTTCTGAAGCAGCTTGATTTCTGCAGCCTCGTCCATTTCACCACTTGCTCCTGATTCGGTTTGAGCTAAAAGCATGGCCGACTTCACTGCTCTCAACGCTTCGAGTGAAGTAGCATCCTTGGCTTTCATCGCCGCTTTCATACCTTCTGCAACCTTAGATTGTAAGCTCATAATACAATTATTTCGGATTGCGAAGATACATAATAAAACATTTCCGAAGAAAGGAAAAGGCCTCCATTAATAATCACGGAGGCCTTTATAATTGAATTGCCAGAAAGGCTCAGTTGGGACTTAATCTACGTTATCGTGTAAAAAAGAATTGTTACTTTTTAAGTCGATATCGTCATCATCGGTACTCACCGATGTTCTGGAGATCTCGGTATCGCTGGAATCGGTTTCATCCAATTCTATTCCCGCTCTTTTGTATGCAGGTTGCTTCTCGATATCGTCGATCTTTGAGGCGCTGTTTCTAAATTTATAATTAAACTCCTTCATTTTCTTTTTGCGCTCCTCGGTTCGGTCCTTTAATAATTTTGAAATGGGAGAATTCAAAGGATCAGCAGGTTCATCGTCTCCTTTTGTCTCTTCTTCAGGTGCTTCGATGGTTTTGGTTTCGAAAACCAACTCCTCCTCCGAAAGTTGCTCGCCTGAAGCCGGTTTTGCAGCTGTGAGCTGTTCCTCCACTTCCTCATAATCATCCAGGCTGTACCGTTTGATTCCCGCCTCGGTAACTTCAGTAACTGGTATTACCTCTATATGATCATGTACTTCGATCTCCTCAATATTTCCTACCGCCAGGTCCTGCTCTTCCACTTCAATTTTTATCTCAGGAGTGCTTTTGGACTCGGTGTTGCTGTTCACGGGAAGGTCGAACATCAACATCTGTTCTTCAATCTCTGCTACTTCGTTCTCGTCTTTTACGTTTTCAGTCAATGCAGCACCCGACACTTCTTCCTCCTCCAGGATCACAAAATCATTCACATCGATCTCGTTGATCTGTATTTGTTCGAATTCGGCTAAATAATGAATATCGATCAAAGTGGATTCCACTGCAATATTTTTGATAAGTTCTGTTGTTTCAATATAACCTTCAAAAGGAAGTTCGGACGTATCTGTTTCAATAACAACCTCCTTCGACTCAATCACCTCCTCTTCAAATAAGGTATGTCTTATGACGGGTTCTTCCACTTGCGGTTCTGCAAGAGGAGCGGCACTCGTGGGCTCCATTGAAATTGGTTTTGCCGAAAGGTCATGTTCGGCCTTTTGTTCGTCTTCCAGGGTATGGATGATCTTTTTAGCTTCCGTATTTACAATCTCATGTTGCTGTTCGGCGTCAAATCCTGTAGCTATTACCGTAATGGAAATAGCTCCTTCAAGCGTAGCATCTTCTCCTACCCCCATAATAATGTTGGCACTATGTCCTGCTTCATCCTGAATGTGATCACTGATTTCTCCAATCTCATCAATAGTGATCTCCTCCGTACCTGAAACGATTAACAACAGCACATTCTTGGCCCCTTTAATCTTATTATCATTCAACAAGGGTGAATCCAATGCTTTGGTAATGGCTTCCTGGGCACGATTGGCACCACTCGCGTTGGCACTTCCCATGATTGCGGTTCCACTATTGGCCAAAACGGTTTTCGCATCCCGAAGGTCAATATTCTGTGTGTAGTGATGTGTGATTACCTCAGCAATTCCACGAGCGGCCGTGGCTAATACTTCATCGGCTTTTGAGAAACCGGCTTTAAAACCGAGGTTTCCATACACTTCACGCAGTTTATTGTTATTGATTACGATCAAAGAATCGCAATTTTCACGTAAGTTCTCTACACCGATGGTTGCCTGGTCATTTCGAATTTTACCTTCAAACTGAAACGGGATGGTAACGATTCCTACGGTGAGAATATCCAGTTCTTTGGCCATTTTGGCTATGATAGGTGCCGCACCGGTTCCGGTTCCACCACCCATTCCGGCAGTGATAAAGATCATTTTGGTGTTGGTCATCAACATATTTTTGATGTCCTCCAAACTTTCAACGGCCGATTGCTCACCAATTTTAGGATTGGCTCCTGCCCCTAATCCTTCAGTAAGTGAAACACCCAACTGGATCTTAATGGGAACGGGGCTGTTTTCCAACGCCTGGGCGTCGGTATTGCAAATAACAAAATCCACGCCCTTGATGCCCTGGCTAAACATGTGGTTGATGGCGTTACTACCACCTCCCCCTACACCAATTACCTTGATGACGTTGGACTGATTTTTCGGCAGGTCGAATGCGATGTTATCAAATTCTGTGTTACTGCTCATTTGTTTTGTTCTTTTGTGAGGTTGCTTATACTTATGTGTTTAGTCAATCTTATTCTGCGTTATCTAAAAACTCTTTGAATTTTTCTGCCCATTTATCAAAAAATCGTTTTCGTTCTTTAGGCGTATCGTTTTCTTCGGAAATCTCAGCACCCTGAGCATCCGTTGTTTCCAATTCCTGTTCGCTGGTGTCTTCTGCACCCATGGAACGTTTCAGCTGAAGGTTTCTTTCCTTGCTCTCCAGACTGTTCATCACCAGACCTACTGCCGTTGCATACATTGGGCTTGTGGTTTCACTATCACTATCACCGGCAAGGTGCTCATTGGGATATCCCACGCGGGTATCCATACCCGTGATATATTCAGTAAGCTGTTTCAAATGGCGCAATTGCGAACCACCACCCGTCAATACGATTCCGGCAATCAGTTTTTTCTTTTGCTCTTCATGCCCATAATTCTTGATCTCGAGATACACCTGTTCAACGATCTCCACTACACGGGCATGAATGATCTTAGAAAGATTTTTCAAGGTTATTTCCTTAGGCTCTCTTCCTCTCAAGCCCGGGATAGAAACTATTTCATTGTCTTTGTTTTCTCCCGGCCAGGCCGAACCGAATTTAATCTTTAGCAATTCAGCTTGTTTTTCAATAATCGAACATCCTTCCTTAATATCTTCCGTGATGACATTTCCTCCAAAGGGGATCACGGCGGTATGTCTTATGATTCCATCTTTAAAAATGGCAAGGTCTGTCGTTCCACCTCCAATATCGATGAGGGCGACACCTGCTTCTTTTTCCTCCTGACTAAGAACCGCATTTGCCGAAGCAAGTGGTTCCAGGGTGATTCCGGATAATTCCAGACCAGCACTTTTCACGCAACGTCCAATATTTCGAATCGAGGACACCTGCCCAACTACTACATGAAAATTCGCTTCCAGCCTTCCTCCATACATCCCGATAGGTTCTTTGATCTCGGCTTGTCCGTCCACCTTGAAATCCTGAGGCAGGACATGAATGATCTCTTCACCAGGCAGCATCACCAGTTTGTGAACCTGATTGCATAACCGATCGATGTCTTCTTCGTCAATAACTTCATCGCTGTTGGTTCTCGTGATATAATCGCTGTGCTGCAAACTCCGGATGTGCTGTCCAGCAATACCTACGATTACATCACTGATCTTCATCCCGCTTGAACTTTCAGCATCCTGCACCGCTTGTTGAATCGATTGTATGGTCTGGGTAATATTGTTGACCACACCCCGATGTACACCAAGACTTTTGGATTTGCCTATTCCAAGGATCTCCATTTTTCCATAGTCGTTCTTCCTGCCGATCATGGCCACTATCTTTGTGGTACCAATGTCTAACCCAACAGCTATGTTATTGTTTTCCATGACTTATTTTTTAGTAGCCACCACCTGGTCACCGTATTGCAGATCTACCTGGCTGTAAGCTGTAAGCATTTTCTCTTTTTTAATCTTGTGATAAAAGGCCTTATAATTCTGAAACTTTTTATCCATGTTTTCCAAGGTGCCAAATTTTACTTTGTACTCGATTTTTCTGAGAATCAAATCAACACTTTGATCCTTGTTCAGATGTACTCCTACTACCGATTGCCTCATAAACTCGTCATCTCGAATTTTAAGCAACAGTGGGGTTAATTCAGTAAAATTTTTCTTTGAGGTTCCCGTAATCAAAGGCACTCTTGCCGAGTAAACTTCAGACAAAGGCATCTTTTTACCATCTTCATCCACATAATAATTAGGAGAGCTCGCGACCCTGGCAATGGGATTTTTTTGTTCAATTTTTGCTCCTAATTTTCCATCGACCGTTACAAACACCTGGGCTTCACGCACCAAATTATTCTGTAACAACCTGGACTCCATCTCTTCCAAAACTAAAGTTTCTTTAGCGATGCTCGTAACGCTGTCGTTATTTTGTATTAACAATTTATTAACCGTATTCAGAGTGATAAACGGACTATTGTCGTCGACAAATTCTACCTTGATTCCTGTCAATTTTCTCACCGAATTTCTTTGCTGAGAAAAGCCGTATAAGCCCCCTAAAATCAGGATGGCCAGTACCAGTTTTATGAGGTTCCAATTAACTCGCATCTCTCAGGTATTTGGTTATTTTATCCACTTCAGCGCCGATATCTCCCGCTCCTACCAATAACTTCACTTTACAACGGGAAGCCTTTACTCTCTCAGGCAAATTCTCACGCGCGACCAACAGTTTGTCCGGATGCTCGATTTTATCCAAGAGCCAATGGGAGGTAACTCCTTCAATTGGCATTTCTCTGGCCGGGTAAATGTCCATCAGTATCACTTCATCAAAGCTGGAAAGACTCTCGGCAAACCCGTCGGCAAAGTCTTGGGTTCTACTATAAAGATGTGGCTGGAATACGATCAGTTTTTTGTCTTCAGGGTACATTTCCTGTACGGCTTGATACAAGGCATCAATCTCGGTGGGATGATGTGCGTAATCGTCGATAAGGACCAGGTCATTTTCCCTGATCTTATAAGAAAATCGTCTTTGCACCCCTTTAAAACTTTGTAAAGCTTTGGACAGGCAGAGAGTTGGGGTTCCCGCAGAAATTGCCATGCCCAAAGCTGTTACCGCATTATGTAGGTTATGGTGGCCCGGTAGTGAAAATTTTAAATCTTTCAAGGTTTCGGTAGGAGTGTTCAGATCGAAGACATATAACCCTTCTTCAACACGTATGTTTGTCGCGGCATAATCGGCCGATTCATTCACCGCAACCGAATTGCCTTCCAAAGGCAATCCTTTCTTATAAAATAACTTATCATTTGAGGGTAGTAACCTTGTGAAATCGATAAAGGAGGTTTCGAGTTCCTCTTGATTCCCGTAGATATCTAAATGGTCTGCATCCATCGAAGTGACACAAGCGATATCCGGTGAAAGTTGTAAAAACGAACGATCGAATTCATCGGCCTCTACCACGGTGATGTCGGTACCATTACTGATGAAATTTGAATTATAATTTTCTGATATACCTCCCAGAAATGCGGTCACCGGCATATCACATTCAGCCAGTAAATGACCCAATATGGCCGAAGTCGTTGTCTTTCCATGAGTGCCCGCCACCGCCAGGCACAAACTGTCGCGTGTGACTTCACCCAATAATGCAGCCCTTTTCAGCAAAGAGTAACCGTTTTCCCTAAAATGACTTAGAATGTTATTGGTAGACGGGATGGCAGGGGTATATACCACCAAGGTATTTTCAGTCCTTAAAATGCCAAAATCAACTTCCGAAACGGCATCGGTAAAAGTGATGTTGATGCCTTCACGAATTAGCTCATTCGTAAGATTGGTGGGTGTTTTATCGTAACCGGATACTTTTTTACCCAATAACTGAACATATCGCGCGAGTGCGCTCATTCCAATTCCGCCTACTCCTACGAAATACACGTTTTCTATGTTGGTTAGCCCCTTCAAGCCCGGGATTGTATTAATTTTTCTACTTCCGCTACAATATCGTTCGTCGCCATTGGTTTGGCGAGTTTCGATATATTATCTGATAAACTGCGTTGTAATGCTGCGTCATTCAGTAAGCTTAAAAAGGCATCCTCGAACAAGTCATCGAGATCTTGTTCCTTAATCAATAACGCTGCATTGTGCTTTTCAATTGCACGTGCGTTTTTCGTTTGATGATCTTCAGCCACATTGGGTGATGGGATAAACAACACCGGTTTTCCCACCAGGCATAATTCTGAAACAGACAAAGCACCCGCCCTGGATATGATAAAATCGGCCGCTGCATAGGCCAAATCCATCCTGTTCAGGAACGCATGAACCTTGAAAAGATCATCAGATCGGTCTTTATATAATTCGTAATAAAACTTACCGCATTGCCATATCACCTGGACTTTCTGTTCTTTAAAAAAGGAAAGCGACTGCTCAATAAGTTCATTAATTCTTCTGGCCCCCAAGCTACCCCCCAGCACCAGTAATGTTTTCCGATTCGGATCGAGATCGAAGAATTTGATCGCCTCGGGTCTTTTATGCGAAACGTCAAGGATATCCTGGCGAACAGGGTTACCGGTAAGTCTGATTTTTTCCTTTGGAAAGAATCGCTCCATTCCGTCATAGGCAGTACAAATCACATTGGCCCTTCCACTCAGCCATTTATTAGTGATACCCGCATGACTGTTTTGTTCCTGGATCAAACATGGAATGTTCTTTTTAGAGGCCACCCTTAGCAAAGGAGCACTGGCGTAGCCACCCGTTCCAATCGCAACATCGGGTTTAAACCTTCGCAGTATACCTCTCGATTTTAGCAAACTGGAAATAAGTTTGAATGGCAACAGCAAATTTTTGAGATTCAAACTTCGCTGAATACCAGAAATCCATAACCCCTCAATCTTAAATCCGGCCTGTGGTACTTTTTCCATTTCCATGCGATCCTTAGAGCCCACAAATAAAAAGTCGGAATCAGGATAGCGGTTCTTCAGCTCATTGGCAATAGCGATTGCCGGATAAATATGTCCGCCGGTACCTCCTCCTGATATGATAAATTTATAAGGCTTCACTTAGTATATCCAATGGGTTTTCTTCTTGTTCTTCTTTCTCAGGGACTTGTCGTTTTGCACTTACACTCAACACCATTCCCAAGGCCAAACAGGTCATCCAGATTGACGTTCCTCCACTGCTTATCAAAGGCAGGGTTTGCCCGGTTACCGGGAATAGCTCCACCGCAACTCCCATATTGATCAAGGCCTGAAATATAATGGGCAGACCGATCCCTATCACCAGCAACTTTCCGAAGAAAGAAGTGCTCTTGTGAACGATTATAACCAACCTGAATAATAACAACAGGTAAAGTAACAGCAAGAACAGGGCACCTACCATCCCGAACTCTTCAACAATAATGGCGTAGATAAAATCTGATGACGATTGTGGTAAAAAGTTCTTCTGAATGCTTTTACCCGGTCCTAGTCCGGTCACCCCACCTGAGGCAATAGCGATTTTGGCCTTCTCAATTTGGTAGTCAGCTTCGGTATCTTCATTGTCGGCGAAATTCTCTACTCTGCTGATCCAAGTATCCACACGGTTCGGGAATACTCCGGGAAAGGCTTTCGCCGTTAATACGAACAATACCAACATTAGGGCGCCGGCACCCAGTATAATTCCAAGGTATCGCAAGGGATATCCGCCAATAAATACCAATACCACTACCATGGCAAATAAGATGGCGGTGGTGGAAAAGTTAGCAGGCAGAATAAGTGCCAGTATAAGAAAGACGGGGAGCCACAGGGGCAACAGGGTCTCTTTGAATGTCACTGTTTTATCCTTGATCTTTGATAAATAACGGGCAACGTAGGTCATGAGAACCACTGCAGCCAGGGTTGATGTCTGGAATGTTACTCCCACAAACGGCACTCTAATCCAGCGACTGGCATTGGCTCCTTCAATAGTAGTACCCTGACTCAATGTAATTAAAAGGAGGATCAAAACAACCGGCATGGCAATAATGGAAAGCCCGCGGAAATAATGGTAAGGGATTTTATGAACGCCATATAAAATCGCAAAACCTAATAACAGATGAGCGAAATGTTTGAGTAGGAATTGCAGGGTATTCCCATCTCCATATAAGTAGGCTAAGTTACTGCTCGCACTATAGACAGGTAAAAAGGAAAACAGCGCCAATAAGCCTGCCACAGCCCAAATGGCTTTATCTCCCTGTATATGTCTGAATATCGATTTCATTTTATTGATTCACTATACCTTCTGAAATCTTATAAGTTTCTTACTGCGTTCTTGAACTGACGGCCGCGATCTTCATAATTTTCAAATAGATCGAAACTTGCACAAGCGGGCGATAGAAGTACGCTATCCCCTTTATCGGCCAACCGGTATGCAACTTGAACGGCATCGCTCATGGAATGGGCTTCTATCATTAGTTCGACCACATTTCCGAAAGTTGAGATCACCTTATCGTTGTCGAGTCCTAAACAGATAATGGCCTTTACTTTTTCATTGACCAATTGCAATAACTGCGAATAATCATTTCCCTTGTCGACGCCTCCTACGATCCATACGGTAGGCGTTTCCATACTATCCAGGGCATAGAATGCAGCATTGACGTTCGTCGCTTTCGAGTCGTTGATGTACATTACATTATTGATCTTTAGTACTCTTTCCAGACGATGTTCTACTCCCTGAAAATCTTCAAGTGATTGCCGGATGGTCTCCTTTCTGATTCCGAGCAGTGTCGCAATAGTAGAGGCCGCCATGGCATTTTTTACATTGTGTTTTCCTTGTAATCCTAGTGAGGCAATTGGCATAGTGAATGGTGTGTTATTTACGTTTATAATTATATTTTCGTTTTCTATGTATGCGCCTTTTTCGTAGATTTTTGTCAACGAAAAAGGCAGTCCTTGAGATTGAACCGGGTGTTGCTCCAACCAACGGGTGATATCTTCATCGTCCCCGTCATAAATGAAATAATCTTCGGCCGTCTGGTTCATGGCAATCCGAAATTTTGCGGCGATATATTTCTCAAAATCGTCATCATATCGATCCAGGTGATCCGGAGTGATATTGGTAATTACCGCAATATGGGGTCGAAAACTCCGTATACCGTCCAACTGGAAACTACTTAGCTCCAAAACATAATTCGCGGCAGCACTTTCAGCAACCAGGGCTGCAAAACTTTTTCCAATATTCCCACCTAAAGCAGCATCCAGTCCTCCATCAGCAACCAACTGAAAAGCGAGTCGTGTGGTGGTGGTTTTCCCATTGGTTCCTGTAATACCGACTATGGTCGAATCCGTAAACTCTCCGGCAAATTCAATTTCTGATACCACTTCGACCCCTTTTGCTGTAAGAGCCTTGACAATGGCAACATTGTCGGGGATTCCCGGACTTTTCATCACTAAATCGGCATTCAGGATCTTTGTTTCGGTATGGGTTTCTTCTTCCCATTCAATCTCTTGATGTAAAAGAACTTCTTTATAGTGGTCCTTTATTTTTCCGAAGTCGGACACAAAGACTTCGTAATTCTTTTGCTTTCCTAAAATGGCAGCACCCACGCCACTTTCACCGGCTCCTAAAACCACCAATCGTCTCATTATTATCGAATTTTCAGCGTGACGATGGTGATAATTGCCAGCATAATTCCGATAATCCAGAATCGGGTGACAATCTTACTTTCATGATATCCCTTCACCTGGTAATGATGATGCAAAGGAGACATCTTAAATATTCGGCGGCCCTGACCGTATTTTTTCCGGGTGTATTTGAACCAGCTAACCTGCATGACCACCGATAAATTTTCCATCAGGAATATGCCACATAGGATAGGGATCAACCACTCTTTTCTAATGGCAATCGAGATCACAGCGATGATTCCTCCAATAGTCAAACTCCCCGTATCTCCCATGAATACCTGTGCCGGATAGGCGTTGTACCATAGAAATCCGATTAATGCTCCAACGAAAGCGGTAATAAATATGGTAAGCTCACCTGTGTTGGGGATGTACATGATATTGAGGTAATCTGAAAAGATCACATTCCCGGAAACCCAGGCAAAAATGGCCAGAGTGATCCCTATTATTGCTGAAGTCCCGGCAGCCAATCCGTCAATTCCGTCGGTGAGATTTGCACCATTAGAAACCGCAGTAATGATAAAGATGACAATCGGAATAAACACCAACCAGGCATATTTCTTATACTCATCACCCGCCCAAGTAACCAGCTTCTCGTAGTTGATCTCATTACCACTTACGAATGGCATGGTAGTAAGCAATGTTTTCTCCTCGGGATAGAATTCCTTGGAGGAAGAATCTGTAACCAGTTCCTGACCGCTTATTGGATTCACTTTCTCCCGCTTCACCGTAATGTCCGGGTGAAAAAACATAGTAGCTCCTACTATGATTCCAAGTCCAACCTGCCCTATAACCTTGAATTTTCCGGGAAGTCCGGCCTTATCGTTCTTAAATTTTTTCAGATAGTCATCGATGAATCCAATTATCCCCATCCAAAGAGTGGTGACCAACAACATGATTACATATATGTTCTCAAGCTTAGCGAACAGTAATACTGGAATTATGGTAGCCAAAATGATAATGATCCCTCCCATAGTGGGCGTTCCTGCTTTTTCATTTTGTCCTGCCAATCCCAAATCACGAATGGTCTCCCCCATTTGTTTCTTCTGCAGGAAACGAATGATCTTCTTACCATAAACTGTTGCGATAATCAACGAAAATATTACCGCCATGGACGCGCGGAAGGTGATGAACTGAAACAAACCTGCTCCGGGTAAATCATATGTTCTATCGAGAAAATCAAACAGATAATACAGCATGTTATTTATTTAGATCGGTTAGCAGTTCGTTGAGTATCTTGAAATCATCAAAATCATGGCGTTTCCCATTGATTTCCTGATAGGTCTCGTGCCCTTTTCCCGCCACCAAAATGATATCATCTTTTGCGGCCATTTGGCAAGCAGTCTTAATCGCTTGCTTTCTATCGGTGATGGACAGTGTTTTTTTATAGTTTTCCGGGGATACGCCCTTTTCCATTTCTTCAATAATGCTATCCGGATTCTCGGTTCTGGGATTGTCACTGGTAAAAATTACTTTGGAACTTAGCTGCGAGGCAATAGACCCCATCTTGGGTCTCTTGGCAGCATCCCGGTCTCCCCCGCATCCCACAACCGTGATCAATACCTCATTCCCCGTGCGAATGGAATTGATGGTTTCCAATACATTTTTCAGAGCATCCGGGGTGTGTGCATAATCGACAATAGCAGTTATATTTTCTTCGGAAACAGCATACTGGAATCGCCCATCCACGCTTTCGAGGGTGCTCATGATCTGTAAAACTTCAATCGGTTCGAGTCCGAGTAATTCCGCGGCACCGTATATGGCTAACAGATTGTAGGCATTAAAAGCCCCGATTAATTTCACCCATAATTCGTTGTTGTTCACTTTCAGCAACAAACCACTAAACTGATTTTCCAGGATCTGCGCTTTGTAATCGGCATGGGATTTTAATGCATAAGTGTATTTCTTTGCATGACAATTCTGAAGCATATACAAACCATTCTTGTCGTCGATATTGGTGAGCGCAAACGCCTTTTTAGGCAATGCATCAAAAAACCGCTTCTTCACATCACGATACTCCTTGAAGGTTTTATGATAATCAAGATGATCGTGTGATAAATTCGTAAAAATGCCTCCGGTAAAAACTAAACCTTCCGATCGCTTCTGGTCAATACCATGGGAACTTACTTCCATGAAACAGAATTCCACGCCCATATCCACCATTTCTCTGAGATATTTATTAATGGTGAGAGAATCCGGCGTGGTGTGTGTCGCCTTATGCAGTTTGTTTCCTACTTTAATGTTTACTGTCGACAACAATCCTACTTCATATCCCGCCTCTTTGAATAGATCATACAAAAGGCTGCTAACAGTAGTTTTACCATTGGTGCCGGTAATCCCGACAAGTTTTAGATCCTCCGAAGGATTCTCATAGAAATTCGAAGCCATATAAGCAAGGGCGTGCTGAGTATCGTCCACCTGCACATAGGTAATTCCATTGATGAGTTGGTCCGGCAGGTGTTCGCATACTATTGCAATCGCTCCCTGATCCGTGGCTTTTTTGATGAAATCGTGGCCATCGACTACGGTTCCTTTTATCGCCACAAAAACATCGTTCAAGGAAACTTCCCGGGAATCGAAGTGAATGTTTGTAAAAGGCACATTGGTACTTCCCACGATTTTTTCCAGGGTCACCTTATACAATATGTCCTTCAGCAAAATCAATTCAAGTTGAGTGTTATTTGTTGACCTTTTCGAATAATGCTTCCTATCTCAAGGGATTGAGCCTTTACTGTTCCATTCCCAACGGTCCTTACCTTTAAGCCGGCATTCTCCAACAGGGAAACTGCATCCATTCCCGCCATTCCAATAACATTGGGTATTTTTTTGATCTCTCCCTGGGTCTCGTCGTAATACTTCTCAAAATCGGAGGCGATCATCGGATCGTTTTCCTCTATATTCTGTACGGCATCAATCAACGGACTGTCAGTAAAAATTTTCTGTGCAATTCTCTTAAAAACAGGCCCGGTTACATCGGCGCCATAGTATCCTTTTTTAGTGCTGGGTTTATGAATCACAACAATGCTTGAATATTTGGGATTGTCGGCAGGGAAATAACCTGCAAAAGAGGAAATATATCTGCGATTGGATTCCCAGTCTTCTTGCCAGTATTCGGTTCGTGCAGTTCCTGTTTTTCCTGCCATCGAGAAATATGGAGAATAGAGCGGTTGCCCGGTTCCTCTTTTCACAATATTCTTTAGGATATTCTGAATTTGCTTTAATGTTTCTTCGGAACAAATCTGGTCTACCAATATCTCCGTTTCAAAGGTTTCTACTTCATTGTTCATCACTCGTATCTCTTTGATAAACCTTGGCTTTACCATCGTTCCACCATTCGCAATAGCATTGTAAAAGGTGAGTGTTTGCAATGGGGTCATCTGGAGGTTATAACCATAGGCCATAGATGGCAGTGCATTTTTACTCCATAGATCATGCCCCGGACCCGGAATCACGGGTTTGCCTTCGCCGATTATAGGGATTCCGATTCTTTCATTTAGTTTCCAATCCCATAATTGATCCACAAACTGCTGCGGATTCTTGGCATAATGATCGTCTATGATTGTTGCCAGTCCGATGTTCGAAGAAACTTCCAACGCTCTTGCAGATGATATTTCACCATAACCACCTCGCTTGCTGTCATGTATATTCCTTCCATAAAATCGTTTGGAACCTTGTTTTGTGTCCACAACCGTGGCAGTATCAATTTTACCATGCTCGAGCGCCGACATATAGGCCATCACTTTAAAAGTCGAGCCAGGCTCGTGACTTTCGCCAACAGCATAGTTTAGTTTTTCATAATACTTTCCGCTGGAAGTACGCCCCAGGTTAGCTACGGCCTTGATTTCACCCGTCTTCACTTCCATGACAATCACACTCCCATGTTCCGCTTCGTAATATTCCATTTGCTTCAGCAAGGCATGGTGCGCTATGTCCTGAATGTTTACATTGATGGTGGATACAATATCATATCCATCCTGCGGTTCGATCTCGTTATCATCGAACACAGGCTTCCACTGGCCTTTGGCAATTTTTTGTTTCAGCCTTCTGCCTTCTTTGCCTTTGAGATATGTATCGAATGCGCCTTCAAATCCGACTTCGTACACTCCGGGTTCGTTGCGCTTTTGATTTCCCACAAGGCGTTCCCCGATTTTACCCATGGGATGCTCCCGAACTACCCGCTGATTAACAATAATTCCACCCTTATAAGGCCCCAGGTTGAACATTGGGAAATTCTTCATTTTGATATAATCGGAATATCCCAACCCTTTGGCCACAGATAAATACCGGTTCTTGTTGGCCCTGGCCTTTCGGAACAAATTCTGGTAATGACTGCTGGATTTACCCAACATACCGCTCAGTTTTTTTGAGAGGGGAACCAGGTGCTCATTAAAATCTTCGGAAGATACCGTCACAGCGTCGAAACGTATATCGTACTTGGGAACAGAGGTGGCAAGCAAGCTACCATCGTCTGCATACACATTTCCCCTGTTGGCAGGAATGGTAAAATTTTTGGTCGTATTCTTTTGAGCCATGTCACGATACTTCTCGCCGTCTACGAACTGGATACTCACAAGTTTGAACGCGATAAGGCCTGCGAAGATGAACATACCTCCGGCGACAAAGTAGAATCGGTTTAATATGTTCTTCTCTTCAACTGCCATGGCTACTCTGTGGTAATTATTATTTTTTGTGGTGGGGTTACCGATGGCGTCAATCCTCGTTGTTCCATCGCGGAAATGATCTTGCTTTCCATTTTGGATTGCATCAACTGCATACGCACATCTACGTACTCACTTTTTAATTCTTTTACGTCATTGCTCAAATCGGCAATCTTATGGACCTTCTTATCTGCACTATGCGAACTTCCGATCATCACCAATGCCAGGAAGGAAAGGAAAATGATAAAGCGCCAGTTTTTAAGAGCATCGTCGCTCACCAAAAACTTTCCTTTAACGATATTGTAAAAGTTCTTTTTCATTATAACTTTTCGGCTATCCTGAGTTTCGCACTTCGCGCACGGTTATTTTCTGAAATCTCTTCCTCCGAGGGTATTATAAATTTGCCCACAGGTTTGAAGGGTACCTCCGCCCTTCCGAAGACATCCTTTTCCGGCTCCCCTTCAAAAAGACCATTGCGCATAAAGCGTTTAACCAGTCGGTCTTCCAAGGAGTGATAGGATATCAAACTAAGCCGGCCGCCTTTTTTCAGGACTTCCTGGGTTTGCAATAAGAACTCCTTCAGTGCTTCCAGTTCCTGGTTAACTTCAATACGAATTGCCTGGTAGATCTGTGCCAGTATTTTATTCTCTTTATGTTTTGGTAAAAATCGGCCAAGAGCTTCTTTTAGCTCACTGCTCGATTTAATCGGTTGGATATTTCTTGCCTCGACTATGAGCCTTGCCATTCCTGCTGCAGGTCGTAGCTCGCCATATTGAGACAGTATGCGACGCAGATCTTGCTCTGCGTATTCATTAATAACTTGAAAAGCAGACAATTCATTGTCCTGATTCATCCTCATATCGAGATTTGAATCGAATCTTGTTGAAAATCCACGCTCCGGCGCATCAAATTGGTGAGAGGATACCCCAAAATCACCAAGAATACCGTCTACCTGCGAATAACCATAAAAGCGTAAAAACCTTTTCAGGTATCTAAAGTTTTCATTGATGAGCAGGAAGCGTGGATCGTCGATAGCATTTTCCAGTGCATCTTTATCTTGATCGAAGGCGATCAACTTTCCGTTTTCGCCTAAGTGTTTTAATATTTCGCGCGAATGACCACCACCGCCGAAGGTAACATCCACATATACGCCATTAGGCTGGATGTTAAGGCCTGCAACAGCCTCATTCAGTAGAACGGGCTTATGATATTCCATTATCATCATTCGCGTCTCCCATTACTTCTTCAGCCAAATCAGCAAAGTCGTTGGCTGCATCGTCGATGGCTTGTTCGTATTTCTGCTTGTCCCAAATTTCCACAATGTTGATCGCCGAAGACAAGACTATCTCTTTTTCAATTCCAGCAAAGACCAACAGGTCTTTTGGAATATTTAACCTTCCAGTGGTGTCCATTTCGATGGTACGAACACCAGCTGTAAATCTTCTTATAAAGTCGTTGTTCTTTCGATTGAAGCGATTCAAGCCACTCACCTTTTGCATCAACAATTGCCATTCTTCCAGTGGATATAATTCCAGGCAGGGCTGGAACACGGCTCTTTTAACCACAAAACCCGAAGAGGCGACCGGAGCCAGTTGTTTTTTCAAATTGGCCGGTACCATAAGACGCCCTTTGGCATCTGCTTTACATTCGTATGTCCCAATAAGGTTGAGCAATGTCTGCGGTAATTATGGTTAAGTGAATCAAATATAATTAAGTTTTACCACTTTTTACCACTTTTTACCACATTGTTGATAAGTTTTACCACACCTACCCCAAAGGGCTCGTTTTTAGCCCTCTTGATTATTCATTTTCAGTAGCTTGTGTTTTTTCAAACAACACATTTTTCAACAAAAATCAAGTCCCCAGAAATTCTTTAAATTTTGTGTACTTTTGCCTTGTTAACGGCATTAACCTTTATGACGCATCCTCTCAAGAAAGAAGGCAAATTCTCGTATTTAGAAATAGGTGAGGGAACACCGATTATTATCATGCACGGGTTGATGGGCGGCCTTAGTAACTTTGATGGGGTGATCGATTTTTTCCCGGAAAGAGGCTATAAAGTGGTCATTCCCGAACTTCCTATTTATAGTATGCCCATCCTCAAAACCAACGTTAAAAATATTGCCGTTTATGTCTCCGAATTCATCGATCATAAAGGGTATAGCGAAGTGATTTTATTGGGTAATTCTCTCGGCGGACATATAGGATTGCTTTGCACTAAACTTTTCCCTGATAAGGTAAAAGCATTAGTAATTACAGGTAGTTCCGGACTCTATGAAAGCGCCATGGGTGAGACGTATCCTAAACGGGGTGACTACGACTATATCAAAAAGAAGGCAGAAAACGTCTTCTACGATCCTGCCGTTGCCACCAAGGAAATAGTGGATGAGGTATATGCCTCTGTCAACGATCGGAACAAGCTTATCCGAACTTTGTCGATAGCTAAAAGCGCGATAAGACACAATATGGCTAAGGATCTGCCACATATGCCCAATCCAACCTGCATTATCTGGGGAAAGGACGATCATGTGACTCCTCCTGAAGTTGCAGAAGAATTCCATGAATTATTACCGGATTCCGATCTATTCTGGATCGATAAGTGTGGGCACGCAGCCATGATGGAACATCCAGACCTGTTCAATGAGATTCTGTACGATTGGATACAGAAGCGCGGCTTTTAATTCTGAGTCATGAAGATCAAATCGGCCACATTTGTAATGAGTAACAGTGATGTTGCCAAATGTCCTAAGCAAAATATTCCTGAATACGCATTTATTGGACGGTCCAACGTGGGGAAATCCTCCCTCATTAATATGCTGATGCAGCGTAAAAACCTGGCCAAAACTTCCGGAAGACCCGGAAAAACACAGCTTATCAATCACTTCCTGATCAACGAAAACTGGTTCCTGGTGGATTTGCCCGGGTACGGTTACGCGAGAGTCTCTAAATCTGCGAAAAAGGTCTTTCAGAAATTCATCACTCAATACTTTCAGAAAAGAAGACAATTGGTTCTAGCATTCGTATTGATCGATTGCCGGCACGAACCTCAGAAAATCGATCTTGAGTTCATGCAATGGTTGGGTGAAAATCAAATCCCATTCTCCATCGTTTTCACAAAAGCCGACAAACTAAAACCGGATGCAATTTCCAGAAATATCGATCATTACACAGAAAAAATGCTCGAAACATGGGAAGAAATGCCCACCTATTTTATCACATCTTCGAGCAAGAATATTGGGCGTGACGAAATGCTGGATTATATCAACGCTATAAATAGTGAGTTGAGCGGGCTGTGATGAGCTCAATGAGTTCCTCCGAATCTTTTACTTCTTTTAACTCATCGGCAGAAATGAATATTTCCAGAGATTGTTCGAATTCGATCAGGACGACCGGAAAATCATATTTTGGAAGCCACTTCGAGCGAAACTGTTTTTGAAACTCATTTTTATAGTAAAATTGCATTTCAAATCCCGAGGTTTCCCGATACGATTTCCACAGGCTATCTTCGGTGAAGGCTCCAAATGTAACGGCGCACAAAGTGCAATCATAGGTGTCCGGACTCACTATTTTGTGAACCCCATCAATCAATTTTTCTATCGGATTGGAGTGTGCATTATAAACGAAGATCAGTTTCAACTGAAATTAGGATTTAAACTTTAATCTTTCTTTTTGAGTTCAAGTTTTTCAGCAAAATAATCGCAAAAATCACGCATGGTATCGCTCATTTTCTCGTCGCTGGTAGCACGTTGAAAGGTATCTGCCATGGCAGTAAGGGTTTGATGAAAAAAGACTTTCATTTCATCCAGTGGCATATCCTTCGTCCAGAGATCGATTCGCAATGCCTCTTTGGCCTTGTGATCCCAAACCGATAATAAAACGGCCTTTGATTCTTCATTATTTACGCCTCCATCAGGTGCAGACCAACGCAATTGCTCCGGAATCTTGTTTTCATCCAGGGCTACTTTAATATTTATTTCTGAAGTATGTGTACTCATTTTTTCGGTTTGTATTTAGAATTATTAAACAGGTCCGCCGCCGATAAAAGCAAAAGCTGGTTCAATGATATTTCAGGATTGTTATCCGCGTAAGCTTTAACAATTTGCCAACCTATATATCGACCTATCATTCCGGGCGATTCATTATCCAATTCCAGATTGAATTTCGAGAAAGGAGCGGGTAATATAAAACGACCAGAAAGTTTTGGATCGGTGCTATACAGCAGTTCGTTCTCAATGAAATACCTCCATATATCCGTTTCATTTTCATGAGCCCATTCCATCTCTGTCTCCAGGTAACCCATACGAATAGCTTCCGGGGTCTCTGGCATCCACAATTCCTTTAAATATAGCTCCTTTCCGAAGTAAATCATCTGATCCAAAAAAGTTCTTGTTCTTGGAACGGCGATACGACGTTTTGCATACAATGAAGCCACGTCTGAAGCGATATACTCTTCATCCATATGCTTCACAATATACCTGGCGATACCCTCATAAAAGGGATGCTCACTTCCCAAATAGGTGTCCAATTCAAGTATTAGCAGGGAATCGTTGGAAATCACCTTCGTACGGTAATCCACATCCGAGGTTGTAGTATAAATTTTCGGCACATTAAATTCAGGAAAATAGTACTTAATATGTTGAAAAAGGGAGGTTAATGGTTCGCTGAATTTTTCTTCGGAAGGAAATACGCTTGCGACCTCCGTACTTAGCTGTTGTTGCAGGGTATCGGTTACACGTTGCACCCAGATACTATCAGCAAACTTTTCAGGAAAAAATAGCGGATATGCTTGCTTCAATGCAGGGAGATCGGAAATCTCGGCTTCGGCAAAAATTTTGTCGAACCGAATGATTTCGACGTCTACTGGAATAGCCGCTATATCTTCCTTGATTTTTTGATCGGTCCGACATGAAAAAATCAACAGAAGCACTCCTAAAATCAAGCCTGTTTTTCTCATCTGAAAGATAATATTAAGCCTTTAACGAATAAGTTTATTTTAAATTTTAGTTTGCTTATTTTTGTCTGGCAAAGGTATCATTATTCACGCTTAAATCACCATAAATGCAGACTGAAAAAGTAATCGATCATATAGTGAACTGGCTACGCGACTATGCCGTGAACGCAAACATCAAAGGATTCGTAATTGGTGTGAGCGGAGGCATCGATTCGGCAGTGACTTCCACCCTTTGTGCGAAGACAGGTCTTGAACTTTTATGTCTTGAAATGCCGATCCACCAGGCTCAGTCTCAAGTGAATCGAGCGATGAATCATATCGCCTGGCTTCAGGAAAAATATGAAAAGGTATCTATGACGCAAGTAAATCTCACCCCGATTTTTGATAGCTTTATTGATGCGGTGCCTGATGTTGAAAATGAAGAGTCGCGCTTTATGTCGTTGGCAAATACAAGGGCGAGGTTCCGAATGACAGCATTATATTATTTCGCTGCATTGAATAAATATTTGGTCGCGGGAACCGGAAACAAAGTGGAAGACTTTGGTGTAGGGTTTTTCACTAAGTATGGAGATGGCGGGGTCGATTTGAGCCCGATCGCCGATCTTTTAAAGAGCGAAGTTTACGAATTAGCGAGATTTATGGGCATCAATCAGGAGATCATTGATGCCGCACCTACAGATGGTCTTTGGGGCGACAATCGAACCGACGAAGACCAGATCGGAGCATCCTATGACGAATTGGAATGGGCGATGAAAATGCAGGACGAAAAGAAGCAAATATCTGATTTTGAGGGACGTGAAAAAGAGGTCTATGAAATTTACCTGAGACTGAACACTGCGAATAAGCATAAAATGGTCCCAATTCCAATCTGTGAAATACCTTCAAATTTGCGATAATATTCGTGTTTTAACGAGTATTCTTGAATTTGAACGAAAAAAATCTTCTCCCCATTTAAGATTCTTTAGCTTTGATTTGTAGTACAAATATTACAAAACCTCACACTGTATGCTCCATCCCCTGCAAATGGTGTTTACTTTAAAAAAGTACTAGAAATGAAGAAAATCGTAATTGCAGATCATCATCCGGTCACGCGGAAGGGTATCGCCTGTATGCTGAAAAAAAATGATAATTTCTCTATTGTAGGAAAAGCCAACAATGGAGATGAGTTATTTAAAAATTTACAGGAATTTGCACCGGACATACTTATCATGGAAATCGACATGCCACAAATAAATGGCATCAATGCTTTAAGAACCATTAAGACCGAATTTCCAGAGACAAGGATCATGATCTTCTCTACGCATCCTGAAGAAATTTACGCTTTGCGCTCCATTAAATCCGGAGCCGCGGGTTACGTTCCCAAAACAGCTTCCAATAAAGTATTCATGAAGGCATTGAAACAAATAGCCAAAGGCGGAATCTTCCTTAATGAAGATCTCACCTCTACTTTTACGAGCAGAAATGTTGGGGAAGCCAGTGCTATTAGCAGATACAAAAAACTTTCATCCCGTGAAATTGAAGTTTTGAACCTGCTGTCTAGCGGCAAACGAAACAAGGACATTGCAAACGCGCTAAATATTAACGAGAAAACGGTAAGCACTTACAAGACTAGATTGCTTAAGAAGTTGAAAGTCGACAATCTGGCCGACTTGATCCATCAATCTCGTATGTTTCAGTTCGGATAATTATATCACCCGGCGTAGTTTTTCGGAAAGCACCATCCTTAAGGTATTGTAGTCTTTTACATCCTGGAGCACAGATTCCTTTTCCAGATCGGATAAATCATTGATATTGTTCGCCAGTTCATTGATCTTTGAATCTACCAGGTACCTTCTTAAATTAAGAATGGTCTCGCTAACTATCTGTGGGATCGTATCCTCCTTCATCTTTACATAAATATCCTTACTGTCCCATTTCGCCAGTTGATGCCTCTCTTCATTCATCAATAAGTTGCTCACCATTTCCGCAGATTTTGGCGGTAATTGATTTACAAACTGATCGAGTTTCAGTTCCTTTTCCTGGTTTAGTGTATTGATGATCGTAAAATATACTTCTCGAAATTCATCATTCGTAAATTCGATCTCATCGTCCTGTAGGTCCAGATATACTTTTTCAAAGACCCGGGAAGTCACAATTTCAGGTTTAAAAGAAATATCTCCGCTTTCCGTTGGTTCCAGGATAAGATCCTCGAACTCCTCTTCCGCAGTACCATACAACAGCAACAATTCGATGATCTTTTGTTCCAGTTGATATTGAATATCCACCTTTTGAACCGACTTCTCCTCAACGGGAACCACTTCCATGGGTTGTACTGCCTCCCGTTTGGCTTTTTGAGTAGCTTCTCTTTGTTCCTTTTGGAGCATTTGAGCAAGCGTACTGAAGAGAACTTCTTCTGAAATATCCATAATCCGTGAACATTCCTTGATATACACTTCCCGCTTTATCGCATCGGGAATCTTGGAAATGCTCTGAACCATATCGCGGATGGTCTCAGATTTTTTGATGGGATCATTTTTGGCCTCAGTGGCTAGCAACGACGCCTTGAAGTTTATAAAATCACTGGAGTTTTGATCGAGATATAGCGTGAGATCTCCGAGTGAATTGTTCTTTGCAAAACTATCAGGGTCCTCGCCTTCAGGGAACGTGCAAATCTTCACATTCATTCCCTGTTCCAGGATTAGATCTACTCCTCGCAATGAGGCTCTCAATCCGGCTGCATCACCGTCAAATAAAACGGTAATATTTTTTGTCAAACGATTGATCAGTCGAATTTGCTCAGGCGTAAGCGCAGTTCCCGAAGAAGATACCACATTTTCAATTCCACGTTGATGAAACTGGATCACATCTGTATAACCTTCTACCAAATAGCAATTGTCTTCTTTGGCAATGCTTTGCTTAGCGTGATAGATACCATAGAGTACTTTGCTTTTATGATATATATCGCTTTCCGGGGAATTAAGATACTTGGCTGCTTTTTTATCGCTGGTGAGAATGCGCCCTCCAAAACCAAGTACTCTTCCACTCATACTCCGGATAGGAAACATAACGCGCCCCTTGAAACGGTCGAACTGCTTTTCCCCTTTAACAATGGTGAGGCCAGTTTTTTCAAGATAACTCAACTGGTATCCGTTCTTCAAAGCTTCAGAAGTAAAAGCATCCCAACTATCCGGTGAATAACCTAATGCAAATTTTTCGATGGTTTCATCCGTAAATCCGCGTTCCTTAAAATAGGTTTTCCCTATGGCCTTCCCTTCTTCGCTCTCCAATAAAGTTTTATTGAAATAGTCTTTTGCATACTCACTCACGAGGTACAGACTTTCCCTTTCATTGGCCAATTCCTTCTGCTCTTCGGTTTGCTGAGTTTCCTCGACCTCGATTCCGTACTTCTTAGCCAGATATTTGATAGCTTCAGGGTAGGTGAAATGCTCGTGCTCCATTAAGAAAGCTACCACATTGCCGCCTTTTCCACTGGAAAAGTCTTTCCAGATTTGCTTGACCGGAGAAACCATAAAACTGGGGGTGCGTTCATCGGTAAAAGGACTCAAACCTTTGAAGTTACTCCCCGACTTTTTCAATTGAACAAAATCACCGATCACCTCCTCTACACGGGCAGTTTCAAATACTTGGTCGATGGTGGTTTTAGCTATCAATGAAGTCGTGAATGGTGAACAGTAAAAATACTATTTATTTACGGTAATTAATATAAGAAAAGGCCCTCAAAAGAGGGCCTGAATCGAAAATTAAAACAAAGCGTAGCATTAATCCATATCGAAACGCAATCCTAAAGAAACATTGCGCTGCTCCACGGGATTATCTTTAAATAATGTGTTTAGATCGTACTTAATATAAAGTGCAGCATCTCTCCACCCGATATATCCGCTCAAACCATATACAAAATCATTAACATTATAATTTCCCTTAAGTTTTTGTTTCACGGATTCACCGTTTTCATCAAATTTCAGTTTTTGGCGGGTCCCTAGTCTTATACCTGCATATCCTCCCAACCCAACTTTGATCTTATTATGTGTGGAATATCTGAAATAGTCTTCTTTTTCGATCTTGGTAGACGGACCAAATTCAAAATGAACCGGCACCACCAGATTGTCTACTCGAAACTTCGATTTGTCCAGGTCCAGATCAAAAGTTTGAAGTTCTGTTTGAGACCCGGTATCCACAAAGTAACGATTATCCGTGGGCTTCAATCCGTTGAACTGAAATGAGAATCCGTACTTCACTCTCAGCCAATTGGTCTCTTTAAAAACCCGGGTTTTCCAGGCCCATCCAATTTCAGCAAAACGACTACCCGCTACTTTGAAATCGCTGTCTCCGAGAGATTCGCCTTCAGTAATGACATTGTTTAGTCCAAAGGCAAATACAAAATCACTGGTGGTTCTCCGATCATACTTTCGCTTCTTCGGTGTATAGTCAAAGCCGATGATCTCCTTATTGCTGAAGAATTTTATTTCCAATTTGTCGACGTCACTTTCTTCCTCGCCATTGCGTTTCAGCAATGCAATTTTATTATCAATGATTGCCAGCTTGTTCTCAATATTGAGAGCGCGTTTTTCAGCTGCCTCTTCCTTTAATCGCTCAGCTTCAACAATGGTAATCTCATTGTTGTCAAAACGCTTATTGATAGTTTCGACTTCTTTTTTTAAGGCATCTTTTTCGTCATTAATGACTTGTTCTTTAGCCGATTCCAAGGCTTCGATGCTGTTTTCCTGCGCGTGAGTAGAGACCATAGTTAGGACCCACATCACTAGCGCGATGCAATAGGTAATTGTCTTCATGTGTTCGATTTTTTGTTGGCTTCCGATTGCGAAGCCGGATTGATGAATATTAATTGTTACGTTCTGTCACTGCGGTTCTCACCTTATTAAATCCGTCGCCCAGGGCATCGAATACTTTATCCCTAAAGCTTCGTTCCAATTCGCTCTCAACATCCGAAAGCAAAGCTGCAGCATCCACTTTATAACTTGATGATGATAGGATTTTTTGATTAGCGATTTCACGATTTGCTTTGGCCAAAAGCGCATCGATCTCCTCGGCAGTCACAGTGTTATTATTATTTTGAATTTCTTGTACCGATGCCACCACTTCCTGAACTTTTTTATCAATGAACAAATCCTCATTGGTTTTCTCAACTTTCAATTCCTTTTCGGGTTCAATGATTTCGTTAGCAACTTCAATTTCCTCTTTCCGCACCTCTATAATTTCTTCTAATTTTTGTTTTATGGCAGATTCTTTAGTCTCCTCAGTCACCGCTATTTCCTGCCCCTGAACGCTCTCTTCCTCAACATAAGTTTCTTCTGCGATTACCTCCTTATTTTCGGTAATCTCCTCCTTTTGTGTGGGAACTATTTCTGGAAGCTCAAACTCAGTTTTTTCTATAATGTTTTCTTCAACCAATTCATTACTGTTTTCGATCCCTCCGGAATTGAAAACAATGGTTAATACCAAAAGCACTCCTGCGATACTTGCAGCAACTGCGTACCATACGAACTTGTTGTTTCTCGACGGACTTTCCTTGTCCAGGGCAGTTGCAAGTTGATCCCAACTTTCCTTTTTGGGTTGAAGCTCCCGTTCCTCCAACTTCTCTCTGATGTTCTCTTCAAATTTAATGGGTGCCATAACTTAAAATATTTACTTTTTTAACATGCTGTTGAAGCAATTTTCTCGCCTTAAATAATTGAGTCTTAGAGGTACTTTCTGAAATTTGTAAAAGCTCCGCAATCTCGCTGTGCTTGTACCCTTCTACTGCATACAATACGAAAACCGTTCTATAGCCGTCCGGAAGGCTATCAATCATCCTTTGAATTTCTTCAACCTCGAGTTCTGTTTCAATATATGCTACATGCTGGGCAGAATTCTCAATTTCAGAGGCTTCCTGAAACAATAACTTCTTGTTAGCCCTCAACCTCGAAATCGCTTCATTGACCATGATCCTGCGAATCCAGCCTTCAAAACTTCCTTCAGATTTGTAACTACTCAGGCGTGTGAATACTTTTAGGAAACCACTTAACATTACTTCCTCCGCTTCTTCTGAATTACGCAGATATTGTCTGCATACGCTCAGCATTTTTGGAGAAAACATTTCGTACAATTCATGTTGAGCTTTCCGGTCATTTTTCCGGGCTTTCGAAATTAATCTCTCGTAATTCTTATGTAACGAAACTAGCTTCATATAAGGTTTCACATAAACGCTTCTATTTACATAGACGCAACAAAATTAAAAAAGGTTGTCTGGGGATTATTTTTTTCTTTCGATCACATAATTAACCATCAATTCCAGAGACTCTTTATAAGGAGTGTCCGGATAATCTGACAGCAATTTTAATGCCTCTTTCTGATAGTGTACCATTTTTGAAATGGCATAATCGAGTCCGCCCTTGTTCTTCACAAACTTAATCACCTCCTTGACCCGTTTTTTATCCTGATTATGATTCTTTACCGAATTAATGAGCCAACGACGTTCTCGAGATGTGCAATTATTCAATGCATAAATGAGGGGCAGGGTCATTTTTTTCTCTTTAATATCAATACCGGTAGGCTTCCCGATCTTTTCTTCTCCATAATCAAAGAGGTCGTCCTTAATCTGAAAGGCAATACCTATGAGTTCTCCAAATTTCCGAAGATTTTCAACCTCCGCCGGTTCAGAATTAACCGATTGCGCACCCATCGCACAACAGGCAGCGATTAAGGTGGCCGTTTTCTGACGGATAATTTCAAAGTATACCTCTTCAGTAATATCAAGGCGCCTGGCCTTTTCTATCTGAAGCAATTCCCCTTCGCTCATCTCACGAACCGCTACGGAAATTATCTTTAAAAGGTCAAAATCGTCATTGTCAATGGAAAGCAGCAGCCCTTTGGACAGCAAATAATCTCCAACCAATACAGCGATCTTATTCTTCCAAAGTGCATTGATCGAAAAGAAGCCCCTGCGGCGATTGCTGTCGTCCACCACATCGTCATGGACGAGGGTTGCCGTATGAATGAGTTCGATTACTGAAGCACCGCGATAAGTACGTTCATTCACTTCGCCATCGTTACACATTTTAGCAATTAGAAACACGAACATGGGCCGCATCTGTTTCCCTTTTCGATTCACCACATAATGCGTAATCCTATTGAGTAGTGAGACCTGCGAAGACATTGAATTGGAGAACTTTTTTTCAAAAAGCTCCATCTCATTTTCAATGGGCATCTTTATTTGAGAAACGATCTTCATTCAGTTTTCAAAGATAACCAAATAGCGGCTATCTATGACTTATTAGCCAGTTGTCCGCAGGCCGCGTCAATGTCTTTACCCCTGCTCCGTCTAACGGTTACCGGAATCTTGTTCTTTTCAAGCACTTCGATATAACGATCGATAACCGAATCGTCTGCCTGTTGAAATTCACCATCATAAATAGGATTGTATTCAATAAGATTTACCTTACTGGGAGCATATTTACAAAACTGCACCAATGCTTTTATGTCTTCCTCAGTATCATTGATCCCGTCCCAAACTACATATTCATAAGTAATGATCTTCTTGGTTTTCGCGTACCAATACTGAAGAGATTCTTTTAAATCTTCGAGATGAAAGCTTTTTGCGAAGGGCATGATCTGCTCTCGTTTATGCTGAATGGCAGAATGAAGAGAGACCGCCAGATTGAACTTTACCTCGTCGTCTGCCAGTTTTTTAATCATCTTTGGCACCCCCGAAGTGGAAAGCGTGATGCGCTTAGGAGACATCCCCAATCCTTCATCAGAAGTAATCTTATCGATGGAAAGCAATACGTTTTTGTAGTTCATCAGAGGTTCACCCATACCCATAAAAACTATATTGGACAAGGGACGATTGTGGTATAGCATACTTTCCTTATGAATGGCCACTACCTGATCGTAAATTTCATCAGGATTTAAATTACGCATGCGTTTCAATCGAGCTGTGGCGCAAAACTTACAATCCAGACTACAGCCCACCTGGGAAGAAACACAGGCGGTTGTCCTTGTTTCCGTAGGAATCAACACCGACTCTACCACCAGGCCATCAAATAGCTTAACTGCATTCTTGATCGTACCGTCTTCACTCTTCTGAAAATTATCTACTTCAATGTGGTTGATCACGTAGTTGTCCTCCAAATGTGCTCTGGTTTCTTTGGAGATATTGGTCATGTCCTCAAAAGAATGAATTCCCTTGTTCCATAACCATTCATATACCTGGTTACCACGGAAAGCTTGATCCCCAATTTCCACAAAGAAATTTCTTAGATCTTCTTTGGACAATGCGCGTATATCTTTTTTCTCTTGTGACATGGCTTGCAAAATTACGGATATTTCGGCGGAAGCATAAAAAAACCTCCGCCAATAAGGAAGAGGTTTCTCAATCATTGAATGGTTAATTATCTATTATCTATCAACAATTATTTTCTTGGTAATGTCGTTTTGCGTTTGTTCGTCAATTAACTTGAGGAAATAAATTCCTTCCTGTAGGTCTTGAATAGCTATCCGGTTTTCCGAAGCTGAAACATTTCCATGATGTATTTCCTTTCCTAGCACATCATAGAGACGGTAGCTAAGATCCGGAAAACGAGTATTCATGATCATCACATACTCAGATGCAGGATTTGGGAATACCTGTAATGTACCTGTAAGTTCAAAATCAATCGTGCTCAGCGCATTTTCCATGGCCTCGATGGTCATCTGCCCAGTTCCCAGCGGATCAAGCCAATCCATTAAACGGGTCTCTGGCCCCGAACCACTACTCCATGACACCCCCATGCGTCCATAGACGTCATACTCACCATTGTTCTCTGTTCCATTGCAGAATGACTGACCGGCATACAACTGCCCGATGATATGTCCGTTCTCATTGAATAGTGGTGATCCGGAAGAACCGCTTTCTGTAGTTCCTATTTCCCAGCCGTTTCCTTCTCCTGCAGTCGCTCCTCGAATCAACCAAACTTCGGTACCATTCGCATTTTCCTTAATGGCAGGATTGTCATCCCGGCAAATCTTCATAATATCTCCATTCGGGTGATGAATTCCTACCTGGAATTCAGGATCATTTCCACTATGATCCCATCCGGCGAAGGTAACATCCCATGAAGATGGAATTGGGTTGAATAATTCGACAAGGGCAAAATCACTGGCTGCATTATTAGCCCGTAATTCAGCACCACTCATGGTAAAATTACTTTGTATATCGGTACTTTCTGCCTCGGTACCGCAATCGGGACTCGGACTCATCCAGTTAAATCGTACCGACCATAATGCAGGGTCCGAACCTTCCAGGCAATGATTAGCCGTAAGGAGATATGGTGTCTTGTCCTGAAATGTATTATTAATCAAAGCAGCCGAACAGAGGTATCCGTTTCCGAGATTAAGGAGGGCTACTGCTTTCTTTACAATATTTTTATCATTTTCGAAGTCGGAACCTATGGGACAATTCACATCGTAGTTACAATCTCCGGAGTCGTTGAGACCTCTGCCTTCTTCCAACCAGCCGTCTAATCTTCCCAATCGATAACCATGAATAATACTATTGATTTCCAACTCGAAACTACCTTGTGTTAGTGCAGGCTCATAGTATTCCACCCAAATTGTTTCCCCTTCTACGAACCACGATCCCATCTCTTTATTGGCGCGGTTGTTAAAACTGGTGTATTTTTTCGTTTTATCGGTGCGTTCGGAATTGAATAATTGCAGGGAGCTTCCTTCCGGCAGGTGGAATTTGTTGAAATTCACACTCATATTGATCGCATGGGGCGATTGAATCGCCACTCGCCAAATTCGATCGCCATTTTCCAATAACGACCATTCTCCCTCTTCAAAAGGATCGAGAACAATGGTTCTTGATACCCCGTATCTCCATGGGATGCTTTTATCAAGATCGTTAATACTGTCTTCCTGACGAATGAGTTCGAGATCAATAGGAGGTAACATAATAGGATCGATCTCCCGTAAATTCAACTCCCAACTAAGCGGCGATTCATCCATAGAATCCTGCCCGCAGACAAGTCCCGGAAGTAATGCCATCATCCATATGAAAAGCAGCTTTTTCATTGGGTTGCTAGTTGGTTGTAACAGACTAAGATACCTCTTTATTTTTAGAAATGAAAATCTGGAATTTGGACATAAAAAAACCTCCACCGTGCTGGTAGAGGTTTATTTCTTTTGAAATCAGAATACTATATGATCAACATAGCGTCTCCATAGGTATAAAATCTGTATTTTTCCTTTATAGCTTCTGCATACGCCTCCTTAACAAATTCATGGCCTGCAAACGCAGCAACCATCATCAACAAAGTCGATTTTGGGGTATGGAAATTGGTGACCATACTATTGGCTATACTAAATTCGTAGGGTGGAAAAATGAACTTATTGGTCCATCCGGTGTAGGCGTTTAAAGTACTGTTCGAAGATACTGAACTCTCTAAAGAACGCATCACAGTGGTCCCCACCGCACATATTCTTCTTTTCTGCTGAATACCGTCATTAATAATGTTCACAGCATTCTGCCCAATGATTATTTCTTCGGAATCCATCTTATGCTTTGATAGATCTTCCACTTCTACCGGACTAAAAGTACCTAATCCTACATGCAGGGTAATTTCAGCAAAATTGATCCCTTTGATCTCCAATCTTTTCAGTAGATGCTTTGAAAAATGTAAGCCAGCAGTAGGTGCAGCTACGGCTCCTTCGGTTTTCGCAAAGATGGTTTGATATCTCTCTGCGTCTTCAGGCTCTACATCTCTTTTTATATACTTCGGAAGCGGTGTTTCCCCCAATTCCGTTAGTTTATTTCTGAATTCATCATAAGAACCATCGAATAGAAAACGTAGCGTTCTCCCACGGGAAGTAGTATTATCAATAACCTCGGCCACCAAAGATTCATCTTCGCCGAAATACAACTTATTTCCAATTCTAATCTTTCTCGCCGGATCTACCAGGACGTCCCAAAGCCGAGTCTCAGAATTTAATTCTCTTAATAGGAATACCTCAATTCTTGCTCCGGTCTTCTCCTTATTACCAAATAAGCGAGCTGGAAAAACCTTTGTATTGTTTAACACCAACACATCATCCTCTTCAAAATAGTCGATCAAATCTTTGAACATTTTATGCTCGATGGTTTGTTCGGCTCGGTTCAATACCATCAATCTTGCTTCATCTCGGTTGGGCGCAGGATATTCTGCTAATAAGTCGGCTGGAAGGTCAAAGTTAAAATTGGACAATTTCATTCCCATAATAGGTACGTTTTATTTTAAGGTGGCAAATATACAATCTCAAAGTAGGGGTTGTCAAGTAAATACCCATTTATTATTTGGCATTCTTCTGAATACCAACTTTTGCCATATCTTCCCAGAAGGTTGGGAACGATTTGGAGACCACTTCAGGATCTTCTATTGAAATTGGAACAAGAAGTGCGAGCGGTGCAAAAGCCATGGCCATTCTATGGTCGTTATAGGTCGAAATAGAAACTTGCTCATGAATAGTTGAAGAAGTGCGAAGCGATAAACTCTTATCCGTAATCTCAACCATAGCGCCTAGTTTTGTCAACTCGGTATGTAAAGCTACCAGCCGGTCGGTTTCCTTAATTTTCAAAGTGTGTAGTCCTGTCAATTCACAATCCATTCCCAATCCAAAACAACTCACAGCAATTGTTTGTGCCAAGTCGGGCGTGTCCGACAAATCCAATTTCAGACTTTCGTCGATCAAGGATTCGTCTTTGGTGAGCACCAGAGCTTGTTCGTCGGGCAGGAACTCGGTTCGAACACCTAATTTGCTGTATATATCTGGTAAAGCAGAGTCCCCCTGCAAACTGTCTTTGCGATAGCTTTTAATTTTCACTGAAAGAGAACTGCCCAACGCCACGAGGCTATAAAAATAGGAAGCAGAACTCCAATCACTTTCTACGACAAGCTGCGTATCTTCAATACTTTTAACTGAAGGAATATGAATCGAGTGTCCTTCAAAACGACCATTGATCCCTAGCTGCTCCAGTAAGGAAAGAGTCATTTTTATATAGGGAACAGAGGTAACTTTTCCATTTAGATGAATGGAAAGGCCATCCGATAATGAAGGTGCGATAAGCATTAAAGCCGAAATGTACTGACTACTTACCCCGGCGTCAATGGTCACAGACCTTGTAGTGATTTGTTTTCCCCGAATTCGTAATGGAGGAAATCCTTTTTCTCCGGCATATTCGATGTTGCATCCCAGATTCCGTAGTGCATCTACAAGAATTGAAATGGGTCGTTCTTTCATCCGGTCACTCCCGGTGAGTAAAATATCAACACCCTCACGAGTGGCAAAATAGGCGGTTAAAAAACGCATGGCGGTTCCAGCGTGATGAATGTCCACTTCCCTATTCCGAACGGACACCCCGGCACTGAGATAACGGGTGTCATCACTTTCAGAAAGATTATGAATCACTAACTTAGGATAAAGGGCTTGCAGGATCAGTAAGCGATTCGACTCACTTTTGGAACCCGTTACCTGTATTTCCACCCTGCTGTTGGGAGTTTCAGTGTATGTAAGATGAGCTACCAACTTAAGAATCTTTCTCTTTTAGTTGTTTCCAGAATTTACCGTAAGTCACGAAGAAACCGTAGAAGAATCCGGCAGCCGCCAAACCGGCGACTATTAATGGTAGATTGTTTTCGGTAAAGAAGACGAACTTAAATCCATCCAAAATCCATTTGATAATGACAAAAAGTATTGCAAAGGCGGTACCTAGGGACACCACCGATCTCCAAAAACCAGGCTGACTAATAACTCGTTTAAACATTATTTCAATTTTTCGTTTCCGTGATGCCTGTCGTGGTCACGTTTTGCTTTTTTATCCATTTTTCGCTGGAATGCCTCCTCAAGATCGATGCCTGTCTGGTTCGCCAGACATAGAACCACAAAAACTACATCGGCCAATTCTTCTCCCAGATCTTTATCCTTATCACTCGGTTTTTCACTCTGTTCTCCATAACGCCTTGCAATAATCCGAGCTACTTCCCCTACTTCTTCCGTAAGCTGTGCCATGTTCGTGAGCTCGTTAAAATAGCGCACCCCATGTTCATGGATCCATTGGTCTACTGCCTTTTGTGCATTCGCGATATCCATACTATTTATTCTTTGTTTTTTGAATCGATAAAGATAGTTACAGGCCCGTCATTTACCAAGCTAACATCCATCATTGCGCCAAAAACCCCTGTTTGTACCTTATTGCCTATCTGGGCTTCCATCTTCCTAACAAACTCCTCGTACATCGGTACGGCGGTTTCAGGCCTGGCAGCTTTGATGAACGACGGTCGGTTGCCTTTGCGCGTACTGGCATGCAATGTAAATTGACTCACCACCAATACTTCCCCATTCACCTGCTCGAGTGACAAATTCATGGCATCATTTTCATCCCCGAAAACCCGAAGTTTTGCAATTTTTGAAACGAGCCAATCCAGATCTTCCATCGTATCTTCGGTTTCAACACCTAACAAAACCAGGAATCCTTTACCAATTCTCGACTCCTCTTTCCCATCGACCTTTACGGAGGCCTCATTAACTCTTTGAATTATTGCTCTCATTCTTCGATGTAACTGTCTTTTCTGTATCCGTCGTCCTCCCCCTGCAAAATCTGAAGATAACTTTTGTATCGGGACCAGGCGATCTCCTCTTTCTCGAGCGCTTCTTTTACCGCACATTTCGGCTCTTCAAGGTGGAGGCAATTGTTGAATTTGCACTCAGATTTCAGTTTAAATAATTCCGGGAAATAGTCTCCAAGTTCTTCTTTATCCATCTCCACCACTCCGAACCCACGAATACCTGGCGTATCTATGATCTGAGCCTCAAAGCTGAGATCGAACATTTCTGCAAAGGTAGTCGTATGTTGTCCCTGCTGATGCTGAGTACTTATTTCAGCTGTTTTGAGATTCAATCCCGGTTCCAGTGAGTTAATTAATGTGGACTTTCCCACTCCGCTATGGCCAGAGAACATACATACTTTGTTCTTCATCAATGCTTTCACCTTCTCGATATTCTTACCTGTTTTAGCTGAAATTCCTATACATTCGTATCCCACGTTGCGATAAACGGCCGCCAGATATTTGACCTCGGCTAGTTCATCTTCCGTATAAGTATCGATCTTATTAAATAGTAAAACGGCCTGTATGTCGTAAGCTTCCGCAGTAACAAGAAAACGGTCGATAAAAGTTGTAAATGTAACCGGTTTATTAAGCGTTATCAGCAAAAAGGCAATATCAATATTCGCGGCAATGATATGCGTTTGTTTGGAGAGATTAACACTTCTGCGAATGATATAGTTATCCCTGTCGTCTATCCGGTTAATGATTCCAATAGTTTCATCCCCTTTTTTCTCCACTTCAAAATAGACCCTATCACCGACGGCCACAGGATTGGTACTTTTAATATCATCAATTCTGAATTTCCCTTTTATCCGGCATTGGTAAAAAGTCCCATTCTCGGCTTTTACGTGATACCAGCTTCCGGTCGATTTATATACGGTTCCTTTCATAGAGAGTTTCAGAAACACAAAAATAACCACTTTTCGCCATTATTGTTCCGGCGAAATAATTCAGGACAAAAAACCCGGCTCAATTGAACCGGGTGGTGTTAATTTTTATTCGATCGTCATTCGGCCTAACTTGTCCTTGGAGCGTCTCGAAGAATAAATGATATACTCTTTCGGACTTTTTCTGAAAAATACCCTGGGTCTGAGCACCAACTGGCCATCCTCATAATTCTCCTGATCCAATCGTGTGATCTTTCCATTGTTGTCGAAGACAAAAGCTGTAGGCATCGCTTTATTATAATTACCCAACTGCTTCACCTCATCAACATCGGTCACCCCAACATTCTTACGGTTATCATTAAATACTACGGTTAGCTGACCGTCTTCATAAATAGGCATCGCACTCAGGTACTCCGGACCTTTTCCAAGTACACCCAGCGGTACGGCCAATCCTGCACCAACCGTAAAGCTTGAGGTCCCGGCGAAAGCGGCGAACACTATAGAAATCGTGGTAAATGCAGCCTTTTGATTCTTTGCGATGACATTACTCCACGCTACGGTGCCGTCTGGTGCAATCGAAGTAACAATGATCTCATTGTTGATATAGGTGATAGGTGTTGCTGCGAATGGTCCAATTCCCGAACTTCTTCCCACAACCACTTGTTGGAATTCAGAAAGAAGGATGAGTCCGCCGTCTTCTTTCTCAATCAAACTGTGCGTAAAATAAAATGGTTTGACATCCTTACCTTTTTTCGCCCGACGTTCACCGATCAATTTGATCTTGGTTTCCAAATCAAATTCATTAAACTTTAAACTTTCAACTTCGTTGGTCACCACATCGATGAGCGTTGTGTAAACCCCTCTTAGTTTTTTATTGGCCTTCCCACTTTTTCGAACACTGGAGTAAAACCCGACCAAATGCAATTTTCCGTCCTGAGTGGCCAGCATTTCACTATTGATCACTTCTTTATTCGGGAAATCAATTTTGATTACTTCTTTGGAGTACCCATTGTCATGCTTGAACGCATGAACTTCAAATTTTTCGACGTTGGCTTTGGCTTTTCTGTCCCGATAACTCTCATTAATGGCGAGAAAAACATCTCCATAGATATTTACATCAAAATCTGTGATGGAAAACTCAAGGTCATACCGATCCTCAAAGGGAACTTTTTCGAGGTGAGACGCAACTTGATTCAAGTCCTTATCGATCAGTTTTATTTCATACTGAATGACCTCTTCCTTGTCGAATAGGGCAGCATGCAGTATTAACAATTGTGAACCGTCGGGAGAATCTTTATAATAAAAGGCTCCGCGTTCCCTTTTTTTGGTCACACTGGTTGAGAATAGGCTCTTACGGTTCTTGGTCACGCGACCATCTGGTGCCACTTCAAAGGCAAAAAGATTATTCTTTTTTGCTTTACGGTCAAAGACACTACCAAAGATGTATATCTTATCCTCAATAACGGCCAGATCGTCGAAATCAATTTCCTTTCCTTTGAACTCATTCAACCCAATTTTATGAATGGTTTCGAGGGCCATTTCTTCCGAATCAAAAACCTTGATGAAGTAGTTGTCTCCCTTAGTGGCAAGGGTATAAATTTTACCGTTCGTCTCGCCGGCTATTCGAACAATTTTTTCTTTGTCCTGTTCAATTTCTTTACCATGGGTAATGGTGATAGGACCTACTTTGCTTTGAGCCAGGGCATGACTCGAAATCCCCACTACAAGCGTAATGGCCAATAGCAATTTTTTCATTGAGAATCGATTTTTACGTGTTAATAGAACGCTGTTTACACAGCAGTGCCAAATGTACACGAAATCTTACCCTTCCCCAATTAATTCTTATAAACTATTTCCTGGTGGTTGATAGACTCCTGGTGGATGGCTTTGAAGACCTTCAAGATAAACTCTTCACTCAGATTTTGCTCTTCACCTTGCAGGATCATTTTGCCCAAAATTTCGTTCCAACGTTTCGTTTGAAGTACTGCAACATTGTTCGCCTTCTTCAACTTTCCAATCTCATCACTGATCTTCATACGCTTGCCCAGCATTTCGATGAGTTGATGGTCCACAACATCGATCTTGGTTCTGGCAGTAGCCAGTTTGTTTTGAAATTCAACCGCCGCTCCTTCTTCTTCGCGTATCCTTAGATCCACTGTCATCTGTTCTAAAACTTCAGGCTTTATTTGTTGTTTGGCATCACTCCAGGCACTATCAGGATCGTGATGCGTTTCAACCATAAGTCCGTCGTAATTCAGATCCAATGCTGTCTGACATAAATCGAATATGATATCTCTTCTTCCGGCAATATGGGACGGATCCAGGATCAAGGGCAGATCGGGAAAGCGATTCTGCAGGTCGATCGCAATTTGCCATTCGGGATTGTTGCGATACCTGGTCTTTTCATAGGTAGAGAATCCACGGTGAATCACCCCTACGTTGGCTACATCCGCAGAATGGAATCGCTCCACGGCACCTAACCATAGAGAAAGGTCCGGATTCACAGGATTCTTTATAAGTACGGGTTTATCGGTTCCGCGCAGGGCTTCCGCAATCTCCTGAACAATAAATGGAGAGACCGTGGTTCGTGCACCAATCCACAGGATATCGATGTCATGCTTTAATGCATGTTCCACATGATTGGCATTGGCCACTTCCGTAGTAAGCAACATCCCGGTTTCCTCTTTTGCGCGTTGCATCCATTTCAGGCCCAAAGCTCCTACCCCTTCAAAATTACCGGGCCGGGTTCTTGGTTTCCAAATACCCGCCCTAAGGACCGTCGCATCCGTATCTTTAAGCTGATGTGCAATCGTCAACACCTGCTCTTCAGTTTCAGCACTGCAAGGGCCGGCGATTACTAATGGATGTGCCAGATTCATATTATCCAGCCATTTTCGCAATTCTTTTTTATTCTCCATTTGAAAGTACGTTTGTTAGTTCACTGGGCACATTCTCACGGTTTTGAGTATACATTCCCAGTATTTTAAATTCTTTTACCGCATCTTGTAACAGTTCCACAGCATCATCCAGATTCTGGATATCCATAAAAGTGAGATCCACGAAGAAAGCATATTTCCAAGGGGTTCCCAATACCGGTAACGACTGTATCTTAGTTAGATTAATATTATGATTTGCCAGAATTTGAAGGGCATTACTAAGCGTACCTACTTCACTTCCCAATACAAAACGAATGGTAGCCTTATTGGGTGCTTTCTTACTCAAAGTAGCTCCTCTCTTTCCGATTAGAACAAAGCGGGTCTGATTTTCTTTAATATCCTGAATATTACTGTCCAAAATTTTCAAGTTGTATTTTTCAGCCACTTGTTTTCCGGCGATCGCGGCTACTCCTGATAAATTGTTTTCACGAATTCTTCGGGCCTCACTGGCAGTATCCCTTCCTTCAATAATCTTGAATTGCGGTGGAAATCTCCGAAGATAATCCTTACACTGTAGCAATGCCACCGGATGAGAATGCACTTCAAATATGTCGATGATGGACTCCGTTTCCAACGCCATCAAATACATCTGAATATTCAGAAACACTTCATCAAAGATTTCAAAATCACCCGCTTCTACTAAATTATAGTTTGGCAAAATAGATCCTGCAATGGTATTCTCAATAGCCAGGACTCCAAAATCCGCTTTCTCATTTTTCACACTCTGGGTGACCGCATCGAAAGAATCACAGGCTACCAATTCTACTTCTTGATTTGGAAAAAGAGCTTGTACAGCTTCATCGTGAAAAGATCCTTCAATCCCCTGAATCGCAATTTTCATAACTATGGTTTTTAAATTAAAAAACCCGGAAATACATTCCGGGTTTCATATTATATAGTTTATAATTTCATTACATACTTACCCGGATTTCCCTCATAAAATAGAAAAACCAAAAGTTGAAATATGTATAAAATCGTTTCATTTTCTCAAATTGTTCCTGCTAAAGTACACATTACTTTAAAACAACAAAATGTTTTTTGCGTTTTTTTAATTGCGTAGCTTTACATCCGCTAAATTATGTCGATCAAAGTATCAAATATCAGCAAATCCTATGGTACACAGGAAGCACTTAAGGAAGTTTCCTTTGAGCTTAAGAAAGGTGAAATTGTTGGTTTTTTAGGACCTAACGGAGCCGGTAAATCCACCCTCATGAAAATCCTGACCACCTATTTGGCTCCTTCTGATGGAGAAGCTGATGTGAATGGATTCTCCATTTTTGAAAGGACCAAAGACGTTCAAAAAAGCATAGGATATCTTCCGGAACATAATCCTTTATATTCAGAAATGTATGTTCGGGAATATCTTTCTATGAATGCAGATATTCACAAAGTTCCGGGTTCAAAAATAGAAGAGGTAATATCTCAAACAGGGCTTGCCCCTGAAGCACATAAAAAGATCGACCAACTGTCCAAAGGATATCGGCAACGTGTAGGACTGGCCAATGCACTGTTGCATGACCCGGAGGTACTGATCCTGGATGAACCCACCACGGGATTGGATCCCAATCAGCTGATTGAAATACGGGAACTCATCAAAAACGTGGGTAAGGAGAAAACCGTTTTACTGTCTACTCATATCATGCAGGAAGTAGAAGCTATCTGCGACCGGGTGATCATCATAAACAAGGGTAAAATCGTTCTTGATAAAGCGCTCAAAGAATTAAAAGACACCGAGGAACAGATTGTTGAAGTGGAATTTGATTACCGAGTTGAAGAGGTTGCCTTACAAAAATTGGACAAGGTTAAAAAGGTAGAGAATACTCAAGGCTTTATTTATCAAATCTATTTTACGACTCAAGAAGACATGCGCGGAAAAGTGTTCGATTTTGCACACGACAGCGGTTTGAAAATCCTACAACTTCACCAAAAGAATACTACCCTCGAAAAATTGTTCGTTGAGCTTACTGGTCCTGGAAAATAAGTTTTCCTGTAAAGAACTCTTCCACCTGAACGATTAAAGGACGGTTAAAAGAAATCACATCTCCCAATCCTCGAATTTCCCCCGTTAAAGATTCGGTAGGGTAAATAAACATTTGCTGGGTGCTACGCTGGAAAATAGCAAGATCTTTCACAATTAGGTCGGCAGCTTCTACCCTACTATCACCGTCATACAATTCAAAACTTCCCGAGTCCGCAGTTCCATTGAGATAGAAGTTACTCAAACCACTGGCTATTATTTGCAGGAATCCGCCTTCAAAGTGTATTCTGAAATCACCATCAATATGAAATTCATCCTCATTTTCCTGATCTTCCGAAATAAGAAGCAATTCAGGATAGCTAAGTGGGCCTATACTTTCAACGGCAAGCCCTGAGCTATTCCGAATCTCGGTGAGATTGGGTGCCGTCACATATACTTTAGTAATGCCGTAATCTCTCACCAGATTACATCCGTTATCATTTTTAATCACCAGGGTATTATCTAGTACCTGAACTACGATATCGTTAAGCAGGTTTTCCCCGGTTTCAACAACCACCCGCTGTGTGGGGCCTTCAGAAACAAACAACTGCACTCTTTGTCTTACCAATATTTTCTGAAAGGGAGCCACATTAAAATCTTCCTGTATTATGGAACCTGCTGCCTGGAAACAGTTCAGACCGTTTTCAGAATCACAACTCCACATCATGAGTACCATAATCAGACTACCGAAATATGTTCCAACTTTTCTCATTACTCTTAGTTTGCTTACCATAATCGTACCCCCAATCCAAATTCCACGGCCTCGGCTTTCGCCCAGTGTGCTTTCACAGTAATTACGGCAAATATTCTATCCTGATAAAAATATCGTTTCAACCCGAGACGGTTGTAATGCCTGTTTTCAAATTCGAATGGCCAGTAAACATAATACCCCAACTGGGAGACAAAAGCGGTCTTATAAAATCTGAGCTCATGACCTACAAAAACACCTACCCTGCGATAATCAGTACTCCCGGAGATATTCTCTTCCGGAAAGGCGATCGAGCGGTAGCGAATGAATTCTTCCAGAAACTTAGAATCGAAATAATCCACACCCAATTGAACAGTACTTTTATAATTCAGTCTTTTGTCGGCAAAAGCGGAAACAACATAAAATGGAAACTGCCCGGAATCTACCACATCACTTTCATTATATCCAAATCGGAAGGCCAGGTTGTATTTAATCTTTTCAGCATGGCTGCTACTGGGACCGTCATCGATATCTACATATTCCGGCTCATTTTCATGGTCAAACAAATAACTTGCTCCCACGTTAAAGGCCCATGTATTGGTACTGTTATTAGGTGCCTCGAAATTCGCATTACTGTAGTGTATTAATGTTACCCCCGCGTGTAATCCAAATCCATCCCAAATATTCTCCTTTACGTAATTAAGCTTTAAAAAGGTGGTACTTAAAAAATTAGAACCGAAGGCATTATTTTCAAAATTCGTTTCAGGATCATAAGGATTTGTATTGTAGGCAACCCCCTGTCCAATACGGAATACAACATTTCTATTTAGGAAATACCAATTGATATGCGCGTACAACCCATAATTTTCTCCAAGCACCTCATTTTGAAAATCCTGGTAGGCAAATGTAAATCCCCAATCCGGATAGTTATAACGCCGTTCCGCTTCGCGAAATCCATACGTTTTTCGGTTATAACTTAAATATAATCCTCGCGGGTGTTGTGTGATTAAGTGGGCAATATCAGGATTGTGTTCCATAATGCTTCCGTAGTAAGCATCGGCTTCCAATGAAAATAATTGCTTGGAAGTCTCCTCCTGACAAAAAGCAAAACCTCCCCAGAACAAGAAGGCAAACAGATAAATTGTATTTCTCATAGTTAGTTGGATGGCGTAAATATACATTAATCTTGAAAAAATCAATACGCTCTTCTTAAAAGTTAACCAGAGAAATAATTAAAGAGAAAAACAGACTTCGCTCTTACATATTTTCAGTCAATAGGTTAAAATACCTGAGAGGCTATTTCCCTGATATTATCGCTCTTCCCCATAGAATAATAATGCAACACCGGAACACCCGCATCGATCAATTCTTTGCTCTGTTGAACACACCATTCAATCCCCACCTGGCGCACTGCTTTATTATCAGCGCATTGAACCACCGCCATCACAAGGTCATCCGGTAGTTCCACACTAAACCTATGTGGAATCATATTGAGTTGTTTTTTGGTTGCCAGGGGTTTCAATCCCGGAATGATGGGAACGGTTATTCCCGCCTCTCTGCACTTATCCACAAAATTGAAATACTTCTTATTGTCGAAGAACATTTGGGTCACAATATAGGTAGCTCCTTTCTTGATCTTTTTCTTCAGAAAGTAAATATCGCTTTCCATGCTAGGGGCTTCCAGATGCTTTTCCGGATAGCCGGCTACACCAATACAGAAATCGGTGGGTGCAGTATTTTGCAATTCCTCTTCCAAATAAATCCCCTGATTCAATTTTGATATTTGTTTCACCAGGTCGCTTGCATATGCATGCCCCTCCTTTTCAGGGGTAAAATAGGTCTCACTTTTCACGGCATCTCCCCGTAAGGCCATGACATTATCGATTCCCAAAAATCCAAGATCAATGAGGAAATTCTCGGTATCTTCCTTAGTAAAACCTCCACACAAAATATGAGGTATAGCGTCCACATTGTATTTATTCTGAATCGCGGCACATATTCCAACCGTTCCCGGCCGCTTTCGCACCACTTGTTTTCTTAAAAGTCCATCCTCCAATTCTTTGTAGATGTATTCCTCCCTGTGATAAGTCACATCTATAAAAGGCGGATTGAACTCCATCAATGGATCGATACTTTCAAAGATTGAATCGATGTTCTGACCTTTTAAGGGTGGTAAGATTTCGAATGAAAACTGGGTATTCCCATTGGCTTTCTCAATATGTTCGGTTACTTTCATTTAATCTGCGATATTGGGTTGAAGCCATCGAGTGGCTTTTTCAACGGTTATATTTTTTCTTTTTGCATAGTCTTTTACCTGATCTTCCTTTATTTTACCAAGCCCAAAGTAGCGCGCTTTTGGATGGGCAAAATAATAGCCTGATACTGAAGCGGCTGGCCACATGGCGAGACTTTCGGTGAGTTCCACACCTATCTGTTCTTTTACTTTCAATACTTCCCAAATGGTCTCTTTCTCCAAGTGATCTGGGCAGGCCGGATATCCGGGTGCAGGCCTAATACCTACGTACTTTTCTTTGATCAGTTCTTCATTGCTTAGGTGTTCATCAATAACATAGCCCCATTCTGATTTACGCACCCGTTCGTGAAGATATTCCGCATAGGCTTCCGCAAGCCGATCTGCAAGGGCTTTGATCATAATCGAACTGTAATCGTCATTTTCCGCCTCAAATTTTGCTGCCATTTCAGCCGTACCAAATCCTGCAGAGACACAAAAACAACCCATATAATCCTGTAATCCTGATTCTTTGGGAGCAATGAAATCAGCCAGGGCCAAATTCGGTCTTCCTTCCGCTTTTTTCGACTGCTGGCGCAAGGTGCGAAAGGTGAATTCCCCTCCATGTTGCACCCCGCTTACCTCTGTTTGAGGCACTTTTATTTCAATGTCGTCATCGTTTACCGTATTTGCTTCGAACAATCCAAAGATGCCTTTGGCTTCCAGCCAGTTTTCAGCAATAATACGCTCCAACATGTCCTGAGCGTCTTTAAACAATTCGGTCGCCTGGGTGCCAACCACTTTATCTTTCAGGATATCAGGATACCTACCATGCAGATCCCAGGTTCGGAAAAAAGGAGTCCAGTCGATGTATTCCTTTAATGTTTCAAGATTAGTTTTCGAAACTACCGTTATACCCGGTTTTACCGGCTTAACAATATCCTTTTCATTCCATTCAAATTGAAATTTGTTTTTTCTTGCTTCGGAAATGGATACATACGACTTGGATTGCTGGCGATCCAAAAAGCCTTCACGAAATTTCTTGTATTCGTCCTTTAGATTATTTCTGAAAGACTCTGCTTTTTCCTTTTGAAGCAAATCACCGACTACCGTAACTGCCCTGGAAGCATCATTCACATGCACAACCGCATGTTTATATTGCGGATCAATCTTTACGGCCGTATGAGCTTTACTCGTTGTGGCTCCTCCGATCAATAAAGGAACTTCAAATTCCTGTCGCTGCATCTCTTTGGCTAGGAATACCATTTCATCGAGCGAAGGAGTGATCAACCCACTGAGACCAATCACATCAACATTATGATTTTTTGCTTCGGAAATGATCTTTTCAGGAGGTACCATAACACCCAGGTCTATGATCTCGTAGTTATTACACGCCAGCACAACCGACACAATGTTCTTTCCTATATCGTGCACGTCACCCTTCACCGTTGCCATTAGAATCTTGCCATTGGAAGTATTGGTTTCGTCTTTGGTTTCTTCAATATAAGGCAAGAGATACGCGACTGCTTTTTTCATAACTCGCGCACTCTTCACCACCTGAGGGAGGAACATTTTTCCACTTCCAAACAGATCACCTACTACGTTCATCCCGGTCATGAGATGTCCTTCAATGACTTCAATGGGCAGAGATACATTTTGCCGGGCTTCTTCCACATCCGCCTCAATATATTCATCAATACCTTTTACAAGGGCCCGTGTAATTCTGTCCTGCAAGGAGTCTTCCCGCCAACTTAGATCGACTGTTCTTTCTTTGACCGTTCCTTTCACGGTTTCTGCAAACTCAAGTAATCTTTCCGTGGCATCACCCCGTCTGTCGAGAATAACGTCTTCCACATGCTCTAGCAGATCTTTCGGAATGTCGTCATATACCTCTAAAAGTGCCGGATTTACGATACCTATGTTCATCCCTGCCTGGATGGCGTGATATAAAAAGACCGAGTGCATGGCTTCTCGAACCACATTATTCCCACGAAAACTGAACGAAACATTGCTTACCCCTCCGCTTACACTGCAATGTGGCAAATTTTCTTTCACCCAGCGCGTTCCTTCAATAAAGTCGATCGCATTCTTGCGATGCTCTTCCATCCCGGTTGCCACCGGAAAAATGTTCAGATCAAAAATGATGTCCTCGGGTGGGAATTTCACTTGGTCAACCAAAATGTTGTAAGACCGTTCTGCGATTTCTATTCTGCGCTCTAAATTATCGGCCTGCCCTACCTCATCGAAGGCCATAACAATCACTGCTGCACCATAGCGACGGATTAGTTTTGCCTGTCGGATAAATTCTTCTTCTCCTTCCTTCAAACTGATCGAATTCACCACACATTTTCCCTGCACCACCTGAAGTCCGGCTTCGATGATCTCCCATTTCGAACTATCGATCATGATTGGGACCCTTGCGATATCGGGCTCGGCTACCACCAAATTGAGAAACCGGACCATGGCTTCCTTTCCGTCGATGAGCCCGTCATCCATATTCACGTCGATGATCTGTGCTCCTCCTTCCACCTGGTGCCTCGCAATACTAAGGGCTTCCTCAAAGTTTCCTTCTTTGATCAATCGGAGGAACTTACGAGATCCTGCCACATTAGTTCTTTCCCCCACGTTGATGAAATTGCTTTCCGGGGTAATAACCAATGGTTCCAGACCTGATAATTTTAAATATCTTTTCTCCTCTGCCATGCTCAAAATGGAAGTTTAGTGAGGTCGACATTACCCCCGCTGAGGATAATGCCGACTTTCTTATTCTGAAATTTTTCTTTTTCACGAAGTACAGCCGCAAAAGGAACAGCACAGGATGGTTCAATTACGATCTTTAACCGTTCCCAAAGCAATTTCATGGCTACAATAATTTCTTCTTCTTCCACCCGTATAATTTCCGACACCAATTCTTGAATGATGGGAAAATTCTGATCTCCTAAATGTGTTCTTAATCCGTCGGCGACAGTATTGGTAGTGGTGTTTGTTTCTATAGTACCAGATAGTAAAGACCTGTACGCATCGTCCACTTCAAAGGGCTCCCCGCCAACTACAGTGGATTTTGAACCATAATAGTGTGCTGCTAACGCGGTTCCGGCGATAAGTCCGCCACCTCCCACAGGGGTCAGTATCACATCAAGATCGCCATGATCTTCCAGCAATTCGACAGCAGCAGTTGCATTTCCAAAAATCACATTGAGGTCGTTGGAGGGATGTAAGAAAGCGGCTCCGGTTTCCAGTTGAATTTTAGCTGCCGCGTCCTCACGGGCCTGTAAAGTGGATTCACAAATTGTGACGATTCCGCCATAACCCTTTACTGCGTCCATTTTTACCTCTGGAGCATTTTCCGGCATAACGATGTAGGCGGTCACTCCCAAGTTTTTAGCTGCCAGGGCCACTGCCTGACCAAAATTCCCGGAAGAGTGAGTGACTACACCCTTTGCTTTCTGCGCATCGCTTAGATTCGCAATGGCATTGAGTGCCCCGCGCATTTTAAAGGCTCCCATTTTTTGAAAATTCTCACACTTAAAAACTAGCCTGCATCCGGCGATTTCATTCAAGGACGAAGACCGTAATACAGGCGTTCGGTGCGCAAAGGATTGCACCACCTTTAAGGCTTTTTCGATATTTACTTTGGAAGGTATCAAACGGTCGCTAAAGATTTTAGAGGACGAGGACTGTATTGAGATGCAACTTCAGCGATGGCCTTAATATGATCCGGGGTAGTTCCACAACAACCTCCTATAATATTAACCAGTTGTTTATCCAAATATTCTTTGATCTGGCCGGCCATTTGATCGGGCGTTTCGTCGTATTCCCCAAAGGCATTGGGCAAACCTGCATTGGGATAAGCAGAAATAGCAAGATCGGTCCGGTTGGAAACAACTTCCAAATGGGGTGTTAGTTGCTTGGCTCCCAGGGCACAGTTAAAGCCGATGCTCAATAAAGGGATATGTGATACGGAGATCAAGAATGCTTCCGCCGTCTGACCAGAAAGTGTTCGGCCTGAAGCATCGGTAATGGTGCCGCTGATCATTACAGGAACATCTAAATTTTGTTCCTCTTTCAATTCGTCTATTGCAAAAAGAGCAGCTTTGGCGTTCAGGGTATCGAAAATGGTTTCGACCAAAAGTAGATCGGCTCCTCCATCGAGCAGTGCCTGAGCCTGTTGCTTGTATGCCACTCGGAGCTCATCGAAAGAAATTGCCCGGAAGCCCGGGTCATTCACATCGGGAGACAAGCTGGCTGTTTTGTTCGTGGGTCCCATGGCCCCTGCCACAAATCTTGGTTTTTCCGGATTCTTGGCGGTGAATTCATCTGCCACCTTTCTCGCGATCTTCGCCGATTCGAAGTTGATCTCGTATACCAGGTCTTCCAAGTCATAATCGGCCATGGCGATGGTAGTCCCCGAGAAAGTATTTGTTTCCACCATATCGGCTCCTGCCTCAAAATACTTGGAATGCACTTCGGCGATAGCCTGGGGTTGGGTGATGGATAATAGATCATTATTCCCTTTGAGGGGCTTATGAAAATCTTTGAATCTTTCTCCACGAAAATCTTCTTCCTCGAAATTATATCGTTGTAACATGGTACCCATGGCACCATCCAGGACAAGGATTCTCTTTTGTAATTCTTTATAAATGTCTTTTTTCATCTTTCAAATTTTTGCGTTAGGGATGGTAGCGGCATCCCCTGTAGTAGTCGTAAAGTGAGCCGTGCTCTACTTTACGGGCACTACAGTGATACAGCGGACAGCCCCGCCCTAAAGTAGTCCTGAAGTGAGCTACGCTCTACTTCATGGGCAATTTAGGGAACGCCCAATGTATTCCGTTCAACGGAAAATTATATATCAAGAAAAGGTTAGGAGTATCCTGCTTGTGTGTTATCTATTTCGCAGCACGAATAGAATGTAGCACCTTCTCCGACCGACCGGAGGGTTGCTAAGGCTTCAAAGGGTCTATTCCCTCCGCCTTTCTTGATAACCAATTAACATGCAAATGAACTGAGTACAAATAAACAGTATAAAATTGTATTGAACAACTTCTGTGTAGATTTATTTTTTCAGGTGAATTCCACATTCCCGGTTTGAAAGTACTTTTACGGGATCGTAGTAATCAAATTCTGCCGGAAGCTCATGCTGCTCAAGGTATTCAAGGAGCTGGTGATCCGAAAAATGATAAAACGGACTCACTTTTAGCACCCCTGAAGTTCCAAAACTTAAGATATCCAAGTTCTCCCTGTGACGTGTTTGACCTTTTCTGAGGTTGGTGAACCAAAGATCCGGTTGATAGGTATCAAAAGCTCTAATAAAAGGCTCCAGTTTTACCTGCTCTGAGAACAATTCATGATTCGGGTTGTTAATATCCGGTTGTCCCAGGGTGTTATTTATAAAAGCTGTGGTGAGCTTTGGCGTAAAAATGTCCAAATTGAGTTCCAGAAGTTCTGTAAGTCTCTGTACATGTTTGTAGGTCGCACTCGTATTATATCCTGTATCACACCATATCACCGGTATGTCTTTCTTTAGGGATGAGCACAGATGTAAAATTGCTGCTGAATATGCCCCAAAACTAGTAGTCACAATGGGTGTTTCTGAAATTTCCAGAACAAAAGATACGATCTCCTCCGGGGACTCATAGCGTAGATTCCGGTTAAACAGTTCTATATTTTGAGGAGTGATTTGAGCCATATTTATATTTATCCTATCGGATTAATAGAGTAAACAAAAGTACAATGTTTTGTTCAATAATTTTAGTTTGATTAAGATTCTTTTATAAAGTCCTGGAGGCTAGTATTTTCCAGTATTGAAAGTGTATTATCCCGCACCTGGATCATCAGTTTATGAACGTCGCAGCTATGTTCATCCGGACAATCGTGGCATTTTTCGTAGAAGTTCAGACTCACACATGGCACCATGGCAATAGGTCCTTCCAAGATGCGATAGATGCTGGCCAGCGGAATATCCCGGGTCTCCTTCAGCAAATAGTATCCCCCACCCTTTCCTTTTTTAGACGCGAGGAATCCTGCTTTTCGGAGGCTCAATAAAATACTTTCCAAAAACTTCTGAGAGATATTCTCGGCTTCCGAAATCACCGAAATCTGAACGGGTTTGTTCGATTCCTGTTTTGCCAGAAAGCTTAATGCTTTGAGTCCGTATTTGGTTTTACGTGAGATCAATAGACCTTAATTTTTTCAAAGGTAGCGAAACTATATTTTATTACCGTTAAGCACCACTTCATAGGTAATGTTCACGCAGTTAGCCATGGTAAGTGACACCGAACAGTATTTTTCAAAGCTTAAATCGGCAGCCCTTTGCGCCTTGGCAGGAGCGATCTCTCCTTCCAAAAAAACCACAACATGAATATCACTAAAGGGTTTAGCCTGTTCCAATTCTTTGCGTTCCCCTGTTACCTCCACTTTATAACCGGTAATCGTTTGCCGTTGCTTTTTCAGTATAGAAACGATATCGATGGAACTGCAGCCCCCAACGGCCATAAGTAATAATTCCATAGGGCTGGAACCCTTTACTACTTCCATAGAGGAATTATCGATATGGACTTTATTCTCTGTTTTACCTTTGGCCTCAAACAAATAATCGTCGTTGAGACGGTCGATGGTCACTTTCATATGTTCTTATTTTTCAATTTTATCGTAGGAGGACACGATCCCTTTGATCAGTGCCGAACTAAAGCCGTTATGCTCCATTTCATTGAGTCCTGCAATGGTACATCCTCTGGGGGTGGTCACCTTATCGATCTCATATTCGGGGTGTTCCCCATTTTCGATTAATAATTGAGCAGCACCTTTCACGGTCTGGTTTACGATCAAGCCAGCGGTTTTAGCATCGAATCCTATTTGTATTCCTCCCTGGATCATTCCACGGATAAACCTCAGAACGAATGCAATCCCACAGGCACCAAGTACGGTGGCGGCTTCCATCAAATTTTCATGTATAACCACCGTGGATCCCAGAATGTCGAACAATTGCTTGATGGTATCTTCTTTTTCAGCTGCGTTTTCATTCCCACAAATGCAGGTCACCGATTCCGATACGGTAGTTCCTGTATTCGGCATGGCCCTGAAAATCGCCGTAGGATTCTCAAGGGTATTTTGCAATTCTTCCAGCGTTATACCGGTTGCCAGAGACACCACCACCTGATCATCACGCAGCTCACCTTTTAGCTTATCCAGTTCCTGCAATATATGATGGGGTTTTAAACCCATAATAATCAGGTTCGCGTTGGACACGGCCTCCGAGTTGTTTGAAGTTACGTTGACTCCCTGGGCCTTGTATTTCTCCAACACCGAAGCATTCCTGCGCGTCGCAGTGATATTGGCAGGATTGATACTTTTTGATTTGAGCAAACCCTCCAGGATAGATTACCCCAGATTACCACAGCCAATGATAGCTATTCTTTGTTCCGATACATCACTCATTTATTATAGTTTTTCACTTAGTCTTAAAATATCCCCGAACACCCCTCTGGCTGTGACCTCGGCACCTGCCCCAGCCCCTTGAATTACCAATGGCCGCTCGGAATAATTTTCGGTAAAGATCTCAAATATCGTATCACTACCATCCAACCTTCCAAGGGTACTTTGGCGTGGTACTGAAACCAGTTTTACATCCAGACGTCCTCCTTCTTCACTCGACAAATCCCCATGCAAATCACCAATATAGCGTAACACATGATCCTGCTTCTGGTTTTTACGACGGATCAAATATGGGATGTCCAGTTCTTTCAACCGGTCAAAAAATTCATTCTTCGTGACCTTTCTTAAATCATTCGGAATCAGGTTCTGCACCTTGACATCTTCGAGGTCTACATGGAGATCCAATTCTCTGGCTAAAATAAGTAACTTTCTCGCAACATCTTTACCGGACAAGTCTTCCCTGGGATCCGGTTCGGTAAAACCATGATTCACTGCCTTTTTTACGGCAGTCGAGAAGGATTCTTTTCCTTCAGAAAAAGTATTAAAAATATGACTTAGTGAACCAGAGAACACTCCTTTGATACGGGTAATATTTTCACCGGAACTATGCAATAACTTAATAGTATCGATCAAGGGCAACCCTGCACCCACGTTGGTTTCATAAAGATATTCCTTCTGATTTTCGTCCAACGTTCTACGCAAATTCCGGTATTGATCCAACGGCAATGTGTTTGCAATCTTATTGGAAGACACCACATGAAATCCGTTATGTATCAGTTCTTGATAATTCGACACGAAATCAACGCTCGCTGTATTATCAACAGCGATCAGATTATCCAATCCATTCGATTTTGCCAGATCAATAATGACGCCTGTATCGTAATCCTTTCCTAAACGATCCTTAGCCTCTCTCCAATCATCCTTAATTCCGTGATGATCCCACAAAAGAAGGGATGAGTTAGCAATCCCGACAAGGCGTATATCGAGTTGCTTTCTACGACCTATTTCCTCCGTCGACTCCAGCAATTGGTCAATTAATTTACCGCCTATATTTCCGTGACCAAAGATTACCAAATTGATTCGTTTCCTTTTGAGGACCCTCAGGTTGATTCTTTCCTGGGGAGCCTTTTGTACGCTTATACTACTCATGACTAAAACGCCACGGCCTCCTTGGTCCGGGAAACTTTGATAAAGGTATTTTCAAGATCTTTGATAAGGTCGACGGCCTCCTCTATTCCACAGGAAAGTCTGATCAGGGAATCGGTAATTCCTGCACTCAAGCGTTTTTCACGAGGGATAGACGCGTGGGTCATTTGAGCAGGATGGCAAAGCAAACTCTTCACCCCACCAAGACTTTCAGCCAGCTTAAAATATTGAGTGCCGGACACAAAAGCGTTAGCCGCATCCTGGGTGTCTTCTTTGAGAACGAAGGAAACGATTCCGCCGTATAAACCATTTTGCTGTGCCTTAGCAATGTCATGGTTCTTATGATTCTCTAGTCCGGGATAAAAAACCGCACTCACCAAAGGATGTCCTTCCAAATAACGGGCGACTTCCAATGCATTCTCACATTGTTTGCGAAATCGTAGATCCAATGTTTCTATTCCCCGAATGGTAAGAAAACAGTCCCAGGGACCGAGCACTCCACCGGAAGCATTCTGAACAAATTTTATTTTTTCTGAAAGTTCTTCTGTTCGGGTAACCACCAAACCAGCGACCAAGTCTGAATGTCCTCCAATATACTTGGTGCCACTGTGTATCACAATGTCGGCACCTAGATCGATGGGTTTTTGAGCAATGGGACTAGCAAAGGTGTTGTCTACCACCAATAAGGCATTGACACTTTTTGCAATTCTTGAAATGGCTTCAATATCTGAAACCTTAAGGGTAGGGTTCGTTGGAGATTCGATCCAGATGAGTTTAGTTCTCGATGTCACTTCGTGCGCCAGATTTTCAACATCGGTTGTGTCTACATACTTCACATCGATTCCCAATTTTTCATACACATGTGTGAACAGGCGGTAGGCACCTCCATAAATATCATCTACGGCAACGATTTCATCGCCTGCCGAGAGTAGTTTTAAAACGGAATCGATAGCCGCTAGCCCCGTGGCGAAAGCAAATCCGGCATCGCCACCTTCCAATTGGGCGACTATGTCTTCCAGGGCTTTTCTTGTTGGGTTGTTACTTCTGGCATAGTCGAATCCTTTATGGACTCCCGGAGCCTCCTGAACAAAAGTGGACGTTTGGTAAACGGGTACCGAGATAGAACCGGTTAATGGATCACTTGGTACAGAATGGATAATTTTTGTTGCACTCATTTTTCTAATTTTTTGAGTTAATAAATTGATTAAACCAAAAAGTCAAAATCCGTCTTTCGACGTACTTCAATAGAAAAATGTTATAAAGAAATTGAGCTTCCAATCTGGAAGATTGGGTCGTTCGTTATCTATCCCCGAAATATTTCCGGTGTAGAATTTAGCACCTTCTTCGTTTAGAACGAAGGGTTGCTAAGGCTTCGCAGGGTCTATTCCCTCCACCTTTCTTGATAACATTTCAATAAAGTTTTGAACTTTGTGAGTACAAATATTTAGAAAGAAAAATCAATTCTCCAAATATTTGGTACAATTAATTTTCAATTCCGGCTTTCTCACGAATGATTTCAGGTATGGACCGGCCGGTGATATGACTCTCGAGCCAGGTAAGTATATCGAGGTACAAGAAGCTCCTTCGTTCGTAAGGATCTTCTTCTAACGGAAGGAGGGTATCGTAAAGCTTTTGAAACTCACCCTTTAATTGATGAGGATAAATATCGCCCAACCCTCTAAGGAATTTTATCATCTCTTTCTGCACCTGGTATAAATCTTCCATCTTGATGAGAAATTTATAGGTGCTTCTTATAAGTCGGTCAAGATGATAATCCTCTCCTGCTTCATAATGCGCTACCAGGTTGAGAATTCTTGAAAAGCACAAGAGATCTTCCCGCATTTGGAGGCTCTTATTGCTGATTATCTTTTCCAGGTAGGTGATACATTCTTTGTTCCGACCACAGCCAAAATACAGACATGCAATTTTATAATAGAACATCATCACGTGGTGTTCATCGATCATTCCACGATTTTCTTTGATCCCCGCCAGAACTTCCGGAATAATAGCCAGTCCCTCTTCAAAAGTTCCCTCCATAAAATGAAGATTGATCTTATGGGAATATAAATGCAGAAATATGAGACTATTGATGTTTTCGCTCTTCGGAAATTGTGATTGCGAGACCACATTTTCCAGGCGTTCCAGGCTCTCCTTGAATCGATCGATATCCTTGATATAGAAAAGGGCTTCGAGCAAATACTGGTTACCTCTAAGAAAGAAAACCGGGTTCAAATAGATCATTTCCTCCCTTTCGTAAAAGAGGTCCACCCACTTCAACGAATATTTATAACAGGACTTAAAATCCTGAATCAAAAAACTATACCACAGATATGCTTTGTACAACCACAACTTCTCACGAAAACCCAGGTCATTCATCTTAAACTTGGGCATACGGGCATTGAAGTATTGGGTGATGACCTGGTATTCCTCATCATTTTTTACATATCCCTTTTTGAGGAAAATTCCGTAGAGCTGTAAGGACAGATTACTCAATTTGCTGGTGAGTACATTCAGGCTGCTTACATTCTTGGCTTCCACGGTTAATTCATCCGCGCGATTGCTAATACTGCGCGTGATATATTGGGATTCTATTACCTTTTCCAACTCGATGATCTCATAGGCAATATTTTTTTCCTCATGCGCAAGAGCTTGCATCTTTGCACGGTCAAGAATCCGAAGGCTTTGATTGTACAATCCTTTATGATACAGGATCGTTGCGAAGTCTAGCTGTTCCCTGATCTGAATTCGAATATTCTGGTGCGATGGGTTGAGACGAAGGCTCACCAGGATCTGTTTATAGAGGTGTGCTTTTAAGTTAGAAAGTTGTTTTTTCTGAATGACACCGCTTTTTAATATTTCAGCTTCATCATAACTTGAAATCTTTTCAATTATGTCGAAAAGTGTCATGAATTTGGCGTCCTCATTCACCCCTAATCTGCCCACGTACAATTTAAATTGTCTCTTTTCAGATTTTGTGAGTGATTTCACCAAATCGAACAGATTATCTTTTTGGGTTTTGGGCATAGGTATTATATAACTTTTAACTTACTGATTAACAGCATCATAAATAAAATTAATTCCGTTTTAACGCCGTAGAAAAGGAGGTAATTTTTTGATAATTGAGCGATCCAAAATATAAATTCGTACCGCAATTATCAACATTTATCATAAAAATGTCAAAATCACATATTCATATCTTCGATACAACGCTCCGGGATGGAGAACAAGTACCCGGATGTAAATTGAACACCGCACAAAAGATCATCATTGCCGAACAGCTGGATTTATTGGGTGTAGATGTTATAGAAGCTGGCTTTCCTATTTCAAGCCCAGGTGACTATGCCTCGGTTTCTGCCGTATCAGAAATAGTAAAAAATGCCACAGTTTGTGGACTAACGAGAGCTGTGGAAAAAGATATAGAAGTAGCGGCCAGTGCCCTCAAAGATGCAAGAAAACCCAGAATTCATACCGGAATTGGTACTTCGGATTCTCATATCAAACATAAGTTTAAATCAAATCGTGAAGAAATCCTGGAACGAGTGTACAAGGCAGTAAAATATGCAAAGTCATTTGTTGAGGACGTAGAGTTTTATGCTGAAGATGCCGGTCGTACAGATAATGAATATCTCGCAAGGGTTTGTGAAGAGGCAATTAGAGCAGGTGCTACCGTTCTTAATATCCCGGACACCACTGGGTATTGTCTTCCGAACGAATATGGAGCTAAGATCAAATACCTGAAGGAAAATGTGAAAGGGATCGAAAAGGCAATATTATCGTGCCACTGTCATAATGACCTTGGTCTTGCCACGGCCAATTCCATAGAAGGAGTGATACAAGGGGCTCGACAAATAGAATGTACTATCAACGGTATAGGCGAACGTGCTGGAAACACCGCCCTGGAGGAAGTTGTCATGATCTTAAAGCAACATCCTTATTTAGATCTGGAAACCAATATAAATACAAAATTGTTGTACGAAACCAGTCAGATGGTCTCGAACAATATGGGGATCTACACACAACCCAATAAAGCCATCGTTGGATCGAATGCGTTCGCGCACAGCTCCGGAATTCACCAGGACGGGGTGATCAAGAATCGCGAGACCTATGAAATTATCGATCCGCATGAAGTGGGAGTAACGGAATCTGCTATCGTACTTACGGCCAGGAGTGGACGCGCTGCTTTGGCATATCGCGCAAGAAAAGTGGGATACGAACTAACGAAATTACAATTGGACGAAGTGTATACCAATTTCCTGAAATTCGCTGATAAGAAGAAGGAAATAGAAGACAATGATATCCATCAAATTATTGAAACCAGCACCGTGTTTAGCCAAATTGCATCTGCCTGATGAAAAAGACATTATTCGACAAAGTATGGGATGCTCATGTAGTGGAAACCATTGAAAACGGACCGGAAATACTTTATATCGATAAACACCTCATTCATGAGGTTACAAGTCCGCAAGCATTCCAGGAACTGGAAGAACGCGGTATTCCGATTCTGAGACCTGATAAGATCGTCGCTACCGCCGATCATAATACTCCTACCTTAAATCAACACCTGCCGGTAAAGGATTTACTGTCCAGAAATCAATTGAAACAGCTTGCAGAGAACTGCAAGAAGAACAATATTACCCTCTATGAATTAGGACATAAATACAATGGGATTGTACACGTTATGGCCCCTGAACTGGGGATTACCCAACCGGGTATGACCATTGTTTGCGGTGACAGCCACACCTCAACCCATGGTGCATTTGGAACCATTGCATTTGGAATTGGGACCAGTCAGGTAGCACAGGTATTTGCTAGCCAATGCCTCTTGCTTAAGAAGCCTAAGAAAATGAGGGTTACGGTAAATGGTGAACTCAAAAACGGAGTTTTACCAAAGGATGTGATCCTGTATATCATTTCAAAAATAGGAACCAATGCCGGTACCGGATATTTCTGTGAATATGCCGGAGACGTTTTTGAGAATATGACGATGGAAGGCAGAATGACAGTGTGCAATATGAGTATTGAAATGGGGGCCCGGGGAGGAATGATAGCCCCTGACGAAACGACTTTCGAATACGTCGCCGGACGCAAGTTCGCTCCGCAGGGTGAAGAATTTAATAAGAAGGTTGAAGAATGGAGAACCCTGAAATCGGATCCGGAGGCCGTTTTCGACAAAGAGTATGAATTCGATGCCGCTGATATTGAACCTATGATCACCTACGGAACCAACCCTGGCATGGGAATCAAGATCAACGAGCGTATTCCTATTTCCGATGACAAATCCTTCGAAAAATCCCTGGAATATATGGGCTTTGAAGCAGGTGAAACCCTTTTGGACAAACCTATTAATTACGTATTTATTGGAAGTTGTACCAACTCACGGATCGAAGATTTCCGTGTGGCTGCCAATTTCATCCGGGGGAAACAAAAAGCACCCAATGTAACAGCGTGGTTAGTTCCCGGGAGTAAGCAGGTTGAATCTCAGATCAGAGAAGAAGGCCTTGACGATATTTTTGCGGAAGCTGGTTTTCAATTGCGACAGCCGGGTTGTTCCGCATGTCTTGCAATGAATGATGATAAAATTCCTCAGGGTGAATATTGTGTATCTACATCCAACAGGAATTTTGAAGGACGCCAGGGACAAGGTTCGCGCACTATACTGGCAAGCCCGCTGGTAGCAGCCGCAACGGCCGTTGAAGGAAAAATAATCGATATTACCAAACACTTGAATTAATGGAGAAATTCACCAAACTTGTTTCAACCGCTGTTCCATTGGAGATTGAAAATATCGATACCGATCAGATTATCCCCGCTCGTTTTCTGAAGGCAACCGACAAAAAAGGTTTCGGTGCTAATGTATTCCGGGATTGGAGATTTGATAAAAACGGCGCATTGAATGAAGATTTTGCTTTGAACAAACCGGAATACAGTGGTAAGATCCTGGTGGCCGGAAATAACTTCGGTTGTGGCTCGAGTAGAGAGCATGCGGCATGGGCCTTGGCAGGTTACGGATTCAAAGTGATCGTTTCCAGCTTTTTTGCAGATATTTTCAAAGGTAATTCCCTGAATAACGGATTACTGCCAATACAGGTAACTCCCGCTGTGCTACATGACATTTTTAGTGCGATTGAGGACAACCCGAATGTAAAAATTGAAGTGGATCTTGAGTCTCAGACCTTATCTGTAGAGGGTACCACCATTGAAGAAAATTTCGAAATCGATCCTTATAAAAAAACATGCCTGATCAATGGATATGATGATATTGACTATCTTCTTTCCAAAATAGAGGCCATTAACGCTTATGAGGCTGCAAATATTTAGTAAGTCTTTAAGCAAACAATAATAGTATGAAACTAAACATTGCCGTTTTACCTGGAGATGGAATAGGACCGGAAGTAACCCGCGAAGCCATTAAAGTACTCAACGCGATTTCAGTTGAATTCGATCACACATTCGTATACCATGAAGCCCTGGTTGGGGCAACGGCCATCGACGCCACCGGGAATCCTCTCCCCGACGAAACTTTGGAAACCTGTAATTCCAGCGACGCTGTATTATTTGGGGCCATTGGTCATCCGAAATATGATAACGATCCCAGCGCTAAGGTGCGACCCGAACAAGGACTTCTCAAACTTAGAAAAGAACTGGGGCTATTCGCGAATATTCGTCCTGTGAAAGCTTATCAAACTTTGCTGGACAAATCGCCTCTAAAGGAAGACATCATTCAAGGAACCGATATTTCTATTTATCGCGAATTAACCGGTGGAATTTATTTTGGTGAAAAACATCTAAGTGAAGATGGAACAGTGGCATCCGACTTATGTATTTATTCTCAGGAAGAAATTGAACGGATTGCCCATCTGGCGTTTAAAGCCGCTCAATCAAGAAATAAAAAAGTAACCCTGGTCGACAAAGCCAATGTTCTGGAAAGCTCAAGACTCTGGCGTAAAGTAGTTACTGAACTTGCAAGTCAATATCCAGACGTAACGCTGGACTTCCTATTTGTGGACAACGCAGCCATGCAGCTGATCCTGAATCCCAAACAGTTTGATGTTATCCTAACGGAAAATATGTTCGGAGATATTATCAGTGATGAAGCCAGCGTGATTGGTGGTTCTATTGGATTGCTTGCTTCGGCGTCAGTTGGAGGTACCATAGGGTTGTTTGAACCTATCCACGGATCTTTCCCGGAAGGTGCCGGTAAAGGAATAGCGAACCCTATCGCGTCCATCTTATCTGCGGCAATGCTATTGGAGCATTTCGGACTGCATGAGGAAGCAGCAAGAATCCATCAGGCGGTGGAGAAAGCATTAGAACTCGATATTACAACGCCTGATCTTAATCGTAGTAATGCTGCCGTTTCTACGGCTAAAGTCGGCGATTTTATTGAGGATTTCATCGCAAACCCGGACGACACCAATATGAATTTCAATAACATTCATTTGGGCCAGTCTACCATAATTTAAAAGTAGCAATTAGTTAATTAATTTTGATTTAAGTTGAGAATAGGTCGAGATAAACTCGGCCTTTTTCTTTTTCGGAAGAATGGAAAGAATAGACTCGGGTAATTGAATTGCTTCGGAAATTGGAGAAGGGATCACATCTCTGAATTTGACCGGATGCGCAGTCTCCAGAAAAACCAATAAATCATCTGAATGACTTTTCTGATATTCTCTCGCAGCGAGGTAACCAATAGCTCCATGAGGATCTGCTATATAACCAAAGTCATTATATAATTCTCGAATTGCTTCTTCCGTTTGTTCATCTGAATAACTCAAAGCGGTTAAATTACTCTTTAAAACGTCGAAGTTATTATCATAAATCTCCCTGATTCTGACAAAATTACTGGGGGCACCAACATCCATGGCATTAGAGATGGTAGCTACCGAGGGCTTGGGGTCATAGTTTCCGCTGGCCAGGAATTCAGGAACTACCCTATTGGCGTTTGTGCCGCTCACAAAATGATGAATCGGTAATCCTAGTTTCTGGGCCATCATACCGGCGCAGATATTTCCGAAGTTACCACTTGGAACACTCATTACAATCTTCTCAGGTCTTTTTGCCAATGCGCGATAAGCCATGAAATAATAGAACATTTGAGGTAACCACCGTGCCACATTGATAGAATTGGCTGAAGTAAGCTTTTTATGCTGAATGAGTTCTTCGTCCAAAAATGCACGTTTCACCATAGCCTGGCAATCATCAAAGGTACCTTCCACTTCGACCGCTGCGATATTCTCGCCAAAAGTTGTAAGTTGTTTCTCCTGAATATCACTTACTTTACCGCTGGGATACAGAATCACCACCTCCACCCCGGGAACTTTAAAGAATCCACTCGCCACGGCACCGCCGGTGTCACCAGAAGTGGCAACAAGTACGGTTACATTCTCCGATTGAGCATCCTGGCTGTTGAAATACCCCAGGCATCGGGCCATGAACCGAGCGCCTACATCTTTGAACGCCAACGTCGGACCATGATACAATTCCAATGAAAAAGTCTTATCCCCTAACGGTACCAGTGGAAAATCAAAGCTTAGGGTCTCATGGATAATATTTTTTAAGGCTTCTTCAGGAATATCGTCTCCAACGAATTGTTTAATCACTTCGAAAGCAACAGTCACCGGATCGTAATCCTGTATATTGTCAATGAACTCCTTGGATAGCGGGTTAATTTCAGAAGGAAAATACAACCCCTTATCTGGTGCCAAACCTCTTATAACCGCCTCTTTGAAAGAAACCCTAGGTGCATTTTTATTTAGACTGAAGTATTCCATATTTAATCGATTATCCGCACCCCGTTTTTACCAATACCGGAAACATATACTTTAAAATCTATCCCGGTAGAGGAATAAAATGATTCCATGGCACCGGCAACAGATTTTGCTGTTTCCATTCCTTTTGTGAGCGCAAATACTGAGGGCCCGGAACCGGAAATCCCCGTACCCAGGGCGTTTTCAGTCATTGCGGCATTCCTAAGCTCATCAAATCCGGGTATGAATTGCTTGCGATAAGGCTCGGCCACGCGATCAATCAATGACCTTGATATCAAATCGTAATCCCCGGAATGCAAACCACTGATAAGTCCGCCTACATTTGCCCATTGTGATATTGCAATATGTAAATCTAAGTTCTTAGGTAAAACGTTCCGTGCTTCCTCGGTTTTAACTTCTATCTGCGGATGGATTACGGCTACACAAAGCTCTTGTGGAGTAGAAATAGCAACAATATCCAGGGGCTCATAACTTCTGATAAGCACAAACCCGCCGTACAACGCTGCCGCAACATTGTCGGCTATTTGAGATCCGCAAGCTGCCTCTTCACCCAGCATGGCAAAGTTTACTAAATCCAACTTTGAGTACTTATTCCCCAGAAAATGATTCACAGCGAAGGCAGCACCGGCACTACTAGCGGCACTACTTCCCAGACCACTTCCGGGTTTGTAATTTTTATGAATGCGCATATCAACACCAAAGTCGGCGTTTGCATCCTTTAACATGGCCAATGCTACCACTCCCGCCGCATTTTTGGAAGCTTCAAGAGGTAAATCTGCACCTGTAATTTCTGAAATGGTAACGTTACCGGAATCGTTCTTAGTGAATACCATTTCATCGCCCAGCTCTTCCAACGCAAATGCCATGGCATCAAATCCGCAGGATACGTTGGCCACGGTTGCAGGAGAAAAAATGTGGAGTTCTTCCATGGTTATTTCTTTCCTAAACTTATGATATCACCAAACAGTCCGGATGCAGTCACTTCGGCGCCGGCACCGGCTCCTTTGATAATCAAAGGTTGGTCTACATACCTTGAAGTGTAGTATAATACTATATTATCTTTACCATCCAGATTATAGAAAGGATCTTCTTTACCTATTTGCTGTAATCCAACTTTTGCCTTGCCCTCATTAAATTCGGCCACGTATTTTAATCTGCAGTCATTATCAGAAGCTTCTTTGAACAAACTTGCAAAGTGATCTTCATATTCTATCAGGGTCTCATAAAATGCATCCACATCGGGGGCTTCCATAGAAGCTGCCGGAAGGAACATTTCATTTTCGATGTCCTCAATGTCCATTTCAAATCCGCTTTCACGAGCAAGAATCAGAATCTTTCGAGCTACGTCCACTCCGCTTAGATCAATGCGCGGATCCGGCTCTGTATACCCTTCAGCCTGGGCTTGTTTCACTACATCATGGAAGCTAGTTGTTTCGTTAAAATGGTTGAAAATAAAATTCAGGCTTCCGGAAAGTACCGCCTTGATCGATGTTATGCGATCTCCTGAATTAATTAAATTATTCAGGGTATTGATAACCGGAAGTCCGGCACCCACATTGGTTTCAAACAAAAACGGAGCGTTGTACTTTCTTGCCAGATTTTTGAGTTCCTTATAGGAAGAAAATTCAGAAGAACAGGCGATTTTATTACATGCAATTACGGCGATACTTTCTTTCAAATAATTGGAATAGCTTGCTGCAATATCAGCGTTGGCCGTAATATCTATGAATACACTGTTCCGCAAGTTGAGATCCTTGATGGTATTGAACCAGGTCTCTTCGGTGCGTTTTTCTCCCGTTTCAAGTAGTTCCTCCCATTCCGACAAATCTATCCCTCCTGCGTCGAAGGTCATTTGACGTGAATTACTTAGCCCTACTACCTTGGCATTCAGAAAGAGATTCTCGTACAGGTGTGCCTGTTGCTGTTTCAATTGATCCAGCAGTCGGCGACCCACATTTCCGACACCCACAACAAAAATATTCAACTCCTTCACCTGTCGCTCGAAAAAGCGATAGTGTAGTGTATTGAGTGCTTTTTTCACATCCTTGGAAGCTATTACTGCTGAAATATTTCGTTCTGAAGCTCCCTGGGCAATGGCAAGTATGTTCACATTGTTCTTACCTAAAGAACTGAACATTTTACCACTGATCCCCTGATGACTCTTCATTTGATCGCCAATCACGGCGACAATCGCTAAATCATTTTCAATATTTACCGGGTTGATCTTCCCAAGGGTGATCTCATAGGCGAAGGCTTCATTAATGACCTTACAGGCCAAATCAGCTTCTTCTTCCTTAATGGCAATACAAATTGAATGCTCGGATGATGCCTGAGTGATAAGTATGACACTGATCTGTTCCGTAGACAAAGTCTCAAACAATCTCTTGGAAGAACCGGGAACACCAATAAGAGCCGTTCCTTCCAATGTGAGCAGTGCAATTTTTGGCAGATGACTGATCCCCTTTACAGGATTTGGGGTTTTGGGTGTTTCCGATTGAATTAAAGTCCCCTCATCTTCTGGCGAAAAGGTGTTTTTTACTGCAATCGGAATTCCTTTCTCTAAAACAGGACGAATCGTGGGTGGATACAATACCTTGGCGCCGAAATGGGATAATTCCATCGCTTCCTTATAGGTAATTTCCTTGATCGGGAATGCTTGTCGAACCAATTTGGGATTTGCCGTGTACATGCCGCTTACATCGGTCCAAATCTCCAATACATTGGCATCCAAAGCTGCCGCCAATATCGAAGCGGTATAATCAGATCCACCACGTCCCAGGGTAGTACTTTCACCGGATTCGCTTTGTGAAATAAATCCAGGCATCACTGTAATTCGATCCGCGCTAGACGAAAAATAGGTTTGGATATTGGAGAAGGTAATATCCTTATGCACTTGGGCATGGGTAAAATTGTCGTCGGTGATTATGAGTTCCCTGCTATCTTTAAATCCTGCATTAGAACTTTTATCTCTCAATGCTTCAGAAATAATAAAAGAGGAGATCAATTCTCCGAAGCTCAATACCTTGTCCTGAGTCTTTTCTGAAAACTCATTGATCAAATAAATTCCCTGGAGTATTCTTTTTAATTCCTTCAACAACTTCTTCACCCTGGATCTTGCCGAAGAAGATATTTTAAGTGCCTTAGCGGTATCTAAATGTCTTTCAGAAATCGATTTGAATAATTTGAGATAGCGATCGTCCTTCGTATGGGCAAGTTCACCTACCTGATGCAGGCTGTCGGTAACTCCTCCCAGGGCAGAAACCACCACCACGATAGCATCATCTTTGGATTTGGAATCGAGTATCTCGATTACCTTCATTATATTTTCGGCATTGGCGACCGAAGTCCCGCCAAATTTAAGTACTTGCAAGGTTGATTAGATTGTAATTGAGGGTAAAATTATACTAAAAACTGGAATAATTCGGGTTTATCGTTTAGATAATCCCCATAAAAATTATGTTGCTTCATTTTTTCCATTAATGGACTCAGATCGGCGGGAGATTTTAATTGGATTCCCACCACTGCGGCTCCATTCTCTCGATTGGTTTTTTTGGTGTATTCGAAGTGAGTAATGTCGTCTTCAGGACCTAGAATTTCGACCACGAATTGCCTAAGTGCACCAGCTCTCTGTGGAAATTTTACAATGAAATAATGCTTGAGATTCGTATACAATAAAGCTCTTTCTTTAATCTCTGCAGTTCGGGTGATATCATTATTTCCACCACTTACCACACACACCACATTCTTTCCTGCAATTTCTTCTTTCAGTTCATCCAACGCGGCAACGCTCATTGCCCCCGCGGGTTCTACCACCAATGCTTCTTTATTATATAACTCCAGTATTGTCTCACAGATCTTTCCTTCAGGAACCGCGATCACGCCATCCAGCCATCTTTGGCAAATTTTGAAGTTCAGGTCTCCTACCCGCCTTACGGCAGCCCCATCTACGAATTTATCTATGGTACTGAGTTTAAAATTCTCTCCTTTTTCCAATGAAGTTTTCATCGCAGGGGCTCCCATAGGTTCCACACCAATGATTTTGGTTTCCGGTGATAAGGCTTTGATCAATGAAGAAACACCGGCGGCCAGTCCGCCACCACCGATGGGCAGAATAATATAGTCTGGTGTAACTTCCGATTGGTTCAGCACTTCCAAACCAACGGTTGCCTGTCCTTCAATAACCTTTTCATCATTAAAAGGATGTACAAATGTCTTTTCGGACACTTTACAATCTTCAATGGCCAATTGCTGGGAATCGTCAAAAGTATCACCAGCCAGGGTAATTTCTACATAATCTTCTCCAAACATTTTCACCTGTTCTATCTTCTGCGCCGGAGTGGTTACCGGCATGTAGATAGTACCATGGATTTGAAGCAGTTTGCAGGACAAAGCGACTCCCTGGGCATGATTTCCAGCACTGGCGCATACAATTCCTTTCGATTTGTTTACTTCGGAAATGGTCGAAATTTTGTGGTAAGCTCCCCTGATTTTATAAGAGCGTACCTGCTGAAGATCTTCGCGCTTTAACTGAATGTTGGCACCAAATTTTCGCGAAAGCCTTTGATTGGATTGCAAAGGGGTTTTCAGCGCAACACCCTGTAATATCTTGGCGGCACTGTAAATATCCCTCACTTCCGGATAATACAAGGTGGTTGTTTCCATATTAAGACATTGCTAACTCTTCTGAACTGTGAACATTGATCGCCTTCATGGCTGTCATTGCTCCACGAAGCACAGCTCCCACATCCTCAATTTGATGCGATCGAATGGCGGCGTTCACTTGTATCAATTCTAAATTGTCCACCGAGGATTCGGGATAACTGTTTCCTATATCCTCCGGCTGAACGTTTTCCATAAAGTCTGTCAATAGAGGCTTTGCAGCATGATCGAACAGGTAACACCCATATTCCGCAGTGTCCGAAATGATTCGGTTCATTTCATATAATTTCTTCCGGGCAATCGTATTGGCGATCAACGGTAATTCGTGCAGTGATTCATAATACGCGGACTCTTCAATAATTCCCGAGGCAACCATGGTATCATAGGCCAATTCAACCCCCGCTTTCACAAATGCGACCATCAGGGTTCCCTTATCAAAATAGGTTTGTTCCGAAATATGCTCCGGAGTAAGGGTGGCTTTTTCAAATTGGGTTTCCCCGGTCGCAGCCCTCCAGGAAAGTAATTTCTCATCATTGTTATCCCAGTCCTTCATCATACCGGTAGAGAACGTCCCGTCCATGATATCGTCCATATGCTTTTCAAACAATGGCGACAGAATTTGCTTTAGTTCTTCGGAAAGCTCATAAGCTCTCAACTTGGCCGAATTCGACAGTCGATCCATCATATTCGTGATTCCACCATGCTTCAAAGCTTCAGTGATAGTTTCCCATCCATACTGAATAAGCTTTGCCGCATACTCGGGAGCAGTACCCTGTTCCACCATCTTGTCGAAACATAAAATAGATCCTGTTTGCAGTACACCACAAAGGATGGTTTGCTCTCCCATCAAGTCACTTTTTACTTCAGCAACAAAGGAAGAAGCCAATACACCGGCTCGGTGTCCTCCTGTGGCATAAGCATACGCTTTAGCCTGATCCCAGCCTTTGTTTTCGGGATCATTTTGAGGATGAACGGCTATCAATGTAGGCACACCAAATCCTCTTTTGTATTCTTCCCTAACCTCCGTACCTGGGCACTTTGGCGCCACCATGATCACCGTAATATCTTTTCTTATTTCCATTCCCTCCTCCACGATGTTGAAACCATGAGAATAGGATAGTGTTGCTCCTTTCTTCATAAAGGGCATCACTTCTTGAACCACATGAGAGTGTTGTTTGTCTGGAGTAAGATTACATACCAGATCGGCCGAAGGAATGAGTTCGTTGTAAGTTCCCACGACAAACCCGTTGTCTACCGCATTATGGTAGGACGCTCTTTGTTGAAGTATCGACTCTTCACGTAATGCATAAGAAACATCAAGTCCCGAATCACGCATATTCAGTCCCTGATTCAATCCTTGCGCACCACATCCTACGATAACTACTTTTTTATTTTCGAGTGCTTTAATTCCGTCTTCAAACTCGGAGGCATCCATAAACCGACATTTTCCAAGTTGCTCCAGTTTTTCTCTTAATGATAATGTATTGAAATAATTTTCCATAGTTTCAAATTTTAAGCTTGAAAGGCTTCTAGTAATTCTGTAATTTTCATTTCTTGTTTTGTGACTGAAATTCGTCCGGAGCGCACAAATTGCATAATTCCGAAAGGTTTCAGTTCCCGATAAAGCAAGTCCACTTCGCTGCGTCTTCCCGACTTTTCCAACACGAAGAACTCCCGATTCACGGTAACGATCCGGGCATTGCTTTCTTTGATGATATTCTGAATCTGTCTGTCTTCAAAAAGCAGGTCACTTTTTATTTTGAACATGCAAGACTCCTGGTAAATGGTCTCTTCATCGGTATGATAATAGGCTTTGATCACCTCTACCTGCTTTTCGATCTGCCCAATGATCTTTCTTATTTGTTCTTCGGAAACGAAAACAACAATGGTCCATCGGGACACGCCATCTATTTCCGAAACCGAAGTACTTATACATTCTATATTGATATGTCGTTTCTGAAAAATTGCCGAAATACGGTTCAGTAACCCAACACTGTTTTCAGTATAGATAGAAACCGTAAATAACTGTTTGTTTGTTTCCATAATTAACTCAGTCTTATATCTGATACCGAAGCTCCGGAAGGAATCATCGGAAATACGTTGTCTTCTTTTTCTACACAAACCTCCAGGAAATAAGGCCCATCATGATCCAGCATGGTTTTTACAGCCTCGGAGAGATCCTTACGTTCCGACACCCGGTTGGCTTCTATATAATACCCTTTGGCGATATTCACGAAATCTGGATTTACCAACTCGGTGGACGCATATCTTTTGTCAAAGAATAACTGTTGCCACTGCCGTACCATTCCGAGGAAATCATTATTCAGAACAATAATCTTTACCGGAACTTTAGTTTGAAAGATTGTTCCCAGTTCCTGGATGGTCATTTGATAACCCCCATCTCCAATCACTGCTACTACTTCTCTTTCGGGGGTGGCCATTTTAGCACCAATCGCAGCAGGTAAGGCGAATCCCATGGTTCCTAATCCGCCAGAGGTAATGTTGCTCTTGGACTGATTGAACTCCGCATACCGGCAAGCGATCATCTGATGTTGTCCAACATCTGAAACGATCGCGGCATTCCCCTTGGTCACCTTGTTGAGTTCTTTCATTACCTCACCCATGGTAAGCCCTTCCTTGGTTGGATTCAGGTCCTTATCAATTACCTTTTCGAACTCAATCTGGTATAGTTCTTTAAATCGGTTCAACCATTTAGGATAGGTCTTTTTCGCAAGAAGCGGCAGTAACTTGCTCAAACTTTCCTTCGCATCACCAATAACCGCCAGGTCCGTTTTTACATTCTTATCCACTTCCGCCGGATCGATTTCAAAATGAATGACTGCTGCCTGTTTCGCATAGGTCTCCAGGTTACCCGTAACACGATCATCAAAACGCATCCCAATAGCAATCAGTAAGTCACATTCATTGGTGAGAATATTGGGTGCATAATTCCCGTGCATCCCAACCATACCTACATTCAATGGATGAGAGGTGGGAATCGCAGAAGCTCCTAAAATCGTCCACGCCGACGGAATTCCTGCCCTTTCGATCACCTCTTTTAATTCTTTTTCGGCCTTTCCAAGAATAACTCCCTGCCCCCAAACGATCAAAGGTTTCTTAGCTTCATTGATCATCGCAGCAGCCTGTTCCACGGCAGTAACTTCCAACTTGGGAACCGGGGTATAACTTCGTATTCCAGTACAGGGTGTATATTCAAAATCCAGTTCCTCGAACTGTGCATTCTTCGTAATATCGATAAGTACGGGACCCGGACGCCCGCTTCGTGCAATATAAAATGCCTTAGCCAATACTTCGGGAATTTCCGAAGCCTTGGTGATCTGGTGGTTCCATTTGGTGACAGGTGTGGAGATACCCACGATATCCGTTTCCTGAAATGCATCACTTCCCAGAAGGTGTGCTCCTACCTGACCGGTAATGCAAACCATGGGAGTAGAATCAATTTGAGCATCAGCGATCCCGGTAATCAAATTGGTGGCTCCGGGACCTGAAGTCGCTATAGCGACTCCCACTTTACCTGAAATTCGTGCATATCCTTGTGCAGCGTGTGTTGCACCTTGCTCGTGCCGTGTCAGGACGTGATGAATCTCTTTCTGATATTTGAATAATTCATCATACACGGGCATAATAGCTCCTCCGGGATAACCGTAAATTACATCGACTCCTTCGGCCAGCAGACATTTTACAACGGCTTCGCTTCCGCTAAGTCGCTGCGTAGAGCCCTGAGTTTTTTTGGATGCTTCGAGTGTTTGAGTATTGTTCATAGGATACAATTAAAATTCGTCGGTAACACATCCCCTGGAGGCAGGTGCTACTGTTTTCGCATATTTGTACAGCACCCCCTTATCGAACTTGAGTTCGGGCGGTGACCAATTATCTTTTCTTTTTTGTAATTCTTCAGCTGAAATTTCTACCTCTATGGAATTGCTTTCTGCATCAATAGTGATGATATCTCCGTTTTCTACCAGGGCGATGGTTCCACCTTCCTGGGCTTCGGGTGTAATATGTCCCACCACAAATCCATGAGTTCCACCTGAAAAACGACCATCGGTGATCAAGGCCACGTCTTTTCCAAGACCGGCACCAATAATCGCAGCGGTAGGTTTCAACATTTCCGGCATTCCGGGCCCACCTTTGGGTCCTTCATAACGAATTACAACCACATCTCCCTTATCCACTTTTCCGTCTCGGATTCCATCATTGGCGTCATACTCACTGTCAAACACTTTAGCAGGACCACTAAACCGCAGTCCTTCTTTTCCGGTAATTTTTGCAACACTGCCTCCTTCGGCCAGGTTGCCATACAGCATCTGAAGATGTCCAGAATTCTTAATCGGTTGTTCAACAGGTTTTATCACATCCTGCCCTTCATCCAGATCATTTACGTCCAATAAATTCTCAGCCAATGTCTTTCCAGTTACCGTAAGACAATCGCCATGCAGAAGTCCTTTCTTTAGCAGATATTTCAAAACGGCCGGGATACCACCTACCGCATGAACATCTTCCATCAGGTATTTTCCACTGGGTTTTAAGTCGGCCAGGAAAGGAGTCTCATCACTTATCTTCTGGAAATCCTCAAGCGTAAACGAGATATCTGCCGCTCTCGCAATGGCAAGAAAATGCAACACAGCATTGGTAGATCCTCCTAATATGGTTACCAGTCGGACAGCGTTCTCTAATGACTTCCGAGTTATAATATCACTGGGTTTAATATCCTTTTCCAACAAGATCCGAATGGCTTCTCCCGCAGCAACTGATTCCTTCTTTTTTTCATCGCTCAATGCCGGGTTGGAAGAATTAAAAGGCAATGACATTCCAAGAGCTTCGATAGCTGATGCCATCGTATTGGCGGTGTACATTCCACCGCAAGCCCCGGCTCCCGGACATGCTTTTTGAACCACTTGTTCGTATTCAGACTGACTCATGGTTCCGGCTACCTTGCTTCCCCATGCTTCGAAGGCGGATACAACATCCAGCTTCTTTCCATTGTGACAACCGGAATCGATCGTTCCACCGTAGATTAGTATGGATGGCCTATTGAGACGGATCATCGCCATCAACGCACCGGGCATGTTTTTATCACAGCCAACAACGGTGATCAAACCATCATAACTCATTGCCTGAACCACGGTTTCCATGGAATCGGCAATTATATCTCTCGAAGGTAATGAATAGCGCATCCCTGGAGTCCCCATGGAAATCCCGTCACTAACTCCTATAGTATTAAAAATCAGCCCAACCACATCTTCATTCGAGGTTCCTTCTTTGGCTAACTTGGCCAGATCGTTCAGATGCATATTACAAGGGTTCCCTTCGTAACCGGTACTCGCAATTCCCACAATGGGTTTAAAAAAATCCTCGGTGGTGAGACCAATAGCATGAAGCATTGCCTGCGCCGCCGGTTGAGTGGGATCCTGAGTAACTGTTTTGCTATATTTGTTTAATTCTTTCATCCTGAATAAAGCCGCTGAAATTCTAGTCTGATTCGAAATTATGCTATGTATATCGCCTGTCTTTTCTCAATTTTTCAAACGAAATAGGGCCAATGCGCTTGAAAATCATATAAAATTCTCATTAACAGTGTTTTATACTAATAATTTCTACGATGCCCATAGGATCAATTTTTGGTTAAAAAAATTTCGGAAGTGTACTAAAGACGGCCTGTTCGGAATAAAAAGGAGGTAAATTCCGAAGAAAATTAAATTCGAGGAAGATCATTAGGTCCTTTTACGGGTAATTCGGAAGAACCGGATAAAAATATATCCACATGATGCGCCGCCTGTCGGCCTTCGGAAATAGCCCAAACGATTAAGGATTGCCCTCTTCGAATATCTCCAGCTGCAAATACTCCGGGCACATTTGTTTTATAGTCACTAACTCCCGCTTTCACATTGGAACGATAATCCATCTCTACTCCAAACTGCTCCGGCAATGTTTTCTCCGCACCGGTAAATCCTAAAGCCAGAAATACCCTTTCGCATTCCCATAGTTTCTCGGTACCCGGAATTTCAATAAGCTCGGGGCGCTTCCCTTCTTCAATTTTCCATTGTACATTGATCGTTTTGAGTCCGGAGAGATGGCCTTTCCCGTCCCCCACAAATTCTTTGGTGGCTATCCCAAAGACACGTTCTCCTCCTTCTTTGTGAGATGAACTCTCGCGATATTTCATCGGCCAATAAGGCCATGGCTGATGCACAGGACGCGTATGAGAAGGCTTTTCCATGATCTCGAAATTGATCACATTCTTTGCCCCTTGACGGTGAGAAGTGCCAATGCAATCGGAACCGGTATCTCCTCCTCCTATAACGATTACATTTTTACCATTGGCCAGTATTTGTTTGTCAAACTCCTGTTGACCGGCAACCCGCTGATTACTCTGTTTCAGATAATCCATCGCTTGATAAATACCTTTAAGTTCTGAACCGGGAATTGGTAGTTCTCGCTTAGCTGTGGCACCTCCGCACAACAGTACCGCGTCAAATTCAGATGCTAAAACTTTAGCCTCCAGGTCCACTCCGATGTTGGTATTCACCTTAAATATCACGCCTTCCTCCTCCATGATTTTGAGTCGCCTGTCAATGATCTTTTTTTCTAATTTGAAATCCGGTATGCCATATCGCAACAGACCACCAATCTTATCGTCTCTTTCAAAAATCGTCACTTCATGTCCCACCCGGTTCAATTGTTGAGCGGCAGCTAAACCCGCAGGACCGGATCCAACGATGGCCACCTTTTTTCCAGTTCGATCTCTAGGAGGTTGCGCCTTGATCCACCCTTTCTGAAAGGCGGTTTCAACAATATTTTTTTCGATGTTCTCTATACTAACGGGGTCTTCATTAATTCCCAATACACAGGCCTCCTCGCAAGGCGCAGGACACAATCTGCCGGTGAATTCAGGAAAGTTATTCGTTGCGTGCAAGATCTCAGCAGCCTCTTCCCATTTACCCTGATATACCAGGTCATTAAAATCCGGAATGAGGTTTCCTAACGGACACCCACTATGGCAAAAAGGGATTCCACAATCCATACAGCGGGCAGCCTGGCTTTGCATTTCAGGTTGAGATAAAGGAACGGTAAATTCGTCATAATCCTTCAACCGATCGTTGACCGTTCGAACGCTTTCATCTACTCGATCATATTCTAAAAATCCTGTAATCTTTCCCATCCTATTCTGCTTTTACCTGGTTCTCTTCTTCAATTCGAATAAGTGCAAGCCTGTATTCTTCAGGCAGCACTTTTACGAACTTAGGGAGTTCCAGCTCCCAATTCTCTAAAATAAATTGTGCCAAGGCACTCTGTGTGGCGTTATAATGTTTTTCAACATATTCTTTCAATTCGGAAATATCTTTAGCTTCGTTTAAGCTTAAAAAGTTCAGCCCATCAGCGTTTGAACGATTCTTCAATTCAGATTCAGGATCATACACATACGCAATTCCGCCACTCATTCCCGCTCCGAAATTTCTTCCTACCTTCCCAATGATTATAACGCGTCCCCCCGTCATGTACTCACAGCCATGATCACCAATTCCTTCCACCACAGCGGTCGCCCCTGAATTACGAACACAAAAGCGCTCCCCGGCCTTTCCATTAATAAATACCTCCCCAGAGGTAGCACCGTACAAAGCTACGTTGCCAACGATGATATTTTCTTCGGCTTTGAAAGTGGCTTCCTCTGGAATCTTTACCACGATTTTTGCACCCGAAAGACCTTTCCCCAGATAATCGTTGGTATTTCCGTTGACCACTAACGTGAGCCCTGAAGTAGAAAATGCACCAAAACTCTGACCCGCACTTCCGGTAAGATTGATTTTCAGCGTATTCTCGGGTAATCCTTTTTCACCATAAATCTTAGATATTTCATTGCTTAAGATGGCTCCAAAGGCTCGATTCATATTAGTAATCTTACTATCGAGTGTTATTTTTTCCTTTCGAAACAGCGCAGGGTGAATTTTACTGATGATTTCAAAATCCAATGCATCTTCAATATCATGCTGCTGTTTCCTGGTACAGAATAGATCCACGTCATCAGATACTTCAACTTTATGTAGAATGGGGGACAGATCCAGTCCCACAGCTTTATAATGATCAATACCTTTATTTCGATCCAACCGATCGATTTGCCCTACCATTTCGTCCACCGTTCTAAATCCTAATTGAGCCATGATCTCACGAAGTTCTTCGGCTACGAAATACATGAAGTTCACCACATGTTCGGGCTTTCCTTTAAACTTTTTCCTCAGTTCAGGGTTTTGTGTGGCGATGCCCACCGGACAGGTATTCAAATGACAGGCTCTCATCATCACACAACCTGAAGCCACCAGGGGTGCCGTGGCAAATCCAAATTCTTCAGCACCCAGCAAACATGCAACCGCCACATCCCGGCCTGTTTTTAACTGACCGTCACATTCGAGAACAACACGACTTCTAAGATCATTCATTACCAAAGTTTGTTGTGCTTCAGCCAAACCAATTTCCCATGGCAAACCTGCATGTTTCAAGGAAGTTAATGGAGAGGCCCCGGTACCCCCATCATGTCCTGATATCAGAATCACATCTCCTTTAGCTTTAGCAACACCTGCTGCAACTGTACCGACCCCAACTTCAGAAACAAGTTTCACATTGATCCTTGCCTCCCGATTGGCACATTTCAGATCATATATAAGTTGGGATAAATCTTCAATGGAATAAATATCATGGTGTGGCGGCGGGGATATGAGTCCGACGTAAGGGGTAGAATTTCGAGTCTTTGCGATATCCCTGTTCACCTTAGGGCCCGGTAATTGACCTCCCTCACCGGGTTTGGCTCCCTGTGCCATTTTAATCTGAATTTCGGAAGCATGGGTGAGATAATTGGAAGTTACTCCAAATCGGCCCGATGCTACCTGTTTGATAGCACTGTTCTTCCAGTCACCCTTGGAATCTTTATAAAAACGTTCTTGATCTTCCCCTCCCTCACCGGAATTGCTCTTGCCTCCAATCCTGTTCATTGCGATTGCCAGATTTTCATGCGCTTCTTTGCTGATCGAACCATAAGACATAGCGCCTGTTTTGAATCTTTTGACTATTTCAGTCCAAGGCTCCACCTCATCCAGGGGTATAGGATCGAACCTGGTAAATTCAAACAATCCTCTTAAGGTCATAAGGGCCTTGTTCTGATCATTGATAAGATCTGAATATTCCTTGAAGGTGTCGTAATTGTTTCCGCGAACCGACTCCTGTAATTTTGCTACGGATAAAGGATTAAATAAGTGAGGTTCCCCATTTCGCCTCCATTTGTATTGACCTCCATAAGGTAATATGGAAGAGCCGGCTACTTTTTGAGAATGATACGCTTTACGATGACGATTGCCTATCTCCCTCTCAATTTCTCTGAGTCCAATCCCCTGTATTCTCGTTATAGTATTCGGGAAATACTCATTGACCAGCTTAGAGTTGAGTCCTACACATTCAAACAATTGTGAGCCGCGATAAGAGTTTAGGGTAGAAATACCAATCTTGTTCATCACCTTTAAGATCCCTTTTCCCACCGCTTTGTTATAGTTTTTGATCGCAGTTAAATAGTCCAAATCTTTGATGGTTCCTTCTTCCACTTGTTTGAAGACGATCTCATTTACTATATACGGGTTCACCGCACTGGCACCATAACCGAATAACAATGCGAAATGATGTACTTCACGCGGTTCCGCAGATTCAATGATCAGGCTTACCTGTGATCTTTTGTGAAGCTTATGCAAACCATGGTTCACAAAGGAACAGGCGAGCAATGCAGGAATTGGGGCCCATTCAGAATTCACACCCCTGTCTGATAAGACAATGATGTTACATCCCTCATCGATTTGATTAGATGCTTCCATGAGCAGGCTCTCCAGTGATCGCTCCAATTCGTTGAGTCCCTTATCCCCCTGATACAAAATGGGCAAGGTGGACACCTTCACACCCGCTGTTCCAGAGTAATTTTTGATCTTATCCAGATCATGTTTTGAGATTACCGGGTTTTCAATTTTGAGTTTACGACAATGCTTCTCTGAAATTTCGAATAGATTTTCATCCCTGCCTAAAGTGAGACTGATATCCGTAATAAGCGCCTCCCGAATTCCATCCAATGGCGGATTTGTAACCTGGGCGAAAAGCTGTTTGAAATAATTATAAATGAGTTGGGGTTTCTCCGCTATTGCGGCCAAGGGTGTATCGTTACCCATAGATCCAATGGGCTCCTTCGCGTTTTGAGCCATGGGTTGGATAATCACATTCAAATCTTCCTGCGTATAACCGAAAACTGTTTGCCTCAAATCCAACGGATCCTCATCATGTAAAATCGGTCCTTTCTTCGAAGGGATATCTCTTAACCTCAGTAGATTCTTCTCCAGCCATTGGCCATAAGGTTTGCTTTCCACGATCTCTTTTTTGATCTCATCATCATTAATGATCCGACCTTCGTTCATATCCACCAGGAACATCTTCCCTGGTTCTAGCCTCCCGTGGTATTCAATATTCTTAGGATCGATCTCCACCACTCCAACTTCCGACGACATGATCACATAACCATTCTTAGTAACTGTATATCTGGAAGGTCTTAATCCATTGCGATCCAAAACGGCACCTAAGTAATTTCCATCTGTAAAAGGAATGGAAGCGGGTCCGTCCCAAGGCTCCACAATACACGAATTGTATTCATAAAAGGACTTCTTCTGAGGCCCCATTTCATCATTTTTCTCCCAGGCTTCCGGAATCAACATCATCATGGCTTCCGGCAAAGATCGCCCACTCATCAAGAGTAATTCGACCACCATGTCCATACTGGCCGAATCGGATTTCCCCGGGAGGACGATCGGAAATATGTCATTAAGTTCGTCCCCAAACCATTCGGAACTCATTATTTCTTCCCTTGAAAACATCCGGGAAATGTTTCCGCGGAGCGTATTGATTTCCCCGTTATGACACATATATCTAAATGGCTGTGCAAGGTCCCAGGTGGGAAATGTATTGGTTGAAAAGCGTTGATGTACCAGCGCCATACGAGTCACTAAGGAGGGATCCTGAAGATCCGTAAAGAATAGCTTTATGTCTTCGGGTACCAACAGACCTTTATATATGATGATCTTATGAGACAAACTGGGCAGATAGAAATAAGTACTTTCCGAAATCTTGGAATTGTAGATGAAGTGTTCCGCTTTTTTTCTGGCAGTGAATAATTTCCGCTGGAAAGAAAACTCATCTTGATCGAAAGTCTCCTTGCCCACAAAGAGTTGCTTGATATGAGGGAGAGACTGCCTTGCGATTTGTCCTATTACTGCATCATCCACCGGGAGATCGCGCCATCCTAAAATTCGTAATCCCTGTTGATGAACGAAGGATTCAAGTCGGTCCATACAAAAGGTTCTCTGGTTTTCCTTCTGCGGAAGAAATACATTACTCACCGCATAATCACCAGCATCCGGAAGGTCGAAGTCGCAATTTTCTACGAAGAACTCATGTGGAATGTCAATCAGGATACCCGCACCATCCCCTGTTTTACCATCTGAACTCACAGCACCACGATGTTCCAGTTTTTCTAAAATCTGCAGTGCCTTATGAATGATGTCATTGGTCTTTTGTCCGTTTAGGTTACAAATAAATCCGGCACCACAATTTTCATGTTCAAATTCCGGTAAATAAAGTCCTTGTTTTGCTAACATAAGCATCCATTTTTTGCTTGAGAGGCGGACAATATACAAGCAAAAAATATTCCCACAATAACTTCCAATTACATTTGCCAAATCCTCATTTTACCCTATATCAAATTCTCAAATTCACAATTTTAACCCCCCAAAATTGTCATATTCGTACACGAATTTTTCAGAATATAGTTATTAACAATTTTGACCGATAAGTTCGAATTATGCAAGGTTTTGGAAAATTCCTTCAAAATCTTTCAGGATTTTGCCCCAATTGCTCCATTTTTTACAATAGCGCATTAACATTTTCTTAATATTTCAGCTATAAAATTATTGACCCCCTATTTTTTAGGGGTCTTATCTATTAATCTTATAAATGTTAATTATTACCCCCTATTTTTTTGGGGGTATAAAAATTTATTCTATAGTTTTGGCCCTTCATCAATCAAAAATCGACAGTTTATGAAATTAATTTACTACCCTATGGTATTTCTATTGGCATTCCAATTAAATGCTCAGGAATCAGAAATGAAAAAAGAAGAAACCCCGAAGAAGTTTCAATTCTCCGGAAGTGTAGATGCTTATTTCAGGCAGAACATTTCCGGACCCAATGGGGCGGATGCCATTAGTCCGAACACCTCTTTCGCAAACCTCAACGGATTCGCTCTCGGTATGGTCAATGTCATAGCAAGCTATGAAGGCGAAAAAGTAGGGTTTGTAGGGGACCTTGTCTTCGGTCCGCGTGGTGAAGATGCTACATTTCTTTCCGAAATTTTACGGCCGGATGGTAACAGCAGCATCGTTAACCAGTTATTTGTCTATTGGAATGTAAGCGAAGCGATCACTCTTACCTTCGGAAATTTCAACACCTTTCTGGGATATGAAGTGATTTCACCAACCGCTAATTTCAACTACAGCACGTCCTATATGTTCTCTTACGGTCCGTTCTCCCACACCGGGTTGAAAGCGGACATTGTTATTACCGACGATTGGTCGGCCATGGTAGGAGTCTTCAACAACACCGATAGCACAGAGTTTAATCTCAACAACAATTACACGGTGGGGGCTCAAGTAGGATTTAAGGACACGTTTCTAAACTTCCTTTACGGCAGGCAGGGAAATGGCAGTCTGGAACCAACTTTCCAGGTGGATCTCACGACGGGTCACGACATAACCGACACTTTTTTCCTGGGCCTGAATGCCACCTATAACGACACAGACGGCAGTGCATTCTATGGAGTCGCACTTTACCCACAATTCCAGGTAAGCGATGCCTTTAGTATCGGAGCGAGGGGAGAATATTTTGCAGAAACCGAAGGAGGGGCAGGCGCCATTGGCGTTTATGACGAAGAAGGGGATGCAAGCGTTATTGATCTCACACTTACGGGAAGCTATAGTGTAGGGAATCTCATTATAAAACCTGAATTACGACTGGATAGTACAAGCGAGGAGTCTTTTTTGGATACCGATCTGGCTCCTAGCAAGTCTTTGAGTTCATTCGTACTCGCAGCTATATACAATTTTAATTAAATCAATTCTCATGAAAAAAGTAGAAGCAATTATTCGGAAGTCGAAGTTTTCCGCAGTAAAAAAAGCCCTTCATGATGTAGGTGTGAATTTTTTCACCTATTGGGACGTCACCGGACAAGGGAATGAAAAAGAAGGACACGTGTACAGAGGTGTAAGCTACAGTACCAGTGACATTCAACGAAGATTCCTTTCTATAGTGGTCAACGATGATTTTGAAGAAATCACGGTAAAAACCATTATCGAGGCAGCCAGTACCAAAGAAGTAGGTGATGGAAAGATCTTCGTAAGCGATATCAAAGAAGCTTATCGAATTCGTACCGGCGAAAAAGGAGGAGACACACTAAACTAACTATCAATTGAAACGAAAGAATTATGGAAATTTTTACTGCAAATAATATATGGATGATGTTGTGTACCGCCCTGGTATTTTTTATGCACCTTGGGTTTGGGTTTTTGGAAATCGGACTAACGAGACCTAAGAATACCATCAACGTATTATTTAAAAATATATTTATCATTACGGTGGGGCTTTTGCTCTACTATATCATTGGATTTAACTTGATGTATCCAGGCGAATTCAACGGCTTTATCGGTTCCATCGTACCGGGAATTGCCCCTCCTGAAAATGGTATGACCCCTGAATATGCTGACGGCGGTTATACCTGGTGGACCGATTTCCTGTTCCAGGGCATGTTTGCAGCCACAGCCGCAACCATCGTATCGGGAGCAGTCGCAGAAAGGATCAAGATTGGACCCTTTATGATCTTTACCATCGTTTATGTGGGTCTGGTCTATCCCATCGCAGGTTCCTGGCAATGGGGTGGTGGTTTCCTTTCTACTTTAGGGAACGAAATCAATGAAGCCGGGGAAGTGATCAAAGAAGCAGGATTCTATGACTTTGCGGGCTCAACGCTCGTTCATTCTGTAGGCGGATGGGCCGCTCTAATGGCAGTCTGGCTTTTAGGTTCAAGGATAGGAAAATTTAAAGACGGAAAGCCTCGAGCCATTCCCGGACACAACATTCCATTGGCGACTGCCGGAGTTCTGATACTCTGGCTGGGATGGTTTGGATTTAATGGTGGTTCGGTACTTTCTGCCGATCCAGAAGCCACCTCACTAACTCTTGTAACCACTTGTTTGGCCGCAGCCTCTGGTGGAGTCTCATCATTCCTCACTTCAACCGCTTTTTACAGAAATCTGGATTTGACGATGTTCTTGAATGGTATCCTTGGTGGCCTGGTAGCTATCACAGCTGGTGCCGACCAAATGAGTCCCAACGACGCAGTTATCATTGGAATCATAGGAGGAATCCTTATCGTGCTGGGTGTTGCCCTTATTGACAGATTCATGAAACTTGATGACCCGGTTGGAGCCATCGCAGTGCACCTCATCTGTGGAATATGGGGAACATTAGCCGTTGGGTTGTTCGGAGAAATGGCAGGATGGGATCAATTTCTGTATCAACTCGCAGGAATCGGATGTTATGCGGCCTTCTGCATTGTAACCTCGTTCATCATCATATTTACTTTGAAAAAGACCGTAGGAATAAGGGTTTCTGAAAGAGAAGAACTCGAAGGCCTTGATCTGCACGAACACGGAATGACGGCCTATCCCGATTTCCGTCTTAACGAACACTAGAAGTTGTTTTGTTCATTTGAAAAGTGCCGTCTCAATTCATTTTGAGGCGGCATTTTTATGTGTTTCAAATATTATGCAAACAGTTTTAAAATGTGACAGATTTATGTACATTTGTGCGCTGATTGAGGAAAGATTTGACTGATTGCAACCTCGAAAAAAAATGCTAAAGGCAGTGCAAACTACCTTCGACCCTTTCGTCAAATCTTCAGAACATAAAATTTAAAACGCATATGTCGTATTTATTTACTTCGGAAAGTGTTTCGGAGGGACACCCGGATAAAGTAGCGGACCAGATTAGTGATGCCCTAATCGATAATTTTTTAGCATTTGATCCACAGTCGAAAGTGGCGTGTGAAACGCTGGTTACCACAGGACAAGTGGTTCTTGCCGGTGAAGTAAAATCGAATGTATACCTGGATGTTCAGAAAATTGCCAGGGATGTGATCAATAAGATTGGGTATACCAAGAGTGAATATCAGTTCGATGGAAACTCTTGTGGAGTACTTTCTGCCATCCATGAACAAAGTGATGATATCAACCGGGGTGTGGATCGAGAAAATGATGAGGAGCAAGGAGCCGGAGACCAGGGGATGATGTTCGGGTATGCCACTATCGAAACAGATCACTACATGCCCCTGGCGTTAGACCTGTCTCACATCATCCTAAAGGAGTTGGCCGCATTACGACGCGAAAATTATGAGATCACCTATCTAAGACCCGATTCTAAGAGCCAGGTGACCATTGAATATAACAATGACAACAAGCCAGTAAGAATTGACGCCATTGTAGTATCTACTCAACATGATGATTTCGATGAAGACGACCAGGTGATGTTGACCAAAATAAAGGAAGACATTATCAATATTCTTATCCCTCGCGTGAAGGCTCAGTGCAAACCTGAAATTCAGGAGTTGTTCAACGATGAAATAAAATATCATATCAACCCCACCGGAAAATTTGTGATTGGCGGACCGCACGGGGATACCGGACTCACGGGACGTAAAATAATCGTAGATACGTATGGTGGTAAAGGTGCTCATGGTGGTGGCGCTTTCAGCGGAAAGGATCCTAGCAAAGTAGATCGTTCTGCCGCATATGCCACTCGGCATATCGCAAAGAATCTCGTGGCAGCCGGACTATGCGACGAAGTCCTTGTCCAGGTAAGCTATGCGATTGGTGTGGTAGAACCCATGGGTATTTTTGTGAATACCTACGGAACGGCTAAAGTGGATCTCACCGACGGACAAATAGCGCGGAAAGTTTCAGAAATATTTGACATGAGGCCTTCTGCGATTGAAAAACGTCTTAAGTTGAGACAACCCATGTATTCTGAAACAGCAGCATACGGACATATGGGACGCACCAACGAAGTGGTGACCAAAACCTTCTACACTCCGGACCACAAAGCGAAAACCCTCGAAGTGGAATTATTTACCTGGGAGAAGCTGGATTATGTGGATAAGGTAAAGGAGGCCTTCGGCATTTAACCCTAAAAGAATAAATCCCTCAATCGAGGGATTTTTTTATATCAGGTTATGATTTCTAGCTTTTTGCACGGCTTCAATTTTGCTATGCACCTGAAGCTTTTTGTAGATATTCTCAATATGTTTACGGACGGTACTGGGCGATAGAAATAAATTGTCGGCGATGACGGTGTAGCTCAATCCCTTACTAAGTTGCTCCAATACTTCGATTTCCCTTTTGGACAGTGAGATTTCTTCTTTGTCCCTTTCGTTTTCGATGCTGTTTGGGTTTCGTAATAGTTTTAACGTCTTTAAAGCGATGGAGGGGTTCATTGCGGCTCCTCCATTCAATGTCTCACGAATTCCATTGTGTAGTAATTCCGGATCGATCTCTTTTAGCAGATATCCATCAGCCCCTGCCTTAATGGCATTGAATATGTTTTCATCATTATCGAATGCCGTAAGCATGATAATTTTGATCTGGGGGTATTTCTGTTTTACGAATTGTGTTGTTTCAATACCATTGAGCACCGGCATTTCGATGTCCATCAGAATAAGGTCGAGATTATGACTCTCCTCTAACTGCTGAAGCAATTCACTCCCATTCAAGGCGGTATACTTCACAGTAATGTCATCAAAAAAAGAGAGTTTCTCCTTAATCGCATGGATCAAGAAAGAGTTGTCGTCTACAATGGCAATTTTAACGTTCATAATGCGGTTGGAATCTAAAGTTACCGAAAATTAGTCACACTTCCGGTGGTATCCAATACGTCATCTGCCCTATTGTGTGTGATCAGCGGGTGAGTACCTCCTTGCGAAGAGTATTAAAAGCCTGTAAAACCTCCTCAATATTGGGGGCAATATCCCCATTGGAAGTCTGCAGCCCCATGGAATAACTATCTTTACTAATACTACCTTCCAGGCATTCGCCTGAAATACACTGCATCACAATCCACCTGCTTTCATAATCTATATAGAATGTGAGATCACTTATCTCGGCCGATACATTCGCCACCCTGCTGTCCCAATGAAGCGTGTTGCCTTTCACACTAAATACCGTATCGTAATTGTTGTAGTTGCGAAAAGCCGTATTAATGATATCGAGCTGGTCGTTCACGGCTCCCATCGACACATTATTGATTGGAATCATCGGCTTTGGCGTACCTGAAAAGCTGTTCAACATTTGGTTCAATCGTTGTATGGCTATATCGGTATCTGGAACTGCCAGGCCATTCTCCTTAATACCAAACGTGTATTTCTTCCGGGGAGATTCCGGGTCTCCGGATGAGGTATCACGGCTGCGAAGGCAATTGGAAGCGTCCTTGCAATAGATGCCCATATTCTCAAGGTCCCTTCGGAATTCAACATCAGAGAAATAGGCTCGGAGTTCTGAAAATCGATCCGTAAAAATGATCTCACCGGTTATTTGGTCGATGCGAATGGACGAATCATATTTATTGTACCTGTTCAGCAAATCATTTACAAATCGTAAAGTCTCACCTGTGGAAGACTTGTCATTTGTATTACTCGGAACATTTTGTTGAACCGGAGCATTCGGCATCCCGGGTTGTTGGGCTATGGTCGATAAAAATGTGAACAGGAAAAGGAAAGGAAGGTAACTTCGCATTGCGTTGCTTGATTTATCAAATAAAGTTACGCTTTTTTCGGAATTTCAAGACGAACCATGGTACCTTGTTGCGGTTGAGATTCAATCGTACAACTTCCCCCTAAATCTATGCTTCGCTTATTCATATTATGTAAGCCATTACCGCGCTCAATGTCGTCCATAGCAAACCCTTTTCCATTATCGATGATTTGAACAACATACTGTGATTGCTCTTCTGAAAAATTCACTTTGATATCACTGGCCTCCGAATATTTCACAGCATTGTTCACCGCTTCCTGAATAATTCTGTAGATGTTCATCCCTTGAATGGAAGTAAAGGAAATATTGGAATTCATGTCGGGAGCCACCTCAAACTGAAACGCCACATTATTGGCGGCAACCTTGGCATTCTCAATGAAATTACTAATCCTGGCTTGCAAGTCTTCCAAACCGATTTCATTTTTGTTCATCGCCCAAATGGTATCACGCAATTCATGAATGGTATGACTGGTAAACCGACTGATTCCTTTTAGTTTGTCCGATAGCTTATCACTGATCTCCGTAAAGCCGTATTTCAGATTATCAATACTGGAAATAATGAAGGTAAGCTGCGCCCCAATATTGTCATGCAGATCCCTTGATATCCGCAATCGTTGTTCCTGCAATTTATTCTGTGTTTCGATCTTAGCAAGGGCCGCCTTTAACTCGCCTTCTTTTTGGAGTTGCCTGTTTTTTAACTTTTGCTGATTATATAAGAGATAACCCAGTAATCCCAGAACGAAAGCAAGACCTAAACTGCCATAAAGCAGTGTACTTTTGCGTTTTATTTCCAGTTCTCCTTCCGCAATTTCTGCACGTTGGGCAAGAATCTCCTTTTCCTTCTTTTCAGTTTCGTATCGCGTTTCAACCTCCGCAATGATCTTTGCATTGTCTTCATTGAGAATCGAATCCTTCACGCTTTGCATTTGTTTTAAAAAGCCAATGGCGTTTTGGTAATTGCCTTTCTGCTCATAGACATCCGCCATTCCTCTATACGCTTCTTTCCGCAATAGTTTTAAGTTTTTTTCTTCGGAAATCTCTAATGACTTTCTAAAATAATTCAGTGCCTGATCCATTTTGCCCTGCTGCACAGAGTTTTCGGCGTAGGCAATATAAGAGGTCGCCATCCCATGAAAATCCTGAATCTCTTCACGGATGGCAAGAGAGCTTTTCAGCAAATCCTCGGCCTGATCCAATTGTCCCATTTTGGAACGGGCCAATCCCATGTTCACCAATTGAATGGCTTCGTTTTTTCTGTCTTTGATCTTTTTGGCTATTTCAAGTCCTTTACCATAGGACTCCAGGGCTGCTTCATACTGTTGGAGATAGTCAAAGATGGCTCCCACATTGTTATACCCATTGATCAAACCATCATAATTCCCAAGACGCTCCTGAATCTCAAGGGCGCGTGTGAGATAATCGGTGGTTTTGTCAAAATCCTGCATATAGTAATACACCACCCCTATGTTGTTGTATGCCTGGGCGATACCGTTTTCATTATTGAGGTCTTCTTCAGCCTTTAAGGCTCGAAACATGAATTCCAGGGCCTTTTCATAATCTCCTTTTCTAATATGAATCGTTGCAATATTATTCAGCACTACTGCAAACCCTTTGGTGGAATTAAGTTCTTCCACTATATCAAGGGCCCGATCGTAGAAAACCATGGCACTATCGTATTGCGTCTTTCGTTCGTGATAATTCCCCAGCGTATTCAAATTGATCCATTTTCCCTTCGGAAAGTTGAGTTTTTCGGAAAGTTCAAGCCCTTCGACCAAAAAAGTTTTAGCACTATCCAGGTGAACCACGTTATAGTGGCCTCCTATTTTTTGGTATAAAAGAGCCTTTGAAGTGTCTGCAGGAGCACGTTGCAATACCCTTAGCACGCTGTCAATATTTGTCAGGGTTTCCTGTGAGCGACCTTCCGATAGGAATATGAGGAAAGCTGCTGCGAAAGCAATTTTGAATCTCATTAAAATGGTTCTTACGTGTTGGTTTAAAGTTTTATTTCATATTGTGGTTGGAGTGATTCAGTTAAATTATACTTCATAAAATCGTAACGCGACAAATCGGAATGTCGTTGTTCAATTTGTTGCTCATGTATGGCATATTCCAGCTGCAACTGTACCATACTTTCACTATGACTCAATACTGTCCTTCCCCGTGTTTTCAGGTAGCTAATGACCATGAAAAGCAGAATCGCCAGTACCGAAAATGCCACCCAAAGAAATGAGTTCATACGATTATTTTAATGCTCAATATAATTAGTACAGGCGATTCCTGCCATACGTCAAATAGCGTATTTTATTTCGGGTATTGTACCGAAATTCTTGTGCCCTTTCCTTTGGCTGAATCGATTAGGGATGTACCTCCCAATTCTTTGGCTCTCTTATTTATATTCGTTAATCCGTTACCACGTTCAATCTTTTCAATGTCGAAACCAATTCCGTTATCGATAATCTCCAGCAAGAATTGATCGCCCTTCCATAGTACGTTTACTTTAATCTCGGTAGCGTCTGAATACTTCAATGCATTATTCACACCTTCCTGAATGATGCGATAAATATTTATCCCTTTCAAGGATGAAAATGTAGTATCCGCAGGAATATTTTCAGAAACCTGAAAGTTGAAAGCAACATTGTCTCGGGATTTATTTGCCTTTTCTATGAAATTTGAAATGCGAACCTGGAGATCTTCGAAAGTGATCTCGTTTTTATTCATCGCCCAAATTGTATCCCGAAGTTCATATATAGTTTGTGTGGTAAACTCACTGATCATGGAAAGTTTACCCGGAATAGCCCCTTCTTTATCCTTTAAACCAAACTTCAAATTATCCACCGAGGACGTTACGAAAGTGAGTTGAGAACCAATATTGTCATGGAGATCCCTCGAAATCCGTAAGCGTTGTTCCTGAAGTTTATTTTGAGTCTCTATTCGGGCTAAAGCCGTTTTGAGCTCACTCTCCTTCTTCAACTGGCGATTTTTAAGTTTTTGTCGGCTAAACACAAGATAACCCAACAATCCCAGGATCAATGCCAGGCCAAAACCTCCATAAATAAGGGTGTTTTTACGTTTTACCTGGAGTTCTCTTTCCGCCAGATCCGCTCGTGTTTCGGCCAATGCTTTTTCCTTTTTCTCGGTTTCATACTTGGTTTCCATTTCAGCAAAACTTGCCGCTCTTTCTTCATTAAATACCGAATCACGCAATTTGTAAAAGGCCTCCTGGCGTTCCAGCGCTTTTTCAAAGTCACCGATCTCCTTATAAAACCAGGCTTCCTGTTGCACTACATCCCGAATCTTCTCAATACTTTCACTCTCATTGGCATATTTATTGGCAAGTATAAATTCATTCTTAGCCAATTGATAATCGCCCATTTTGTAAGCAATGGTAGCTAAATTAGTATAATTGGTGGCCAGATTATATTTTCTCCCCCTTCTTAGATTGAGCTCCAGGGCCTTATTGATATATTTTCTCGAATCCCGAAATTTGTTTTGCTTCAAATAGGTGTTCCCAATATTGTTAAAGATGAATGTGTAGGGCAGTGAATCTTCCATATGCCCCAAAAGATCGAGGTTATTGAAGTGGTAATATAAGGCGCTGTCTGCCATTCCCCAATCATCGAAATTGATCCCTGTGGCGTTATTTGCAAAAATCAAGTACCTGTAATTTACTTCTGAAGCCTCGTTCATTATCTGATAGGCCTTTTTACCGTACTCTACCCCACGGGAATAATCTTCAAAATCGTGATAAACAATGGAAATATCACTAAGATGTAACGACATACGGGCAGTGTCCTTCAATCGCTCGGCGGTATTCAATGCCAATTGAGCATAATTGAGTGATCCTTCGTATCGCCCGGCACGAAGTTCCTGGAAGTGGAGTCTTTCATAAATCTTTCGAATTCGGTCCAAAGAGTCGATCGATTCCAGCATAGGGATGGCCAGATCAGCAAAATAATTGGTGCTATCTGTTTTCCGATTGGCATCCTTCTCAAAGAATTTGTGGTAGAAATAATTGGCAGTGTCGTCAGGAGACTTCAGTAATTTCTTTGCCTGCGTAAAATAATATGCCGAAGAATCCTTGCTTTGCAAAGAGCGCAGCAACAAGGAATCCAGGTTCGGTTGCACCTGGGAAGATCCGTCCCAGCAGAGTAGTCCTGCCAGGACGATGAGGAGATACTTCATAACTGATGGTTTAGTAGTACTGTAAATTACTAAATTTTCAGTTTTAATATTTCAGCTATTTTAATTCAGAGCTCTTGAGAAATTTCCATTGCGCCATTCCCCTATCTTCTGGCTGTAGTTCTTATCGTGGTAGTATCCTCGTCCTTCATATTTACCATTATTCCATTGCCCGCCGTAGTAAGCGCCATCAGCAAAGAAGAATCGGCCTTCCCCATGGAATTGATTACTATTGTTGAACATACCTTCATACTTATCCCCGGAAGCAAATTTGTAGATTCCCATATACATCTTACCGTTCTTGAAGAATCCCGTAAACACATCCCCATTGCTCCACTTATAGCGTCCATATTTGCTCTGGCAATCACCAGCTACACATCCGGTGGATACTTTGTTGTTATAAAAGTTGTATTCATCGGAAACAAGATAATTGCTGAACCTACCTCGCACCCATTTGTCGGTCTCAATTTCACGGGTGGTTCCCACTCCGTTCATAGACCCGTCTCTGTACTCTCCTATCATATTTTTCTCGGTTCCCAAATAGCAACCGTAACCGTGAAGCTTGCCATTCACCCAAAAACCAATGTACTTTCCGGAAGTGGTCCAGTCGAATAACCCGTAACCGTGTCGTTTTCCATTTTTCCAGAATCCTTCATAATATCCATGATCAAAATTCTTTTTACCCCATCCATTCTGGCAGTCACCACTCACACAACCATTGGAAGTTGTAGTACTGTTGTTTGGTTTAGGTACAGAATTCGGAGTATTGGGCGTAGAGATCCCTGAACTTGATGTGGAAGATTCTCCCCAATAAGCATAGGTCTTGGCCGAACCTTTAGTGCCGTCCTGATTTATATAAAATTTGGCATTGCCATATTTATCCAATCCGATATTTGATGATTTACTCTTTCCGTAATAATTACCATTTTTATAATAATAGGAATTCGTCGAACTTTTACGTTCCGGATTCGATGAACTGTAGCTGCTGGTAACCCGGATATAATTACCTTCAGTCTGGTAGGAATATGTAGTTACAGAAGTTTCATTGATGGCGTTATAATAGCCGTCAGTTCGGATAAGCCTGTTCCTGGAATCATACTGATAACGGTACTGCAGATCATTTTTATAGGTGTCGTACTCCTCGAGCAAATTACCTCTTCGGTCGTAGACATATCTTTTACCCGAATTTGAACTTGTCTTTTTAGTGAGCACTCTTTTTCCGCTATCGAGAGTTACATCGTATGTAATCACCGAACCATATAAATCGCTATAAATTTTGATGAGATTTTTATAGGAATCGTATACGTAGTCACGTGATAATCCCAAGGTACTTTTGTCCTTGGTCAGGTAACCATCTTCATCAAAATAATAGGTCACATAGTTATCATTATACTCTTTTACGGGCCCTTTTAGCATGAAGTGGTCTTTATGATACTTCAAAGACACTTTATTTACCGGCGCATCCGCATTCAATGTATACTGTGCATACGCATTGATGTAAAGAAAACATATCAGAAGGGTCGAAATTAGGTACTTGGTTCTCATCGTGTTTAGTTTTTAATGTGTACTTAAAAGTACAAAATGAAGTGTAAAAAAAAATACGGCAATTGCCGTATTTAATTGATAATTAGATTATCTCATTCGATCGACCAGGGTTCCGTTCGACCAAACCCCGATTTGCTGGTTAAGATCTTTATCATGATAATAACCACGCCCATCGTATTTTCCGTTCACCCATTTTCCACCGTAATAGGCACCATCCTTGAAGAAGAATCGCCCCATTCCATGGAATTGGTTATCGCTGTTAAACATTCCGGAGTATTTATCACCACCGGCAAAAGTATAGGTTCCCATATGCATCTTACCGTTCTTGAAGAATCCAATGAATTTGTCACCGTTGCTCCACTTATAACGCCCATATTTATTCTGGCAGTCGCCAGCCACACATCCGGTATCATTACCCGTACTATAGAATGAGTAGCTCGTGGAGATATTCCCGTCGTCAAAAATTCCTTGCTCCCAATCATCTCCTGTGACAGTAACTCCTAGTCCGTTTAACTGCCCGTCACGGTATATCCCAATAATGTTGTCCTTGTTATCAGCCAGGTAAACACCGTAGCCCTCCATATTATCATTCACCCAACTTCCAATGTACTTGCCGGATTCGGGCCACTTATAAAGTCCATATCCGTGTTTCTTTCCATTTTTCCAGAAACCGTCATAGTGACCGTTATCGTATTCATATTTTCCCCATCCGTTCTGGCAGTCTCCTTTCACACAACCGGTGGATGCCATAGAGGAGGTACTCGATGAACTACTTCCTGAATAAGGAGTTACAGGTTTGAATACCCAGGACGCCATATTATAGTATCCAGGCAACCTGTAGGTTTTAACTCCGTTTATTTTAACGATTAGATCATCTCCGTCTGCTTCTGTAGATGCTTCATCATAATTGATGGTTTTTCCTTTTACGATCACTCCGTATTGTCCTTTATCAACGTCACGATACCAATAAGTGTGTGTGGATGAATAAGGAAGTGGCACAGATGTATCAGCGGCCCAACTGGGATATTTCCGAATATCTTTTAAATGATATGTGGTATTTTTTTCTCCCACGTAATAGATATAACTCCCATTGATATTTACGAAGGCATCTGTTAAATATTCGTCGTCTACATAATGTGCAAACGAATTAGGATTTGTGATAAAAAAACTATTGCCAATTCCTGACGCAAGTACAGAAGCACTTCCGGAACTACCAGTAGAAGCATTTTTAAAATCTTGCAACAAATAGATCACTCGATTGGTCTTGTCAAGAACAGAGAGTGTATCGGTATCCAGATATTTTAAATTCATCGCGTTGGAAACCGTATTTCCGTTGCGGTCTTTTAAAGTATAGGTAGTAGAACCTTTCTTGGTCCAGGATAATGGTCCACCGGAATTTGAACCGGAGCCGGTGCTTCGGGGAGTAGGTACCTGAGCATTCAGGCTAAATGAAACTATTAAAAAAGCCCCGAAAAATAATATAAAGGATTTCATAATTGAAAAGGTTTTTAGTGATACAACAAATTACTGAAATATTTTCAGAACACCATATAGGGCATTTGCCGTAAAAAAACCCCCTAATCACTTAGGGGGCAATCGATAACGGATTTCTCCGCTATCACTCTAAACTTGGCTAGTATTACTTTCTAAGATCGTAAGCAAAGATGGAACTTCCATTAGCCTTGTAATATAGAATTCCTCCGAATTCGTCAACCTGGTATTCCGGCTTCTTGTCTTTCAAAATGATTTCTTTTTCCTTGGAACCTGTATCCTTATTTAGCTTTACCAATCCAACACCTTCGTCCAATTTGGTCAAAACAAAACGGGAATCTTTCGTCGCAGAGGTTGCCTTAAATCGGCGTAGCATTTCTGCCACCGAGGCCCCCGTCGCCATTGCCATGCTATCTCCAAGATCGGCGTAAGCTTCACCCGTTGAAGTATAGTAACCCAAACGGTTTCTGTTTCTATTGGCTTCCATATAAGACGCCGTAGAAGCTGCAGCACTGGCTACTGCCAAAGCTCCCATCAAAATTGCACCGAAGGCACTTTTCCCAGGAGCCCGGTAATATTCATGCCATCCCTGGTTACCTTCCCAGTCTAACATCATCATATTCTGACTACTGGTCAAAAGGATTCCTCCATCGCGAATTTCTACCCTGGTTGGATCTTCTTTTCCTTCGAACTTGGATTCTGCCAATGTAGAAACGTCTCCACTTGTAGCATCTACTGCAAAAAGCTTATCGTCTGCACTGATCAAGTATCGATTGTTCTTCTCGTCAAAAGTTGAACTTACAGCATCAGCACGCTTATACTTCAGAGGTTTGTTCCAAACCTGCTCTCCTGTTTCCAGGTTTACGATATTCGCATCGGCACTGGTGATATAGATCAATCCCTGTGGCGTATTGGCCATCGTCAGAATATTTTCTCCTGTTTTCAAAGGCTTTTTGAACAAAGTCTTTCCTTCAAACGAAATCTTGTTGATCCCACCTTCATAAATTCCGAAGAGAATTCCATCCTCCATGATATAAAAATGCTGCACATACCCTTTGGTCTTAGGCGCTTTCTCCCATAGGTCTTCCCCATTGGTGGCACTTAAAAATCCAATCTTGGATTCCGATCGACCGGAGGCCAGTTTCCCTAGTCCGGATTTACCGGAATTATCAACATTACTTACAATGGCGAGGCCCTGAGGTAAAATCTCGAAGTTTACTACTCTACCTTTCACTTTGTGCGGATCTGCCCATAGTAAGGATCCGTCCACTCCAACTTTGTGAACTTTGGTATTGCTTCCGCTGGGTTTAGTTTCAAAACCATAGATCTCCTTTTCCGTCTCGTCTGTCACCATCCAACTAATATCATCAACCTTGATGCTCCAAATTTCAGCACCTGTGGAAGGATCCATTTTCTTCAGGTTGCGAGCTGTAGGTAAAATGAGTCCGTCCGATAATAATAAAGGTCGTCCCGTAATCTGCTCCGAGCCTTTTAAGGTGAAGTAACTATCCTGCTCTCCGGTATTGAGATCGTAGATGGCTACTGCGAAAGCAAACTTGTCCGCCTTTTTTCTCTGACCGGCCACTACCAGTTTGTTTTGTGGCATCATCACATCGCACCGCATGATAAGCTTCCAGCCGTTATCTTCCGTGCTGAAAAGTTTCTTACCCGACATATAGTCGATCACAGCTTTCTTGGTGATCATGGCACCAAAACCGGTTTGCCCGACCACCACATAGGGGGCGTTGGGAATAAAGGATAGTTCTTCAGGTTTTACTCTGCCGTAGTCCGTAAAATTGAATAACAAGTCATTGCTACCAGGCTTGATCCCCACCAAACCATCGTTAGTAGCAACCACCATGGTACCCCCTTGGGTAAGTTTCATTTCGTTGATCTTTGCCCCAACTTCATATTTATAATCAGGGGTTTCCGCTCGTTGCGCTATTGCCGATAAGCTTATCAAAAAACTTAAGCACAGCATTGTTCGAATAGTGGTTGAAATTTTCATAATCGTGGATTTAATTTGATACTCCAAAGATGTAAAACCATTAAAATGAGTTCAATAGGGCAAATGACGTATTTATGAATTAGGGCAGCTTCCGGGTGAGTGTAACGAATAAAGCCTAGGAGGGTAAAGAAAAACCGGAAGCAAAACTTTCGCTCTACTCCCGGCCCACGTAAAAACCTCAACACTGAGATTTTCTTCTATAGCTTAAGTCCTACTCTATCGTCGCTTTGAACGAGCCATTTGTTATAGACTTAGTTGTTTGGTCGTCGGCATTGAAACCTTCAAAAGAGAAAGTTCCTTCCACCGTAGTACCATCGTCCGAAGTTACCTCAACGGTTCCCGAACCTATATTAAAAGTAGATACCCAGGCGGCCGTCGGACTTAAAGTGAGATAATTCAATGAATTTGGATTGGCCAGGTTATCACCAGTCACATATTTACCCGGACCGGTGTAATTGTTAATGGTGGCTCTAATGGTTTCTCCATTGTTCTTTCCACCCTGAACGGCAAAAATACCACCCTCCACAGTTGCTGAAACAATAACCGCAGGATCCTGAGCAGCCTCAAAATCGGTACCGTCGATCTTTGCTCTTAAAAATTCCTCACCAGCATTGTTCTGGTTGTTATTTTGTTCTTCATTATTGTTGTCATCGTCTGAACTACATCCGGTGGCCACCATTGCCAGGCCAAGGAATAAAATGTAAATAGTTTTCTTTAAAGTTTTCATAATTGCTGAGTTTTGGTTTTTGTTTTGGAAATATTTAATCTCGGATACAAAATTGATCCAAAACCCAGGGGCAATCAATACGACAATTGACGTATTATCAAAACTTTATACGGGGAACACGCTTTTCGAGTGTTTCAATTTTGGCTTTTAGTCCTTGCTGAAATTTTCTGAAAGTGGCAGTGTTTTCGTGAAACGAACGATGGGCAAGCCCTTTTTGAATGGCTTCTACTTCCTTTTGAATTTCCTCGGTTTGTGGTGAAACCCAGACCGTCTTAAATCGGTCCCAAATGATAGCAATTGCAGTTTCATTGGGGTGTAAAAGATCGGAAGTGTAATAGCGATAATCACGCAGTTCATCCATCATAAGTTCATAGGATGGAAAATAATAGACATCATACCCTTCGGCCGACACCTCCTGGGTTGCCGCTATTAAATGTGCCTTACTTCGGGAGTTTTCCACAAATCCGTCTTTGAGATGACGTACCGGTGATACAGTGGTAATTACATCGATATCTTCATTGATACCTCGCGCATATTGGATAGTATTTTTTATAGATCGCGCTATTTCTTCTGGACTCAGCAATAACTTAGTGAATTCACTTTGAGGTATTTTGTGACAATTGGCAACCACCCTGCCCGTGTCGTTATAACGATATACCCATGCAGTGCCAACCGTCAATATCAAATGTGTAGCCTTTTGGAGATAGCCGTGAAATTCCTGCAGTTTCCGATTTAGCATTTCCAGGTAAGTTTCCATTTGGCTTCCTGAGACCAAAGAATGTACTTCCAGGCAATGCCAGATTTCGTCCTGTTCAAATACATCTTCCACTGAAAATTCCTGTTGCCGAACCACCCGCTCCATAATTCGTTCTATGGAAATCGGATTGAAAATCACACCAAATGGATTCTGGAGATTCTGAAATTTATAATAGTCGAGCTTGCTACCGATGTTCTCCGTGAAGCAAGATCCCAGGAGTAGTATTTCAGAATCGTATGTGATCTGGTTCGATTCCGATTGAAGGCTTAATTGAGTTTGAAGTTTCACTACAGATAATTTTTGGCTGCAGCCAGGGCATCTTGAATGCCTTCCTTATTTTTTCCTCCGGCAGTTGCGAAGAAAGGCTGACCCCCTCCACCACCTTGAATATATTTACCCAATTCACGAACAATAGTTCCCGCGTTTAATTCTTTGGAAGCGGCAAGTTCCTTGGATATGTAACAGGTTAATAAGGCCTTGTCTCCATTCGCTGATCCAAAAATAACGAATAGGTTCTCCACTTCACCACCTAGTTCGAAAGCCAGATCTTTCATCCCGGCAGCGTCCAAATCGAGTTCCTTGGCAAGGAAATTGACTCCATTCACTTCCTCCATTTCCTGTTTAAGGTCTCCCTTGATATTCGCAGCTTTGTCTTTCAATAATTGCTGGATCTGTTTCTGAAGGGCCTGGTTTTCTTCTTGTAGCTTAGCGATAGAACCCACAGGGTCTGAGGTGTTATTCAATGACTTTTGTACTTGCTTAAAAGCTTCGCTCCGTTCTTCAAAGAAGCGTTTGGCAGCATCTCCCGTGATAGCTTCAATCCTACGTATTCCCGAAGCTACGGCACTTTCCGAAGTAATAATAAAATGCCATATATCGGAAGTGGAATCCACATGTGTACCTCCGCAAAGCTCCATAGATTTACCAAAACGGATGGCTCTCACAGTATCTCCATATTTTTCACCGAACAAGGCTAGTGCGCCTTCGTCAATAGCTTGCTGGTAAGGTATATTTCGACGTTCATCCATTTCAATACCTTCGCGAATTCGAGCATTTACAAAATCCTCGACCTCTCTTATTTCTTCATCCGTCACTTTACTAAAATGTGAGAAATCAAAACGGAGGTACCTACTATGCACCATGGATCCTTTCTGTACCACATGATCCCCTAAAATATTGCGAAGCGCCTGGTGTAGCAAATGCGTAGCGGTATGGTTGGAAGCTGTTCTAGAACGTTGTTTCTCATCCACCACAGCCTGCATCATTTCTTCCGGATGTCTTGGCAGATTTTTAGCGAAATGAACGATCAGATTATTCTCTTTTTTAGTATCTACAATGTAAACTACTTCTCCATTGGGAGCCTCGAGATATCCCTTATCCCCTACTTGCCCTCCTCCTTCAGGATAAAAAGGTGTCATATTGAATACCAACTGATACATCTCTCCTTCTTTCTTGGTTTCGATCTTGCGATATCGCGTAATCTTTACCTGGGTATCAAGCATATCGTAGCCCACGAATTCTTCTTCCGAATCGTCTAACAAAATCACCCAGTCGCCGGTCTCCACTTTTGTGGCCGCTCTGGAGCGTTCTTTTTGTTTCTGAAGTTCCGCTTCAAATTCCTCCTTGTCCAGATCGTATCCACGTTCACTTAAGATTAGCGCCGTAAGATCGATTGGAAACCCATAGGTGTCGTATAACTCGAACGCCTTGGATCCGGATATCGTTTTAGACTTAGCATTTGAAATCACATTTTCCAAAAGAATCAACCCCTGGTCTAACGTTCTAAGGAAAGAGGCTTCTTCTTCACGAATTACATTCGTAATAAGATTTTGCTCGCTCACTAGTTCGGGGAAGGCCTGACCCAATTGTTTTACGAGGGTTTCGACCAACTTAAAAATAAAAGGCTCCTTGGTATTTAGGAAAGTGAATCCGTATCGAATGGCACGCCTCAGAATTCGTCGGATCACATACCCCGCTCCGGAATTACTCGGTAATTGCCCGTCGGCGATGGAAAATGCCACCGCTCTTACGTGGTCCGAGATCACGCGTATGGCGATATCAGTAGGTTCGTCTTTACCATATTGGCTATCGGTGATCGCTTCCACCTCTCGAATCAATGGGGTAAAGACATCGGTGTCGTAATTGCTTTGTTTGTCCTGTAATACCATGCACAGACGCTCAAAACCCATTCCCGTATCCACATGCTGCGCGGGCAATTTTTCCAATGATCCATCTGCTTTACGATTGAATTGCATGAAAACGAGATTCCAGATTTCAATCACTTGCGGATGATCCTTATTCACCAGTTCTGCTCCGGAAACTTTAGCTTTATCTTCCTCAGAACGAATATCTACGTGAATCTCGCTACAGGGACCGCACGGACCCTGATCACCCATTTCCCAAAAATTGTCGTGTTTACTTCCGTTCAGTATTCTTTCTTCGGAAATATGCTGTTTCCAAAAATTATAAGCATCCGAATCACGATCTAAACCATCAGCCTCGTCACCTTCGAATATGGTAACATACAATTTGTCCTTATCTATTCCATACACCTTGGTGAGAAGTTCCCAGGCCCATCCAATGGCTTCCTTTTTGAAATAATCCCCGAAGCTCCAGTTCCCCAACATCTCGAACATGGTATGATGGTAGGTGTCTTTTCCCACTTCTTCCAGGTCGTTATGCTTTCCACTCACTCGTAAACATTTCTGTGTGTCCGAAACTCTCGGGTTTTTCGCTTCTTTGTTCCCTAAGAAGTACTCTTTGAATTGATTCATTCCTGCATTGGTGAACATCAAAGTAGGGTCATCTTTGATCACCATCGGCGCAGAAGGCACCACTTCATGAGATTTTGACCTGAAAAAGTCTAAAAACTGGTTGCGTATTTCAGAAGAAGTCATAAAAAGCGATTCGTTGATTTTGCGTATATTGTGTTGCTGAAACAATTTCTATCTTTGCAGCACGTTAAAAAAATAATTAGCGCTTGCCATCAACCGCAAAAATAGGACTTTTTAACATATGTCTAAGGTAAAATATTACTACGATAGCGATACCCTTTCCTATCGAAAAATTGAACCCAAAAAAGGTCGAAAAGTCGGCATCTTCTTTTTATCCCTACTTGGAATGTTATTAAGTGGGTTCCTGTTATTGGTTATTTACCTGAATATTCCCGGAATTGAAACTCCAAAAGAAAAGGCGTTGAAACGCGAACTGGCGAATATGGAATTCCAATACGAAATCCTGAACGGTAAGATGGAACAGGCCGAAAATGTGTTGGAAGACCTCGCAAACCGTGATAACAACCTATACCGTGTATATTTCGAGACGAATCCCATTCCTGAAGAACAACGAAAAGCAGGATTCGGTGGAATTAATCGTTATAAAAATCTGGAAGGTTTTGACAATTCGAAGTTAATTGTCAATACCAGCAGACGTCTGGATATTCTTACCAAGCAAATTGTGGTTCAATCGAAATCATTGGATGAAATCTCAAAACTCGCGGTCGAAAAAGAACGGCTTTTGGAAGCGATACCAGCGATCCAACCGGTTAACAATGAAGACCTAACACGTATGGCGTCCGGTTTCGGTTATAGAACGGACCCATTCACCAAGGCTCGTAAATTCCACTGGGGAATGGATTTTACCGCACCTCGCGGAACCCCAGTATATGCCTCAGGTGATGGTGTGGTTTCCCGTGCCGACAATTCTGCATCGGGGTATGGTAGACATATACGTATCGACCATGAATTTGGCTACGTAAGCTTATACGCCCACCTTTACGATTATAACGTGCGTAAAGGACAACGTGTAAAACGTGGAGACTTAATCGGATTTGTAGGTAGTACCGGTCGAAGTGAAGCACCTCACCTGCATTATGAGATCTTTAAAGACGGTGAACGTATCAATCCGATCAATTTTTACTACGGAAATCTCACTCCGGAGGAGTTTGCAGAAATGCTTATCAATTCTCAGATTGAGAATCAATCTCTCGATTAGCCTATGCACATAGAATTACCCGAAAAGCGATATTATAGTATTGGTGAAGTAGCTGAAGCATTCGATGTGAATACTTCACTCATCCGATTTTGGGAAAAAGAATTCGATGTGATACAACCTAAAAAGAATGCCAAGGGCAACCGCAAGTTTACTCCGCAAGACATCAAGAATCTCGAACTCATTTACCACCTGGTTAAAGAGCGGGGTTTTACTTTGGACGGTGCAAAGACGCACTTGAAAGAAAACAAACACAAAACTCTCGACAACTTTGAGATAATTCGTAAATTAGAAACAGTAAAAGCCGAATTACTGAAAATCAAAGACAACCTATAAATTATCTCTTATGAAAAGATGGTTACCCGTAATTATCATTATCGGGCTCCTGCTTCTTCTTGGAGCCTATTTGGCCAATCTCAATAACAAGCTCGTAGGGCTGGACGAAGGCGTTAATGCCCAATGGAGCAATGTGGAAAGCACTTATCAACGCCGGGCAGATCTCATTCCTAACATCGTGAATACCGCTAAGGGATATGCCGAGTTCGAACGGGAAACACTCATTCAGGTGACCGAAGCCCGTAGCAAAGCGACTTCCGTGACCATCGATCCAAGCAATATCACACCTCAGCAATTGACGCAATTCCAGGAGGCACAAGGCGGGCTCACTTCTGCCTTAGCCAGACTCCTTGCGGTATTTGAAAGATATCCGGATTTAAAAGCCAATGAAAATTTCAAAGAACTTATCAATGAACTGGAGCGTACCGAAAACCGCATCAATGTGGAACGCATTCGGTTCAATGAAGAAGCTCAGAAACTGAATGTAGCTGTAAAGGAGTTCCCGGCTAAATTGTTCGCAGGAATGCTAGGCTTCGATGAAAGAGCTTATTTTGAAGCAGATGAAGGGACCGAAGTAGCGCCTGAAGTTGATTTTGACTTCGGAAATTAATTAATATGTCTAAAGTTGAAGATTTTTTAACCCATTCTGAAGAGTCTGAGGTTATCGATGCTATCCGTCAAGCCGAACGGAATACCTCCGGTGAAATCCGCGTACACCTGGAAGCCCATGCGGAGATTGACCCGTTCGATCGTGCGGTTGAACTTTTCAATTTCCTACACATGAACAATACCAGAAACGGAAACGGAGTATTGTTCTATGTGGCCGTGGAAGACCATATCCTGGTCATACTCGGAGACCGTGGTATCGACAAGGTAGTCCCGGAAGATTTTTGGGAATCAACCAAAGACCTTGTTTTGGAACATTTCAGCTATGGTGATGTAAAACAAGGGCTGGTGGATGGAATTTTGCATGCCGGAGAACAATTGAAACGGCATTTCCCATACCGATTGGATGATACAGACGAACTTCCTAATGAAATTTCAGTATGAAAATTTTGCTGAAATCTTATAAAATCAACACCTTGTTCTTTGCCATATTCTTTCTGGCCACACTTTGCGTTCAGGCACAGTTCACCATTCCAGAAAAACCCGATGAAGCCACCCAAAAGACAGTCAGGGTGTACGACTACGTCAAATTACTCCCTGAGGGTGATTTTCAATATCTCAACGATAAACTACTTCGGTATGCAGATACCACCTCGACACAAATCGTAATTGCCATCATTCAAACCACCAAAGGGGAAGACATTTCACTTTTGGGTGCAAAATGGGGTGAGAAATGGGGCGTGGGCCAAGCCGATAAAGACAACGGAATCTTTATCACGCTTTCCTACGGAGATCGCGAGATCGATATTAACACCGGATATGGAATTGAAGGCATAATGACCGATCGACTGGCGGAACGGGTGATCAACCAAAGAATGATCCCACACTTCAAAAACGGGAACTATTTTGCAGGATTGGACCAGGGAGTTGAGGCCATTTTTGACATTCTTAATGGAGAATTTATAGATGATCGTGACCGTAGCAAAAGTGAATTTCCTTTGGAACTTATAATCTTTATTCTTCTCTTTATCTTCATCTTCCTCATTCTGAGAAGCCGAAATAACGGAGGGGGAAGCGGGGGAAGCCTGCTTGATGTAATTATTCTTAGCAACATGGGGCGAACCGGTGGTAGTTCATCCAGCGGATGGGGCTCCAGTGGCGGCGGTTGGAGTTCCGGCGGAGGATCTTTCGGAGGCGGCGGTTCCTTTGGGGGAGGAAGCTTCGGCGGTGGCGGTGCCTCGGGTTCGTGGTAACTATTTTTTCCTGAAATAAATAGTAATCGGCACCCCGTGGAAGTCAAAATTCTCACGCATCTTATTCTCAATAAAGCGCTTGTAAGGATCTTTCAGATACTGAGGCAAATTACAGAAAAATGCAAAGCAGGGATGCGGGGTGGGTAATTGAGTACAGAATTTAATCTTTACATATTTTCCCTTGTATGACGGCGGTGGAAACGCCTGGATGATCGGCAGCATCGTATCGTTTAATAACGAAGTTTTTATTCTCCTGCTCCTATTTTTATACACAGTCACGGCTGTCTCAATAGCTTTGTAGATTCGTTGTTTAGTTAGTGCCGACATAAATACAATGGGCACATCAGTGAAAGGCTCGCACTGCTTTCGGATGTGGGCCTCGAATTCCTTAGTGGTTTGATTGTCCTTGTCCACAAGGTCCCATTTATTGGCCAGGATCACTACCCCTTTATTATTGCGTTGCGCTAGCCAGAATATATTCTGAACCTGTCCGTCGAACCCGCGAGTGGCATCAAATACTACGATCGCAACGTCACAATGTTCAATAGCACGAACAGACCGCATCACCGAGTAGAATTCCAGATCCTCTTTTACCTTGCTTTTCTTCCGGATTCCGGCTGTGTCCACCAGGTTAAATTCAAATCCGAAGCGGTTATACTTGGTATCAATACTATCACGGGTAGTTCCGGCGATGTCGGTTACCACAAATCGATCTTCACCGATCAGCGCATTGATGAATGATGATTTTCCTGCATTTGGCCGACCCACCACCGCAAATCGGGGCAACTCATCTTCTTCCTTTTCGGGTTCGTCTGGCAACACTTTTACAAGTTCATCCAACAGTTCACCGCTACCGCTTCCATTAATACTTGAAATCGGGAAGTATCGTTCAAAACCCAATCCGTAAAACTCGACTGCATCGTTCACCCGGTTGGCATTGTCCACTTTATTTACCGCCAGGAAAACCGGTTTTTCACTTCGTCTCAGCAATTGGGCCACCTCTTCGTCCATTCCGGTGATCCCGCTCTCCACATCTACCATAAAAATGATGGCATCTGCTTCATCAATGGCAAGTTCCACTTGTTTATCTATTTCAGCTTCGAAAATATCGTCACTACCCACTACATAACCACCGGTATCGATCAAGGAGAATTCCTTTCCGTTCCAGTCGCTTTTTCCATAATGACGGTCGCGCGTAACACCGCTCACAGAGTCCACAATAGCTTCTCTGCGTTGAATCAAACGATTAAAAAAAGTGGATTTACCCACGTTCGGCCGTCCCACAATAGCAACAATACTGCCCATACATTCTAAATTGACTGCAAAAATAGCTTTTCCTTTATAAAGAACACCTCAGCATGCTGATTTTTATCATTTTCCGAAGGAAACAGAATAAATAATTTGAAAGCTTTAAATTGTCATCATGGATTTAGGCGAAGAAATTGAATTAAGGCCGCGTTTTAAAATAGACTTGGATTGTGAAGACGAAGAGGCGCTTCAAACAATGGAATTAGCGGGCAAATCTACCAAAGATTTTGTGGTAACCCGTGTAGATCATCACGTATTTATAAAGATCCCAAAGGCCAAACAACACTATTGGTCTCCCCAACTGGATCTGGAAATTCATAGTTTCGAAACAGGTAAAAGTGTATTGCGGGGACTGTTCGGACCAAAACCTTCCGTTTGGACCTTGTTTATGTTTATGCATTTTGTGGTGGCAGCACTTTTTATAGGCTTCGGAATCTGGGCCTATACCAATGCCAGTCTGGATCAGCTGTATGGCGTCCAGGTATTTCTAATGGGTTTGATGGTCGTGGCCTGGTTTGTCCTTTATTTTGCCGGGAGGATGGGAAAATCGGCAGGAAAAGATGAAATGAAAGATCTTTACAGGTTTATGAAGCGATCCCTGAAACTTTAATTATTATAACCGAATCGTCGTAATTGTTTCTCGCTGGATCGCCAATTTTTGTTCACCTTCACGTATAATTCCAGGTGTATTTGCTTACCAAAGAACTTTTCGAGGTCCTTTCGTGCTTCCACCCCTACTCGTTTTAAAGCACTTCCTTTGTGCCCGATAATGATCCCTTTTTGAGTTTCACGCTCGACCATAATCACGGAACGGATTCGGATGATCTTTGCGTCTTCATGAAATTCTTCCGTATCGATCTCCACGGAATAGGGAATCTCCTTTTTATAGTGCAACAATATTTTCTCGCGAATGGTCTCGTTGACAAAAAAACGCTCAGGCTTGTCGGTTAGCTGGTCTTTCGGATAAAACGGAGGTGACTCGGGGAGCAATTCAATAATTCTTTGAAAAACTTCCTTCACTCCAAAATTTTCCAATGCTGAAATGGCAAAGACTTCTGCATTCGGAACTTTATGTTGCCACAGTTCAAGAGCTTCGGCTAGTTTTGCTTCATCTCCCTTGTCGATTTTATTGATAAGAAGTAAAACGGGGATTTTCGCACTTTTTATTTTGCTGAAAAAGGCTTCATCTTTCAATTCCTTTTCTCCCAATTCCACCAGATAAAGGAGAACATCGGCATCTTCGAATGCGGATTTCACAAAGCCCATCATACTCTCCTGAAGCTCATAGGCGGGTTTTATGATTCCCGGTGTGTCGCTCAAGACAACCTGAAAATCATCCCCGTTGACAATTCCTAAAATACGATGACGGGTGGTTTGAGCTTTACTGGTAATAATGGATAATCGCTCACCAACAAAGGCATTCATAAGTGTACTTTTCCCGACATTGGGATTACCGATGATGTTTACAAATCCGGCTTTATGCGGCATAGAAAACTTTTTGGCAAAGGTAATTGATTAATTGGAACAGGTTCACAACATTTTCTATCTTGGTCTTCCCGTACCCGAAGTATGAAAAAGCTACCGCTGGCATGTGAAGCCTACTATCATTCAAATTTTTTGACTGAAACTGAAGCGAATCAGATTTATGATTCATTAATGAATGATCATGATCTTACGACTCATGTGCCGGTCTTTGAAGTAAACGGGGTAAAGATCGTTTCCAACTATGCCAAATTAATGCTACTTGAGCCGGACCTCTTCGAATCCAACGCGCTTCCTGAGGAGATTTGGGGTGCACAAATGTCCTGGCCGGAGGAATTACTTGAATTAAAAAGTAAAATAGAACAGCTTGCCGGGCGAAGTTTTCAGGTGGGCGTTTGCATTTATTACCCCGATGGAAATTCAGGAGTGGACTTTCACTCAGATTTAATCGCCTATGGGGACACTTCGGTAATCCCTTCCTTGAGCCTCGGTGAAGAACGGGAGTTTATCCTTAGGGAAAAGTCATCCGGTGAAGAATATAAAGTGTTACTGGAACACGGTAGCCTGCTCGTCATGGGTGAAGGAACGCAGGAACTTTATGAACACGGCCTGCCAGAGAATACCAAGTACAAAAATGGGCGTATCAACATTACCTTTAGGGCCTATGGATTTAAAGATTAATCCATTATCTTGAGGAGGCAAATTTTCAGCTTTCTCATGATAAAATTTTACAGGCTTTTTTTATTTGTCATTCTTCTGATCCTTCCTAAAGTTATCAATGCTCAGGAGAATCCGCTGAAAGTGGGTGTCATCGGACTGAGTCATACGCACGTGCACTGGATTTTCGGAAGTGAAAAACGAGGAGAGATTGAAATTGTAGGGGTGGTGGAATCCAATCGTGAATTGGCAGCTCGATACGCGGAGCAATACAATTTTCCGATGGAAAGGATTTACACGTCCATGCAGGAATTAATCGAAAAGAATCGCCCTGAGGCCGTTACTGCATTCGGACCCATTTACGAACACTTGGAAATTGTCGAAACCTTTGCTCCGTTGGGAGTTCACGTGATGGTTGAAAAACCGCTTGCTGTGAATTTGGAACACGCACAAAAGATGGCTCAATTGGCCAAAAAGCATGACATCCATCTACTCACCAATTATGAAACCACCTGGTACCCTACCAATCACAAAGCCTATAAAATTCTCAAGAAGGATACCATCGTTGGGGCACTTCGTAAAGTGATCGTAAGGGATGGTCATCGCGGACCTAAAAAAATTGGGGTGGATGCCGAATTTCTCGAATGGCTCACCGATCCTAAGCTCAACGGCGGTGGTGCCATCATCGACTTTGGATGTTATGGTGCCAACTTGATGACCTGGTTGATGGAAGGTACAAGACCTCTCTCTGTGACCGCTATCACCCAGCAAATGCAATCGGAAAATAATCCTAAGGTGGACGATGAAGCCATCATTATACTGGAATATGAAAACGCCAATGCACTAATCCAGGCGTCCTGGAATTGGCCAATTGGCCGCAAGGACATGGAGATTTACGGTTTGAAAGGCGCCATATATTCTGACAACCGTAACGATCTTCGGATACGAATCGCAGAAGGATACGACGGATTTTCAGAAGAACAAATGAAACTGGAAGAGATGAAGGCGCCTTACGACGATCCTTTTGCTTATCTGGCGGCCGTGGTGAGAAACCATATTGAAGTACCTCCCTACGACCTGTCATCATTGGAGAACAACCTGATAGTAATGGAGATCCTTGATGCAGCCGTTCAGAGCGCTTTGACCAATAAAACAATACGACTAAAGCCATAAGTTATGACCATAAACACTTATTTAACCTTTAACGGGGACTGTGAAGCGGCATTTAAATTTTATGAAAATGTCTTCGGAAAAGAGATAGACATGATGAGCCGCTTTAGTGACATGCCACCAGACGAGAATTTTCCCGTTTCGGAAGAAGAAAAAAACCGAATCATGCACGTGTCCATGCCGATCAGCAATGAGACCATCCTCATGGGGAGTGATACAGGAGGCGCCTGGGCAGATGGTTTTAAACAGGGAACTAATTTTTCCCTTTCGATCAATACCGAAAGCAAGGCCGAAGCCGATAGAATGTTCGAAGGGCTATCCGAAGGAGGACAAGCAACCATGCCTATGGCAGACACGTTCTGGGGATCGTATTTTGGCATGTTAACAGATAAATTCGGAATCAGCTGGATGGTGAGCTATGATGATCCTAACCGGCAGAAGTAAGTTCGGCTTTTTAGAGCGAAGCAAACGATGATTACAAAAAGACGTTCTTAAGATATTTGGCATTAATATGTTGGATAAGATCTTTAAAGAAATTGCGGAGCAAGAAGGTGGGTCATTGCAGATCCTGGATCAAAAACTGGAGCTGGAGTTGGGAACCAGAAGTCCGCATTTGGTTTTCCATCTTCGTATTCCGTATAAAGACGCTTTGATATATCTTAAAAACAGCACAGGGACTCAATTTTATGGAATAATAACCTGTGTATACGAAGTGTATAAACCAAATGTGGAGTTTGAACTCTCTACACGAAGTCATTTTTCAACTTTGTTTCGGAAAAACAAAAATAGATTCAAGCTAAATACATCAAGCGAAGCAATAAGAGCGTTTTTTAAACAGTCAAAAGCATTTCAGGAATTGATGGATATCGCCAGTAATACTGTATTTGAACCGGCTATGGAAGGAATCAATGAAAACCTGAAGTACAAATTAACTACCAAGTATTCATTACAGTTTTCGGATTGGACTCAATCGATACGACCATTGATTCGATTTCATAAAGAATTTGTAGATTATATTTTTTAATGGAAAGAATAAAGAACTTTAATTATCGAATCATAATTCCAATAATTATTATCGGAACGGTAATCTCAGGCTGTAAAAAGAATGACGCCCTTCCTCCTGCTGAGTCTGAGATAATAATAAAAGTACCTTCAGATGAATATACTCCGGACTTTACGGAAGAAAGCCTAAATGAGTTAATCTGGATGAACGAGCCTAATTCGTACGAAATTAAGGACGGATCAATGCGTGTTACCGTTGAAAAAGGCACCGATTTCTTCAATAACCCTGAAGACCTTTCGGTGACTGCCACTGCTCCTTTTTTATTTCAGGAAATGACAGGAGATTTTGTGGCTACTGCTTTGGTAAAACCCGATTTTACTTCCATGTGGAATGCCGTAGCATTAATGGTACATATTGACGATGATCATTGGATCAAGTTCGCCTTTGAAAACTCGGATGCAACTGGTAAAAGCATAGTTTCGGTGGTGACCAAAGGAGTTTCCGATGATGCTAATGGCGTGATTTTGCGATCAGACAATGAGATCTGGCTTAAACTCGTTCGAAAGAACAATATTTATTCGATGTTCTGGTCAAAATATGGTTCTGATTATAAAATGGTCCGGCTCACTACACTTCCCGAAACAGACTCCGTAAAAATCGGGGTTGAATTTCAAAGTCCTGTGGGCGACAGTGCTACCCATACATTGCACTCTTTTAAAGTAGTGGAGACTACTGTTGAGGATCTGAGAAAGGGAAAGTAGCGATTCAAAATAATATTATGGACATACAAACTAACTTCTAAATAACCCATTATGAGAAAAATTTTAATTGTATTCATCCTTGGCATTCTGCTGTCGGGCTGCGGGCTCACCGGGGAAGAGATAGGAAGAATTGAAATTGATGAAATCAGCACTGAAGGAAATGTGGAACCTGCTTCCGCGGAAATCGAACTAATGAGTGGAGAATCGCTCAATGTATGGGCCGATATGGATATCGAGTATACCGGAAATGCAGGTCTTCAGTACAAACTGGAAATGGTTCGGAACGGGAAATCGGATGGAATTATCACCTTAGATCCTTTCGACAAGGACATTACTCTAAACGAAAGAAAGACAACCTTGATGAATAAAACCAAGTGGAAATTCAGCGGGAGAATGAAGAACTTCGATGTGAGTGACTCCGGCACCTACGTTTTTAACGCCATCTTGGTTTCCAATGGAAATCCCAGTTTGGTGATTCATAAGGCCGATCTGGTATTCAAAAAATAATAGAAGTGAATCCTTAGAAAACTCCCTATTCGTTCTTGGAAATAAAGTTTGTTATTACGAAATTACTATTGGCGCCTGCAGCATAAGAAAAATGGCCTGATTTCAAACCAGCAGAATAGAAGATAAATTAAATTAATATGATTAAAAAGATTCTAAAAATATTATTCTATCTCATCGTTTTAGTAATCCTTATACTGTTGGGACTTTATATTATCCCACCCGGTCAGGAAAGCATTGAATATGACTATGCTGAAATCGAAAAGGACGCCAATGTATCTTCTAAAGTGGGGTGGTATACTGCTGAAACAGGCAAAAATTATCAAGTTACCTGGGCTGCAAAAAGAGGACTTCAACTCAATTACTTTGATGAGAACAGGGATGAACTTAAAAACTTAAGAGTTTTGCCCATCCGGGAAAATGAATTTGACACCAACGGAGACCCGGAAACGACTGAAATAAGGTTCACCTCTTCGCATAATGATTCACTTGTAATTATGGATGTAAAAACATCTAAAACAGAACTAAACGCTGCTAAAAATGACAGTTTGTTTTATCATCAGGAGGAGATCGAATACTTCAATGGTGAGGTTAGCCTGGCCGGTCTTTTGCTGAAGCCGGTAAAGGACATCAAATCCACCGCAATAGTGATTATTCACGGTTCGGGTGTGAGTGACCGCGATAGTTTTTGGTATATGTATCAGGCCGATTATCTTGCGCGTAAAGGGTACACGGTGTTACTCCCGGATAAACGCGGTTGTGGTAAGTCCCAGGGGGAATGGCATACAGCCTCCTTCGACGATTTTGCCGATGATATTGTCGCCGCTTTGAAGCACTTAGAATCGACTCAGGCCGACGAATTTTCCAAGGTAGGTGTGATGGGAATCAGCCAGGGTGGTTGGATCAGTCATCTTGTGAATGAAAAATATCCCGGTTTGGATTTTATTCTTGATGTGGTTGGGGCTTCAACTACCCCGAATGAACAACTTAGGTTTGAAGTAAAAAATGAGATACAAGGAAGTGGCGCTCCGGGTTTCTTAGCCAACCCTCTTTCTTTGGTCTTTGCAAAACGAGCACGAGGTAAACGGAAGATTTGGTGGGATAAGAATGGTGAATTCGATCCCATACCATTAATCGCAAATTCCGACACTCCTGTCCTAAAAGTGTTTACCGATGAAGATGAAAACGTTCCAGTGGAAAGTAGCATAAACAGGATCAATGCTCTTTTGCAGGAAAATCGGGATTTGCCCGTCGAAATCAAATTATTTGAAGGTTCAGGGCATGCACTTATGGATAAGGATACGCGGTGGATTCGCACGGATTATTTGGAATACGTGAGCACATGGATAAGCAAGAATTAACTGATATTCGAATTTAATACCTACCACATTTGAAGCAGGCTACCATAATAAAAGGAGAAATCTTACAAAGGAGTGGAGAATTGAACACCAAGGTATATCATGTTCATTCCGGACTTTTAAGAAGCTATACCATCGATGAGAAAGGTAAAGAGCACATCTTTATGTTTGCTCCGGAAGGATGGGTGATAGCCGATAATATTTCACCCGACAAACCCTGTGACTTATACATTGACGCACTGGAAGATTCCTCGATTACCGTGCATCTTAAGAACATCGAAAAAGAAAGAAACAATGCCACTGCATTTATAAATCGAATTGCGGTTTTGCAGAAAAGAGTGATCATGCTCATGAGTGCGTCCGCGATGGAACGTTACGATCACTTCATGGAGACTTATCCCGATATTGCGCAACGTGTCCCTCAGAGAATGATAGCTTCTTATCTTGGAATTACCCCCGAAGCGCTCTCCTCTGCCAAAAGCAAAAGGATACGGAAAAGATAATCCGGCTCTTATTGATTTCTTAATCTACATTAATGCACATGTATGAATTAGATGGGATATTTGACGAAACTAAATCAACGTCAAAATGAAAAATTTATCCATATTATTTAAGATCTCTTCCGTGCTTTGGATTATCTGGGGTCTCGTGCATGTCCTCGCTGGAGTAATGACAATGAAGGGAATATTAAGTGATGATATTACCTCTTCGATTGTGGGAATCGCAGATGCCGTAGACCCGGAATCTTTACAAATGGATTATCCAGAAGCGCTCGGTGCGATCATTGGTCAGCATGGGTTCAACCTCCTATGGATAGGAATTGTAACCTTTATTTGTGCCTTTTATATCTGGAAAGGAAACAAGAACGCCATTTTTCTTGCTGCCATTACAGGAGGTCTGGCCGATTTGGGTTACTTCCTGTTTATGGATCTAGGCGGATACGTAAACTTTATGCCTGGAACTCTCATGACCATTGTCTCTTCGCTCGCCATCATCACGAGCTTCTATGCCTATTTTAAAGGGCGAAAAGCAGGCGTAGCATAATTAAAAATCCTGAAATAAAAACACCGGTTATAAAGGCCGGTGTTTTTGTTGATGCTTACTTGAGTTTATGCCTTTCTGTTAAACCCAAAAATATTGGGGGCGAAGGTGGCGTTTAAGCCCATTCCGGTGGCTGCTTGTTTCATTGAATCCGGAACATTTCCGCAGAATAAAAATTCACCGGGAACTGCGATTTGCAACAATTTCTCGAAATGCCCGGCCGCTGTAGTGCCTAAATGAAATCCAACCGCATTGGCATCGGAAAAAAGATCCATGACTACCAAAGTACCCGAAGATTCATCAAAATAACATTGCACTTCCAGGGCCCCTGGTTCGTTCGATTTCATCTGACTTTCCACTTCTTTATAGATCCCTTTCAATGCTTCCGAGTTTCCTTCTTTTGCCGTCCATTTATACACGACCATGACTTCTTGATTTTCCATAATTTCTGAATTTGATTATTGAATACCACAAAGTTATGACGCAATTATACATATTAGGTATGTCTTTTTTGACAATCTAAGGGGTTGTTTACGACAGTATTTATCAATATCTTTGTCAAAATATCATGGAATATGAGACAAATCAGTATTATTCTGCCTAAAGGAAATACCATCGTTGATACTATAATTGCCCCTTATAACTTGTTCCGCATGGCCAATTCGCATTTGCAGCGACTGGAACATTTGAAGGAACCTCCATTTAAGATTGATTTAGTGGGATCAACCATGGAACCTATCCATTACCAGGGAATATTCAGTATACAACCCACGGCAACCATGGAAGATATCACAAAAACGGATCTGATCATAGTTTCACCCATTAGCGGTGATTTGCCAAAGGAAATAGAAAACAATCGGGAATTCATCTCATGGATAAAGGATCAAAGAATAAAAAATGATTCTGAAATCGCCAGTTTATGTAAAGGCGCTTTTCTTTTGGCTGAAACGGGTTTGCTGAACGGTAAATCCTGTGCGACCCATTGGACGAGTCACGACCTGTTCCGGGAAAGATATCCGAAGGTGCAATTAATGCCGGAGAAAATAATTTGTGAAGACAATGGGATCTACTCCAGCGGTGGCGCCTACTCCATTTTGAATTTCACGTTGTACTTAATTGAACGTTATTTTGGAAGGGAAACTGCGATCTGGTGTTCGAAAATCTCGGAGATCGATTTTGATCGTATAAGTCAGAACGAATTCATCATTTTCAGCGGTCAGAAAGAACACACGGATGAACCCATTAAAAAAGCCCAGATATATATTGAAAATAATTATGACAAAAAACTGCAGATAGATTCTATCGCAAATATGGTTCATTTGAACGCTCGAAGCTTCCTGCGAAGATTTAAAAAAGCGACTTTGAACACACCCTTGGAATACATACAGCGGGTTAAAATAGAAGCTGCAAAGAAGAAGCTGGAATCTACGACACTCTCCGTTTCCGAGGTGATGTACAATATTGGTTATAACGACCAAAAGGCCTTCAGAAATACGTTCCGTAAATACTCTGGTTTGTCGCCTAACGAGTATAGAAATAAGTACAACCGCGAGATGGCATTTTCGTGACGATCATTTAACAAAATGGTTTCGTTTTTTTAATTTGGCTACCTATAGTAAGATCGAATATGAAATGTCTTCCATTGTTCCTTTGTTTTTTTTATGGGCTGTTAATTGCACAAGCTCAAGATATAGCTGGTGTCTACGAGGCGGAACACAAAACCGTCAATGCTTATATATCTTACCAACTTGTGCTTAATTCAGATGGAACCTTTTCTTTTAAATCATATTCCAATCATTCCCAAAAATTAAATCCTGAGGAATATTTATATGGAAAAGGGAAATGGAAGTCCGATAATACAATAATTTCCTTCTTAACAGATAAGCAAAAGGACTTCGATGAAAAGCACACTCTGGATTTTGACAAAACGAAGGCCAGATTTATTAGCAAATCCCCAAGAGACAAGTCCGATAGAATTATTAAAACTGCGCTAAAATTTGTCGATTCTCAATTGTTCTGGGTGAAAGGGATGGATCTTTTTAAAGTGGAATAGTGAGTTATTTATTTTGCGTTGCACCGCTATAATTAATTAGAATTTAACATGTTTTCGAATTAATGTTCTTAATTTTATGTAGTTACCAGGGTATGGCACCCAATATGGTATTTCTTAACTTATAAAAAATTAAACCATGAAAAAACATCTATTATTTATTCTATTATTACTAGCTCCCTTTATCGGCTTTAGCCAATCAGTATTGGAGCTGGATCCTTCTCAATCTATGTGTATCAGCGGTAAGGGGACCGGACAAGATGCAGCCATCAATCCTTACTTATCCACTAATAGCATTGGGACGATAGAAAACCTTGGTGCCAACCCGTTTTCCATAAGAATTCAACAGGATGGAGAAATTCTTCAAACCTCGACTATAGAACCGGGAGCGATCATGGCGGTGAAACTTCTTCAGGGACATGAGTTGTATTTCGATTCGGAAATGAAAACTATGGCCAAAATAGGATTCAAAGAACTCAATGAATGAAACGAACCTTAAAATTCGTTTTGGAAATCCTTCAGATTGCGCTGGCTATCTTTTTAGCCAGCATTGGTTTGAAGGCTTTTTTATTACCAAACGGATTTTTGGACGGTGGTGTTACAGGCGTAGCCATCTTATTGAGTAAACTTATTTCTTGGGAAATTTCAATCACACTCCCTCTTTTGAGTATTCCATTTTTCATTCTGGGATGGTTTACTGTTTCCAAGCGCATACTCATTAAATCGATCGTTTCCATCCTTGTACTGGCACTCATCATCTATTTCGAAAATTTTGAACCCATTACCGATGACAAACTACTGATTTCAATTTTCGGCGGACTTTTCCTGGGAGCAGGTATTGGCCTGGCCATTAAAAATGGTTCGGTGTTAGATGGTTCCGAGATCCTCGGATTATTTGTAAATGATAAGACCGGTATCTCCATTGGTGTCATCATTTTATGGTTTAATATTATACTTTTTGTACTCACAGGAATATTATTCTCCCTCGAGATTGCTATGTATTCGGTGCTAACGTACCTAGTCACCGCCAAAACCATTGACCTAATTCTAGAAGGATTTGAAGACTATGTGGGTTTAATGATCATCACCACAAAGACCAAGGAAATGCAGCAAACCCTGATCGATGAAGTGGGACACGGAATGACCGTTTACAAAGGAGTAAAAGGATATGGTAGTCGTGGGAAGAAAGATGATATCGAAATCATCCATATCATTGTAAACAGGATAGATTCCAAGAAGACCTACCGGGTGATCGATCATGTGGATCAAGAAGCCTTTATTACTGAATTCGATGTCAATAATGTAAAAGGGGGGGCTCTCAAAAAATACCTGACTAGAAAGGATTCAAAAAAGCCGTCTACTATTGTATTTGAAACTGCGGAATAGAAAGTATCGCCCGACTCTAATGTAAATACAAGGAGATTGAATGGTTTGGATTTGAGGCTCCCCCATCCTGCTAACAGAAGTTTTGGTTGGTCTGAAATAGGAGGTTAATTTGTATCTTTCCTGTTCTCATTAAAAATCTAAAAACATGTCAAAACAACTCGATGATAAGATCCAACAACATTGTGAAAATCCGCCCGCAAAATATGATGATTTAAAAGTATTATTTCTGAATTGTACTTTGAACAGAACCCCGGTACTTTCACATACGGAGGGTCTCATAAAAGTAGCCCAAAGAATATTTGAAGCCAATGGTGTGCAAACCAAGATCATTCGTCCTGTGGATTATGTGATTCCGGCTGGACTGGGAATGGATATGTCACAAACACCTGAATGGGATAAGGATGACTGGCCCATGATCCAAAAGGAGATCGATGCCTGTGACATACTAATCATTGGTACCTCAGTATGGCTGGGTGAAAAGTCTTCGGTATGTAATCGCACCCTGGAACGGATGTACGGCTACACGCATCAATTCAATGAAAAAGGACAATACCGCGATTATGGTAAGGTGGGCGCCACCTTAATTACCGGGAATGAAGATGGAGTGAAACACTGTGCGATGAATATATTGTTTTCACTTTCACATATAGGATATACGGTACCTCCACAAGCCGATGCAGGTTGGATGGGTGAAGCCGGACCTGGTCCGTCGTACCGTGATCCTGGATCGGGTGGCCCAGAAAACGATTTTACCAACCGTAATACTACGTTCCTAGTGTGGAATTGCCTGCACTTGGCAAGGATGCTTAAAGATCAGGGTGGTGTACCCGCTTATGGGAATCAACCCGATGAATGGGCCGCAGGATGTCAGGCCGGATTTGACAGCCCGGAGCACAAGAGATAATTAGAAGCTGGTCTATGTAATTAGCCCATTTTATGCCATCAAATTTGGCTCTTTTGAATAAATTATTTACTTTGCAATTCAAAGTACTTTTAATATTTGAATTATGACCGTCATGAATAAGCGCCTGTTTTACATACTTTTAAGCATTCCCATCCTGTTATTGATCCCATTAATCGCTATGCAATTCACGGAAGAAGTGAATTGGGAACTGGGCGATTTCATTATTATGGGAGTTCTTCTGCTTGTGGTGGGTATGAGTATTGAACTAATCATCAGAAACGTAAAAAAGGACAATAAGCGCTGGATCTTCATTTTAATCATCGTCCTATTATTCTTATTATTATGGGCAGAAATGGCCGTCGGTATCTTTGGATCCCCCATCGCCGGAAGCTAGTCTCTGTGAATAATTGGAAATGTAAACTACTCAATGAACGACCATTTTTATTTGGACCAACCGGAACCTAATAAAAGTTGCCTACTGGCAATGCGGGACCTTCTTTTAAAATTTCATAATTCCATCTCGGAAACTACCAAGTACGGCATGCCATGTTTTACACTACACGACAAAATGTTCTGCTTTCTATGGACCGACAAAAAAACAACCGAACCCTATTTTCTCTTCGTAGACGGCCATAAAATGGAGCATGCATCATTGGAGACCGGTTCACGATCGCGAATGAAAATACTGCGGGTCGACCCTTACAATGATCTCCCAATTGCTGCCATCGAAGAAATCATGCATTTAGGGCTGCAATTACGTTCCTGAAAAGGGTTAATTGTTGTAATTTGGTAAGGTTGTGAAAACTGAAAATCAACATTTTCTTAAGTGACGACCAACGTTAAACCATATCGCATGAATTTAGAAGCAAACAAGCAAAACGCCATTGCCTTTTATAAAATGGCTTATGAAGGAAACCCAAAAGGAGCGGTGGCCCGTTATATCGGCAATGAATACATTCAGCATAATCCGGATGTGGCAGATGGCACCCAGGGTTTTATCAGTTATTTTGAAAGAATGCAACAGGAATACCCGGATAAATCCATCGAATTTGTACGCTGTATTGCCGAAGGCAATTTAGTGGCTCTTCATACTCACCAGGTTTGGCCCGGTAATGATCAATATGTGACCATGGATTTTTTTCGGTTTGATGAAAACGGGAAAATTTGTGAACATTGGGACGCGATTCAGCAAATACCTAAAAAATCGGCCAATCCGAACACAATGTATTAATCATGGAAAGGATTCATAAAATCATCGAAGAACTGGATTTAAAGCCGCATCCCGAAGGAGGATACTTCAAGGAGGAATACCGAAGTTCCGAAGAGATTTCCAAAGAGTGTCTGCCACCGGTTTACAATGGTCCCAGAAACCATGCAACGGCCATTTATTTTTTGCTGACATCCGAAAACTTTTCTGCCTTTCATCGAATCAAACAAGACGAGATCTGGCATTATTACGATGGATCGCCTATACTGCTACATTGTATTTCCGAAGAAGGCCTTTATTCACAACACCTGATTGGAAATAACCTATCGAAAGGAGAGCGCCCGCAATTTGTTGTACCCGGAGGTCACTGGTTTGCTGCTGAAGTTTCTGAAGACTCAAGTTTTTCGCTGGTGGGTTGTACGGTTTCTCCCGGTTTCAGTTTCGAAGATTTTGAAATGCCATCACAGGAAGAGTTGTTGGCCACGTTTCCACAACACCATGAGATTATATTGCGATTAACACATTCTTAGAATTTTACCAGAGACTTTTTTGTTAACTTGAAAATTAAAACAAAGCTATGAAACCGATGGCAATTGCTATTCTTTGGATATTACTAGCGATACCCCTTACACAGGCTCAGGAAAAATACACCTACAAAAACGGTGATCCCAATGGGATCGGCAAATGGTACATGGGAAGAGAAATTGCACACGTTATGGGCTATCGCGGGATCAAATGGCTGGACAGGGCTGAACGCGAAGAAGAGGAAAATCCGAATCGTTTGATCCGCAATATGGACATTCAGAGAACGGATGTAATCGCCGATATTGGTGCCGGTTCGGGTTATCATGTTTTTAAGATGGCCCCGAAGGCGAAAGAAGGACAGGTGATCGCTGTCGATATTCAACAGGAAATGCTGGATGCCATTCAGCAGAAAATGAACCGAAAACGATTCCAAAATATTTCTTTGGTAAAAGGCAGCGAGCAATCGGTTAATTTACCTGCAAATATCGTGGATAAGATTCTGATGGTTGACGTGTATCATGAGTTTAACTATCCTGCGGAAATGATCGCCTCCATTTATCTGGCCATGAAACCGGATGCCGAACTGTATCTTATCGAGTATCGAGGCGAAGACTATAGCGTTCCCATTAAGAAAGTACATAAAATGACCGAACGACAGGCCGTCAAAGAAATGGAAGCTGCAGGCTTTAGATTAAAAGAAAACATCGACAATCTGCCCTGGCAACATTGTATGGTTTTTGTGAAAAAACAGAAGTAAAAACAAGCTTATGAAAATATTATATCTGATTCCAACTTTGTTCCTATTTACCTGGAATTCTGTTTGCCAGGAAAGTAATAAAGCTCCACTTCTTGAAGATGTCAAAATTGCATTTGTTTCTTACCGGACTGGTACGGCAGAAATCTTTATGATGAATTCAGATGGCAGCGAAGTGGAACAAATCACCAACTCTTCTGAGAACAACCGATTTCCGTTTCAGATCGATGCAACTACCCTTGGTTTTACTCGAATTGATAGTTTAAACAATTCAAAAAAGTTTCAGATCGATATTAATTCAAAGGTTGAAAAACCGTATCTGAACGAACCCGTAGCGGAAGGTGCGAAGTGGGAATCCGCAGGGCCTAATGGGCGCTACGTGGCCTTTGTCCGTTCCAATGACTATAGGGACCGTGAATTGTATATCTACGACTCTGAATTAAAGAAAGAAACCAAAATCACTGATAGAGAGGATGAGAGTACCAAGGCCTATTCTATCAATCATAGTTGGTCCAGAGACGGTAAAAAGTTGATCTTTATGAGTGGTCCGGACTGGTATAATCAGTTTATAAGGATCTATGATGTGGAAACAGGTGAAGTGAGGGCCGTAACAGAAAGAGGTTATATGAATTCGGGACTTTTGTGGTTACCGGATAATAAAACCTTGATCGCTAATTTGAAGATCGAAAACGAGACTCTTTATGAACTTTATAGTGTGGATGTTGCATCCGGTGCCGTGAAACAACTTACGAACGATATCAATCTTCATCCTAATATTTCCCCGGATGGCAAATGGATCGTATTTGAGAGCCATCGACATGGCAACAACGGGGAGGTGTATATCATGAAAACTGATGGCACGAACCAGGTGAGACTCACCAACAACCCGGACTATAATGGGAGGTGTATATGGTTTGAACTATAAAAGGAAAGATTCAGTGTTAAAAGCTAGTCATTATCTATTTCGATTATTATATAATCGCTCACTTTCCAAAACTCATTTGGACTTAAGATAGTAAAGAGTTTCGTTTCATCATCCCAATGATATGACCAGTCTGAGTGTTCCGATACTACCGATCGGAACTCCACATCTTCAGGAAGTTGAATAATAGTATTCTCTTCTATGTCAATAATTTCGAAATCATTGAGGTTTACCTGAGTACGATCTATTTTCCTTTTATATCGCTTGCTTCTCCAGTCGTTTCTTTTGAGAATGCCCATCTCTTTCAGATCGTCGGTTGAAGCAACCATAATAAATCGCATTTTCACGCGTCGATCAAATTCAGCTATCTGTTTATCTTTATCCTCGAGTCTTCTTATAAGTTGTTTTAAACTGGAAGCAAGTTCATTGTCTGCAGATAAGGGCCCGTCATAAGAGTTCAAAATTTCCTTGAGTTTATCTATTTTTGATTGCGCTCGTTCCAATCCATTCTTGTAGGTATCCATTCGACCATACAGATCATTCATAAACGGATTTCCCGCGTAGGTATTCTTTGCAGGAATATTCAACCAATCCGGCCCATTTTCCGCTTTGCCCATAGAAGCAGTATTGGATTCAAGGAATTCTGTTTCTTTCTCAATATCCGCCGCAAGAGCATAATACTCATAATCGATCTTTTCGAAAAAATCGTAAACGTCTACCATCATGGTTATCACGTCCTTATAGAAGAGCTCACTATTCTTGATCTTACGATTGGTTTCAAATAGTTGCTCGGAAAGATATTCTTTGGCTTTTCGCTCCTGCATTAATTTTTTGTTCGTTTCCTCAATTTCGGATTCTCTTACCTCAAGCCTTTTTTTCAACATATCGATTTGAACGATACTTAATGAATCCACCCCTGTCCTAATCAATAAATCTATCTTCTCTTTTTCCAACTGCAAAGAGTCCAGTTCGTAAGACAATGAACTTATTTGCCGATCTTTATCAATGATCGATTGTTTCAACTCACTTTCACGGTTGAAATATAATTCTTGTTCATATTCTAATCTGGAATTCAATCTCCGCTCCGTCACTTTAGATTCGTCCAGCTCAAATTTTAGATCTGAAATACTGTCTTTCTGCAACTCATTTTCGTTTGAAAATTCCACGAGCTGTGACTTGATTTCTTGTTTATCATATCGTTCGTAGAGATATAATGCGCCAACACCTACCAGACAAATAAACAAAAACCATGATAGGAATTTTCCGGAACCTCTTTTACCTGTTTCAGTCTTCTTCATAATTCTCCTTTATTCGTTCATTCAAAAAATTCAAGTATTCTCCCTCATCATTAATGCTAAAGAATAAATAGTCTTGTTCGTCTACGTCACTATATATTTTTGTAGCAATTCCCGATAGGGCAACTTCATCCCTAAACCGATATAAAACGATGCTTTCTTCTTCAGAAACTAAATAGCCTGAGCCGCGATGCATATCAGGATAATGGTTTACATCATGAAAAGGTATACTGAATTGAAAGAAGATCGTGTCTTTATCGCGAGAATATTTTGCCCCTGAAAATTTTATGGAAGCACTGCGATCATTATAAACGCCTAAGAAAACGTCGTCCAGATCTTCTAGAGTAAATTGATACGGTGATATTTCGTATCCTTCAGTATAATTCCAAATGCGTTCTGATTCGTATTCATAAGACGGGTAACGCGATCTGTCGTATGTTCCTGAGTCCGTATAATTGGAATCCCAACTTGCATTGAACAACTGACCGATAACTACCCCCAATAGTATATCAACCAACACATATTTCCAAATTCTCCCCATAACTTCTGTTTTCCATTTAAGTTACAAATTTCGCCGACAATGCGCGCTAAATTATTATTGATTAATGTGTTAAAGTTGAAAAGATTACGATTTTTCCGTATCTTCAAGAAAAACAGCGTTATGAAAAAAGGAACATTTATTGGTTTATTCCTGATGGCATTGGCACTGCTGATGCCAACACAAAGTTGTCAGGGTCAATGGGTAGTAAAAGGACTTCGATATTACGCAAAAATGAAGCGATTGCCCGTGCCAAGGAAAATTCCGAAGTATACACCAAGCAGAAACACATCTTATGGTTACACCACAAAAGTAAATTCCGGTTATAATTGGAATAGGACATCTTCAAATTACAGAGTGAATAACGTTCGCTTCAATGCAAATCCTAACTTAAAGTTAAGTCCATCGACACCAATGCGGCGATATACGGTAAGGAATTCACGAAACGTGAAGATCGATTACCAGAAAGCTCGTGCGGTAGACAAACAGAAATCGGTGGCGGCCATCAAAAAGCGAAGTGCGGACAAGCAACTCGAGACGAAACGTCAAAATCAAGTGCGTACCCGACGCGAGGCAGACCAAAAAAGAAGAAATGCTGAGAAAGCAGAGAGACGAAGACAGAATATAGAAAACTGGGATAATCCCAGAGCCAAACGTACAGCTGCAACACAAAAATCCGGACCAAAAAAACATGAGCCTCGGCCTGTTTCAAAATATCTTTCCTCCAGAAAAAAGGCGAAAGATGTGCGTCCAAAAGACCGACCAGTTAAAAAAGGCCAGGGACAAATCACGCGACAACAGAAGAACAAAGATGGTTATGGAAACAAAATGAAGACGGATGGCAATCAAACTCCCCATTTTCACGATTACAATCATGAGAATAGAAAAGCCATAGTGAATATGCATTATAGAGTTGGCAAGAAAAAGTTCAAAAAAGGCCAAAGAACAAAATAGTATGGCGAAGACTTCATCACCCAACTACATAATATCTTTAGCATAGTCGCTGCTGATTAACGTTGTTTAACTCCTATACATACCATGAAAAACGTATTAATCGCCGGTGCATCGGGAATGGTGGGAAGTTTGATCTTCGAGCATTGTTTATCCTCTTCTGAGGTTAGGGGTGTCATCTCCCTGGTTAGGAGACCAAGTGGTATTAAACACCCCAAGCTTGAAGAGGTTGTTATTGATAATTTTACGGATTATTCAGAACACCAGCACCTGTTCCAAAATATCGATGCAGCTTACTTCTGTATCGGTGTTTATACCGGACAGGTCTCCAAGAAGGATTTTGAGCTCATTACCGTTGATTATGCCTGTTCCTTTGCTGAAACATTAAGTAAAAACAGCCCAAATGCGAACTTTTGCTTGCTGAGTGGTGCCGGTGCCGACAGGTCAGAAAAAAGCCGAACGGCCTTCGCCAGATTTAAAGGAATCGCGGAGAATCGAATTTCGGTATTAGGGCTTTCGTTTTATTCCTTTCGACCCGGATATATTTATCCCACAACCCCAAGGAAAGAACCGAACGTTATGTATCGAATCAGTAGAATGTTGTATCCTGTTATCAAACTCTTTGGTCGTAATGCCAGTATCCAATCTACTGAGTTGGCCCATTCCATGTTCATAACCGGCTTGAATGGCGGCCCTAGGGAGATACTGGAAAATAGGGATATCCTTGATATCCTGGAACATAAAGCATGAGCTAGTATCTGATTATATCCTCGTAAACAACGTTAAATTCCATGAACACTCAAACTCGGAATTTAAATATGTTCCTGAACAACTTGAAAAGTACCCCAGTTTAGAAAAGAAAATAAGGCTGTAGTAACTCAAAATAATTAAGAAGTTGTAATCCAGCCTTCTTCTGCCAACCAGTCAATGAATTTTTGGCTCGCATTCGATCGTTCTTCTTCCGTTTCCTTTGAAATTGCATCCGCAAGCAATTGCCCCTTGTCATCCGGAATACCAAAATCGGCCAGGGTATGTTTATTGTTGTCCAAATGATACCGAACCACAAGAAAGATTGTAAGTATAAAAGTGCCTGGTGATTCAGAATTATTGTATAATTCTTGTAGTCCTCTTAAGAAATCCTTCGGATCATAGTCACTGCTTGGTGCTTGTTGAGCTGGTGAGAAGATCTGTCCTCGACCTCCGCAAAAATTACATCGCATTCGCCCACTTCCGTAGCAAACCACACAGGTGGAAATATCCACGCCGCCCATTCCGTACCGTGAAATACGCCCCCTTCCACTACAAGAGGTACAACCCACTTTACCACGACCGTGACAGCTACCACAATTTACCCAGTTCATAATAAGAGATTAAATTCTTAACTAATTAATTTTCAATACTTTATAAAGTTAAGCAATTTGATCCAAATCGAAATCTTTGGTCTTTGGTGGGCTGATTTATAAGGTGTATCTCAATCGTAGTGTGATGAAACGGGGTTGGATAAATGTTTCAGAAGCAAATACCGCAATATTGTTAGCGCTGTTGCGAACCTGTGAGTCAATGGTCAGAATATTCGTGGCCCTCACTTCATATTCCCATTTGGCATCACGGTCTTTACGATAGGAAATCCTGGCATCCCAATTCTGAAAGGACTGGGAATCTCCGTCATCCAGGTCCTGAACTGTGTAGGAATAGTTGGTACGGAAGACCACCTTCTTCCAGATATAGGCGTCCATTTCTATGGATGGGGACTGGGTGACAAACTTGGTCTCCCGATCACCCTGGTTATTATTGGTCACACTATAACGGTATCGAAGTGTCACATTGGGAGCCACTTTATAATTAGTTCGAATTCCGGGAGTGTATGATTGTGTGAATCCCTCGTTCAGTGATTTCTCCCCCTGAATAAATTGATTGATCTTACTATAATTAAAACTGGCATTTAAGCTCGCACGAATTTTTCCGAAGGTACGCTGCACCCGACCTGAAAGATTGAAATTCTCATCGGCAAAGTTAGAGTTGAAAAATGTGCTGGTTCGAATTACACTCTCAAAATCGGTTAAACTTCGTATCTGATCAATATTACTTGAATAGGAAGCCCGGGCAAAAACATTCGTATAATTAAACAGATTGAAGCTACTGTAAAACAAGCTCAAATTATTCGACAAGGCGTTCTGTAATTCGGGTTCCCCAAATTGAAGACTGTTATAATCATTTAACACCAACCCCTGGGCTAGCCTGGTGACATCGGTAAATTGATTACGCATTTCATAACGGAACGTCAATGCCTCACTTTTTTTAAACTGAATACGCGTTTCGAAATCCGGTAGGAGACGGAAGAAGTTGTCTTCAAAGGTCACACCCGATTGGGTATTCTTGTTTCCGTAGGCATGAACCGAAAACCCGGGTGTAATGGTAAAGATTCCTGATTTGACCCGATAATGAACCCCAAGATATACATCACTGAAGTTATACTCCACATCGTTCGAGTCTCTACCATCATTGATGGTTGGAGTAGGATCGAATGTAGTTCCATCGGTAAGAAACTGGAAAATATCGGATCGAAATTCCTGCCTGCTCAATATAGTTCCCAGTGTAAAATTGATATTGCTGCGTTGATTCAGAATGAGGTAGTGGTCGAGCTTCGCATCCAACTGGTTGGATTTAATGCGTCGGTCCTGGCCAAGGTTGTAATCGATAAGCGTGTTATCCAGCCCAAGGGCCTCTGCCGTCGAATCAAACGCGTCCTCCCCTTCCGGATCATTTACCAGAACGGCGTTGTAGAAAGGATCTTCATCCTTGATAAGATGTTGTGCCTCAAAAGCAAAAATGTTGTTTTCGTTAAGCGTATAGTAATAATTCAGATTCTGGTTGATAATATAAGGAGTAACTTCCTCCAGTTGCGAGGTGTTTCCGATAACGGATGAGAATAAGTTTTGATTCTGACTATCGTCGGAAATGCGCCCTAAGACATCATAATCCAGTTGATTGTTCAGGTTGGGCTGAAAGGAAACACTCAATTTCACCAATCCCTGATCTGAACGTTCACGACTTGTTTGTTCTGTCTCTTCATCAGGAATACCAAATTCCGGGTTGGTATATTGCACCAAACTTGTTTCCCGAGAGAGAATCCTACTACTGTTAAATATGAGAAAACCACTTAAGTCTAAATTCTTCGTGGGTGAATAGCTGAAATTTCCTGTGGCCAGCTGACTCTCAATCTCAAGTGCATTGCCCTGGTTGGTTAAAAAATTCAGGTTATTGTCGCCCAGATTGATGTCGGTTCCACTGCTTCTACTGGGCGTTCGGAAACCTCCGCCAAAACTTCTTAAATCCCTACGGGTAATCGCAGTTTCTCCCGTGTTGTTGAGATCCCCTATGAAGTTCAGACTATACTTGGGACTATAATAAAACAACTTCGGTTGAAACAGGTATAGTTCATCTTCAGGAGCAGCTCCACCTCCCGCGGTCACATTCCCAAACCAAAAGTTTTCCTTTCCTTCTTTTAGTTTGATATTCAGTGCCACATTGTTCTGGTTGTTTCGCACACTTCGCAGTTGACCAACTTCAGCATAATTCCGCAGTACCTGAACTTTAGAAACCGCATCGGAAGGGATATTTTCAGTAGCAATTTTAGTATCACCGTCAAAGAAATCCTTCCCATTTACCATGAGCTTGTTCACCACTTTTCCTTCGACCTCAACCTGGCCGTCTTCATTGATCTCCACCCCGGGAAGGTTTTCAAGTACGTCACCCAACTTACGTTCAGTGCCGGTTTTAAACGAATCTGCATTGTAAATAAGGGTATCGCCTCGAACCACTACCGGCATTTCATATACCAGCTCCACGGCATCCAGCTCATTTTCAGCAAATAATGTGTAGTCTTTTGTTATGTCCGATTCCTGAGTGGTAAGTACTTCTTCCAACATGGTCATCCCAACATAACTGACCTGCATTTTGTAGCTCGTGTTGGCATCCAATTCCAGGGTATACTTCCCTTTGTCGTTGGTAATTCCGTAAGATTGAAGAGCATTGGTGGCCTGATTAATTGCCACGACATTCGCCAACTCCAGGGGATTGCTCAAGCTATCCTTCACCACCCCGGTCATTGTGATCTGGGCATAAGAACTAATGCCTACCAAGAGGAACAGAAGGCAGTTTAGGTGTTTCATTGAAGGAATAATTTAGGTGGAAATGCCGATGGATTCGACCGATTAATTGGGCCTTCGTCTGCCCCGGTTATCCATCATTTCCCGCATTTTGACACGAACGGTAGCTTGATAATCGGATTTAGTGATTTCTTTACCTTTTCCAGGTGCTTTAATATCGATCGTCTCATCAGGATTCATCACGATACGCGAACACAACATGGTGGTATTACCAGCACTTACTTCGAGGATCAATCCGGGAAGTCCCCAGTATTCGCCTGGTCCATGGCTTACGGGTATCTGAAGTGTATACCATGCCTCTACTTGGGTTAATTCAACCTCCGTTTCACCATTTTCAGCCATTTCGCGCTGCTTTCTTAGATCGCCCCATGAAAAATCATACCAGGTGAGTTCTGATGTGGGTACAGAAGCCGTCGCCTTAAAGCAAGTGTATTCACCTATCTTTTTGGTCTCGGATCCCATTTTCCATTCGAAAGCCTGTAATTTATCTTTTACCAGAAACTTTTTTCCATAGAATTCCTGGCTTTGTAACAATAAGTTGTCTTTGACATTTTTGTACTGCGGCCCTCTGGAGAAATTAGCTCCCCATGAATCGGTGGCCCCGGATATAGCATCTATCTGGTCTTCTTCCTTAAAAGTAGATTCTTCCTTGTTGAAGTTTAGGACGTACGTTTTTTCCAAACGATTTTTCAACCGTGCGTACACATCTTTCTTCTGTGCCTCGCTAAGTCGAGCACCCCAACTACCCAATTCCATAGTTGATTTGGAAAAATAATAGGCCTGGCCCTGGAATCCTTCTGAACCTGAAGTAAAGGAAACCAATAAGACAAAAACCAATGCAGTAACGGCGACATATATGGATCTCATAACCTTTGATTATTATGTTGTTTAACAAATTTAATAAAACATTAAACAAAACATCATCCTTTGTAAAAACATTAACATCTATTGCCAAATATATCTCAGGGCATATGGCATTCGATGTTCATTTGTGAAGTATCACAGTCTTACCGCAAAATGAGCAGAGAATTTAATTAACTTAGCCCATATGAAATCATACAAGATTATCGCCTTACTTTTCATGTTACTGGCTTTGGGGCTCGGTGCTGTGTTTTACATGGACCATACCTACCCGTCTGAGATCAGTGGATTTTTTAAAAAGGAGTATTATGGGCAATTAGGCCCGTTGGCTATCTGCGTAGAGCTATTTATTGCGGGGTTATATTTATTCAGAAAACTCGTCAAAGCCAACTTTGCCCTAGCACTGTTTGGGTTTACTGTTGTGATGGACGCCGTTTTTAACCTTTTCGGAATATTCTCAACTCAATTGCCTTTGTACGCCATGATCATCTTTTGGGTATGTGCGTTGCTCTCCTTTTGGCTAGCATTTACGGATACTTTCAAAATGGGAAAAATTTCATGGATAGGTGCTATAGCCAGTTTTATCCTGGGTAATGCAGTCGAACTGTTCTTTAATTACTGGTAATTCGAAATGCAATTAAAGTATAATCCGCAGCGACTTCTTTTAATTCTCATGCTATTGGCCAGTTGTCTAGTCACCAAAGCTCAGAATCTGGTTACCGAATTTGAGAACATAGGTGCCAACAATGACATGATGGGCGGTTCCCTAGTGGTTTTTTGCGAAAATGGTATCCTTGAGAGTCTGGCGATCGGTAAATCCGATTTCTACAGGGACATCGATATGACCGAAGATTCCAAATATCGAATCGCCAGTATTTCTAAAACCATTACCGCGATTGGCGTGATGCAATTGGAAGAACAAGGACTGTTGGATCTGGACGATGATATTAGTACTATTCTTGGGTATGACGTTGAGAATCCAAATTTCCCTTCATCACCCATAACCGTGAGGATGCTCCTTTCGCACACTTCGAGCATCATCGATGGCCCTACCTACAATGCTTTTCTTTCAGCAACCATAAATAACAACCCAATTCCCAATTTAAGTGAGATTCTTACTCCGGGAGGAGCATTTTATAGCTCGACTCAATTCAATAACATCGAACCCGGCACTTACTTTAATTATTCCAATATTAATTATGTGATCCTAGGGACCCTCATCGAAAAAGTATCACAGGTACGTTTTGATGTGTACTGCAAGGAAAACATTAGCGACCCCCTACAAATAGATGCATCATTTAACGTAAACGACCTTAACGATATTAACGAGGTTGCGGTAATCTATCGAAAACCCGGAGGTATTTGGACCGCCCAGGTTGACGATTATATGGGTATCCAACCAATACATACCAACATCGCAGATTATATTCCCGGAACCAATGGCGGTCGATTTGGCCCCCAGGGTGGATATCGCTGTTCAGCAAAAGATCTGGCAAAGATCTTTCTTGTCCTGATGAATCAGGGAAGTTTTGATGGAGCTACACTACTTACTCCGGAAAGCTGTGACGCCATGCTTGCTAACGAATGGACCTATGACGGAAGCAACGGCAACAATTTAGGTGGACTCTTTCTTAGCTGGGGCTTAGGTATCCACCGGATCACCTCTACGCCCGGCAGCGATATTGTGCTTCCCGGCAGTAGCAACATGTATGGTCATGCCGGAGAAGCTTATGGCCTGGTGAGTGATGCGTTCTTCGATTTCGATAGAAAAGTTGGGATTGTATATCTCACCAATGGTGTTGGAATTGGCTATCAAACCAACGGCAATTCTGCGTTTTATACGATTGAACAGGAAGTATTTGAAGCGATTGAAACTGAAGGAAATATCGATGAGTGTTTGACCATATTAGGAAACGGTGATGATGCAATGATAGATCCTTCTATTTACCCTAATCCGACCAATTCTGTAATCAACATCCCCAGTTGTAATCGACCTGAAGGATGTGAAATCAACATCCTGTCCGCCGATGGTAAATCGATTGGATTCCGAAGGATTGCAAATGGTACTTCAGCAATAAATGTAAAGGAGTTAAGTGCTGGAATATACTTCATCCATTATAATGGACGAACCTATAGACTCTTAAAAAACTAACCCAACAAATTATTCAAGGAATTATATTTGAATTGGTGCCGGGTGCCGCCAACTTGATGGGACTCATTTATCTTTTATAACCAGCGAGGACCGTTATACAAAAAAAGCGATTGAACCATGTAGGTTTAACCGCTCTCCAACCAAACTCAGGATCCCCCAAGTTACCGATTCGCCAAATACGAAGTTTTGGTAGTGATGAGTACCACCCCGTTTCTTCCCGCGGAACCATAAATATTGGTTGCGGCAAATCCCTTCAATACTTTTACGCTCGCAATATTATTGGGATCCAGATCGAACGAACGGTTGGATCCAAAATTACCTTCATAGATTCTTCCGGGAAGACTTAAATTGGTATTATAGGGAGCACCGTCCACTATGTACAAAGGATAATTGCGTCCGTTATAGGTTTTGATTCCCCGTATTCTGAATACAGTGGAAGATCCTGATAAACCCGATCTTGAGGCGACATACACCCCCGGAACCTTGCCGATCATTGCTAAAGTAGCATCGCTATAGATGGCAGTGTTGATGTCCTTTGCTTCCAAGGTAGACACCGCATAGCCCTGCTTGCGTTTTTCCGAATAACCACCTGCTATTAGATCGATGGTTTGGGTAGCTTCTGCCTCTGCCGAAGTTTGCATTAAAGGTTTTCCCGCGATTATTTGTGAAAATCCGGGAAGACTGCTGAATACGAAGAATAAAGTAAAAAATGCTTTCATTTGGAATTGATTTAGTGTTTTCTATTCCTGAAATTAGAAAGTCGGAAGCATTTCTGAAACCGCCATTGAGGGAACACTCCTTTTGACTGAGGCAACTCATATTTTATGTGAATCCATGTTAAAGGGTGCGAAAATTTTGTTAAGATGAACTTCCGGAAAATTTTTTGTGTACTTTAGTGAAACAAGCGCGAAACAATACGTTTCAAAAGAACTTGGTTCTTGCAAAAACCTTAAACCATTGATACATGAGTAATATCTGGATCATAATCATTGCCTTAGGCATCTTCTTATTGTTCATTTTTCTTTTTTACCTCGTCACCCATCGTTATGTCAAAAAAGAATATGGCATGAAAACCTGGAAACAATGGCCTTCGCAGTTGTCTTATTGGCAGGCGGCCATATTGTATAGTACCGGGTTTACTGTAGTGGTGATGTTACTGCTGAAATGGAGCAACGTTTTGACCATTTCGTAAATTCTGAAATATGCTCTTTATTCTTCCATAACACATGTATCGAAAATCATTCATACCCTTCGATGGATCCTTCGGAAGGAGTAACGCCGCAATGAAATGATTTTACTATTTCAACAAACACTCTTTATCTTGCATATTCAATAAACTCTATTCATCGTCTTAATGAATAAAAGACACATTTGGTTTTATAGTTCTTTATCGGTCACGGTGATTACTCTTGTGCTTTTGGTTACGGGCTCGTCTGTTCTAACTATTGCCCTGGACAAGAATGATTCGGTCCCGCTGGGAACTTTTATTACGTGGGCGGGAATGACCGCTTTGCCTCTAACCATATACTGGGGTATTAAAGACCTTAGAACACCTTCGGATACCTGGACCTCAATGCTTTCCATACTCCTGAAAATTATAATCGTACTGGCAATACTATGGGTTCCGATTTCTTTTTTACTGGCAGGAAATATTTCGTTTTCTTTTTCAGAAAAGGAAACATTCCAGGGCGGACAAGCCGCTATGCGATGGTTTTGGCGACTGAGCTATGGAATTGGAATAGGTGCAGTTTCGACCATAATGCTATATGGCATCGGATATCTATTCAGAAGAAAATAAACTAGCATTTGAGTCATCATACTCCCCTGAATTGGAATTCATTGGAATGTTTTCAATTGCACGTTAGGCTGGAATAAATTGCCTAACTTAGTATGAAGAGTTTAGAATTACATGACGTATTACGAAAAGGAATTGGAAAGGGTTCGCGGTCTGGTTTATTCCAACGAGGGTCAAATCAAGACGGTTATTGGTATTCGAAATTTTATCAATAAAAATTACGAAGCCGACCTGAACCTGGATTTTTTGTCGCACATTCAGTATGTGTCCAAGTATCATTTGATTCGATTATTCAAAAAATACTACGGACAAACACCCCGACAATATTTGATAGACACACGCATTGAAAAAGCCAAAGCGAGGCTTCGAGAGGGTATGACGGTCACCGAAACCTGTTTTGCGGTGGGCTTTGAAAGCTTAGGCTCCTTCAGTTCATTGTTTAAAACAAAAACAGGTAAAACTCCATCCCAATATCAAAAAGCGCAACTTTCAAGAAGTAAATAAGAGGCATACTTCTGAATTTTGATCTCACCATAAATACATCGATTATGAAAGTCACACTTATTAGCATTCCAGTTTTGGACCAGGAAAAAGCACTACAATTTTATACCCAGAAATTGGGGTTTTTAGTAAAGAAGGACCTGCCTTTAGGAGGCGGTAATCGTTGGTTGACTTTAGTTTCGAAGGATTGGCAGGACGGACCGGAATTATTACTCGAACCCGGCCCGCTACACTTTGAACCATGTAAAGTATTCCAGGACGCACTGATGGACGCCGGCATGCCATGGACGCAGTTTGATGTGGACAGTGTAGATACCGAATACGATCGATTAACGAAGTTAGGAGTGGAATTTAGTATGAAGCCTACGGAAATGGGAACGGTTAAAGTTGCTGTCCTCAATGACACCTGCGGAAACTACATTCAGCTTGTGGAGGAACTATAACACTACATGATTAAACAAAGCCTTTACAGGAAGAAAACATTTCGATTTTTAAGAAGGAGAACTTTCTAAGTTGACGAAAACAATAACAAAAAGTTAAAGTTGATTTCTCGATACAATCATTTAGTATCTTCAAAAAAAAATTAATCAATTGTAAATCTAAAAATCGAAAAATGTCAAGTAAAGTAATAATTACAGGATCGAGTGGTGGTTTTGGCGCATTGAGTGTTAAAACCTTATTGAGTCAGGGACATACGGTAGTGGCTACCATGAGAAATACCGACACCAAGAACAAAGAAATCTCTGATGAGCTGTCAGGATTAGGCGCACATATTGTGGAAATGGACGTTACTTCGGAAGAGAGCGTATCGAATGCCGTCAACAAGGCTATAGACCTTATGGGTGGCCTGGATGTAGTGGTAAATAATGCCGGAGTAGGCGTATTGGGCATCCAGGAGAATTTCACCATTGATGATTTCAAACGTCTGTTTGATATCAATGTATTTGGAGTACAACGTGTGAACCGTGCCGTATTGCCGCATATGAGAAACCAGGGAAGCGGATTGATCATTTATGTGTCCAGTTTACTGGGAAGAATGGCCCTCCCCTTCTACGGACCTTATAATGCCTCCAAGTGGGCGCTGGAAGCCATGGCCGAAAACTACCGAATGGAACTTTCCGGTTTTGGTGTAGATTCCTGCCTGGTGGAACCGGGCGGATATCCCACTTCTTTCTTCAATAACCTCATCTTCCCGTCGGACAAGTCACGGGATGCAGAGTACGGAGATATGGTACACGCACCCAAGCAGGCCTTCGATAATTTCGAGGGAGCCCTGGCCCAGAACCCATCACAGGATCCGCAAAACGTTGCTGATGCAATTGCGGGATTGGTGAACACACCGGCGGGAGAGCGCCCTGTGAGAACAGTGGTGGACAATATGGGAATGGGTGTACATATCCATCCTTACAATCAGCAACTTGATGCCATCCATGAGGGTATCTTTGGTGCCTTCGGAATGGGGGATATGTTGAAACTGAAAGTGAATTAATTCCTATCACATAAATTGCAAAAGCCAGTTGATTTTCGACTGGCTTTTTGTATGGAATTGACCTTTAAAAAATTCCTGATTGCCATAAATTTTGTAACTTTCCTTACCTCCCCCTAATATTTATTCCTGTGATAGTTACTCTGGAACCCGGCCATCACAATGGCGAGGCTTGCTTTGCATTTCGATTTAAGTATGATAATGCACTCAAAGAATACATCAAACGTTTTCCCGGCGTTGCATATTCAAAGAAACTTGGTTGCTATTTCATAATGAATCAACTAAAATCTGTTGAAAAATTCAAGCAATATCTCACAGCCGGCGGCTATACGTATTATATCAAAAATACGATTGTCCCTAAGACCGAGGAACAAAAACACCTTCCTGCCCTTGGACCTAAAAAAATAATAGCCCACCAAAAGTACTTGGATTTTCTGGCCGGAAAAAGATACAGCACAAGCACCCAAAAAGTCTATGGCGGATTCGTTCGCGATTTTTTAAGATTCACGAAGACCAAAGAACTAAATGCTTTGGATTCAAACGACGTGCGGTTGTTCATTGAGTGGACCGTGGGTAATATGTCCTATTCGACCAGCACCCATCGACAATTGGTAAGTGCTCTTCGACTTTTTTCAGTGTTTTACCCCCGATTGTAATATCGAAGCCGAATCTATCTTTATGCCCAAGCGAGATAAAAAATTACCTGTGGTATTGAGCAAAGAGGAAGTGCTTAAAATTTTACAAGTCACAAAGAACCTCAAGCACCGAACTATTATCGCCATGTTATATGGTTCCGGACTGCGCATAGGAGAGTTGATCGATTTAGAATTAAGCTGTTTCGATTTCAATAGGAAACAACTTTTCATAAAACAGGCGAAAGGCCGCAAAGACCGCTATACCACTATTTCAGAAAGTGCTTTCCCCTTACTGAAGAATTACTATCAAACTTATAAACCCAAGAAATATTTGATCGAGAATCCAAAAGGCGGTAAATATAGTGCCGGCAGTATTCGAACGTTTCTGAAACAAAGTTGTAAATTGGCAGGTATCGACAAAAATGTGACACCACATACGTTGCGGCATAGTTTTGCAACTCATTTGTTGGAATCGGGAACGGATTTGAGGTATATCCAGGTGTTACTTGGGCACAGTCGCCCTGAAACGACCATGATCTATACTCACGTAACCCGGAAAGATTTACAGGCCATTCGGAGTCCTTTAGACGGCATAGTGGAGAAACAGGTTCCGTATATCGACCATTCAAAACCTTTTTTAACCTGAGTGAGTTACTGTATATCGACAATAAAATAGATTATATAACAAGTTGGGATGCATTAATTAAATTGTAGGCAATCTATATTCACATGAGTAACCCACTATCAAAAAAGCAAGAAAAATTAAGAGGCAAAAAGGTTGCTGACATGTCATTTGAAGAACTCAAGTCTTGGATTAATGCTTGCGATCGAATGGAAAAATGGGTAAAATTTAATAAAGCAAGACGATCTTGGACTGAATCAAGAGAGGAAGCTATTATAGAACTAGAAAAGCGCAAGAACGCAACCCAACAACGCATATAATTTATGGCTCCGCCATTGATGGTTAAAAGAATTGTTTTTCCTACATTTATAACAACTCCCCTACTTTATTAAATTCTGATTTGTGACTAACGCCACAAATCATATACAATACCGTTGGCTACAATTAATACCCCAGATGAGTACTTCAATATTAGAATCAAAATTAAAAAGACATAAAATTTCTTATTCCAATGAGAACGGAAAAATTACTATCGGAAAAGCCAAAAATGATGTCCCAACTTTAATAGGACTTGTTGCTCTTCCAATAATAGCGGGAATTGGGATATCATTGTTGTTAATTCTAAATAATATTGAATTTATAGGAGCAAATCGTGGAAAAATAATAGTTGGAATTATAATCTTAGTCGGTACAGGATTATTCAATTTATCTAGAATTAGAATTAAAAAACAATCAAACTCCAATCTAAAAACTCTTGATTACAGAATAATCAGGGTAAAAAATGAATTTGGAGAATTTGTTTTTGATTCCGAAAACATAATGGACTTTGAATATTTCGCCGAAGAAATTAATGAAGAAACTTTTGAAGGAAATCTTTACCTGGTTGATTCGGACAAAAGAAAACATCAAATACTTGGGTTTGATGATGAAAACGAAAAATATGTATTGAATGATTTACAATGGTTTTCAGACTACCTTAAAAAACATGTTGGTTTAAATTCAACTGTAGCCAACAACGCATAACGCCCACTGCTTCGGATTTTCCATTCTGAAAATCCTTGCCGGGCTCAACTCCCCAGGAAAAATTATATAACTTAGTGAAAGCATAACGCAACGATGCGTTATACGAGACCGTTACCCACAAGTCAAAAATGATCTGCAAAA
>WUAI01000040.1 GCA_009827225.1 Flavobacteriaceae bacterium | reverse complement strand
AATATAACGAAGTTCGTTAAGGAATACCTTACGCTTTTTCAGGTTACTCTTCACGAAGATAAAGTCTTCATCATCGAATCCATCTTCGTTTTTCATCTTATAATTGATGATCGCCTTGTGTACGGCATTCAGGAAGCGCTCTTTGGAGATGGGCTTTCTCAGGTAGTCCACCGCATCATAGTCAAAGGCTTTGAACGCATATTTGGTTTTCCCGGTAACAAAGATGATCTGTGGTTTGTGGGTAAGATCGTCTAATAGATCGAATCCCGACAGTATAGGCATCTCTATATCAAGGAAAATAAGGTCGATTTCAGTGGTTGCGAAGCCCATTTTGGCCTCTATGGCATTATTATATTCAGCTACAAGATTTAGGGAGGGGTGATTCTCTATAAGCTTAACAATGGAGAGGCGCTGTAACGTAGAATCGTCAACAATTGCACATTTTAATATTGGTTTGTCCACAGTTGTAAGGTTTAGCTCTGGACAATATTAGTAAAAAAAATCGATGAACTGCAACTTTTTTTAACTTTTAACGTATAAAATCAGGGTTAGATTCTAAAATTGTAGGAAAAGAAATGAAACTTTGTAGGTGTTTGAAAATTAGAATTAAAATGGTATTTTTGCACGCTCTTGGCAAAGTGCTGAGAGCTTTAATTTAATGAAATTAAACATTTTTATGAATCATTACGAAACTGTTTTCATCTTAAATCCCGTTTTATCTGAAGAGCAGATAAAGGAAACAGTAAAGAAATACGAAGATTATCTCGTTTCTAAAGGTGCTAAGATGATATCAAAAGAGGATTGGGGGCTGAAGAAATTGGCCTACCCAATTCAACACAAGAAAAGTGGTTTTTACCACTTGTTTGAGTACACCGTAGATGGTGATGCTATCAACACCCTAGAGGTAGAGTTTAGACGAGACGAGCGTATTATGCGATACCTAACGGTGAAATTGGACAAACATGCAATCGCATGGGCAGAGAAAAGAAGAACCCGTAACAAACAAAACGCTTAAGGTATGGCATCTATTGAACAACAAGCAAAAGGAAAGAAGGACGGAGAGATCAGATATCTTACTCCGTTAAACATCGAAACCACAAAGGCTAAGAAATATTGCCGATTCAAAAAATCCGGTATCAAGTATATCGATTATAAGGATCCGGATTTCTTATTGAAATTCGTAAACGAGCAAGGGAAGATCCTTCCTCGAAGATTAACAGGTACTTCTTTGAAATACCAAAGAAAAGTAGCCGTGGCGATTAAAAGAGCAAGACATTTGGCTTTGATGCCATATGTGGCCGATTTATTAAAATAAAAGCAGACTAGGATATGGAACTAATATTAAAACAAGACGTAGAGAACCTGGGTTTTACAGATGACTTAGTTACTGTGAAGAATGGTTATGGAAGAAACTTCCTGATTCCTCAAGGTTTAGCCGTATTAGCAACCCCTTCTGCTAAAAAAGTATTGGCAGAGACTTTAAAGCAACGTGCTTTTAAAGAAAAGAAGGTCATCGAAGATGCCCAGCAGGAAGCTGAAAAATTGAGCGGACTTGAAATCAAGATCACTGCTAAGGCTGGTGAAGGAGATAAACTATTCGGTTCGGTGAATAACGCTAACCTTGCAGAAGCTCTTGAGAAAGAAGGAATTGAGTTGGATAAGAAATTCATCTCAATCGCCGGAGGTAACATTAAACGAGTTGGAAAATACGATGCTAAGATTCGTTTCCATCGCGATGTGGTTGCCGATTTCTCTTTCGACGTGATCGCGGAAGCAAAATAAGGTAATTACCTAATTCAATATATTGCGCTCTCGAAAGGGGGCGCATTTTTTTTATGAAATATCAACGTTTAACCAAAGAACAATTGGAAGAGTTACACCAGGAATTTGCGACCTTCCTGGCTACCCAATCTATTACCTCTGATGAATGGGAGCACATCAAAGAAAAGCAACCGGAAGTAGCAGAAGGTGAGTTGGATGTCTTTAGCGATCTTATTTGGGAAGGGGCACTCAACAATACCAAATACCTGCAAAACGTTTCTCCAAATCAACTGTTCCTCTTCAAGGTTGCAGATGATGGATTAAATCTGATCATGATTAAAATATCGGATACGGGAATTGATGTTACTTCGGAAAAGGGATTCGAATGGTTAAAGTCGAACATAAAGAACGATTCCGTAGAAATATTTACAGCCACCAAGGCATATTCCGCCGATAAGAACCACGACCTTTTTACATTGATTCAACAAGGTGCTCAGATAAGTCAAGGGACCTTGTATGAAACTTTTAGCCAATTGATAGGCTAATTATCTCTTTGTTCGAAATCTTCCTGTTCTTTTTGCTGAATTCTCCTAATGATGAGATAGATCAGGATGGCAGCTACCGCACTACCTATTGCCAACTGTATTAGTATTCCCAAAACCCACATTTCGTTTATTTCAATTTAACCGCGGTTCCATAAGCTAATATTTCCGAAGCACCCTGCATCACCATACTAGTGGCCAGACGTACATTCACAATGGCATCGGCTCCCAGTCGCTGGGCATCGCTCTTCATTCTTTGTATGGCCTGCTCTCGGGCCTGGGCCTGCAACTTGGTATATTCTTCAATCTCGCCGCCTACAATATTCTTGAGGCCTGCGAATAAGTCCCGGCCAATATTCCTGGCACGAACGGTACTTCCTCTTGCGATTCCTAATATTTCAGATATCTCCCTGTTTGGGATGGTTTCAGTATTGGATAAAATCATGTTTTTGGTAATTTCTATTAAACTATTCATAGCGCAGACTCTCGATGGGATCAAGTCTAGCTGCTTTTGCTGCAGGGTAAATCCCCGATATAAGGGCGACGATAAAACTCATGACTACCGCCCAGATCATGGCTGTCCATGGAACGGTAAATTCGACTTCAAAATAATTCGCAATCACGTATCCTACCAGAATACCGAGCACGATGCCCAACAAACATCCGAACTGTCCGATCACAATCGCCTCCATGAAGAATTGAGTGGAAATCGTAGATCGTTTGGCCCCGATGGCTTTTCGAATTCCCACTTCCCGCGTTCGCTGAGACACAGTAACCAGCATGATATTCATCAAAGCGATGGAAGATCCTAAGATGGTAATGATACTAATGATCCATGCCGCAACACGAAGATATCCGGAGATATCTGCAATGATATTGATAAGGTCCTCGCTCCGCTGAATCCCGAAATTATTCTCTTCCAGGGGCTGTAGCTTTCTAACATTTCGGAAGACTTTGATGGCTTCATCCTGCGCGTTTTGGATCATGTCATTCTCATCGACACGGACACTGATGGTATAGTTGATGTTCGGATTGGTATAAATTCCTCTGGCTACTTGTATGGGGATCACCACCTTCAGGTCCTGGTTATTTCCGAAGGAAGAACCTTTTGACTTCAAAACTCCGATCACCTTGAATTTCACTCCACGGATGCTGATGGTTTGTCCGACAGGATTCACAGTTGAAAGCAGATCCTTGGTGAAATCGGAACCGATCACCGCTACTTTCGAGTTATTCTGAATGTCGAAAGAGGTGAATCCGCGGCCAAATTCCACTTGACTTCCCGTGTTCACCAAATAATTCTCATTGGCTCCATATACCTGAACGTCCGGGTCTGTTTTCTTGTTCTCGAATTTTACTTCTGCCGTACGTGTACACTGAAAGGAAACCGACGTTTGAGAATACGGGTAGTTGTAACTATCCAGGAAGCCGCGAACATTATTATAGGATATGATGGGATTGATCTTTTCTCGTTCGCCCCCTCTTCGTTGAATCGAAAATTCGTAGCGCTGGATATTGAAGGTATTCGAACCCATGGTGTCAAAGTTCCCACCAAAATCTTTTTCCATGGCATCCACACCACTCAGGGTTCCTACCAAAGCCATAATCCCAAGACTGATAATCACAATGGTGAGTATCGTCTTTAAAAGCTGTGTTTTAATGGAGTTTAAGGCGATGCGAACGTTTTCCCGAAAGAGTGCAAACATATCTTTTTGTGAGCGGTTTTATCATTAGACTCAAAGGCCGTAGTAAAGTTACAAATATTGTGATTATAAATCTCAGGGACCTTCCTCGTCATATTGAATAGAAATTGTGATATTTGCAGGAGAATTTCAGATATAAACAGAAGTGGCACAAAAACCTTCCATACCCAAAGGAACCAGAGATTTTTCCCCTGCGGAAGTGGTGAAACGCAATTATATTATGGACACCATAAGGGATTGCTTCGTCGCCTACGGTTTTCAACCTATAGAGACCCCGAGTTTCGAGAATAGCGAAACTCTCATGGGGAAATATGGGGAGGAAGGAGACCGCCTAATTTTTAAGATTCTGAATAGTGGGGATTATTTGAAAGACCTGCGTAAAAGACTGGATGAGGCTTATGCATTATCCTTTCGTTTTCGATCAATTGCTAAATACATTATTACTGACAAGTATTACAAGACTGAAAAAGGATTACGTGCGTTAGTAGTTCAAAGTAGTATTTTCACAACTGAAGAGTTAAATGAATTCTTGACCAATTTTCTAATAAAAAATTCGGATGAAATTATTGACCTAGCTGAAAACTGGGACAACTCAGAAGACGCTATTGTTGCATTTTTATTTAATGGATATACGGAGAATTTTGTATTAAATTCGAAGTACACTACAAAAATAATCTCCGAAAAAGCACTGCGTTACGACCTTACCGTTCCCTTCGCACGCTATGTGGTTCAATACCGAAACGATATCACCTTTCCGTTCAAGCGCTACCAAATCCAGCCGGTTTGGAGAGCCGACAGGCCACAGAAAGGACGCTTCCGGGAGTTTTTCCAGTGCGATGCCGATGTGGTAGGAAGCCAATCCCTTTGGCAGGAAGTGGAATTTGTGCAGTTATATGATGCAGTTTTCAGTAAGTTGGGACTGAAAGGCGTGACCATCAAAATGAACAATCGAAAAGTATTGAGCGGACTCGCGGAGGTGATAGGAGAGCAGGACAAGTTGATCGACTTTACTGTCGCCCTGGATAAGCTGGATAAGATAGGCGAGGAGGGTGTCAAAAAGGAGATGCGTGAAAAGGGTATTTCAGAAGAAGCCATCAAAACCGTACAACCCTTATTCACTGCCAGCGGTTCGGCTCAGGATAAATTGAATTTGTTGAAAGGATTGTTAAGTACGTCAGAAATTGGAATGAAGGGAGTAGAGGAGATGGAATTTATCGTTTCAGCGGTGGATGCGCTTTCTTTAGAATCTGGGAGTTTAGAGATCGATGTGACATTGGCCCGCGGACTCAATTACTACACGGGCGCCATCTTTGAAGTAGCTGCTCCGGAAGGAGTTGCCATGGGCAGTATTGGAGGTGGTGGGCGCTATGACGATCTCACCGGCATCTTCGGATTAAAGGATGTAAGTGGGGTAGGCATCTCATTCGGTTTGGATCGAATTTACCTGGTATTGGAAGAACTCGATCTATTTCCAGAAACGGTTTCAGCAAACACAAAAGTGTTGTTTTTAAACTTTGGTGAAAAAGAAGCCATGTACGCGATGAAGGCCATTTCGGCATTGAGAAAAAACAACATCTCGGCCGAGCTATACCCCGATGCTGCTAAGTTTAAAAAGCAGATGGGTTATGCCGACAAACGCAATATCCCGTACGTAGTTTTGGCAGGAGACAAGGAAATGGAAGCTAAAACGTATACCCTTAAAAATATGGAGAGTGGGGAGCAAACTGCCGTCTCGCTGTCCGAACTTTCCGATCGACTTTCCTGATTAGTTGTCATAGAAGAACTCATAAGTACCCTGAAGTTCACCCATGCGATATCCTTCGGCTGTTGTGGGATAATCGTCGGAGTTGTACTCATACACATATTCGAAAGAATCCATAAAGGCCCCGGTGATTTCATTTTCCAATGGGTTGTTGGGCGTGAGCCGGAATACTTTGATCATGGCCGGCAGGAATCCCAATCGGTAGGGGTTGTTCTTATCGTCGTAAGTAACGCTGATATTGATACCCTCACAGGTTCGGAAAGTTGACACATAGTTTTCGCTGTTGCCTACATAATTAAAATCTTCGGTGCATTGTACCGCCTGACCCAAAAATTCGTTTATCTGGATAAGCCTATCATTCGAATCATAGGTGTATTGCCAGCTTCGGTTGGTTTGTTCGCTGTAAACGATTAAATCCCCTTCGTACGAAAAGCTTCTGGTTTCGCCGTTGCTATAATCTATAGAAATAAGTCTGCCGTTGCTATAGTTGTAATCTGAAGTTCCTCCAGTGCCTTGGTTGGTGTTAGAAACCGCCTTGATCAAACGACCCTGGCTATCGTGAGTGTATTCCAGGCTAAAACTGAATTGGTCGTCCACCGCCGTATAGGTATACCCGGTTAAGAGCAAGGTAGAAGGAGGATCGTTCTGATTGTCGTTGGAATTTTCTTCGTTGTTCTCCTCGTTGTTATTATTGTTTTCTTCGGAATTGGAGTCGTCTGTGGAGCAACCTACAAGTAGAAAGATCAAAAGCAGGGAGGCGAAAAGTTTATGCATGGCAATAATTTTTGACTAAAATAATAGATTTCTAATAATGTTCCTCGTTTTGTGATTTCTTACCTGTCAGAAATGTTGTCCATAATTTTATTTTCTGCCAGGAATCTAATGGGTAAGAATTTTATATTTTAGAAACTTCAAAAAAACTTCCTATGAATCGATTTTTACTTTGTGTTTTATTGTTAATAAATGTTGGAGTTACTGCCCAGATAGTCAATATTCCTGACGCAAATTTCAAAAATGCCCTTCTTAATTATAACCCTGTCATCGACACCAATGGTGACGGTGAAATTCAGGAAAGTGAGGCGGCTGTTGTAATTGAATTGTTCATAGTCTTTGAAGAGATAGCTGATGCAACAGGGATTGAAGCTTTTACGTCTTTAGAAACGTTAGTGATGAGAAACAATCTTCTAACTACTATTGATGTGAGTAATAATGTCAATTTGAAGGTTTTTCATGTTGAGACCAATAATTTGACCTCTGTAAATATGGGAGGAAACCCTCTACTGGAGAATGTACGGTTATTTCAAAACAACCTGACCTCAGTGGATGTAAGTACGAACCCTCTTTTGGAATCATTATATGTGAGCGCCAATAATCTAACTGAATTAGATTTGTCCCAGAATCCGGATTTACGAAGTCTAGTTATTTCAGCAAATAATTTTACTGAAATAGATTTATCCAATAATCCTCAAATGGAGTTCCTAGGGTTAGACAATAATAAAATAACAACTTTAGATGTTAGTAATTTTTCCTCGTTGGGAACATTGTCATTCGATAACAATCTGATATCAGAGATTGATCTTTCAAATAATCCGGATTTGGGTAGGCTGTACATGCGAAATAATAAGATAACCGAACTTGATGTTTCCAACAATCCATTACTGACGGAGCTATTCGCCAGTGATAACAATATTGGTCAAATTGATCTTTCTCAGAACACAGCACTTGAACGTCTTGAACTAAACACATGTGGCTTGGAAGAATTGGATTTGAATCAAAACATTGACATTTGGCAGTTGCAGCTGAGGTATAATCAATTGTCCAGCTTGAATTTATCGAACAACACTGCATTGTCTTCTGTTTATTTTGATGTGAATGAAATTAGTTCATTGATACTTCCAGCTAGTGCGCCGATCGAGTTTTTATTTTGTGGTAATAACGAGTTGGATGAATTGGATGTTACCAATTTTTCTGGCCTGCGAATTCTTCAGTTTGACGATAATTCGATTTCTTCCATTGATATTAGTCAGAATCCAATACTCGAGCAACTTTATGCCAGAAACAACAATCTGGTTTCGATAAATACAACCGGAAATCCAAATTTATCTCAGCTTTACCTTCAGTTTAATCCAATCGCAAACGTTGATCTTTCTACAAATCCTTCTTTAAATACTTTAGGGATCTTTAACACCAATATCACCGAACTGGATTTATCGAATAACCCTTCGATGTTAGGATTCTCCGCAAGCAACAACTTCAACCTCGAATATGTCAATGTCAAAAATGGAAATAATATTGATATCAATACTTTCGAGCTGTTGAACAATCCAAACCTGCAATTCATTTGCGTAGACGATGTTGCATATGCTGCCAGTAATTTCGCAGAAGTTCCAGTCACTTCTACTTTTATCGATGATTGTGCAATTGCGAATGGAAGTATAAATAATATCCAGGGCACAGTCACCTATGACGATGAAGGAGATGGTTGCGACGCTGGCGATTTTGGCTTGCCAAACCAATTGATAAATACCACCGATGGCACCAATAATTTTGCTGTATCCTCGGACGCTTCCGGAAATTACAACCTTAATGTTCTTGAAGGAACTTACACCACCACTGTATTGGGACTTCCGCCTTACTATGATGTTTCTCCTACCGAAGTAGTAGATACATTTACGGGTTTTAATCAGACCGAGATTGCAGATTTTTGTATTTCTCCGAATACCACAGCCAATGATTTGGTTGTGTCAATGTTGCCGTTAAATGAGGCGAGGCCGGGTTTTGACGCTGATTACTTATTAGAGTATCAAAATGACGGGACAACAGTGCTTAATGGTGAAGTAACTCTCACGTTTGATGATATTCGGGTCAATTTTGTATCGGCGAATCCGACGCCTACTTCCACAACTACCAATACTGTGACATGGGATTTGGGTAGTCTTAATCCATTCGATGATGGCAGCATTGAGATAACTTTTAACTTATTTCCACCCCCGGTAAACGAATCCAACGATATACTATCGTTTGTGGCTTCGATCGAGCCTTCGATTGATGACGAGACGCCTGAGAACAATAGTTACAATTTAGATCAGGTAGTCGTGAATTCACAAGACCCCAATGATAAATTGGTTGCAGAAGGGTCTGAAGTATTAATTGAGGATTCCGGCGATTATTTGCACTATACCGTTCGTTTTCAGAATGTGGGGACGGCTTCTGCCATAAATGTTCGTATACAGGATGAATTGGATGAATTGCTTGATATCAATAGTTTAAGAATATTGAGCAGCAGTCATCCGATGGAAGTTACCCTCTTGAACCGGCAGATTGATTTCATTTTTGATGGGATAAACCTTCCTTCGGAAGCACAGGACCCGGAAGGTAGCCAGGGATATGTGACCTTTAAAATTAGGCCGGTTTCTGGAATTGAATTAGGAGATACTATCGAAAACTTTGCAGATATTTATTTCGACTTTAACGCTCCAATAACAACGAATACCGTATCGACTACTTTTGTGAAGGAATTGGGAATTGATGATTTCCAAACGAACAGTATTAAGATATATCCCAATCCAGCCTTGTCGGTTGTTCAAATTCGTTCAGAATTCAGAATGAAGCAGATTGAGATTTTTTCTGTGATGGGTCAAAGAATATTTGAATCAATGGTGAATGATACCGAGTTAATTGTGGACGTAACTGGATTAAATCGGGGAAATTATTTCGTAAGAATAACCACGGACAGTGGGGTAGATGTCCATCAGATAGTTAAAAAATAAATCATTAATCTTTGCAGCAGTAGTATTTGTTGTTATCTTTGCCACCGCTAAACGGCGAGGTAGCTCAGCAGGTTAGAGCGTCGGATTCATAACCCGGAGGTCGGGAGTTCAAGTCTCCCTCTCGCTACAACATTCACCCAGTACAGATGTGCTGGGTTTTTTAGTCCTTCTTGTTGAAATTCTTGTTGTACATGAATACAACATAGATGATCCAAATAACGAAGAGCACGGCAGTGACGACAGAATATCCTATAATCAGTTCCATTATTCCCGCCATTTTAAATAGTTCATGAATCCGAGAATAGTGGGTGCCCACAGTCCAAGAAACAAAGCATCAAGTTTTTCTCCCTGGACAAAAATGTATTCGGCGGTAACGATGATCGATAATACCAGAAGAAGCATTACGATATTCATAAAGCCAATTTTTTCTACAAATCTTTTCATTTGTAAATCTTTCTATTAGAAGTTATCAGTTGGTAACCCAAGGTAGTAAAAAATAAGCACTCGTTGTTCAATTTTTTAGTTGCTTTGAATAATTCTAAATAATATTTAAACTATTGTTAAATACATTGAACAAAATCAAATCCTGTACTAATTTTGGATCAACCCTAAGACAATTATATATGACATTAATGGAAAAAGCTTTTGAGTTTGAAAATCGAAAGATGTCCTTTAAAACAACCAGCGACAGGATCGTGGCCTCCAGGGAAGCCAAGGAGTTGATCCTTTCATTGAATGAAATATACAAGACGAATCATGATTCCGCCATCATGGATCTCATGAAACGTCTTACCGTGATCAAGCAGAAGATCGAGAAGCGCCTCAAAGGGCGGCAATCGATCTAAGCCGGCTCACAACGCCCCGCATTCCTTTACGCCCGTCTTCGCAAGAAAACGGAAAGCAACCCGTTTGTTCAAAAATTTTTAGTCCTTTCTTTTGAAGTTTGGAATTAATATCTATATTGGTCAAAAGCTAACTAACTACCCATGGATGATAAGATAAAATACGAAATGGAATTTCCAATTCACGTTTCTCCCTCCTTGCTTTACCAATACATTTCAACTCCCTCCGGGATGAGTGAATGGTATGCAGATAACGTTAATTCGCGTGGGGAGTCCTTTACATTTATTTGGGAAGGGAGTGAAGAGAAAGCCAAACTGCTTGGAAAGAAAAGCGGTGAGCGTATCAAATTCCGATGGGAAGATGACGAGGATACTGATTATTATTTCGAATTGAGAATCCAGGTGGACGAGATCACCAAAGATGTTTCCCTAATGGTAACCGATTTTGCGGAAGAAGATGAAATAGAAGAAGGAAAAATGCTCTGGGATAATATGATCTCCAATTTAAAACACGTGCTGGGATCTACTTAAATAAACCTTTTTTAAGTGGTATCTTTGCGCCGTCTTTAATTTAAAAGGCGGTTTTTTTATGCTGAATATAAACGGGACAATTCTGGATAATTCCGAAGCTTCGATTCAACCCTTCAATCGCGGACTTCATTATGGTGATGCATTATTTGAAACCATTAAGGTTTCCGGCGGCAAGATCTTTTTTTGGGAAGATCATTATTTCAGGCTGATGTCGGCAATGCGCATTCTTCGAATGGAGATCCCCATGTCATTTACGCCGGAATATCTGGAAGCAGAAATAATGAAAACGCTGGAAGGTTATAATGACAGCAGTTCTGCATATCGAGTGAAACTAATGGTCTGGAGAGGCTGGGGTGGCAAGTACACTCCGGAAAGTAAAGAAGTGGAATATGCAATCTTTACTGAAAAACTACAACAACCGTTCTACTTGTTTGAAGATGGACCCTATGAAGTGGAACTTTTTAAGGACCACTATGTAACTTCCGGTTTATTATCCACTTTAAAAAGCAATAACAGGGCCATCAACGTGGTAGGGAGTATTTTTGCTGCTGAAAACGATTACCATAATTGTCTTTTGTTGAATGAAAAGAAACAAGTCGTAGAAGCCCTCAATGGTAATCTGTTCCTGGTAAATGGTTACAAGATCAAAACACCCCCATTGGCAGACGGTTGTTTGAATGGCATCTTGAGGAAACAACTAATCCAGATCATCAGGCAATTACCGGATTATGTTCTCGAAGAAACTTCGGTATCGCCTTTCGAACTGCAAAAGGCTGACGAAATGTTCGTGACCAATACTATTATGGGAATTCGTTCAGTTACGAAGTATCGTAAAAAGGACTACGCCAACGACGTGGCCAAAGAGCTCATTGCTAAACTAAATGTGAAAGCCAGATTGGGCTAGTTGAAATTCGGATTCTCCGGGGCATTAGACCAAATAAGATAATCTCCGCCAAATTCGATCATCTTTTCTTTCCAATAATCTTTATAGCATTTTCCGATTATGCTATTCTTTTCCTCGTTAGAAGTTACTACCCAACTGTGAACCTCCAGTTCTTCGTCCAGTTGTTCACTGGACCATCCGGAGTAGCCAAGGAAAAATTGAATCTGGTCTTCCTTCAGGGTATTGTTTTCCAGCATGTCCAATATCGTATTGAAGTCGCCCCCCCAGTAGATTCCGTTTGATATTTCGATGCTATCGGGAATTAAGTCGGGTACACGATGGATAAAATAAAGGTTGTCCTGTTCCACGGGACCTCCGTTGTATACTTTTAAATCAGAATTAACTTCAGGTAAGAAATCGCGTAAACAATATTCCAAAGGTTTGTTCAGTATAAACCCTACCGATCCATTTTCGTTATGTTCGGCCAATAAAACCACCGACCTATTAAAGGAAACATCTCCTATGATAGATGGCTCTGCGACTAGCAAAACTCCCTTGGTTGGCTTTAGACTAATCATACCATTTGGTTTACCAATTAAAGCTAAGTATTAATTTGTTAAAATCCAACATTAACTTTTCCTACAATATTCCTACAAAAAAACCCCGCCTGATTAGGCGAGGTTTAACTCTTATGAGTATTTGATGGTAATTAGTTTACACTACTTGATAAATCTGAACCTGCTTTGAATTTTACAACGTTTTTAGCAGCAATTTTAATAGTCTTACCAGTCTGTGGGTTTCTTCCTTCTCTAGCAGCTCTTCTAGAAACTGACCAAGATCCAAAACCTACTAAAGACACTCTGTTCCCTTTTTTAAGTGATCCTTCTACATTTCCTAAGAAAGATTCTAATGCTTTTTTTGCAGCAGCTTTAGTGATTCCGGCATCCTCTGCCATTCCGTCGATTAAATCTGATTTGTTCATAGTTTACTTTTTAAAAATTAAATGTTGGTTAAACTTCTATAATTTGCTCTACAAATTTAATCGGATTATCGGTTCACGCAAGTAATGACGGGCTAAATCCACGTTTTTGTTGATAACTCGGGGGCTTTGTTAATAAAGATGAGCCCTTTTCAACAAAATTTGATAAAATCAGTAATGACGAGGGTTTACAAGAATCTGGCCTCTTTTTCGAATTGAAATCCGTTCAAAAGGTCTTTAGCAACCATTTTTCGTTTTCCCGGAAGTTGTAATTCGTCAATATAAATCCATCCCGTTTTAACGGCCACCTTGATATGATTTTTATCTGCCTCGATCCGTCCCGTTTGCAAATTATGTTCGTCCTCATCGAAATGTACCTTGTATACTTTTACCTTCCGTTCGGCGGATTCCTGTGACAAAAGAGTCCACGCAACAGGATACGGACAAAGCCCGCGAACGAAATTCACTAAATCGGCCGGATCTTTGGTCCATTCTATCCGAGTGTTATCAGGATTTAGCTTAGGCGCTTCTTTCAATTCAACGTCTTTGGGTTGTACTTTCGGGTTTGCGGCATCTCCTTCTATAAGGTCCAACGTTTCAAGCACCAAGTCCTTTCCAACCTCCATAAGTGAATCATGCAAGGTTCCCGCTGTGTCTTCTTCGGAAATATTGACCTCTCGGCTTGCGATGATCGCTCCGGTGTCGATTTTTTCGTCGATAAAGAAAGTAGTAACACCGGATTTTTTCTCTCCATTAATAATGGCCCAATTGATTGGGGCAGCACCACGGTATTGGGGTAGCAGGGAAGCATGGAGATTGAATGTACCCTTTGGAGGCATGTCCCAAACTACTTTGGGAAGCATTCTAAATGCCACGATCACTTGCAAATCTGCCTCCCAGCCAGCCAAGTCTTTTAGAAAGTTCTCGTCTTTCAGGTTTTTGGGTTGCAAGATGGGGATCCCTTGTTCCACGGCATACTTCTTTACCGCGGATTCCCGCAAAGAACGCCCACGTCCTGCAGGCTTGTCCACGGAAGTGATCACCCCAACGACATTACGTGAGTCCTCCACAAGTCCTTTTAAGACACCAACGGCGAAATCGGGGGTGCCCATAAATACTATTCTTAAATCTTTCTTTACTTCTGTCATATTATTTAATGGCGTAAGTATTGGTTGCGGTTAACGTTATTTTCCCCGCATCCAATAATAGTCGCAATGTATGAATTACGCTTTGTTCTGTTTCATTGATGTGCCTGGCAATATCCCTGGAACTCAGAGAGGTTTCCTGAAGCAGTTTCAGTATTTCTTCTGAAAGTTGCGCTACCGAAACAACTGTCTTTGTTTTTGATGTGCATACATCGCATAGACCGCATTCCACTTCCGATTTCTCACCGAAATAAGCCACCAGGTCATTTACCCTGCAACGATCATCCTGTTGGATAAAATCTAAAACAGCAGCTAAAGACGCCTCCTTTTTCTTTTTTACGCCTTCGATTTCTTTCTTCAAAGGGTTTAATGTTCTTTCGTCTTCCCTTGGTACCAGGAAAGTGATCGAAGCATCGGTCTCGTGCAATTCTATTTCAGCAAGGTCCAGATGAGCCATTTCTTTCATCGCCACAATTACCCTGTCAATATCAATGCCAATTTTTCTCGCCACCTGTTCCAGGTCAATGCGGTTCTTTGTTTCAAAGATTCCTCCATACATTCTTAATATTGTCTTACCCACAATTGAAAGCTTAGGATTTTCATCGAAATGGCGCAGCAATGCTTCCGAAGACACCAAAAACTGCAGGCTGGATTTCCTTCCGAATTCTTTAGATAACTGGATCACGCCCAGTCTGTCCAAAGTATTGAGGCCGTTATAGGTTTTTATTCCATTTAAACCATAAGTAGTGCAGAAATCGTTGAAATTAAAGCTGTAGGTTGTATACACCCCTTCGCCGTATGATATTTGAAAATAGTTATTCAGGTTTCGATATAACCCTTTAATATCATCAAACCCGGGCGCAGCATCCACGAATTGCTTTTTTGCTATCTGAATGTCCTCCTCGTTGAATGCTAAGGTGGCAAAGGCAATTTTACTATCTCTTCCCGCACGACCTGCTTCCTGGTAATAACTTTCCAGGCTTTCAGGGAGCTGGATATGTATCACGTTTCTAACTTCGGGGTGATCTATTCCCATTCCAAATGCATTGGTGGCTACCATCACCATCACCTGTTTTTCTTTCCAAGCGTCCAGGCGATCGTTTTTTATTCTGGTTTCGAGTCCGCCATGGTAAAATGTGCTTGAGATCCCTCGCGCCTCTAAATTGGAGGATATGGATTCTGCCTGATTTCTGCTTCGAACGTAGACTATAGAAGTTCCGGGCTGCGATTCGAGTATTTCACAAATCCTGTTTAACTTATCATTTTCACGAATTATTCGTATCACCAGGTTCTCACGTTTGAAGGAACTTTTGAAGATTTGAATATCCTTCACGTTCAATTGATCAATAGTGTCTTCCACCACTTTAGGAGTGGCGGTAGCTGTTAAGGCGATGAGTGGTACATAGGGATGCAATTCCCTCAGAACATGAATATTTTGATATGCAGGTCTGAAATCGGAACCCCATTGAGAGATACAATGCGCTTCGTCCACTGCGATCAGGTTCACGTTCATTTTCCGGATGGCATTCTGAACCAGTTCCTGCTGAAGTCGTTCAGGCGAAAGGTAAAGGAATTTGTAATCGCCATAGCGCGCATTGTCCAGTTGAGACACCAGTTCATCCTGACCGATACCTCCGGTCAACGCCATCGCTTTGATCCCTTTCGATTTCAATGCCCGAACCTGGTCGTTCATTAAAGCCACAAGAGGAGAGACTACTATGCAAATTCCGTCCATGATCATTCCGGGGACCTGGAAGCAAATAGATTTACCTCCGCCGGTTGGAAGGAGGGCAAAGGTGTGCATTCCATTTAAGATGCAGTTAATGATCTCTTCCTGTTGAGGTCTGAAATGCTCATAACCCCAATATTTTAGCAATATGGAATGAGGATCATTCAAATCAGTTGGTAATAGTAGAAAGTATGAAATCGATACGGTTCGCGACCGAATCCTTCGGAACAACAATGGGCTCATACCCTAAGGCTGCATAACGATGGATCAATTGATGATATAATCGTTTTCCTTCTTCAAAAGTTTCAAACCGACCTTCATCTTCTTTGAAAATCTCTTTCCAAGGCGGTAGGATAAATACCTGGTCATACTTTAATATACGGCAAGTGTCTATGAATTCCTGCGGATACGTCTGATCGAAGAAATCCATATAAGCCAATACGTCCGGCAGACCCCGATCGAAGAAAACAGGTCCGGTTTCATGTTCTTTTGAATCATAATATTGTTGAGCCCTGCCTTGCAGTAATCTCCGGTTAAAATCTTCGGAATCGTCTGCAAATACTATGGGGTTAGACAACAGGGAATCTCGGCTTTTGTTTTCGGCTTCCAATTGGGTGAATTCCCTGATAATTTCGGGGTAGCAACGATAATCTAGTGAAGATAATTGATCTATGAGTGCGGTTTTACCGACCGCAGGCCCTCCGGTTATGACAATTTTTCTGCTTTTCAAATGGAACGGTTTTTGCAAAGTTCGTAAATATTTTTATGCTACTGAAAAGTGTATCTTTGTGCATCTATTTCAGATAAAAAACCTACTATGAATCAGGATCAAAAAACCCAGGAATTTTACGATCGCCTTAGAGTGCAATTAACCGAGGATACCGATTGGCCATCTCCATATATGTATAAGTTTATCGTCCCCGCGAAGTTGGAAAAAATAGCAGAGATTGAGGCTATTTTTAACGATACCAATGCCCAGATACAAACTCGGGATTCTTCGAAGGGAAATTATACCAGTGTTTCGATTCGTGTCACCATGGAATCACCGGATGCCGTGATAGAAAAATATTTGGAAGTTTCAGAAGTGGAAGGAGTGATTTCCCTATAATTTTAGTACTTTGCAGTCGTTATTACTTCTAGAATAGACTTTTCCAAAAAGCATTACATTGATAGAACATATTGAATACAATACAGAACGGGATCATTTAATTATTCCCGAATATGGACGTCACATACAGAAAATGGTGAACCATGCCGTATCCCTCGAGGATAAAGAGGCACGTAACAACTGTGCCAAGAGTATCATTGCCGTTATGGGTAATCTCAACCCCCATCTTCGTGACGTACCGGATTTTCAGCATAAGCTGTGGGATCAATTATTTATTATCTCAGATTTTAAGCTGGATGTAGATTCACCGTATCCCAGGCCATCCCGTGAGGAGCTTGCCGAAAGGCCCGAGCCTCTGAACTATCCCCAGAATCATCCAAAGTATCGTTTTTATGGAAACAATATCAAGAGAATGATTGATGTGGCTAATAGTTGGGAAGATGGCGACATGAAAGATGGTCTCGTGATGACCATTGCAAATCACATGAAAAAATGCTTCCTAAACTGGAATAAGGATACAGTGGAAGATTCAGTGATCTTCGAGCATTTGTTTGAACTATCCGATGGGAAGATCAATCTGAGGGGTAGCGATGAAGACCTTTCAGACTCTCAGCAACTGCTTAAAAACAAAAAACGCTTCAGCAAGGGAGGCAAAGGGAAAGGTAAAGGATCCGGTCGAGGCCGCAAGCGCCACTAACGTAACAAGTCTTACAATTTTATGGGAACATTTCAAATTGAAGGCGGTCATTCTTTAAAAGGAGAAATACGTCCGCAGGGAGCCAAGAATGAAGCGCTCCAGATACTTTGTGCCGTTTTATTGACACCTGAACAGGTAGTAATCGAAAACATTCCGGATATCCGGGATGTTAATAAGCTGATCACCATTTTGGGTAACCTCGGAGTGAAGATCCAAAAGCTTGGGAAAGGGAAATATGCGTTTAAGGCAGATGATATTAATTTGAAGTATCTCGAATCGGAACTCTTCAAACAGGAGGGTAGCTCGCTACGAGGTTCTATCATGATTGTGGGCCCCTTGCTGGGTCGCTTCGGAAAAGGATACATCCCCAGACCGGGAGGAGATAAAATAGGAAGACGTCGTTTGGACACCCATTTTGAAGGATTTATCAAACTAGGAGCCAATTTCAGATATAACAAGGAAGAACGATTTTACGGAGTAGAGGCTCCTGACGGCCTTCAGGGAACGTATATGTTGCTCGATCAGGCTTCGGTAACGGGGACCGCAAATATTGTAATGGCAGCCGTTCTTGCCAAAGGCACTACGACTATCTATAACGCGGCCTGTGAACCCTATCTTCAGCAACTATGTAATATGCTGAACTCCATGGGTGCAAAGATCTCCGGAGTGGGATCTAACCTGTTAACGATCGAAGGAGTGGAAAGTCTAGGCGGCTGTACGCATCGCGTTTTACCTGATATGATTGAAATCGGTAGTTGGATCGGTTTGGCAGCCATGACCAAAAGTGAAATCACTATTAAAGATGTAAGTTGGGAGAACCTCGGGCTTATTCCTGATACTTTTCGAAAGCTGGGAATCCAGTTGGAGAGAGTAGGGGACGACATTCATATTCCGGCACAGGACTCTTATGAGATCCAAGGATATATAGACGGTTCTACCCTTACGGTGGCCGACGCCCCCTGGCCCGGATTCACACCAGATCTATTGAGTATCGTACTTGTTGTATGTACCCAGGCGAAGGGTAGTGTTTTGATTCATCAGAAGATGTTCGAAAGCCGTTTGTTCTTCGTGGATAAACTGATCGATATGGGCGCCCGAATTATTTTGTGTGACCCACACAGAGCCACGGTGATTGGACATAATTTTGAATCTGATCTTAAGGCTACTACCATGGTGTCGCCAGATATTCGTGCAGGGATCTCTTTGCTTATTGCGGCACTGAGTGCCAAAGGAACCAGTACCATTCATAATATCGAACAAATCGACCGTGGGTATGAAGATATCGATACACGCTTAAGGGCTATCGGGGCACGTATCACCCGAATCGACTCATAAAAAAAACCACCGCTAGGTGGTCTTTTTTTGCTTATTGATCTCGTCCTGTAGTTTTCTTCGTAATTGTTGTTCTCTTTCCAATGTGCGTTGGCGATGCGATTCGAACTCTTCTTCGGTCTCTGCCAGTTTCTGGTTGGCCGTCTTAGTAATGGAATTACTGTTCCTGAACCTGAAGAACAAGAATAATGATAATAGGATCAAAGCACCGATAATGCCCCACATTGTGGTCTTATAAGTAGATTTCTTGATAAGAGAACCGAATAATTCGATTCCATCTTCTTTGCTTTTAGAGGTATTTAATGCTGTTTGAAGGTTGGCGACTTCTTGCTTAAGATCATTAATTTCGGTTCCTTGAGTTCCAATTTCATTTTGAGCATTACTCAGGTCCAGTTCCACTGCTTGCAGACTGTCCATGACGCTCTTCCGAAGATTATTCAACTTGTAAATCTTTACAACTTTATAATCTTCGTAGCGATTGGACTTATCGATCACATCGGTGAATTGTTCATCGAGGGTGGCAGTGTTCTGCCCATAGGAACAAATGCCTATAAAGAACAACAGGGATAATAGGAGGGTAGTTTTTAATTTCATTCTAGGTAGGTTTGTTTAGCTTTTCTTAACTCCTAATCAATGGAAAAATTGTTCTTTAAAGCCTTTTAGTTTGTTAAAATTACTTTACCTCTGCCAATTGTGCTTTCCATTTGAAAGATAATGCTCCGGATGGACACTTTTTGATCTGGTGTACGATGGATTCTGTTTCCGCCGCGTCCAAGTCTATCCAGGGTATTACCGAGTGCCGAAAAACTTCAGAAAGGCCCATACAGCACTTTTCGGAATGGATACATTTTTTAGGTTCATAAGTAACTTCTAAGTCGCCGTTGCTAAAAGTATTTTTATCGGTTTCCATAGTCGTAAAATTTGGGGGTCAGCGTCTATTGATAACGTAAAAACATCGATAAATATATATAAATAATCGACAAATTACATATATGAAGAAAAATCTTACAAAAATCTAACGCACAGCACGTTGGTAGACTTCCAGACATCTTTCCCTTGCTTGTTTATGATTTACAATCGGATCCGGATAGGAATTGGTTCCATGTTCCGGAATCCACTTTTTAATATAGGTTAGGTTCTTATCAAATTTTTCCATTTGTGTGGTCGGGTTAAAAACCCGAAAATAAGGCGCCGCATCCACACCGCTTCCTGCCGCCCATTGCCAGTTTCCGACATTGCTGGCCATATCATAGTCCAGCAGCTTTTCCGCAAAGTAGGCTTCTCCCCACCGCCAGTCGATCAATAAATGTTTGCTTAAAAAACTCGCCACCACCATTCGTACCCGATTGTGCATATATCCGGTAGTGTTAAGTTCTCTCATACCAGCATCCACCATTGGATAACCTGTTTGCCCTGTTTTCCACTTTTCGAATTCATCTTCATTATTTCTCCACTCGATGCGATCGTATTTGCTTTTGAACGCTTGCTTGTGCGTTTTGGGAAAATGCCAAAGTACCTGCATGAAAAACTCTCTCCAGATGAGTTCCTGCCAAAAAATCTCATTACCGGATTGGGTGGCCTGTTTTATCGTCTTTCGCACACTTACTGTACCAAAACGAAGATGGGGCCCCAATCGTGAGGTGCCATCTTTTGATGGGAAATTTCGAGTTCTTTCATATTGGTTTACCATTTCCGAGGTAACCCGGTAAGGAGGAACCTGGATCCCTGATCTTGTGAAGCCCATATCTGCTAAGCACAACTGTGGTAACTTTGTGTGTTGTATGAATTGCCCAAAGCAGTCATCTATTCTATAATGCTTGAGGTTATAGTTGGTGCGGAATTTCTCTTTCCATTTTTTCATGTAGGGAGTGTACACTACATAGGGGGTTCCATCCGCCTTTGTGATTTCATTCTTTTCAAAAATCACCTGGTCTTTAAAGGTGAAGAATCCGACGCCATGCCCCTTTAAAAATTCGGCTACCTCGGTATCTCTTTCCGTTGCATAAGGTTCATAATCACGATTGGTAACTACATTACCAATGGTATATTTACTGAGCAATTCTTCAAAAATATGTTTTGGCTTGCCGTAATAAATGGCCAAACTGCTTCCTTTCTTTTGCAATTGCTTCCTTAACTCTTGCAACTGATCAAAAATGAAGGTCACGCGGGCATCGTCTTTAGGCAGGGATTCTAATATTTCAGTATCGAAGATGAAGATAGGTAAAACAGCATGCCGGCCATGAAGCGCCTTATAGAGCCCCACATTGTCATCCAGGCGGAGATCTCGACGAAACCAGAAGATATTTACCGTCTTCATTGCATTGTACTTAGTTGATGTTTAAGGTTGACATCCCTCCATCTACTCCCAGGACTTGTCCGGACATCCATGAAGAATTATCCGATAGCAGAAAGGCTGCCGTGGACGCGATATCTTTAGCAGTACCTACACGCTTGAGGGGATGTCGTTCTCCCATTTTCTGTTTTTTCTCCTCGCTTGCCAACAACTTGCCTGCCAGGGGAGTGTCGGTTAGCGAGGGTGCGATCACATTTACTCGAAATGCCGGGGCATATTCGGCAGCCAATGCTTTGGCAAATCCTTCGATGGCTCCTTTGGCTGCTGCCACACTGGTGTGGAAAGGCATTCCTACTTTCACAGCTACAGTGCTGAACAGCACCAAACTGGCTTGGTTGGAGTTTTTGAGGCGTGGCAGGATGCCATGAACAGATCTCACCATGGCATGAAAGTTTATGCGCATATCATCTTCAAAGGCTTCCGGCTTCAACATTTTGAAAGGTCGCAAATTAATGCTGCCGGGACAGTAAACAAAGCCATCCAGGGTTTCAGGAAGATCCAAATCCCTGATGTCGTCGGTTTCAGCATTGAACACATGATGCGTGCAATTGGAAGGAATGTTATTTGAAGTTCGGGAGGCAATGTGAATGTTGTGCTCGCTGGATAACATGGAGGCAATCTCATGTCCGATACCGTAGCTACCTCCTATGAGCAAAATATTTTTCATATCAATGTATTTCTCCGAAGAGTTCAATTAACTTTTTTCTTCGGTATTCGAATATTTCTTTGAGTTTGGGTTTTACCAATAGTGGGTGGAACAGTCTGCCGATGAATCCAAAAGGAACTTTATAATCGATGATGTCCTCCATTTCAACACCGCCGTCAATTTCACGGATGAAGTGTTTATGGTGCCATAGTGAATAAGGACCAAAGCGTTGTTCGTCCACAAAATAACTACCTTCTTTAACGTGCGTTATTTCCGTGACCCATTTAGTTTTAAGCTTTGCGATAGGGGTTACTATGTACTGAATAATCTGACCAGCGAACATAGGCCGGTCTGCACCAGACAGGATATGAAAGCCCATATAGTCTGGCGTGATAACCTTTAAATTCTTAGGGTCCGAAAGAAATTCCCATGCTTTTTCTTTGCTGATGGGAATGTTTTGTTTCGCATGAAGGGTGTATATCATTTCAGTTCTAGTTTCAACAAAAATAATATTTGTTTAACTATTTTACTGAAAGATTAAACAATAATTAACAATTACTTTCGAGCGATCACAACTCTCTTGTTCATCTTCAACAAGCGGTTGAGTTCATTCGCCATAACCCTTTTGCGTCGTTTTTTCCGACTCATTATTTTGTGGAGTGGTGCTAGCATTTCTTTTTTGTTTAAAGTTACGAAAAGTAGGGGGATTCTTGCAAACAAATGATTATTTATTAACAGTAATTTCTTCTTAACGCAATAATTGAGAAATTATATTCAAATTCCGTGCCGATTTTTATGTTTTTGTTAACGCTAAACCCCCAGTCAAATTGTACCTTCGTTACAACGTAACACTTCTAATAACTACAACAATGAAAAAACTATTATTACTGGCCTGTCTTGGATTGTTTTCTTATGGAGTACAGGCACAGATGCAAACTCCCGCTCCCAGTCCGTTTCAAAAAGTTGAACAAAAAGTGGGATTGACCGATGTAACCTTGGAATATTCACGTCCAGGAGTGAAAGGGAGAAAGATCTTTGGAGGATTGGTTCCTTTCGATAAGATCTGGAGAACCGGTGCCAACAATTGTACAAAAATTACCTTTAGTGATGATGTAATGATTGGTGATGGCGAACTCAAAGCCGGAACTTATGCTGTCTATACGAAACCAGGACCAGAGTCTTGGTATGTTATGTTCTATAGCGATGCCTCCAATTGGGGAGTACCGCCAAAATGGGATGAGACCAAGGTGGCTGCCAAGGTTAAGACTACAGTATACCAGATGCCAATGAATGTTGAAACCTTTACCATGACTTTCGATGCATTGACAAACGATTCAGCTTTCCTTGGAATGATATGGGAGAATACATACGTTGCCGTTCCAATTAAATTCCACACAGACAAAATGGTGACTGCAAGCATTGAGGACGCAATGAATGGTCCAAGTGATCGTGAGTACTACCAGGCTGCAGTTTATTACCTGGAAGCCGATAAAGACATCAACAAGGCTAAAAACTGGATCGACAAAGCCATTGAAATGCGTGAAAAGCCAGCTTTTTGGTACCACAGACAACAATCTTTGATCTATGCGAAAGCCGGTGATAAAGATGGTGCGATTGCTGCTGCAAAAAAATCATTGAGCTTGGCCAAAGAAGCCGGGAATGATGATTACGTAGCGTTGAACACCAAATCTCTTGCGTTGTGGGAAGGAAAACCAAGCGCAGATAAATAAAATATTCAATAACCAAATAGAAACGCCTCCCATCGGAGGCGTTTTTTATTTCAATACTTTCTTCAGCTCGTTTCGATATTGAGACGGACTCTTACCTGTATAGGCTTTAAATTGCTTATTGAAATGCGAGAAGTTGTTGAAGCCACTTTCATAGGCAATATTGGTAATGCTCAGGTGTTCTTCGGAAAGAAGCTTCGAGGCATGCACTAGTCGGTATTCATTGACAAACTGTGTGAAGGTCTTCCCGGTCTTATTCTTAAAATAACGGCTGAATGCCTGTTCGCTCATACTTACCAGGTCGGCGACCTCAGACAGGGGAATGGAACGCGTGAATTCTTTCCGCACCAGGTTATAAATGATATCTAGACGCTGCGTATCCTGTGGTTTGGATTCGATGATCACCTCGTCCACGTGGAGGAGACTATACTCATCGGTAACGGCCAATGCCTTCAATATCTTAAGAAATTCAAGGATCCTTTCAAAAGGCTCGAGGTCCAATAAGCTTTCAATTCTGATACCGATGTCCCATTTCGCCCTTGAATGAAATATAATTCCTTGTTTGCTTCTTTCGAATAATTGTTTGATGGGTGCCATTTCAGGAGTATCAAAAAATCCGGGACCCAGGAAATCTTCCTTAATATGAATAACTACCTCACTCTTATTATTGGTAAGGCGATCGGTGAATCCGAAATGAGGTACATTCGACCCGATAAAAATCAGATCTCCATCCGAGTAATAGGAGATATGGTCGCCTATATGCCTTTTCCCGGCTCCTCCGTTTACAAAGACTATTTCCATTTCAGGATGGAAATGCCACTTCGGGGCATGATCATTATTGGGTTCTTTATAGTTATGAACTTTTAAAGAGCTACCAAACTCCGGTACTATATTTTCTAATATGGGTTGTTTCGTCATTTTCATAGGATGAAAATACCATATAAATGGTTCTGTTTCCGATGCAAATTTAACCAAATTATATACAATATTAACGCTTAACAATTTCTTAACGTATTTGAGTGTTAAAATAGCACATATATTGGCCAATACGGTAGATGCACAGAAGAGATGGCTGTCGCATCTTTGTACCAGTAAAATCATTTAAAGAATTACGTTATGAAAACAATGAAAAAAGTTTTAGCATTTGCCATTTTAATGTTAGGATTAACTGCGATGGCTAACAGTGTAAAAGTTATCACTGAAAAGGATGATAACGTGACCATTACGAAAGTAAACCAATTGGTACAAGTATCTGTACTAAACATGGAAGAAGAGACTTATAATCTTGCGATTTACAATAATGCAGGAGATATGGTCTTCGAAGATAAATTAGGAAGTGATTTGAGTTTAGGGAAGCAATTCGATTTTAACAAAGCCCCTAAAGGAGAGTATACTTTTGTCTTCACTACCAACAATGGTGAAGAGTTATCTTATTCTGTTAAGGCCGGTTCTAGAAGATAAGCCTTGATAGTTTTTGGTCGTTAATTGAAAGGGGACAGCATTGCTGTCCCTTTTTTTATAGGGTTTTCTGAAAGCAAACACTATTCTCGACTCCCTGGTACTGACCGTAATTAGGAATCACTTCATAACCCGATTTTGTATACAATGATAACGCTTCCGGTTGGGCTTTACCAGTTTCCAAAACGCAACGCTTGTATCCTAACTCCGTCGTCCAGGACTCCAATTCTTTAAGGATCAACGAGGCGATGCCGCGACCTCTGAATTCAGGAGGAGTATACATTCGTTTCACCTCCATAGTTGATGGATCGAATTCCTTGATAGCCCCGCATCCAATAGGAATATCATCGACATAAGCCACCAAAGCATATTTAATATCGTCTATCCCATTAAACTGGTGATAGAAGTCATGATCATCACCGTCCCGTACGGCCAGATCTGCGTCCAGCGCAACTACAAGGGCCACGAAATCCGGATTTGTGGAATCTGTTCTTGATATCTCTGTCATGATTGTAAGTATTCTTTTAACCGTAAATTTATAAAGTATTCCCATCCCTGAAGGCAGCTTTCTCTCCGGAATTCGGGAACTTCATCCGGGAAATCTTCTGTGACTGTTGCCGTAACAGTGAGTAGCAACACTCCATTGATTGAATTGATTTCGAAAGTCACATAGGAATCCCCAGGATATTCAGCATACTTCCAGCGATAAACAATTTTATGTTTTGGGGATACTTCCGAAACGGTCCATTGATGGGTAAAAGTCCGGTCCTCAACATGCACGGGGAATTCCACATGAAATCCTATTTCAGCTTTAAAATCCGGTATGTTTTCAAAGAACCACTTCGTCATTTCTCCCGGAAGGGTAATGGCATTCCAGAGAGTTTCAGCAGAACAAGAAAATTGCTGTTCAACTCTAACAGGGGGTTCTGTGGTTTTCATTTGGGTTAATTTTCTTTTTGCTTTCTGTAGAATATTTTATTGACTACTTTCCATTCACCGTCAATTTTCAGCAAATTCATATAATCGATAAAGGAGAAGGTAGGATATTCAATCAATAACTTGGCATTAGCCGCATGACCGGTAATATTGATATATTCCACACTGGTTTTGCGATTCTGAGGATCGCCGGGTTTCATCTTACCAAAGAACTCCAAAGCATTCACCTCTTTGTACCCATCCTTGGTAATATACTTCATGGTAGCATTCTCGTGAAAGGCTTTTTTCAATGTGGCAAAGTCGTTGTTGGTACCGCCCTCCAAATAATAATTGACTGTTTTTTCTACCATAGCGTAATCCGATTCCTGTGCCATAAAACCTTGCCAGGAAAGTAAAAATGCTATGAGTATGATGCTGTAATTTTTCATGGTTATGTTGTTTTATATTAAGTTATTTATTTAAAGCCTGTTCCCATTCGGGTCTATCAGGATTGTCATTCTTTTTGCCGCAACCATTCTATGGCTTCCAAGATGCCCGTATCTTCTTTTTGATTTTTGGTTACCTGGAATTCCACCTCCTGGTCCGGTTTCACATTTTCAGTGTACACAGTACCATTTCTGTCGGTGAAAATACCTGTTGAAATGACCAAAGCGATTTCATCATTAATTATATCCCAACCGTTATTAGTAGTGTAACCCCCGGTTGCCTCTCCAAAAAATCGGGTATACTGTTGTCCTTTGAATGCGATAGCTACCATTTCTCCAGAGCTTACGGTCCACCGACTCATTAAAATGGTGATCCTAGGGTTATTGAAGGATTCGGTATTTTCCATTTGAAAGGCCTGGGCTCCATGGTAAGTAAAGTTTCCATTTTCAATAATTGCCCTGGCTTGAACCAATCCGTCTTTATCAATTACACTTGCTACCTCATTCGTGTCCAATAGGGGAGCAATCCCTGATAACATTACATTCACATTTCCACCGCCATTATAACGCAGATCGATAATCCATTGCGTGACGCCTTTTTGATGCAGTTCCAGCACGGCATTTCTAATTCGGATAGCTTCGGCCTGGCCATCCAGATTGGGTCCTACGCCTACAATTTTCAAATACCCAATGTTATTGTCTAACAACGCATATTCAAATCGGGAATCCACATCGTTAACCACTTTCCAAATTTCAGGATCTCTCTCACGTTGGTCTGTCTTTCGGGTGTTTTCATAATCGGTGAAATTGGCGATCCTGGAATAGTCTTCTAAATTTATAACCGTCCCATGATGATCTCTTAAACTGTTGATAAGCGACTCAAATTGAGGTTTTAGATCCTTGGTGGTCTTGGCACTTTGGGCAGCAGGCAATAAAGAACCTTCCAATTCATGCCAATCCACGGATTTCGTATACAATGAACTTTGCTTGGCACGGCTAATCACCTCCGCCATAATAGCAGCGGGTCCTTGTGAGTTGGTTTGACCAAGCAAATCACTGCTTATTAGGACAAGGCCC
>WUAI01000039.1 GCA_009827225.1 Flavobacteriaceae bacterium | reverse complement strand
GTTACAACAATAAAAAGTCCTCAAAAAAATCTCAGGTCTTAACTTAGTTTAGTTTTATTCTCGTATGATCCACTACCATATGAATAGTAGCAAATCTACGCGCTGTCAATTTCAATATATCAATGAACTTTTAATCAAATCTTTGCTACTCACAACTCGTGTTATTAGTAGTCACTCATTGTTTTTGCGGCTGCAAATATACAATCCCTTTTTCTATTCTACCAAATAGAAATAAAACTTTTTTGGATGTTTTTTATTAACCGTTTATAAACAATTGAAAGCAACCTATTTAGTCTCGAAAATAAAATGCTTTTAAAAAAGAGCGAACCCCCAATATAAAACTTTTCACAGAGCTGCGCAAATTAAAAATTAGTTGCTCTTAGTTTTGTTATTCCAGTGTGTAGTGAGGTCCAGATAATCGATATCAAACGCCGGTTCCTGACGTTCTAAAATATTGGACTGAAAGGATCTTTCCAGGATATCCTCGATCAGATAATCTTCCTTGATATCATAGGGCTGATATTCTTCCTTAATCGAAATGTCGAACATATTCGCCGTAGTATTATACCAGAACGCCCTCCAACCGGTTCTCAACTCCTTTACGAGCGCAAAGGCCGTTCTCCCCGTTTGCCGATGAATAAGCTTGATCAAAATTTGCCCTTCCGTTCGAGTGAGCTTTTTTAGTTTTTCTGAAAACTCTTCTTCAATATATTTTTGAACGCGCTTGGTATATTTTTTTCTAGCGCGTTTTTTTTCGATGGTCTTTAAACGCTCACTCATCACCAACAATCGTTCGGCAGCCAACTTCGCATATGGATACACCTTCCGGGTCTTTCTCCTTAATATAAGATACCTGCGTCGATCCAGCTTTGAATTAAACTCCAGCTTGTTCAGCAATACCACCTCTTCCAGATCAATAAACTCCCGGGGAATGGTATCACCTTCAATTATATAGTAGAATGTCTGGGTACTGTCATTTTTTATTTCCTGATACTTGTCCTGGGAAACTCCAGTATCAGAAATTAAAAATACCAAAAACAATATCCATGTATAGGGCCTAAAAATGTTCATTTGAGGTTTTAAAATTTACGTACCTAAAACCGTTCCAAAAATACACAAATTGGCAAGCTGTTGTTATTAATAAATTACTAATTTTGGTCTTTTACGTAAATAAAGAACCTATTATGGCGAAATCGATACTGACAAGAAAATCACTTAATTTCCTTGAAAAATACCTAAACAACGCTGCTCCCACGGGCTACGAATGGGACGGTCAAAAATTATGGATGGAATACCTGGAACCGTATGTGGATGAATTCATTACAGACACCTACGGAACTGCGGTAGCAGTAATCAATCCTGAAGCAGAATATAAAGTAGTGATTGAAGGTCACGCCGATGAAATCTCATGGTATGTAAATTACATCAGTGATAACGGACTTATATACGTAATACGTAACGGGGGAAGTGACCATCAGATCGCGCCAAGTAAAGTGGTGAATATACATACCAAAGGAGGTATTGTGAAAGGAGTCTTCGGGTGGCCAGCCATACATACCCGAAGCCGCGCCAAAGAAGAACCACCAAAACCTGAAAATATCTTTATCGATATCGGTGCTAAGAACAAAAAGGAAGTTGAAAAACTGGGAGTGCATGTGGGTTGCGTAATCACCTACCCTGACGAATTCCATATTCTTAATAAAGACAAGTTTGTTTGCAGAGCCCTGGACAATCGTATGGGAGGCTTTATGGTTGCTGAAGTTGCCCGGATGCTTCATGAAAATGAGCAAAAATTACCTTTCGGACTCTATATTACCAATTCGGTGCAAGAGGAAATCGGTTTGCGTGGCGCTCAAATGATTGCCGAGAGATTGCAACCCAATGTAGCCATAGTGACCGATGTTACTCACGACACGACTACTCCTATGATTGATAAAAAGAAACAAGGTCTGGCAAAAATTGGGGATGGACCGGTGGTGGCTTACGCGCCCGCCGTTCAGCAAAAACTAAGGGATCTGATTACAGATACTGCCGAAGAGAAAGACATTCCATTTCAACGAGCTGCCCTTTCAAGAGCTACCGGAACCGATACCGATGCCTTCGCCTACAGCGGAAGCGGAGTTGCGAGCGCACTTATTTCACTTCCACTAAGATATATGCACACCACCGTAGAAATGGTTCACAGAGAAGACGTGGAAAATGTGATCAAATTGATCTATGAAACTTTACTAAAAATAGAAGACGGAGAAACATTTAGTTACTTCGAATAATCAATATCCCTGTCATTGGTCGGGCCTTTTCAATAGTTAATCGAATTATTGAAAAGGCCCTTCTTTTTTGATAATCTTTTAATGATATTGAAGTATCGTTTCTGAAATACGTCACCTCTATTTTTGTATAAAATTTTTAGTCTATGAAAAAAATCATCTTCATTTGGGGAGCTGCTCTGATACTATTAGGATGCAGCGAAGAGAACATAATTACCGAGGAAACTGTCAATTTAAAAACTACTGCTCCGGCCAGCGATGCGCCGAGTGTGGAACTTAGAGGGGTTTTTACGACGCTAAATTCTAAGTACAGAGCGACCGTACAGATTGAGTTTGGATCAGATGAATTGGCTACGGCTGAATTTCAGGAAAGAAAACTTCAGGCCACTCTCTCTTTACATACTGGTGAAACATTTAAGGCTATTTCTGAGATAACTGTAGATCCGTCAATTGTGATGGAGGACATAGTATTCTCCTCCAATGACTGGAGTTTCACTTTAAATGCAGAGGCTTGGGGAGTGAATCCTAGAGCCGAATCTGTACTCTTCAAAGGGTTGGAGGGAGACATTATTCTAGCTAAGCATACTCAACAAGCTCCGGTATCATCCTTAACAGGTACTTACAGTTGTACCGATTGCGGATCAAGCCCTTATCTGGATGCGGGCGCTGAACAATCCTTTAATTTGATGTTTTCTACTCCTGACGGTGTTGGAAGTATTACGACTCAATCAGTTTTTGGATCCACCACAACCCCGGGTATCGGGTTTCAGGATAATTGTTCTGCAACAGGAGTAATTAGTACTTGTGATATTAACAGTGGGGATGGAAGTAGTACTACTGTGGGTTTCCTCAGCAACGGAAATCCGGTGTATTGGACAGGCTTTCATGTTTTTAATAATGAACCCAGTTCTGCCGGAAATGATTGTTCCGGTATTTATGGAACCTGGAGCTGGGAATCCAATTCCTATGGTACGCTCACGGGAAGGTTTCAATCCGACAACAACTGCTTCGTAGAATTGTATTCTGAAGATTTCACGGATTTCGACGGAAGTGGTTTTGACCCTAATCCCGCGGTGGGTCAGTTGGATTCTGACATCATTATCACGAGTGGATGGAGCGATGGAAGCGTAATTTATGGTGGATCTGCCACAACAGGAGATTTCGCAAGAGGTTCAGACACAAATGGTGGCGTATCCCAGGGAGGAATCTATGCTTTCACCTTTACCGATCTGGCCAGCGGACCGGGACTCGGAGTGCAGCCCACAGGTTCTGATTTTACTCCCGGATATTTTGAATTCAGAATCACAAACGGCTCGCCAAATAATGTTAATACAATCCGCGTTAATTATGACATTTTCGCGTGGAATGATCAGAATCGTTCCAATCAACTGAATTTGTCCTATAGCACCGATGGAACCAACTTTACTCCTGTTTCCGATGTTGATTTCGCTTCTGCCGAAATGAGCATGTTTAGTGGATCGCCTCCACCCCCTCCTGAATTACCCGTTTTTGAACATAAGTATGCCATCCTCAATATTACCGTACCGGCCGGAACATTCTTATATTTGCGCTTCACCGGAGATGACCTATCGGGTACAGGATCGCGTGACGAATTTGTGATTGACAATATTGTGGTGGAAGGGATATAAGATCTTCTGCATCGAAAAACAGGCTGCCAAATGGTAGCCTTTTTTTATCTTTAAGCACTAATAACAGCCAACTCTGTGCTTTTTAACTCTTTTGACTTTGGATTCTTTTTGGTAATTGTCTATGTGCTGTATTGGGCACTGGGCAGCCAGCGAAGGACTTCACAAAATGTATTGTTATTAGTTGCGAGCTACGTTTTTTATGGCATATGGGACTGGCGTTTCCTGGGGCTATTGATCACCAGTACACTCGTCGACTTTTTGGCTTCCCGTTTCATCTTCAGTACGTCTAACAAAGGAATAAAAAAGTTGTATCTCTGGCTGAGTATCGCATGGAATCTTGGGGTGCTTTTTACCTTTAAATATTTCAACTTTTTCCTGGATAGTTTTACGGACCTGTTTCAATTAGAAGCTACCAGCGGATATCGTTTTTGGAATGTTATCATTCCCGTTGGGCTCAGTTTCTATACGTTCCAAACGATGAGTTACACCATTGATGTTTACCGTAAAAAAATAAACCCAACAAAGAATTTACTTGAGTTCTTTTGTTTCGTTTCCTTCTTTCCTCAATTGGTCGCTGGGCCTATCGAACGAGCAAGAAAGTTATTGCCTCAGTTTGAAAATCGGCGGTATTTCGACTTCAAGGAATCCGTAATTGGCCTTCGTCAAATACTCTGGGGCTTGTTTAAAAAGATCATTGTTGCAGAAAAGCTTGGTTTAGCAGTAACTATGGTTTTTTCATCGCCAGAAAGTTACCATGGATTGACCATACTTTTCGCATCGGTCCTGTTTTGCTTCCAGGTGTATTGTGATTTCTCAGGATATACCGATATAGCCATCGGTACGGCTCGTCTGTTCGGATTCAAACTCAGTATTAACTTCAGATTGCCCTATTTGGCGAAAAGTCTGACGGAGTTCTGGCAACGCTGGCATATTACCCTTACCAAATGGTTTACGGATTATGTTTATATCCCCATCGTAAAAACAACGAATAGGATAACCTATCCGCTAAGAGCATTCAGTCTTTTCGTTACTATGTCACTGGTAGGATTATGGCATGGCGCTAACTGGACGTTTATTGCCTTTGGGGCACTTAACGGAATGGTACTGGTTTTGGAACGAATTCCTTTCTTTAAAAGAAGAGGCACATTGCATTTGTTCTTTCAAAAAACACCTAGAATTCTGTCCTTAGCTTATGTATTTGTGATATTCGCCCTCTCTGGATTGCTATTCCGCTCTCCAGACATAGCACAGGCCATTTCCATGTTGAAAAAGATAGTCATGGTTTCTTCTGAAGGCGCTCTAACCACCTTAATAGGTTATAAATTGCTTTACCTGGTTTTCATGGTTGCCGCTGAAATTTTTACGAGACGATGGGAATTTCCTCTTGAAAAAATAGAACTCAAACTTCCGAAGCCTGTCCGCTGGGCATTGTATTATGCATTGATCGTCATCATAATTCGTTATGCTGAACCCAAAGAAGCCTTTATATATTTTCAGTTTTGAAGCAAAAGAAATTTCTAACATATAGCCTTCTGTTTTTCATTCCTGTGGTTTTAGGTTACATGGTGATGGAAAAACTTACCCTCGACTTGCCTTCGTCCTATGAAATAAACAAGGAGTATTTAAATTCAAATGCCTCACAAATAGAAACCTTAGTTCTCGGATCATCTCAATTGAAATATGCCATCAACCCAGAATGGCTGGAATCTTCAACCATAAACATTGCATCCGGGAATCAACATCACGATTCCGATTTTAAAATACTCCAGGCTCTGAAATCCAGATTACCCAACTTGAAGACAGTAATCCTTGAAGTTTCATACAGTCACTTTGAATTGCCTCACAATGGTAAAGATTTTTGGAAGAATTCCTTATTTCTGAAATATTACGACATCAATTGTTTCGAGCGCCCCACTTACTTTAAGGATCGCTTGATCTATCTTTCAAGGGCGCCATTTTTCTCTAATAAAATTTACGATCATTTCATTCGTAAAGACAACAAAATCGGATACAATTCCTTCGGATTTGACACTTTGAGTTATCATGGCCGATTTAAAAACTGGGACTACAATGAGGACAGAATCGCGCGGGCCGAGAGGTTTAAGATCAATCAAACTCCTAACGAATTCATATTTCAGAAGAATACAGCACTCTTCTATGAAATGCTGGATTACAGCGAAGAAAACAATCTCACAATTGTTATTTGCACAGCTCCCATGTACAAAACGTATCATAATCGCAAAAATCCGGAAATTCTGTCCCGAAGGGATAGTATACTGGTAGATGTTTCCAATCGCTATGCAAACGTTCTTTTCCTGAACCTGGAAACCGATACGCTGCGTTTTAAGGTAAAAGACTTTTGGAATGAAAGCCATTTAAATCCTGATGGTGCACGAAAATTCACAAGGCAGCTGGATGCGCTACTTAATTCCCTGCGCTAGCCCTCGACTCCTTTAATCTCTTGAAATAAGCCTTGCTCTCCTTCACAACTTTCGGTGCCAACAAAATAGTGGCCGTCATGGTCGGAATAGCCATAAACGCAAAGAAACTGTCTATAAGGCCCAACATCATGTCCAGGGTAGTAGTGGCTCCCAGTATGATACTGACGATATAGAAGTAATTGTAGATTCCTTTGTATTTGGCACCAAAGATGAACGACATGCACTTTGTGCCGTAGTAAGAATACGAGAATAGCGATGAAATGCTGAATACCGCAATGCAAAGCAACAAACCATATTTTCCCACATTAGGCAACGCTACTTGAAAAGCACCCGCCGTGAGAGAAACACCGTTTGAACCACTGGTTTCCCAAATTCCCGTGACCAAGATTGCGAGCGCAGTAAGTGTACACACAATTAAAGTATCGATCGCTGGTCCCAACATGGCCACTAATCCTTCGCGTACAGGTTCATTGGTTTTTGCAGCACCGTGAGCCATTGGTGCCGTTCCTATCCCAGCTTCATTGGAAAACGCTCCTCTCTTTATTCCCAGTAAAATTAAGCCTCCCACTACCCCACCAAGAAATGCTTCTCCGTTAAAAAATGAAGCACTGAAAGCGTCGGTAATAATTAGCTTTAAATATTTCGGAACCACATCAATATGAATTCCTAAAATAATGACCACCATTATAAAATAAAGACCTACCATGGTAGGCACCATTTTCTCTGCCGTCTTACTAATTCTTGAGAGTCCGCCAAGTACCACTATAGCTGTCATGGTTGCCAAGATGATTCCTATAGTAAGATCACTCACCCATTCCGAATACAACCCAGCGGGTTTCAATAGAATATCATTGATAGCCTGCGTCAACTGGTTGGCATTAAAAACGGGTAAAGCTCCAATGAGTCCCGAAATACTAAAGAAAATAGCCAAAGGTTTCCAGCGTTTGCCTAGTCCTTCCACTATAAAATACATGGGTCCTCCCTGCGTCTTTCCTTCTGAATCTTTTCCCCTAAATAACACTGCAAGCGTAGCAGTAAAAAACTTGGTAGACATCCCAATGACCGCACTCACCCACATCCAAAAAACCGCACCAGGTCCACCAAGGACGATCGCCACTGCCACACCGGCAATGTTTCCCATGCCTACAGTGGCACTGAGAGCCGTCGTTAGTGCCTGAAAATGTGAGATCTCACCCTCATCATTTTCATCGTCATATTTTCCGCGAAGTACAGCGATGGCATGAAACAAATATCGAAATGGAAGAAAGCGAATCCTAACGAGCAGATACAGTCCGCCGCCAATGAGGATGATGAGCAAAGGGAGCCCCCAGGCCAGGGAGGAGAGCTGTGCGATAAAATTTTCGAGTGTTTCCAAGTATGCGAGTTCGAAGTATCTAAAGTAAATTAAATTTTAAAATTCGCTACGAATGTTTTTATTTGTATTTGAAATGAAGAAACTACTAACCAGGCTTTTCTTGATTTTTCCACTTATGATTCTCGCCCAGGATGGGGATGGCAATTCCTCTCAATTCATCCTGACGCCTGAGTTCATGGTGGGTACTTCCGCCGAGGCGAACGAAATGTTCCCGGACAGGAACCCTCAAACTCAGTTACTTCTTAATTTCGGTTGGAACCATAAGGGCAATCCACAGGAATGGGCACAACGAACAAATGGCCCCAAAACAGGGATAAGTTTAGGATATACCAACTTCGGAAATAACAGGGAGATCGGAAGCTCTTATACGATACTTCCATTTATAGAATTCAAGGCATTGCGATCCGAACGACTGCGAATTTTCACCGGGATGGGCCTTTCCTATTTCGACACCAAATACGATCCGGTTACCAACCCATTCAATCTGGCGATTACAACAGACCTGGTATGGTCCTATAGGGCCTTCATATATTACAAATTTATCATAGGTGAAAAGGTCGATTGGAGGCTGGGTGTAGGTTACTATCATCACTCCAACGGTCATACAAGACTTCCTAATCAAGGGTTTAATTCGTTCCTCGGGAGTCTTTCCGCAGATTTAAAATTAGGCAAAGAAGTTCCGGATCCTGAAATTGAGTATGAATCCAGCAAATATGGATTTATTTCAATACGAAGTGGTTTTGGGATCAATGCCTTGTCGGTGGCCGCCTTCAATGAAAAAAAACCGGTATACACCTTGTCCGGAACTTATGGAAGAGTATATAATAACACTTACAAGTTAGGCCTGGGATTCTATTACCGTTTTTATCAGCATTACTACGATTATATCTCCAACAACGAATCCCTGGTGCAGGACGGACGCGAGTTTGCCGAATTTAAGGATAGTCCGTGGTTCAATGCCAGTGTGTTCGGACTTCATTTTTCTGCGGAAGTGTTGCTGAATCATGTCTCGATTGATGTTCAGATAGGATTAAACATCACCAAACCGGCTTACAAAATAGACTGGCGAATCAATGAAGGTTGGGACGATACTCCTCGCGACATTCCTGATTTTTGGGTGCTGGGTGAATTCGATACCACCTTTAGAATGAAACATTTGATCTCATCCCGTATGGGTATGAAATACTATCTCTTCGGAACAAAAGAATTCAGAAAACATAATGTGTTTGCTGCCTTCCATATAAATTCTAACCTCGGTCAGGCCGACTTTTCCGAACTCAGTCTTGGATATGTGTATAATTTTGAACTAGGCAAGAACTAACCTTTCAGAAAGTTTAGGACGTTTTCTTCGATTCGTTCCTGAATGTTGGACACATCCGCTTTCTCGAACTTTTCACCGGTGATATTTTCATAGAGTTCGATATACCTATCGGAAACGGTTTCAATGTATTCATCCGACATATGAGGAACCGTCTGTCCTTCTAACCCCTGAAATCCGTTGGAGATCAGCCATTGCCGCACAAATTCTTTAGACAGTTGCTTTTGAGGTTCCCCTCTCGCCTGTCGTTCTGCGTAGCCTTCAGCATAAAAATATCTTGAGGAATCCGGTGTGTGGATTTCATCGATAAGGACAATCTCTCCGTCTTTCGTCTTACCGAATTCATATTTGGTGTCCACAAGTATCAATCCGCGCTCTGCCGCAATTTCAGAACCTCTTTGGAATAATTTGCGAGTATAATCTTCGAGAACAGCATAATCGTCTTCAGAAACAATACCCCGACTCAGAATTTCTTCTTTTGAAATATCTTCATCATGATCTCCCTTTTCCGCTTTAGTGGCGGGAGTAATAATAGGCTCAGGAAAGACATCGTTTTCCTTCATGCCATCCGGCATGGGGACACCACATAACATTCTTTTACCTGCTTTATATTCGCGAGCTGCGTGTCCGCTCATATAACCACGAATCACCATCTCTACCTTGAAGGGGTCGCAAGTTTTACCAACAGCAACATTCGGGTCTGGCGTGGCGGTGAGCCAGTTAGGCACCAGATCTTCGGTGTCTTTCATCATTTTGGTAGCAATCTGATTCAGAATCTGTCCTTTATAGGGAATTCCTTTTGGCATAACCACATCAAAGGCGCTGAGTCTATCGGTCGCAATCATGACCAACAGGTCATTGTCCAGACCATATACCTCCCGGACTTTTCCTTTATAAACGGAAACCTGACCGGGAAAATTAAAATTTGTATCTGTGATGGTGTTGCTCATTAATTCCGGTTTTCGATGGCCTTGTAAGCAGCAATCACTTTTTTCACGAGTCGGTGGCGGATTACATCCTTATCATCCAGGTACACCATGCCCACTCCCTCTACATCTTTAAGAATAAGAAGGGCTTCTTTCAATCCGGAGATCACTCTTCGGGGTAAATCGATTTGCCCCGGATCACCGGTGATCATGAATTTGGCGTTCTTCCCCATCCGGGTAAGGAACATTTTCATTTGAGCGTGAGTAGTATTCTGAGCTTCATCAAGAATTACGAAAGCATTGTCCAACGTTCGCCCTCTCATAAATGCCATTGGCGCAATTTGAATGACTCCCTTCTCAAGATAACTCTCCAGTTTCTCGTGCGGAATCATATCACGCAGTGCATCGTACAATGGCTGCATATACGGATCCAACTTTTCCTTCAGATCACCTGGAAGAAACCCAAGGTTTTCTCCAGCCTCCACCGCCGGACGGGTTAAAATCAACCTGCGAACTTGCTTCTCCTTCAATGCTTTAACGGCAAGTGCCACACCGGTGTAGGTTTTACCGGTACCTGCTGGGCCAATGGCAAAGACCATATCGTTCTTGCCCATGGAATCCACCAGCTTACGTTGATTGGCTGTTTGTGCTTTGATCAGGCGTCCGCTAACTCCGTGAACCAACACTTCACCACTATCGACCGGGGTTTTATAATCGTCACTACTATTGCTTTGCAAGACACGTTCAATAGTATTCTCATCCAGTTTATTGTATTCTGCGAAATGTTCCAATAACATGGTTAGCCTGGTATCGAATTCCTCCAACACTTCTTCATCACCATAGGCCTTAATTTTACTACCTCTGGCGACGATTTTTAATTTGGGGAAGTACTTTTTGAGTAAGTCGATATTGGAATTCTGAAGTCCGAAAAATTCACGGGGGCTAATTTCGGTTAGCTCTATAATAAGTTCGTTCAAAAGCGAGTTGTTTATATAATTGTATATCTAATGTAAATATAGTTTTTCTACTCGCAAAAGTACCCTATTTTTGCGGTAGTTGTTTTAACAAAATATCAACAATTATCAACGAATGCCAATTGTCACTTTAACCACCGATTTTGGAGAGAAAGATCACTATGTAGGTGCGGTTAAAGGGGCCATTTATAATGAGCTCGAGGATATTAAAATTGTCGATATTTCACACTCCATTTCTCCTTTTCATATTACTGAAGCGGCTTATATCATTCAGAACGCATATCGAAGTTTTCCGCCCGGAACGGTTCATATCATTGGGATCGACAGTGAATTGAATCCGGAGAACCAGCATATCGCCGTGTATCTGGATCAACATTATTTTATCTGTGCCAACAATGGTATCATTTCCATGTTAGCTTCTGAAATCAATCCGGAAAAAATTGTGGAGATCAATATTCATGATCGGGTGGAAACCAACTTCCCGGTTCTGGATGTGTTTGTAAAAGTGGCCTGTCATATAGCACGTGGCGGTACGCTGGAAGTGATTGGAAAGTCAATTTCTGAAGTAAAGGAACTAGTGGGTATCAAACCCGTGGTGAATACCGAAAATAATCAGATCATTGGGAACGTTATTTACATCGATAACTACGGAAATGTGGTGAGTAATATAAGTAAGCCATTGTTTGAAAAGATCGGAAAGGGACGACCCTTTCGAATCACAGCGCGCACGGCCAATTTCAGTAAAGTTCATAATAATTACAGCGATGCGATCAATTTCGATATTCCGCATGAAAAACGAGAAGAAGACGGCAAAAAACTGGCGTTATGGAACTCTTCGGATTATCTCGAACTCGCTATTTATAAAAGTAATCCCAAAACCGTAGGAAGTGCTTCTACGCTATTCGGACTGGAGTATTGGGACACAGTCACCGTAAATTTTGATTAATTGAAAAATAAATAATTTGGCACTTAAAGAATGAAAGCGATCATCAAAAAAGAAATAAGCCATTTCTTTTCAGGACCTATCGGATACCTGGTGATTGCTATTTTTTTAATCTTGAATGGCCTTTTCCTGTGGGTGTTTGGTGGAGAATACAATATCTTCGATGCCGGGTTTGCCGATCTCAACGCTTTTTTTGAACTGGCCCCCTGGGTACTTTTATTCCTGGTACCGGCGGTGACCATGCGTTCTTTCAGCGAAGAACGGAAAAGTGGAACGCTGGAACTCCTTTTAACACGTCCGATCTCGTTGCGTAGCCTGGTTCTCGGAAAGTTCTTTGGTGCGTTTAGTTTGATCTTGATAGCCCTGTTGCCTACCCTTTTATATGTTTGGACCATTTCAGATCTTGGAAATCCGTCGGGTAACTTCGACCTGGGTTCCACCTTCGGTTCTTATCTGGGACTCCTATTTCTGACCCTTACATATACAGCCATAGGCATTTTCTGTTCATCGCTCACTAAAAGTCAGATCGTATCATTTATTCTGGCGGTTTTTCTCTGTTTCGCTCTCTATTATGGATTTGAAGGCCTAGCCTCTTCTGGATTGAATTTGGAATATTTCGGTATGAAGAGTCATTTCAGCAGTATCTCCCGAGGGGTCATTGATACCAGGGACTTAGTATACTTTCTTAGTGTTTGTGGCTTGTTTCTAGTATTCACTTTTGTAAAATTAAGAGAGTTGAAATGCTAAGAGATAAACGAAATATCACCCTCACATTTGGAAGCATCGTTCTGATACTTTTACTGAATTGGATAAGCGCCAATTTTTATGAACGCTTCGATCTTACCCAGGATAAGCGATTCACTATTTCGGAGGCTGCCAAAGCAACCTTAGGAACAGTAAATTCTCCATTGACGATCGACATACTTCTCGAAGGAAAATTACCCTCTGAGTTTAAGAGATTGCAGTCTGAAACTGAATTACTGTTAGAAGAGTTCAGCACCTATAATCCAAACGTGGTCTATAATTTTATCGACCCGCTGGAGAATGAAGATGCACAGGCCTTACAACAGCAAATGGCCCAAATGGGACTTAAAAGCGCACAGGTGGAAATCAGGGAATCAGGTAAGATCAGTACCGAAATCGTGTATCCGTGGGCCCTCGCCTATTACAACGAAAAAACGGTAAAGATTCCTTTGCTTAAGAATCAACTGGGTGCCACCTCAGAAGAGCGCGTCAATGCGTCCATACAAAATCTGGAATATGCCTTCGCGGATGGTTTTGGAAAACTTACTCAGCCTAAAAAACGAAAAGTGGCCGTCCTAAAAGGGAACCTCGAAATGGAGGACCGATATTTGGCCGACTTCATCACAACACTGCGGGACTACTATTTCATAGGTCAATTTACGTTGGACTCCGTGGCGCCTAGTCCGCAGAAAACACTAGAGGCTCTGAAAGAATTTGACCTGGCTATTATTGCCCAGCCTCTCGCCAGCTTCTCGGAAGAAGAAAAGTATGTCATGGATCAATTTACAATGCATGGCGGATCTTCCCTTTGGTTGATCGATGCTACGGTTCAACGCTTGGATACGATTAGTGGAAATTCGTTTGCATTTGGGCAGGACCTTAATCTCAATGATTTCTTCTTTAAATATGGAATTAGGGTAAATCCGAACCTGGTGAAAGACGTTTATGCTGCACCAATTGCACTCGCGAGTGGAGAGGACAGGGATGCCCAATATAGTCGATATCCCTGGCTCTACAGCCCGCTTAGCGCCAGTGCGAATAACCACCCTATTTCTACTAATTTGGAGGCCGTGAAGTTTGATTATGCAAGTTCCATCGATACGCTGCCAAATGATATTCGCAAAACCGTTTTGTTAAGCACCTCCCCTATTTCGAAGATCGTAGGTCTTCCGGCCGAGATCAACATTGACAAAGAAATCCCGGAAAACCTAAGAATCGTGAATGAAGGGCCGGATATGCAGGAGTTTAATGCCGGGGAAATCCCACTGGCCGTGCTTTTGGAAGGAAATTTCGCTTCTGTATATGCCAACAGAATCAAGCCGTTTGACTATTCTGGAAATCTGGATGAAAGTTCAGAGAATAAGATGATCGTAATCAGTGACGGTGATGTGATAAAGAATCAACTGGATCGCGGTCGGCCCCTGGAATTGGGCTTTGATAAATGGACACAATCCTTTTATGGAAACAAGGAATTCTTGCTCAATTCAGTGAATTATTTGCTGGACGACAGCGGACTTATAAACATTCGAACCAAAGAAATTGCGGTTCCATTTTTGGATCCGCAAAAAACCGTGTCTAAAAGGACTCAATGGCAGCTGGTTAATATGCTGTTACCACTAGTTTTATTGGCGGTTTTCGGAATTTTCTTTCAATACCTCCGAAAAAGAAAATATGCCCGTTAGTTGTTGATAAGTTTGTTTTAACAAACGTCGTATTTAGGATATATTTGTAGGTAATCCGGAGCGCATTTCGGTCAAAAATAAGGGATTCAATTCAGAAAAAAATATAAATGAAATTTATTGTATCAAGTTCGTATTTACTGAAACAACTTCAAGTACTTGGGGGTATCATAAATAACAACAATACCCTGCCTATATTGGACAATTTTTTATTTGAACTCAATGGCAATTCTCTAAGTGTTTCAGCATCCGATCTGGAAACCACAATTTCTTCGAAGCTTGAAGTAGAAAGCAATGAGGAAGGCAGCGTTTGTATACCTGCACGACTATTACTGGACACTTTAAAGACTTTTCCGGAACAACCACTCACCTTCACTGTAGAAGATAATAACACTGTTGAAATTAGCTCCAACCATGGAAAGTATGCCTTGGCTTACGCAAGTGGTGATGATTTCCCGAATGCTGTGGAATTGAAAGATCCGAGTTCCACCGTTTTGCAGGGAGATATTCTGGCAAATGCTATCAGCAAAACCATTTTCGCCGCCGGAAACGACGATCTTCGTCCGGTGATGAGCGGGGTGTTTTTTCAGTTTTCTACGGATGAGCTTACGTTCGTAGCTACCGACGCCCACAAATTGGTAAAATATACACGAAATGATGTAACAGCTTCTCAGACGGCCGAGTTCATCATGCCCAAAAAACCTTTGAATTTGTTGAAAAGCATATTGGCAGGAAGCGAAGAAAACGTGACCATCGAATACAATGAAAGCAATGCGAAGTTTACCTTCGATGGTACTGAAATGGTATGTCGATTGATTGACGGGAAATACCCGAACTATGAAGCAGTGATCCCTAAGGAAAACCCGAATAAATTGACGATAGACAGAAATCAATTTTTAAATTCGGTTCGCAGGGTGAGCATTTTCAGTAATAAAACCACACACCAGATTCGTCTTAAAATCGCGGGTGCCGAGCTTAATGTTTCTGCGGAAGACATTGATTACAGCAATAAGGCGGATGAGCGTCTTACCTGTGATTACCAGGGAGATGATATGCAAATTGGATTCAATTCACGCTTCTTAACGGAAATGTTGAACAACTTAACCAGCGACGATGTTTCCCTGGAAATGTCATTACCCAATCGTGCAGGTATCCTTACGCCTGTAGATGGACTGGATGACGGAGAGCATGTTACTATGTTGGTAATGCCGGTGATGTTGAATAACTAAAGAAACACACTCATAATATTGAAAGCTCAACCTCGCGGTTGGGCTTTTTTGATGACATACTGTAAAGGCTTCGATGTGTTTGTAAAGCATTCAATACTAACTACAAATACATTGTACCATGAAAAACCTCAGAATATTTACGTTACTACTCTTTAGTGTGCTGCTGCACTCCTGTTCCGGAGATGATGATAGTGGCGTAGGAGATCCCGCTCCGACCTTTAATGCCACAATTAACGGTGGAGACTTTAATAATTATTCAGCAGAACCGGGCAGTATCTCGGCGACATCCACGGTGGGACTCACCATTACGGTTACAGACTCCAACAATAATGTGATCCGTATATTCCTCAATAGCACGGGTGGTTTCAATAGTGGCGTCACCAAGGAAATCGGTAATGTGGACAGTGATGGTTTTGCCACCAATGTCACCATTCGGGATCAGGAAGCTGCGATTACATATACCTCCAATGCAGGAAGTATTTCCATCACCGGTAATAGTGAAAGCCCGGAAGATTCAAATTTCAGATTGATATCGGGTAATTTTGATATCACTGCTTCCGATAATACCGGAACCACAGTGACCATGACCGGTAATTTTTCTAATATTATCTACTAAGCTTTGTTATAAAAAAATCCCGCCGAATGGCGGGATTCTTAGCTAACTATAAACAAACTACTTTATAAACCGTATGGTTGAAAAATAGGTTGGCTCTTCTCCACTGCTTGCCTTGATCGCATTTACGATAGGCAGAATAAATCCAATAATTCCCACATAGATCAAGCCTAGGATTCCCAGTCCGAACAAAAAGATGCCCGGAATACAAAGAATCGTAATGACGATGAGCGTGAGCTGAAAGTTGATAGCCGCCTTACCATGCTCGTCCATATCGATCACTTTATCTTTTTGGGTGAGCCAAAGTACCAATGGTACAATGAGTCCACCAAAGCCAGTGATATATGTAAGAAGCTGGGTGATATGCATCACAACGATAAGACTTCTGTCTTCCCGCTTCGCTGTATGATTGATTACTTCCATTTTGATTGATTTAATTTCTTTTCAAAGAATTTCTACACCATATAGGTACAGATATTCATCAAAATGTTACAGACTTTTATCTTATTCGTACTTTTGTGCCCTGTGACACACAACGACACCATAGTAGCATTAGCCACCCCTGCAGGCGCCGGAGCCATTGCGGTTATACGTCTTTCAGGGACTCAGGCCATTGGCTTAGCTTCCGAGATCTTTGTCTCGGTTTCCGGAAAGCTATTAAATGAGCAACGTACCCATACTGTTCATCTGGGTCATATCGTAGATGGGGATCGAACCATCGACGAAGTATTGGCTACCGTGTTTAAAAATCCGCAGAGCTACACCGGTGAAGACGTGGTGGAATTTTCCTGTCACGGAAGCAACTACATACAACAAGAGATCATTCAGCTATGTTTGCGGAAAGGTTGCCGTATGGCCCAGGCCGGCGAATTTACGCTGAGAGCCTTTCTAAATGGTAAAATGGATTTAAGTCAGGCCGAGGCAGTGGCCGATCTTATAGCAAGTGATAGTGAAGCCAGTCACCAATTGGCCATTCAACAGATGCGCGGTGGGTTTTCTTCGGAAATTAAACGACTCAGGGAAGAGCTTTTGAATTTCGCTTCATTGATCGAACTCGAATTGGACTTTTCTGAAGAAGATGTGGAATTTGCCAATCGGGAGCAATTTCAGCAACTGATTACGAGGATCACTAATGTTCTTAAGAGTCTGATAGATTCGTTTGCCACAGGAAATGTTTTGAAGAATGGAATACCGGTAGCCATCGTTGGTGAACCCAATGTCGGGAAATCCACGTTGCTCAATGCATTGCTGAATGAAGAACGGGCTATCGTTAGTGATATAGCCGGAACGACCCGTGATACCATCGAAGACGAGATTACCATTGGCGGGATCGGCTTCCGTTTTATAGATACCGCTGGAATTCGCGATACCAGTGATGTAATCGAAGGTATGGGAATTCAGAAGACCTTCGAAAAAATGGAACAGGCCCAGGTGGTCGTATTCCTTTCCGAAGCAAAAAAATGCCTTGACGATAGTGATGCGCTTCGAATGGAAGTGGAAAAAGTTCGCAATAGATTTCCTCAAAAAGCTCTACTGGTTATCGCCAACAAGATCGACCAGATTACCGATGCAGAAAGAGATGAATTAAATGCGTTATTGAATTCTATGGAAGGCACAGAGTTCCTTACTATTTCAGCAAAAACAGGAGAAGGTGTGGAAGAACTCAAATCCAAGCTATTGGAATTCGTTAATACCGGAGCTTTACGAAATAATGAAACCATTGTAACCAATTCACGTCATTACGATGCCTTGTTGAAAGCACTGGAAGAAATACAAAAAGTACAACAGGGAATCGATTCCAATCTGTCCGGAGACCTTCTCGCCATTGACATACGTCAGGCCTTATACCATTTCGGTGAGATTACCGGTGAGATTTCTAATGATGAATTATTGGGGAATATTTTTGCGAATTTCTGTATTGGGAAATAGGTAGTTTACCTCTTAATGATCCTTTTGGTAAAATTTTTTCCCTCTGAAGTGCTTATTCTAATGAAATAAAGCCCTGAATTTAAATCTGTCATATTCAGAATAACGCTTCCATCCCCTTCTTTTCTTAACACCATCTTTCCAGACACGTCAAACACATTCACGATAAACTCTCCAAAACTAGTTTCAACCTGTGCCACAGTTCTAACCGGGTTGGGCGAAATTGAGATGAACGGCGAGAGATTCTGGCCTGAAATACCCAAAGTACCTCCTATAATGGTAATGGAACCATCCGGATCGAAAGGATCCGACCATTTTTCGTTCGTGTACATATCCTCACTGGTAAGAGTCCTTAAAAAAGCCACAAGAGCTTGTTTTTGATCTTCTGTGAGGTGAAGTTGTTGCGGGTTACCATTGTTATCAAGTAATCGGGCATCCAGAAGGTTATTTTCCGGGTGAAATGGAATGCTGTCATAATGATTGATTACCTGCAAAATGCTGGTGAAACTACCATCATGCATCAGGGGTGTATTTAGTGTGCCATCCGGATTCTCCAAATCCCGTAATGATGGAGCACGTGTATTGGTAAGATCAATTTCTCCCGGCATACCCGCTACGGTGATGACACCGTTATTAAACGAACCGATATGAATGGAAAACTCCGGCGGAATATGGCAATCGGCGCAACCCGCACCTTCCGGGGGAGTATTGATAAACAATTCTTTACCATTATTCTCCTCTAGTGTAAAATTGGGAAAGGGAACGGAAATATTGGCAACCTGAACCAAACCCTCGTCAAATCTTGAGTCAAAGGATTGTATGCTGCGTATAAATTGTGCCAATGCCAATTGAATGCGGTTCTCGGTGATTTCTGTATCTCCATACGCAAACTCGAAAAGGGTATTATAGTAATCCAGTTCCTCCAGCTGAGCCGTTAGATCATTGATAGTAAGGTCACCATTAGTTCCGCTGAATCCCATCTCTATATGGTCTTTTATGGGCATGGTGGTTTGCTCTTCCAAAGTCGTGGCGCGTTCGTCCCAAAAAAACTTCTTTTCCCGACCAAACCTGGGGTTTACCAGGCGCATCGAATGCCTGCCTGTAAGCCCGTTTACTCCAGCACTCTGAATATTCGGGTCGCTAAAAGCCCGTTCCTGTAAATGACAACTGGCACAGGCAATTGTCCCATTGCTGGAAAGGCTCTTATCATAAAATAAGACACGGCCCAGGGTTGCCGTGCGATCGTTGATGGGATTGTCTTCCGTATTATCGTGAGAAATATAATCGGGAATGTCTTGATTGGCATAGTTGAATAAGTTATCTAAATCGATAGTGGCACTTAAGAATACCCATCCAAGACCCAGGAGTATTATAAAACCGACAATTTTGTTTTTCATAAATCGAAGTCTAAGATAGTTCATTTTTATATTCGAAATGGCCGAGATTGTCATTCAAAGAAATTACCTCGAACTGATATAAGTCATAATTCAACTCATTTCACACGTGTACATTTGAATCATCTAAAAACTAGAAATTATGACTACGTACAATAATCTTAAATCGGACTTTGTAAACAATATAGCAGGATATTCATCATTAGGAATCATCCTTTCCACATGTATAGGTAGTGTCGCGGTAATGCTTTCCTTAATTATGGGAAATGGCCTATTACCAATGACCCTGGTTTTCATCACCGTAGCCATTTGCAGCGCGCATAATGCTGCCATCCTAACGGTTCAAAAGCCTTCAATGATTTTTAAGTTGTTGGTGGCCAGCGTTGTGATCAATGCGTTGATTATTGCCGGCGTGATGTTGTATTTATTCGCTTAAGGCGCAAAATATATCTGTAATGTAATCTTTCGGATTACTTAAAAAGGTCTCTTTAATGCTAATTATTGGGGCTTTTTTTTATTCTGAATATTGAATTGATCAGCTTATTAGTCAAAGCGTTATTCGCTTTCATTATATTTTACCGCATTTTCCTTAACTTAGAGTAAACCTATCAAAATGAGGAAGTTCTTATTCTTAACCCCGATATTTGTATGCTCTCTATTACTGTTTTCATGCAAGAATGACAAGGAGAACTCCAATGATGAATTACCGGAGGAAGTTACCATAACAGAAAACTCCGATGGTTCAGTTTCTGCGGAAGAAATCGAACCGGATCCCGAAATCGACGAAGCCGTCGAAGATTCAATTCATATCAAAGAGTTCATCCCTTCGCCCGATCAATACTTTTATGCACTGGAGGGAGAGAAAGCCGCAGTTCAGGTTCGAGTTGGTGATGTGGATAACCTGGGATTTGGTTTTGAAGAAGGTTTTGATCCGTTCTGTGGAAAGAATACCAAAGTTCATAGCTATCCGTGGGAAGTAGATTCAACCGATTATCCTGGAACAGATAGAATCATGGTAGTGAGCGCCTATCGAAGAGCACGCAGTGATGGATATACGTCTCGGACACTCCGTGCGCATACGGATCCGGTGGCCATAGCAATGAAATACGAGGTACCCTCAATCGAAATTCAGAAAATAGTACTTCAATTGATGCTGGATGACTTTCAGGCGCCTGTTTGGGGTAGTTCCTTTCAATTTTACATTAACGAGAAACGGCTCATCTATGTAGAACCAATTATCAATAATCTGAACCAAACGGGACCTACGGGCAAATTAGTTCAGGTAGGCATATTACCCGAAGATTTCCATCTTTTCGAAACCGGAGAGATAACGATCAGCATTGACGATCCCGTTAATGATGCCGGGGATGGTTTTGCGATCGATTTTATCCAAATGCTGATCAATCCGAAACAAGAATATGTTTGCCACGGAACTATAACGGGAGTAGTATACGATGAACAAAACAATCCTTTGACAAATGTACTCGTTTCTGCGAATGGCTTAAAAGATGCTCTTACCGGTTCGGATGGCACCTTTGAATTGCTAGAAGTCCCAGTGGGTATGATAAGTGTTTTTGCGAATAAAAAAGACTACCAACCCGCCTCCGAAAATTTCGAACTCAAACGTGAAGAGAAAAAGGAGGTAACATTGATCTTGAAACAGAAAGAAGCCGAAGATGAAAGTTATTTGAGTGAAGAACTTAACGAGAAAGGCTTTGTGAACCTTTATGGTATATTGTTCGATTCGGGGAAAGACATCCCAAAGGCCGAATCAGAATCCGTGTTGAATGAACTTGCTAATTATTTAAGAAATAATGAAAATATCCAAATCGAAATCATTGGTCACACCGATTCTGAAGGGGACGATGGATATAACAGAGACCTTTCTCAGAGAAGAGCAGCGTCGGTTAAAAATTGGTTGTCTAAGCAAGATCTTGATACTTCCCCACATATTGCCATTGGAAAAGGAGAGTCGAGCCCCGTTGCGAGCAATGACACCGAAGCTGGTAAAGCATTGAATCGCCGGGTTGAGGTGAGGATAATTCGTTAATTCATTCCAACTGATTTTCCCCAGGAAAAATGTCTTACTTATTGACAACATGACAATTATCATAGTTTACCTATTAATATACTTCTACTTTTTGATTGAAATTAAAACTATCGATTATGGAAGTCAAAAAGAATCCCAAGGTAAACTTAAATAGCTGGAGCAACATTTTCTTTTTAGTTGGTCTCGCTTTGATGCTCTTTCTGTCCTGGCAGGCAATAGAATTAAAAACATATGACAGAGGAAATATCGCCGGTGAATTTGTGGATTATGGCGATGAATTGGAAAAAGACATTCCAATTACACAGCAGTTGAATACGCCACCTCCTCCACCGCCACCTCCACCAACTTCCACTCCGCAAGTGATCGAAGTGATTGAAGATGATTTGGATATCGAAGAAACTGTAATCGAATCATCCGAGGCCGATCAAAACAGTGAAATCGCCGATATCGTTGCTATCGAAGAGATCGAAGAAGTGGAAGAGGAAGAAATCGTAGCAGTTCCCTTCGCGGTGATCGAAGATGTACCCATTTATCCCGGTTGTGAAAACGAAACCAATAATGATGCCCGTAAAGAGTGTATGGCTAATAGCATTATGAAATTCGTTCAGAATAAATTCAATACCGAATTGGCCAGTGAGCTCGGTCTTGAAGGACGCCAGCGAATTAGCGTTCAGTTTAAGATTGATAGGTTTGGAGATGTTGTGAACGTAAGAGCTCGTGCTCCTCACCCAAGATTAGAACAAGAGGCTATTAACGTAGTGAATTCATTACCGAAAATGACTCCGGGAAAACAAAGAGGAAAACCTGTTGGTGTGCTATATGCTTTACCAATTCTGTTCAAGGTGGAAAATGGCGGGTAGTTTGATCTGACCTCGAAGACACGTTATAAAATAATTCAAAATCAGTCCTAAATTTTAGGGCTGATTTTTTTAGGAATACTCCTCATTCAAAGGGTTTTAGTTACCGTGAAGATTATTTAATATGGTAAGCAGGTCTGTTTTCTTTCTTTTGGAAACAGGCAACGTAGAAAGATTATTCATGACGACATAACCACCGTCTTTACTGATATAACTCTTCAGATGATTCAGATTGATAATGTGAGAATGATGAATTCGAATAAATCCGTACGAATCGAGAAGTTCTTCAAAATCGCGCATGGTTTTAGCCACCGTCAGTTTTTTACCATCCTTTAAATAGATGGTTGTGTAGTTCCCTTCGGCCTGCAATCTAATTATCGATTCCATCTCATATAGAAATATCCCCTTCGAAGTTTGCAGAGCAATTTTCTTTAGGAGTGGATTCAGACTTTGGTTATGAATAAAATTCTGAAGTTGGATCTGAGAATTTTCAATTTTACTTTTTTCCGCTTTTTTTACAGCCTTGATCAATTCTTCGCTGTCGATAGGTTTTAGCAAGTAGTCCAGAGCACTAATTTTAATAGCTTTCAAGGCATATTGGCTGAAGGCAGTGGTAAATATCACCTTGATCTGATAAGGCTCCAGACGTGCCAGAAGATCAAAACCGTTTCCTTTTTTAAGTTGAATATCCAGGAATACTAACTCCGGGCGAGTCTTTTGTATCAATGCCAAAGCGTCATCAACAGTGGAAGCAGTACCGCAAATCTCTAACTGCGGACAATTCAATTTAATTTCCTGAGTAAGGGCGTTGATCGCCTGTAGTTCATCTTCAACAATTACCGTTTTCATATTACCATAGTTTTAGTAGTGGAATCTGAAGCGTTACCTCCGTTCCTCCGGGATTGCCCAGAGACTGTATTTCGAAATTATGATCAGCCGTGGAGTTGTTCACAAATTTTACCCGATCCATCGTGATCTTTAAGGCCTTGGACTGATAGCCATTTCGTTTCTGTTCCGAAGAAGAAACAAATCCTACCCCGTCATCGCGCACCGTACATTGCAATTTATCTCCTTTCTTAGAAAAGCTTACTGCCAACTTACCTTTGCTGTCCTTAGGTGCTAATCCGTGAATGATGGCATTCTCAACCAATGGTTGCAATAGCAGCGGAGGAATTCCTGTCTCCTCTCTGTTCAAGTCTGAAGCAATATCAATTTCGTAATCAAAGACATCTTCATATCGCAACTGAATGAGCTTGATATACAATTCAAGCATTTCAATTTCCTGATCCAAAGACACCAGGGAATCATCATTCTCAAGAATCATCCGGAGTAATTTTGAAAATCGACTTATGTATAAATTTGCTTCTTTGATATCACCACCAGAATAATACCCTTTGATGGTATTGAGCGTATTAAAAATAAAGTGAGGATTCATTTGCAATCGCAAAGCTTTCTGCTCAAGCTCAATGGTTCGTTTTTCCAATAGCGCTCTCTCTTGCTCCGTTTTGAGTTCCCTCCGCTCTCTGTCGAATTTAATGTTGATGGATTTAATGATATTCCGAATTAGCAGGTACAATATCACCAGTCCGAGAAGAATCAACAAAATGATGAACGGGAAGGTTTTCCAAAAAGGTGGTTTTATTTCAAAGGTGACATTTTGAGTCTCACTGAACAGCCCATTTCTTCCTTTCGCCCTTACCGATAAGTCGTATTTTCCATGAGGCAGGTTCTTAAATTCAATTTGACGAGCGCTGGTTGAAGTCCAGTTGGTTTCTTCGTTGAGCTTGTATTCATATTCCAGTTGTCCGTAGTCGGAAAAAGAAATCCCGGTATAGGTTACCGCCACATCATTCATAAAGTATTTCAGACCCGAAATATCTGCGTTCAATTCACCGTTAACCAGGATATCATCTATTTGCAGTCGGGGTCTGGAATTACTCAGTTCGAGCTTGCCAGGTTCGAATGAGAGCAATTCAGTATCGGTTCCGAAATATAAGGTCTCACCCTGAAGTTCAATGGTATTCACCTTTTCTTTCTTTATCTGAAGCAGATCGTTATGATCAGATATTACCAACGAATCACCGCTGAAATCGACCAGGTTAATTCCCTTGTTAGTTCCAATAAAATAGGCGTCGTCTCTATACTTTTCAATAGCATAACATCCGTTACTATTCAAACCGTTGATCGAATTTACCTGATGGATGATCTCGTCATTCTTCATTGCAATGAGACCTTTGGAATTTGTTGCTACATAGAGCACATTGCTTTGGGCATCAAAAAACAAATCCAAAATGGAGGTATTGAGTTCTTCATTAGGGCTCTCAATTCGATGGATTGTATCGTCCTTAAAGGCATATAATCCTGTACTCGTACCTATATACACTTTCGTGGAGCTTTGTGCCAGTACATTGGAACGCTTCTCCAACAGCAGATTGTCTGCAATGATCTTTGCCAATCCTTGCTTGTTGATTTTGTGTAAACGGTCGAACTTCTCGATCTCAATATTTCCGGTGTGATTGGATCCGGCAAAAAAGAAATATTGGTCACTCTTCAAGATATCATTTGTACTAAAAACAAGCGTTCCTGTCGGGCCTTCATTTAATCTTGTAATCTTTCTGGAAATAGCGACCATACTGGAATCGATCATACGGAGTTTTTTGACCTTTACATCCGAATCATTCAGAAATCGTTTTGTATATCTTTCAATCGAATCGCTTTGAACATCTTTGTAAAACAATCCATTTACCGTTCCTATCCATAAGCGATTTTCATTATCCGCTTTTGTAGAGTAGATTTTTAATTTAGATTCTTCAATGTTATATGATTTAAGCTGAAGGTCCGGAATGTACTTAATACCGCTGGTTAAGGTACTCAGCCAATAATTGCCCTGGGAATCCTTGAGTACCCCTGAAACCTGATCTCCTTTATAATAATGCTGAATATCATCCCCATTGACAATGAAGACTCCGTCCCGGGTTCCAACCCAAATCATATCATCGATTAGCGAAAAGAATATTATTTCTGAAGAAGGTAATTCAAGGAACAGTTCATATCGAAGATTCGGGGTAAATCGATAAATCTTGTTATCTATGGAAAAGAAATACTCTCCCTGATCTCCCATGGCATAGCGATAGGCAGCATCTGTATAGATGTTTTCAGACATAAGGATATGAACTTCTCCATCCACAGTTCCAATTTGATCGCCGCCAAGTACAAATGTTTTCCCATCTTGTTTCCAAATTGAAAAAACACGATTAGAGTATGGATAATTAGCTGTACTGGTTTGGTTATCTGAAGTTAATCTCGAGATATGCCCGTCGATGAACAGGAAGGTAAGGTTTGCTTCCGGATCCTCATAAAGGTCGATTGCAATTCCGGGGTGCGAAATCGAACTTAATATTTTGGTGTTGTTCCCATTATAGAACTTCTGATCTTCATAGTAAGAAAGCTTTCCATTCAAACTAAGAAACCATATTCTTCCCTTTGAGTCCTGCCTGATCTTGAAGATTTCATTATCCCCAAGGCCATTATCTGTATTATAATGCTGAAATTCATACCCATCATAGCGAAGTACACCAACATCACTTGCAAACCACAAGTACCCTTTATCATCTTCAAATACATGGTAAATATTGGAAGTTGGTAACCCTTCTTCAATACTATATCGAATGGAGTGCGGATTTTGGCTCCATCCAATAAAAACGAATAAGAGAAAGATGGTTCTTATTAGAATCTTCATTGAAGTAAATATAAAGCTTTAACACGTACTTTCTTTCGATCCTACAGACGGTTAGCCCCGGTAAGTTACCATTTATCCTTAAACGCCGAACATCTAATAAATACAGCTCAACAGTTATCATTTTTCTCACATTCCCATACAATAAGTCCCACATGCCACTTATCATTTTTTCTTACAAATCCCAGCGCACTTCAAGAAATTTGATAGCAATAACTAAAAATCTATCGATTATGAAAAAAATTACAATGATCTTATTGCTATTGACCGGTCTTGTTGGTTTTGCCCAACCGGCAAATGATCAGTGTCCGAATGCAATCCCTGTATTTTCGGGGAACACTTATGCAGGAACCACCAGTGGTGCTACCTTCGATAACGTAGGATTCTGCGGAACAAGTAATACTGCTGCCGGTGTTTGGTACGTTTGGAACAATGCCAGTCCCGTGGGTGGTACTCTGAACCTAAGCACATGTAACCAGGCGAGCTACGACACAAAAATTTCTGTGTTCTCTGGCACATGCGGGGCATTAACTTGTGTGGGAGGCCAGGATGATGCAGCCGGATGTGCTGGTTTCACTACCAACTTAACGGTTCCGGTCAATGGGTCTACCACCTACCTTATACTTGTACACGGTTTTGGAACGGCTTCGGGTAACTTTAACCTCACCGTGACCTTCACACCTACAGGCTCACCGCCAATCATCTCTTGTCCAATGAACGTCACAGCCAGTACCGATCCAGGAGCGTGTGGTGCTGTAGTGGTTTATGCGGATGCTATTGCCTTCGATCCGGATGGCGATTTGGATACAGTAGTACAAACCATGCCCGATCCGGGAGTCCTTGCCAGTGGTGATGAATTTCCCGTTGGAACTACTACGGTGGAATTTACTGCTACCGACGTCGCAGGGAATTCATCTACATGTACGTTTGATATTACCGTTACAGACGATGAAGATCCTGTAATTGCGTGTCAGGATATCACTGTTGAACTAGATGCAAATGGTGAGGCAATAATCAATGCTGACGAATTGCTATCGAGTTTTAGTGATAATTGCGGAATCGCTACAATTGAAGCAGGTTCACCTCCTCCTACGTCAAGTAGTTTGACCACTCTTTTTGCATCTAATAATGGAGGTGCTGATGGAGGAGCGGTTTATTTTGATGTCACTATAGGACCCAACGATATTGATGTAAACGGACTTGAGGTGAACACCTTTGATAGTGGTACCGCTATTTCTGTAGACGTATATTCATTTGTTGGAACTTATGCTGGTAATGAGACCAATGCCGGGGCTTGGGGAGCATCTTTAGGAACCGCAACAGGAACTACGGCCGGTGATAACAATCCATCCGTATTGACCCTGGGAGCTCCGATTACATTGAGCGCCAATACCACCTACGCGATGGCCTTGGTAATGGATGGTTCAAACAATCACGAATACACCAACGGTACAGGAAGCAATCAGAGTTATAGCAATGCCGATCTTTCCATTGACCTGGGTTCTGCCTCTAATTCACCTTTTACGGGAGGAATTTTTAGCCCTCGTGTATGGAATGGTAGTATTGTATATTCCATAGGCGCAAGTGGCGGTATTCCCATTGGTCCCACAGTTGCTTTTGACTGCAGTAACGTAGGTGATGTACTTCTTGAGGTATTTGTAACTGATGACAGCGGTAACACTGTTTCTTGTCAGGCTACGGTAACGGTAGAGGACAACATTGCTCCTGATATCGTTTGTATCGGAGAGCCAGGAAACTTCTCTTACCTTCAGGAATTTGAAG
>WUAI01000038.1 GCA_009827225.1 Flavobacteriaceae bacterium | reverse complement strand
CCTGTTTGGGCTCATTATTACAGCGATAGCCACCATTTTCAGAATAGTGGTTCCCGCCAAGATCGGTGATTCCATCGATGCGGTTCAGATGCATTTCGACGGGGAAATCACCTATGAAATGTTGAAATCGGCGTTGCTTGAGAATATCCTCCTTATTCTGGGTGCAGCACTGCTTTCGGGCTTCTTCACCTTTCTCATGAGACAAACGGTCATCGTAGTGTCGAGATTTATTGAATTCGACCTCAAAAATGTTGTTTTTGAACAATACGAGAGATTGTCTCTAAGCTTCTATAAAAAGAACCGTACCGGTGACCTGATGAGCCGTATCAGTGAAGATGTGTCCAAAGTAAGAATGTATGCCGGTCCTGCACTAATGTATAGCACCACAACCGTTACCCTGTTTATTGTTGCGATATCATACATGATCTACACCGCGCCTTTGCTCACTCTATATGCAGTAGCGCCTCTGCCCATTCTTTCAGTGAGTATTTACAAGCTAAGTATTGCCATTCACAAAAGGAGTACGGTAGTTCAACAATACCTCTCCAAGCTAACCACTTTCACCCAGGAGAGTTTTAGCGGTATTTCTGTGATCAAAGCCTATGGAATAGAACCTCGCACCAACTTCGATTTCGAAGAATTGGCCGAAGCTTCCAAGGAAAAAAATATCGATCTCACCAAAGTGCAGGCCCTCTTTTTTCCATTGATGATTCTCCTTATCGGGGCCAGCAACCTTCTCGTGATTTATGTGGGAGGTAATCAGTTTATCAAAGGACAGATCGATTTTGGAACCATCGTGGAGTTCCTCATCTATGTGAATATGCTTACATGGCCTGTGGCCATTGTGGGTTGGGTGTCTTCTATGGTACAACAGGCGGAAGCCTCTCAAAAGCGTATCAATGAATTTTTAAGCGTGGAACCGGAAATCGTGAACCATTCCGAAAACCGGTCCGAGATTATTGGAAACATCGAATTCAATAATGTTACGTTTACCTATCCGGATACCGGAATTGTGGCTTTGAAGAATGTTTCCTTCACTATTGAACCGGGCGAAACCCTGGCTATTATCGGAAATACCGGGTCCGGAAAATCAACCATATTGGAATTGATCGCGCGTTTGTATGATGTTCCTTCCGGCTCCTATACCGTGGACGACGTGCCTGCGAGTCAATTGCATCTGGAGGATCTAAGGAGCCATATTGGATATGTTCCGCAAGATGCTTTCCTTTTTAGTGATACGATAGAAAATAACATCAAATTCGGGAATAAAGACGCTTCCCGGGAACTTGTGGAAGAAGCCGCAAAAAACGCCGCAGTTCATAAAAATATCATCGGCTTCAAAGAGGGCTATCAAACGGTTCTGGGCGAACGGGGTATCACCCTTAGTGGCGGACAAAAACAGCGGGTGTCCATTGCCAGGGCATTGATTAAAGACCCAAAGATCTTACTTCTGGATGACTGTTTGAGTGCCGTTGATACTGAAACTGAAGAAGAAATACTACAAAACCTGGAGCGCGTAACGCAAGACAAAACTACCGTGATTGTGAGCCATAGGGTTTCTTCCGCAAAAAATGCGGACAAGATCATTGTTCTTCAAGAAGGACGCATTATTCAGCAGGGAACACATGGCCAACTCATCAATTCTGAGGGCTACTATAAAGAGCTTTATAACAAGCAGCTTTTGGAAAAAGAAATGTAAGCTTTCCTTTGCCGATTAGGTTTTTTTTTAGATTTTTGGCACAACGAACACCAAATTAACCAATAAATGAGTCAGCAATACACGATGGACAAAGAAGAAATATATTCGAAAGTGATGCGCGCTGGTCGACGCACCTATTTTTTCGATGTGAGAGAAACTAAGGCTGGGGATTATTATCTAACCATTACCGAGAGCAAGAAATTTACGAATGACGACGGTTCGTTCCACTACAAAAAACACAAGATCTATCTCTACAAAGAAGATTTTGTAGATTTCAAAGACAACCTGAACGAGATGATTCAATACATCATCGATGAGAAAGGTGAGGAAGTTATAAGTGAACGTCATCAAAAAGATTACAAAAGAGAAGAAAATGGAGAGGCTGTAGAGGCACAAGCCGAAGAAAGCACTACTCCGGAAACTTCCAGTTTCACAGATATCGATTTTGACGATATTTAATCACTGGAAATCTTAAAAAAATGATAACCGCCTTCCTAGTTGAGGCGGTTTTTTTATCTTTAGCTTTTTGGGCGATCCCCTCCTTCGCTCGCTGTGCAAGCTCTGGAGGGTCGGGTTATCGGGGCTACACGGTAGCTTCCCTCTACCCCTATCGCGACACTGCAAAATAAAATGTATGAAAAAATTCTCGCTCCTGCTTATCCTTAGTATAAGCTTGCCACTATTTTCACAGGATTACCAGGTCGATCTGGACTATTATCTACCAAAAGATGTAACCTATAACAGCACCATCCCCACCCCGAAAAGTATCATCGGTCATGAAGTGGGCGACTGGCATATCACCCACGACAAGCTCGTGCAATACATGTATGCCGTTGCCAAGGCTTCGAACCGGGTGACTATTGAAGACAGGGGAACTACATTTGAAGGCAGGCCTCTCGTACTGCTTACCATTACTTCGCCCTCTAACCATACTAATATCGATAATATCAGATCCCAACATGTGGCCCTTACCGAGTCGAATAGTGCTTCCTTGAATACTGCACAAATGCCCGTAGTTGTGTACCAGGGGTTCTCAATTCATGGTAATGAATCGAGTGGATCCAATGCAGCATTGGCACTGGTATATTACCTGGCGGCTGCTGAAGGCCCAAAAGTTGATAATTTGCTTTCAAATTCGGTCATCTTGTTGGATCCTTCCATGAATCCTGATGGATTACAGCGATTCGCTTACTGGGCCAACGTTCATAAAAGTCAAAATATCAACCCCGATCCCAACGATCGTGAATACCGGGAAGTTTGGCCAGGTGGGAGAACTAATCACTATTGGTTCGATATGAATCGAGACTGGCTCCCGGTACAACTACCGGAAAGTCGGGCAAGAATAAAGACTTTCCACCACTGGTATCCCAATATTCTTACAGACCATCATGAAATGGGAACCAATTCAAGTTTTTTCTTTCAACCGGGTATTCCTTCAAGAACACATCCTCTTACCCCGCAAAAGAACCAGGACCTTACCGGAGCCATCGCAAAGTTTCATGCCAAAGCCTTCGATAAAATCGGTAGTTTCTATTATACGGAAGAAAGTTTCGACGATTTCTACTACGGTAAGGGTTCCACCTTTCCGGATATCAATGGGGCCGTAGGCATACTTTTCGAACAGGCGTCATCACGCGGACACGCTCAAGAAAGTGATAACGGTATCCTCACCTTTCACTTTACCATCCGTAATCAGTTCACAGCAGGATTATCGACCCTGGAGGCGGCAATCTCAATGCGGCAAGAACTGCTTGATTATCAGCGGGAATTTTTCATCAATGCACGTGCTGAAGCCAGCCGAGGGGGTGCCATTGTTTTTGGGGATGAAAAAGATGCAGCAAAAGCTTTCCATCTCGCAGAGATACTGAAAAGACATAAAATTAAGGTTCACGAGATCTCTGGAGATTTCTCTATGAATGGAAAGTACTATACGAAAGGACATAGCTACGTGGTTCCGAAGGATCAAAAGCAACACCGCTTGATCAATGCCATGTTCGAAACAAGGACTCAATTCCGGGACAGCCTCTTCTACGATGTAAGCGCATGGACACTCCCACTGGCATTTAATTTGGATTATGAAAACACATCCATGAACAGAGCCGGTAATGAGGTCGTCGATCTTCAACCAAAAAGCTCGCCTGTAGTGTCCAAATCTAATTATGGATACCTCATCGAATGGCATGAATACTATAGCCCGGCGGCTTTGTATTCCATTCTCGACGAAGGCCTGCGTGCTAAAGTAGCCATGAAAAAATTCTCTATCGCCGGCAACGACTATGACTATGGCACCATACTGATACCTGTTCAGAATCAAAAACTGAATGCAGAAGCATTACACCAGATCCTCAAGAAAGTTTCCGAAGAAAACCACATTACGATACGTTCGGTGAGCACAGGACTCACAAGAGGAATCGATTTGGGAAGTAGTCAGTTTCGCGCATTGGAACTTCCCAAAGTGGCATTGCTGGTAGGAGACGGTGTGAGATCCTACGACGCAGGTGAAATTTGGCATTTGTTCGACACGCGTTATCAAATCCCTATTACAAAATTAGACACCCGAAGCTTTAGCAGAATGGATCTCGACCGTTATACAGATATCATTATCCCAAGCGGCTGGAATGCCTTAGATAAGGACGACGCGGCCAAGTTGAAATCCTGGGTACGCGAAGGTGGAACTCTTATCGCTTATAAAAATACAGGCAGATGGTTGGCTAAGAATGAATTATTAAAAATAAAATTTAAGGAGTCCAAAGACACCGCAACAAATGTATCTTTTGAAAATCGTGGAAATTATAGCGGTGCTAAGGTTATCGGAGGAGCCATTTTCAACACGCGAATAGACAGATCACATCCAATTAACTTTGGATACAAGAATACAACATTACCCGTTTTCCGAAGTAATACATTATTTATGGAACCGGATAAGGACAGTTACAGGAATCCTATTTTATACACCGATAATCCTTTGCTAAGCGGTTATATTTCCAACGATAATCTCGAACAACTCAAAAATACTTCCGCAGTAAAAATAGGAATTACAGGACGCGGAAAAGTGGTGTATTTTACGAACAATACCAATTTCAGGGCATTCTGGTACGGAACCAACAAATTGTTGATGAATGCTGTATTCTTTGGCGATGAAATGTAATTAAATTGTCATTTCGTTAACAGCATTCCCAAAGGAATAGTCATTACTTTGCAATAAAAATTGCCATGTTTAAACTATTCAAAGGAAAATCTGAAGTGGAGAAACTTCAGAAGAAATACGAATCACTTATGAGTGATTGGCATCGTCTCTCAACCACCAACCGGGCAGAGAGTGATAAAAAGTATGCCGAAGCCCAATCCATACTTGAGAAAATCGAAGCGCTTCAAAAAGTAAACTGAGATAAGCAAACCTGAAAATTAAAGGTTATATTTGCGGCTTTTTTAAGAAAAGCCCAATGATAAAACTACTCTTCAGGAACTTCACTTTTAATCCCAAAAACGATATCCTTTCAGGACTAACGGTCGCTTTAGCGCTTGTCCCTGAAGCGGTAGCATTTGCCTTCGTAGCAGGCGTGGATCCTTTAGTGGGACTTTACGGCGCCTTTATGATGGGGATCGTAACCGCTATGTTCGGAGGCCGCCCAGGAATGATAAGCGGGGCAACCGGAGCCATGGCGGTGGTAATGGTGAATTTAATCCAAAAAGGAAACGAGGCAGGCCTTGGTTTAGAAACTCCGATTGAAAATCTCGGACTGCAATGGCTCTTTATTACCTTACTTTTCGTTGGTGGTATTCAAATTATGGCAGGTATACTGAAGTTGGGAAAGTTCGTCCGACTCATACCCCACCCTGTGATGATGGGATTTGTGAATGGTCTCGCCATCGTAATCTTCCTCTCCCAATTAGGACTGTTTAAAGAAAATGTTGATGGAGTCTATCAATTTATGAGCGGCAAAGCCCTCTGGACTATGCTCGGATTGGTAGGATTAACAATGGCGATTATGTTTGGGCTCCCCAAGCTTACCAAAAAAATACCGGCGGCCTTAACCGCAATTATAATCGTAGCTGCCATTACCATTCTCGGTGGTGTCGACGTAAGCACTGTAGGATCATTCATTCGCGACGGTGGTGGCGAAGGGCTAAAGGGAGGACTACCCACTTTTCAGGATCAAATTTTTGCCCTGGGATATACCCTGGAAGGAAATATGTTCAAAACCATTTTGCCTACGGCGTTTATCCTGGCCGCGGTGGGGCTCATTGAATCCCTGATGACCTTAAATTTAATCGATGAAATGACCGAAACTCGAGGGAGTGGAAACCGGGAATGCGTTGCCCAGGGAGGTGCTAATATCCTAAACGGGCTATTCGGTGGAATGGGAGGCTGTGCTATGATTGGCCAGTCGATCATCAACATCAATTCCGGCGGACGTGGGCGGCTTTCAGGAATTGTAGCAGCAGTTGCCCTGCTGTGTTTTGTATTATTTGGTTCAGCACTCATAGAACAGATACCGATCGCAGCTCTGGTAGGGGTCATGTTTATGGTGGTGATAGGTACTTTTGCCTGGAGTAGCTTTCGGATTCTTCACAAAATTCCGAAGAGTGACGCCGTCGTACTTATTGCAGTATCAGCAATTACTGTATGGCAGGATCTGGCGATCGCTGTTATTGCAGGAGTGATCATGAGCGCTCTCACATTTGCCTGGAAGAATGCTACTATGATTCGGGCCAGAAAAAGTATGAAGGAAGACGGAACCAAAGTCTACGAAATATGGGGACCGCTGTTTTTTGGTTCGACCCAGTCGTTTGCAGGCAAATTTGACTATAACAATGACCCATCCAAGATCGAAATCGATTTTATCGAATCCAAGGTAAGTGATCATTCAGGGGTGGAAGCTTTAAAAAATGTATCCAATAAATATCTCGAAAGAGGAAAAAAAGTGACTTTAACGCATTTGAGCCCTGATTGTAAATCATTACTTCTAAAATGGAGCCCCGAATTTGAATCCATAATCAAAGATTCGATCGATGACCCCAGGTATTATGTGGTTACCAATATGATGGATAGCGAGGTGTAGTTAAGTTATTCAAGGAACACCTTGAAGGTGGTTTCGCCATTAACGGTCACAAAGATCAATCGCGCATTCCAACCTGTTACATCCAGCTTTAATTCAGTCGTTCCTTTTGGAGTTGACCATTCCTTCAAATGCTCCCCCAGTACCGATGTAATTTGTACATGATTGATTTCCGAGTTTTCAGAAAAAACATTCAGAACCGAACTTGCTGGGTTCGGACTTAAGGTAATATCTCTTATAAAATTCTTTGTGATCCCCAGATCGCCGATCTTCAGTATGAACACACCAAAATAATCGTTCACGTAGATATGTTCAGTAGCGGTCGACGGATACACACCAAAGGCACCTGAAAACTGTTCACCGATCACTTCATTGGTGTCATAAATGTCCACCAACGACAATTCTTCGGGCTCGGAAATATCAAACACCTTCAGGCCTGCTGTGTAATAAGCGACATATGCCATCTCATCTCGTACATACAAATTATGTGCATTGGCTGTGGGATCTGCCACCTCCGAAACTTTTACCGGATTGCTCAAATTTGAAATATCCCAGACGGTAATGTCTGCTTGCGGATGGTTGGCCAATTCATCACAGATATAAACATAGTTCATATCCGGCGAAAAATCCCCCTGGTGATGATAGGTCATCTGTGGATCGGAAATATGAGTCAGCAATATGGGATTCGCAGGATCAGTAACATCGTAAATATTAGATCCTGAAAAGCCATGGCAATCCAACATTAAATTCCCCCGAACCGTAACATCATGTCCTTCACTTCCAACCTGGGAAAGCACTATCGGTTGTCTGGGATTAGGATTCAGATTATATAAAGTGACACCGGGTTCAGAGGCATACATGATACCCCGTTCATCTATGAATACGTTGTGCGCTGCCGGGAAAGCTCCCACTGTTTGCGGATGCAACGGATCCTGAATGTCAATTATAGCAGATTCTCCTGTTCCCCCTGTGGTTCCATAAATAAAATGACTCCAGACTTTAACATCAAAACCGGGAGCATCCTCAAGATAGGCCACTTCAAAAGGTGCGTATGGAAATGTCACATCCAAAATGGAGATCCCATAACCGCCTACTATCGCATATATCTTTCCCGTATCGGGATCCACATATTCCCATATATCGGCTCCGGAATTACTTTCGTCATAAGAACCTAAATACTGAATTTGTGACCAACAGAAATAGGGAAGAAACAAGACTATGAACAGAATAGCTCGTATCATTTTCATCGCAATTTCCAATAAGTTACGATAAATTCGTAAGACGGGGTGGCGAAAGATTCCCCGGGATTTTGATCTCCCGGGGATGAAATTAATTTTTTATTAGTTTCTGGGTTTTCCCATCATTTACCTGAACCATATAAAGTCCCTGGCTCAGTCCAGAAATGTCTAACGAATAGGACTTGCCTACACTCGATGGATTCACCTCAAGAACCTTAGCTCCTAGCATGGAAAATACCTTCACTGAAGTTACATTTTCTTCTGAAAGTACCACATTCAATTGATCATTGGCGGGATTGGGGTACATGATCATATTTTGAGCAGAAGCGTCTTCGTTTCCGAGAATTCCATCGAACCCAAAGATATACAAGCCGCTGCCGTCATTGATATAGATATTTCCGGTCACTGGAGATGGATAAACACCAAAGGCCCCTGCAAATCCTTCCCCGGATGCAGCACTGGTATCGTACTCATCCGCCAAAAAGAAATTCTCCGGATCACTCACATCAAAAACTCTGAAACCAGCAGTATAATAGGCTGTGAAAGCATAATCCCCTATCACATAAAGGTTGTGTGGCGTTGCTTGAGGATCGGCCGTTTCGGCCACCCTGATTGGGTTTCCGTAGTCGGTAATGTCCCAAACTGAAATGTCCGCTTGCGGATGATTCCCTAATTCATCACAAATGAACAGATAATTCCCATCTGTTGAGAAATCCCCCTGATGATGATACGTAATGTTAGGGTCCGTTATGATTGTAAGAAAAACAGGAGCAGCCGGATCTGTCACATCATAGATATACGTTCCGGAAAATCCGTGAGCATCGATCATTCGGTTCCCTCGAATGGTCACATCATGACCTTCCGTTCCTACTTCAGCTAAAAAAGTAGGATTGGTGGGGTTTGGATTCAAATCATAAATTCTTGTTGCCGGTGAAGAGGCATACAGGATTCCGCGCTCATCGATATGAATGTTATGCGAAGAAGGCCAGCTTCCGACAACAATCGGATTTGCCGGGTCACTGATATCAACAATTTGGGCAGTCCCACTTCCTCCGGTTACACAATACACATAGTTTTGCCAGACCTTGACATCAAACCCTGGTACCGAAGTAAGATGCGAAACCTCAACGGGGTTAGCAGGATCGGTAACATCTACCACAGACATACCATTTCCTCCTACTACCGCATACACATTACCATTATTCGGATCGATGTATTCCCACACGTCCGTACCGGAATTACCGGTGGTCAATACGCCCTTCAATTCGATTTGAGAAAATCCAATAAGGGGTAAAATTAAGAGAATAGATAGCGTAATTTTTTTCATGTTAATAGCTTATTTTTTAGATAATTATCCAAGATAGTTAATTCTGACCGCCATTCATAATAATTTAACGAATTGATGGTCCCAAAAGTTAAACATACGCTATGGTATGTAACCATTACCCCTTTTTGTCGACCTATATCTTGTTCTTATTTTTGCGTTTAAAATCTATTCTATGGCCCGAACTGAATCCAATATGCTGGCTCTGGGAACCCAGGCACCTAACTTTCATTTGATCGATACGATAAGTGGAGAATCATATTCACTGGATCAACTTAAAGGATCCAAGGGAACTGTAATTATGTTCATATGCAATCACTGCCCTTTTGTGAAACATGTGAATGAAGAGATCGTGAGAGTGGCCAACGATTATTCGGTGACGGGATTTGGTTTTATCGCCATTAGCAGTAATGATGTGGAAAAATATCCGCAGGACGGCCCTAAAGAAATGTGGAATACAGCAAACGAAAACAACTATCCATTCCCGTACCTGTTCGACGAAACACAACAAGTTGCCAAAGATTATGACGCTGCTTGTACTCCGGATTTTTATGTCTTTGACGCCGACCTAAAACTGGTATACCGCGGACAATTAGATAATTCCAGACCTGGAAACGGTATTCCGGTCAATGGTCGCGACCTGCGTGAAGCGCTGGATAATATCCTGAACAATAATCCACAGCGCATTGATCAAAAACCAAGCATAGGTTGCAAAATCAAGTGGAAAGAATAACTACTGCACTTTCAAGGCATTTTTAATATGCGTGAAATGGTGCATACTATGCCAGGCATACATCAAGGCCAATTCCTTAAGATTCATTTGAGCATCCGTTTCTGGGTGGATGAACGTGCGATCCCATTGTTCTTCTGAAAGAGAATTCAATATAAAAACCAATTTCTGATGTACTGCCTCGATATGAGCTATGGACCAGGAAATCGGTGCTGTTGAGTAATCTGTCATGGTGGCGAAATCATCCTGATTATAGGCTTTAATGGTAGGATTATCTTCCGTTAGGGCCCAACGAAACCGGTTATAGCTGTGATGATGACTGTCCGAAATATGGTGGATCAGCTGGCGGATGGTCCAACCTCCTTCCCGATAAGGCTGGTCCAACACTTCATCATTCAAATTATAGGTTAGCAGCTTGATCTGTTCGGGGAACAACTGTAAAATCTTTATGGCTTCGTCAAGGTGATCACCGGTAATCTTTTCGGGTATTTTGAATTTTCCTATGGGGTATTTTAATGCTTCTGTACTCATGCCGCTAAAATAAAAAATGCCTTCGTGTTGGAAGGCATTTTTGAGCTTATTATTTGCTGAATTTTTCTATTTCACATTCATGAGCTCAACATCAAATACCAGGGTAGCGTTCGGTGGAATAACTCCGCCGGCCCCTCTTGAGCCATAAGCCAAGTGTGAAGGGATCACAAATCTGGCTTTATCCCCAACCTGCAACAGTTGAATTCCTTCATCCCATCCAGGTATTACGTTGCCCATTCCTACCGGAAATTCAATAGGATTTCCTCTCTTATAAGAATTGTCGAATTCACTTCCATCAGGAAACATGCCTTTATAGTGAACGGCAACCGTTTTGCCCTTCTCGGCTTTCTCCCCGTCACCTTTTTGTATGATTTGATATCTTAAACCAGTGTCGGTTTGATCGAAACCTTCGGAAATGGAAGTAAGCAATTCCTCTTGTGCTTTTTTCGCAGCAGCTTCTCGTTCTGCTTTGGCACCGTTAAAAGATCTGAAACTTTCTACTGCATTCCAGTTGGTTGCGGATTCTCCAACCCGCATGATCTCAACCTTCTGCATACTGTCTCCCTGAGCCACTTTATCCACAACATCCTGTCCCTCTACTACATGACCAAATACAGTGTGCTTGTTATCCAACCATGGAGTTTCTACATGCGTTATGAAGAATTGGCTCCCGTTGGTTCCGGGTCCGGCATTTGCCATCGACAATACACCGGGACCACTGTGCTTTAGTTCAGGATGAAATTCATCATCAAAATTATATCCCGGGCCACCTGCGCCGGTACCGGCTGGGTCACCGCCCTGGATCATGAAATCAGGAATCACGCGGTGAAATTTGAGTCCGTCGTAGTAAGGCGTTCCTTGTGGTTTGGCCTCATTCTCCAATTGTCCTTCAGCCAGTGCTACAAAATTACCCACAGTTCCGGGTGTTTTATCATAGGTTAGTTCGATAAGAATCTCACCTTTTTCAGTGGTGATTTTTGCGTATAAACCGTCTTGCATTATTGTGTTTTTAAATTGAGCTGCAAAAGTACGATTTGATTTTCGTATTGCGGATAAAAGACATTAAAAATAGTATTACATTTAGCCCTTTGCTGTCTATGTAGGAAGCATATTGTGTTTTAACTCTTTTTTCACGAGGGATAAGATAAAAACAAGCTTCCTAATATGTTGGCATAAACAAAGAATCGAATGCTATTCAATTCACTAGATTTCGCCATTTTTCTGCCCATAGTCTTTGCACTGTATTGGCTAATTCCCTCTAAAAATCTAAAAGTTCAAAACCTGTTGATCGTAGCCGCCAGCTATACTTTTTACGGATGGTGGGACTGGAGATTCTTAGCACTAATTCTTTTTAGCACCCTCGTGGATTACATAGTAGGACTGAATTTGAAAAAAGAAAAACCCAAATCTTTTAGGCTGACGCTTCTTTGGACAAGTATAGCAGTAAACATTGGTTTATTGGTCTTTTTCAAATATTTCAATTTCTTCCTGGATAATTTTGCCGAGGCCTTCACCTTTTTCGGGGGTGAAATCCAGACGCGTTCATTGAACATTATACTGCCGGTAGGTATCAGTTTTTATACATTTCAAACGTTGAGTTATACGATTGATATCTATAAGAGGAAATTAGAACCGACCACCGATTTTATAGCTTTCGCAGCATTTGTTAGCTTCTTTCCTCAATTGGTGGCCGGCCCCATTGAGAGAGCCTCCAATTTGCTGCCTCAGATATTAGCACCCAGAAAGTTTGTTCAATCACAAGCAGTTGATGGTTTACATTTAATTATTTGGGGACTTTTCAAAAAAGTGGTGATAGCCGATTCATGTGCGGTATACGTGGAAGAGATTTTCTCAAATTATGAAAGTATGAATTCATTCACCTTGTTGCTGGGTGCTTTCTATTTTGCATTCCAGATCTATGGTGATTTTAGCGGTTATTCCGATATAGCGATAGGGACTGCCCGACTCTTCGGGATGAACTTGATGAGGAACTTTAATTTCCCCTATTTTTCAAGGGATATCGCTGAATTCTGGAGACGATGGCATATTTCCTTATCAACCTGGTTTCGCGATTATGTTTATATCCCCTTGGGAGGAAGTCGATTGTCCAGATGGAACGGGTTTCGAAATATCCTCATCGTATTCCTGGTAAGCGGTTTCTGGCATGGAGCCAATTGGACCTTTATCTTTTGGGGAGCTTTACACGCTTTATTTTACATTCCATTGTTCCTAATGAAGCGTAACAGGCGAAATCTCGACATAGTGGCTCTGGATCGTGTACTTCCAAATTGGCGGGAATTTCTAGCCATGTTCCGAACCTTTTTCCTGGTCCTCATAGGATGGATTTTCTTTCGAGCCGATACCATAGCTCAGGCATTTAATTATTTGAAAGGAATTGTTTCCCTGAAATTTGATGGTTTCATGCAGTATCTCACGATCGAAAGATATGCCCCGGAATTACTCGTACTAATCACACTTTTTATTATCATCGAATGGTTCATCCGAAGAAGTGAACATCCCTTTTATGGAAGGCTTAGACTTATCAAGTTAATAGGGATTTTATTTCTTCTCATCACCCAGGGAGTTTACACCGATGCCAAAGATTTTATTTACTTTCAATTCTAGCATCGATGAAAAAATTCCTGATATATAGCCTGAAAATAGTGTTGATTACCTTTGTACTTCTTTATGCAAGTGATCTCGTTTATACGGCTATTTATGAACACTCGATACCTAGAAATAAACTACAGTATCTGGTAAAGAAGGAGCAACAGGAATATGATATAGCCTTTCTCGGTTCTTCAAGAGTTGCTAACCATATCAACACCCAATTATTCGACAGCTTATCAGGTAAAAAAACGATCAATCTTGGCGTGGAAGGTGCAGGGCTCAATGACAATCTGCTTCAGCTGAAATTGTTACTTTCAAAGAATAAAGTAAAATCAGTATATCTTCAACTGGATCCTAATTTTGAAAACGTAAATCCTTCTAATCTGGGAACTGTGGAATCGATGCCATTTATCAAGAACCGGGAAATAAACACACACCTCCAAGAGAATTTTGAAGATTACTGGAAGCTAAATTATGTTCCATTTTACAGATACGCTATCAATGATCCGAAAATTGGATTTAGAGAGGCTATTTTCAGTGCTATCAATAAGAAACCTCGTATCGACCCGTCGATTGGGTATACACCAAAATATAAATCCAGCGGAAAGCTTGTTGGACAGCACTTACCGAAAACAATCAAAAATAACAATCCGGTATTGGACTCTATCGAGAAGATTTGTGCTCGGAATGCTGTTGAGTTGGTTTATTATATCTCGCCCTACTGCAGCAAAACAAAAAACTTGAACTATATAGAAAAATTGAAGTCGAAGATTCCTTCTATTATTGATTTAACCGAAGGGTATCCGGATTCCCTTTTCTATAATTGTGCCCACTTAAATGATACTGGCGCCGGATTATTCACCGAAAATCTATATCTCGCCACAAAGAGTCTTTAAATCGCTAACTATTAAGAAACTATACCAAATTTTAAACTGTAGTACTAATTGGCCACTTCACTGATGAACTTTATACGATACAAACGCAGTTCTTCGTCATCGTAATCGCCTTCGAATTCTTCCATGGCCTCATTAATCTTGTCGGTTTCAGCTTCCAGGAAGTAGTCATACAATTCCTCCTGTTGATCCTCATCCAGAATTTCATCGATCCAATAATCGATATTCAACTTTGTACCACTATACACAATAGCTTCCATCTCTTTGATGAAATCAGGCATTTCGAGGCCTTTAGCGTCTGCTATGTCATTTAGAGAAAGTTTTCTGTCAACACTTTGAATGATATACAGCTTGAGACCGCTATTCAATCCAGTCGACTTTACAACAAAGTCATCAGGTCTAACAATGTCATTCTCTTCAACATACTTGCTGATTAGATCCACGAATGTACTTCCATATTTTTTTGCCTTCCCTTCCCCTACTCCGTGAACATTAGAGAGTTCTTCAAGGGTAACAGGATACTTGAGGGCCATATCTTCCAACGACGGATCCTGGAAAATCACGAAGGGTGGTAAACTTAGGGAATCGGCGACTTTTTTCCGTTGGGACTTTAGTAATGCAAATAGTTTTTCGTCTCCGGCACCTCCTGAACTTTTTTGCGGAGTAATGATACTATCGTCATTGGCCTCCTTGTAACTATGATCCTCCGTCATCATAAATGACTTCGGGTTCTGCATGAAGGCTTCTCCATCATCAGTGAGCTTAATAACTCCATACGTTTCAATATCCTTCCGCAGATAACCAGCGACCAAAACCTGGCGTAATAAGGCCATCCAATGTTCAGGCGTATAAGATTTTCCAATTCCGAAGAAATCCTGGGAATCGGTGCGATGGGATTTGATCAAGGCATTCACATTACCTACCAATACATTTACCACTTCCTTGGCTTTATATTGTTGATTGGTGCGCTTGATTACATCGAGTAAAGTAGCCACCTCATTTTGTGCTTCATGCTTTTTCTTTGGATGACGCATATTATCATCCATATCGCCACCATCTCCTGTTTCGTTATCGAACTCTTCACCAAAATAGTGCAAGATGAACTTTCGACGCGACATCGAAGTTTCCGCAAAAGCGACCACTTCCTGCAATAATGCATGACCGATTTCCTGCTCGGCTACCGGTTTGCCACTCATGAATTTTTCCAGTTTTTCGATGTCCTTGTAACTGTAAAACGCAAGGCAATGACCCTCTCCTCCATCGCGGCCTGCTCTACCGGTTTCCTGGTAATAACTTTCAATACTTTTAGGAATGTCGTTATGAACCACAAAACGCACATCCGGTTTGTCGATCCCCATACCAAAGGCTATGGTTGCCACAACTACGTCGGCATCTTCCATCAGGAACATGTCCTGATGCTTTACTCTCGTCTTCGCATCCAGCCCCGCATGATAGGGAACCGCTTTGAGTCCGTTCACTTGTAGCGTCTGGGCCAATTCCTCGACACGTTTTCTGCTTAAGCAATAGATGATTCCACTTTTGCCTTCATTTTGTTTCACGAATCGGATGATGTCTGAATCTACGTTCTTAGTCTTTGGCCTGATCTCATAGTACAAATTCGGCCGATTGAATGATGCTTTAAACGTATTGGCATCCTGTATCCCCAGGTTCTTTAAAATATCCTCCTGTACTTTGGGTGTGGCTGTAGCAGTTAACCCTATAATGGGAATATTCTCCCCGATGCGTTTAATAATTTTTCTAAGATTGCGATATTCAGGTCGGAAATCATGCCCCCACTCGCTGATACAATGGGCTTCGTCTATGGCGACAAATGAAATAGTCACCGAATTCAGAAACTCAACATTCTCTTCTTTGGTAAGCGACTCGGGAGCTACATATAACAATTTGGTGATTCCATCACGAATATCACTTTTTACTTGCTTGATTTCAGTTTTATTCAAAGAAGAATTCAAAACATGAGCTATACCTTCCTTAGCGGAGTGAGCGCGTAAAGCATCTACCTGATTCTTCATCAAGGCGATCAATGGAGATACTACGATGGCCGTTCCATCTTTGATCAATGCAGGAAGCTGATAGCACAACGATTTTCCGCCACCCGTTGGCATAATAACGAAGGTATTCTTGTCCTGAATAATACTGGAAATAACTTCTTCCTGAAGTCCTTTGAATTGCGTAAACCCGAAATAATTTTTCAGGGATGCGTATAAATCTATTTCGCTCACGCTATCATGAATTAATTTCTATTCCGGTGCCGAAATTAAAATTGTGGGAACAGTAGAACAATTGTAATTTAGCAACCTATTTGGTCAAGTTGTATCTAATAGTTGTGTGTGGGGGACACAAGCCTTTAATTGCTTTTTCACTATTAAATATAACAAATTCTGAAAGAGTTACAAATTAATAAAAGTGTAAAAATTTGAACATTACGGACAAAATAATCGATGTCGCCAAGAAAACAATTGAAACCGAAGGAAATGCTATTCTGCATTTGGCCAGCCTGGTGAATGAGGAGTTCGCGGATGCCGCTCAGTACATCTATCAGTCCAAAGGGAGAGTCATTGTCACCGGGATCGGAAAAAGTGCCAATATAGCCACGAAAATCGTCGCTACGTTGAACTCCACCGGTACTCCTTCGATATTTATGCATGCTGCGGATGCCATTCACGGAGATCTGGGGATTATCCAGGAAAACGATACGGTAATTTGTATTTCGAAGAGTGGAAATACTCCAGAGATAAAAGTTTTGGTTCCTTTGATCAAAGCTACCGGAAATAAGCTGATTGGGCTCACCTCTCATCGGGAATCATTTCTCGGAGAACAGTCGGATTTTCTGCTGAACGCCTATGTGGAAAAAGAGGCCTGTCCGAATAACCTGGCGCCAACCACCAGTACCACGGCCCAACTTGTTATTGGAGATGCCCTTGCCATGTCGCTCCTGGAACTCAGAGGATTCTCAAGTCACGATTTTGCGAAGTTTCACCCTGGAGGCTCATTGGGAAAAAAACTATATATGAGGGTAAGTGATCTTACTTCTCTAAATGAAGCCCCACAAGTTACTCCTGATACCGGGATCAAAAAGGTGATTGTCGAAATATCGGAAAAACTCCTGGGAGTCACTGCAGTTGTTGAAGACGATCGAATTGTTGGGATCATCACAGATGGCGACCTCAGACGAATGCTTACCAAAGTGGACAATATTGCCGGTCTTAAAGCCAGGGACATTATGACCCAGAATCCAAAGGTGATAGACAACGATGCTATGGCTATTGAAGCGATGGAAATGATGGACAAGTATGGCATCACACAGATCCTTTCAGAAACCAACGGAAAATACACCGGGATTGTTCATATCCATAATTTAAGCAAGGAAGGAATTATTTAATGGCTCAAAACCCACCCAATCCTGAAAAAGAGATGTCTTTTCTCGATCATTTGGAAGAGTTGCGCTGGCACCTCATCCGATCGACGATTGCGGTCGTGGTTTTAGCAACAGTTGCGTTCATTTTCAAAGATTTCATCTTCGATCAGTTGATTTTCGGCCCAAAGAAAGCCAGTTTCCCTACTTACAAGCTTTTGTGCAAATCTGCACAGATGCTCGGCTTCGACAGTTTTTGTTTCACCGAATTACCTTTCCGGGTGCAAAGCCGCACCATGGCGGGACAGTTTTCGGCTCATATCTGGACCTCTATAACCGCCGGATTTATCCTGGCGTTTCCCTATGTTTTGCATGAATTCTGGAAGTTTGTGAGTCCGGGATTAAGAACTAATGAACGGAGATCTGCCCGAGGGTTCATCATTGTTGCTTCTATACTATTCTTTATCGGCGTGCTGTTCGGTTATTATGTGGTGACCCCGTTATCCATTAACTTTTTGGGAACTTACCAGGTGAGCACGGAAGTGTTTAATGATTTCGACCTGAGCAGCTATATCGGTTTGGTAAGAGCATGTGCGCTTTCCAGCGGGCTTATTTTCGAATTGCCCATTATCATTTACTTCCTTACCAAGGTTGGGTTGGTCACACCTCAGTTCCTGCGGAAATATCGAAAATTTGCCTTGGTGATCGTTTTGATCATTTCAGCAATAATAACACCACCGGATATTGCCAGCCAAATTATCGTAGCAGTCCCGGTTGTGGTGCTGTATGAGATCAGTATTTTTATTTCCAAAGCAGTAATAAAACGACAAAACAAAAAAGCAAAAGCAAATGGCTGATATCGTAGAAGAGTTCAATGAGTATCGATCACGGATGAACGAAAAACTCCTGGAAGATAACAACAAGATTGTCAAGCGAATTTTCAATCTGGATACCAATGCGTTTGCTGAAGGAGCTCTTCCGAAGCGAACCAAAGAGCTTTTGGGACTTGGAAATTCGTTGGTGCTTCGTTGTGATGATTGTGTGAGATACCATCTCGAAGCCTGCCATTCTCTGGGGATTCCGAAGGAAGAAGTTGTAGAAGCCATGAGCATCTCACTACTCATTGGAGGAACGATTGTGATTCCTCATTTAAGACGTGCCTATGAATATTGGGAGGCCTTAGAGAACAAAAACTAATACCCCACCCTCACTCTCAAAGGATCACACAATTCATCCAGTAACCGTATCTCTTCCTCATTTAATTGAGAACGATATGACATGTTGGTTCCCTGCCTGATCTCCCAGCTATCCACAATCTTTTCAAAGCGTGGTGAATAATCCAGCCCAAGCCGTTCACACAAACTTCTGAAGAATTTCTGGGGATCCTTTACAAGGTCCTCGTAATACACCTGTACAAAATCGAATTGCCTTAACTGTTCTTTCCCTTTTAATACCGATTCGTAATGGGATACATACTCTCGAATCAACTCGGGAGTAGACTTCGATTCGAAAAGGGCAGGGTCAGATTTGTAATGCCATCGTTGTTTGTAATAAGACATCACCACCGACTGGGGATTACGATCGATCCATACGATCGTAGGTTTTTCGAATAGCCCATCGATGAACGCAAAGCGTGAACTTCCAGTGAACTTGGTGATAAATCGTTTGCCGCCGGTAAACTTTTGAATATCCCTGAGTGCTTTCAGGCATGCTTTAATTTCCTGTTCATCTACTTCCACTTGGTTTCCCTGGTTGAAATTGTGAAAATAATGTCTCCAGAATTGATAGGCTTCGTTAGGTCTTGGAATATATTTTCTCTTGCGAGACATTCGTTCCAGGGAAGAAACCTTGTGCATTCTATGCAATAGCGAAAGTGACGTTTTCTTCGGATACTTGTTGAGATATCCCGAGATCCAAAAAAAGTCCTCATGCAGCGATAAAACATTGTCCAGCAAGGTAGTACCACTCCTTCCGGGGCCATGGATAATGATGCTGTTCTTTAGTTTCATTCTGAAAAAGGCATGTCTCGGACAAATATAGAACTCTTTGGCTCAAAATAGGACGGACTCAGAGCGGAAAAATTTGGGGAATTCTTAAGACCCAATTCGTGCGATTCTTCTACCTTTGTTTCCACATTGTAAAACAACTACATGCAACTTCGTGCCGAAGAACTAGTAAAATCCTATAAGGGAAGAAAAGTGGTAAAGGGAATCACTCTCGAGGTGAATCGGGGTGAAATCGTTGGGCTTCTGGGACCAAATGGTGCCGGGAAAACCACATCTTTTTATATGATCGTGGGACTTATTAAACCCAATGGCGGAAGAATCTTCCTGGATAATGTGGAAATCACCTCCTATCCGATGTACAAGCGTGCACAAAATGGGATTGGATACTTGGCACAAGAGGCTTCTGTATTTCGGAAGCTGAGCATCGAGGATAATATCCTTAGCGTACTTCAGCTTACAAAACTATCCAAGAAAGAACAGGAAATGAAGATGGAATCCCTCATTGAGGAATTCGGTTTAAGTCATATTCGCAAAAACCGAGGGGATCTGTTAAGCGGTGGTGAACGAAGAAGAACGGAAATCGCCAGAGCCCTGGCTACGGACCCAAATTTCATTCTTCTCGATGAACCCTTCGCCGGAGTAGACCCCGTGGCGGTTGAAGATATCCAGCGTATTGTAGCACAACTTAAAAACAAAAATATCGGGATTCTTATCACCGATCACAATGTTCAGGAAACATTGGCTATCACGGATCGTACGTATCTCATGTTTGAAGGAAGTATTCTGAAACATGGTGTGCCGGAAGAATTGGCTGCCGATGAAATGGTGCGCAAGGTGTACCTGGGACAGAATTTCGAACTTCGGAAGAAAAAATTGCAGTTTTAGGTTTATACCTGCACCTTTGGGTCTTTCCAAACCAATGAAAGGATTAAGTACAGTAGCAAAACTGCAGGGATTCCCGCAAATTTCAGAAAGATCAGAATCAATACACTAAGCGCAATAAATACATAACGGTTTGCATTTGCTTTTACATCCCAACTGCGGAATTTCAGTGCAAAGAGCTTAATTTCAGCATTCATAAGGAAACAACTTAACAGGGTGACCCCCAGTAATACCCATGCATTGAGGAATAGTGACTCTACAAAAGGAGAATACTGAAATTCCAAAATGAGCGGAAAACTCAGAATGAGTAACGCATTGGCCGGAGTTGGCAGCCCGATAAAATGATCGGTTTGTCGTTTATCGACGTTGTACTTTGCCAAGCGGTATGCGGCCCCCAAGACTATCAATAAACCTGTGAGAGGAAAGAGAGTGGCTTTGCTGGCGTTCCAGGATAAATCGGTGGTCGACTCACCCAAATATTCCAGTCCTATGCTAGAGGACGCTTCTGTCATCAATTGCATCATAACGATGGCAGGTACCAGCCCACTTGTGATAAGGTCGGCCAGTGAATCAAATTGCTTCCCAACTTCGCTTTGGGCATTCAGCAATCTAGCTGCCAGACCGTCGAAAAAATCAAAAAAGATCCCTATGAAAACAAATATGGCTGCCACGATGAGATCCCCGCTCACCGCAAATAACACGGCTACACAACCGGAAAGTAAATTAAGGGAAGTAATTATATTGGGTATGTGTTTGATCATTTATTGGGTTGGTTTATGTAAAAATAACAAAGTATTTGCGTCTACACCCTGAAACATACAATATGTATTTAAAAATAAAGTTTAGTATTGTGTAAAATAGTAAGATATTTGCGTAAAATATACAGCTTGAAAAAGACACTGATTGTCGCATTATTACTGGCCTCATCTACTCTGTTCGCGCAAACTACCCGAAAGTATTCCAATGAATTTATGAATATCGGGGTGGATGCTGCGGCTTTTGGTATGGCCAATGCCGTAACAGCGTCTACTGGAGATGTAAATTCGGGGTATTGGAATCCTGCTGGATTGCTGAACCTCGAAGACAAGCAATTGTCGTTGATGCACGCTTCCTATTTTGCCAACATTGCCAATTATGACTATGCAGCATTCGCTATGCCTTTGGACGACAGAAGTGCCGTTGGGCTCTCTGTGATACGTTTTGGTGTGGACGATATCCTGAATACCACGCAGCTTATTGACGATCAGGGAAATATTGATTACAATCGTATCAGTCTCTTTTCGACAGCTGATTACGGGGTTACTTTTTCATACGCACGAGAGCTTCCACTGGATGGGCTTAATATAGGCATCAATGCTAAAGTGATTCGTCGAATCATTGGGGATTTTGCCTCTTCGTGGGGATTTGGGTTGGATGCAGGTGTTCAGTTTGTGAGCAAAGGAAACTGGAAATTTGGACTCATGGCCAGAGACATAACCACCACCTTTAACGCCTGGAGTATCGACGAAGCCAAATTTGGGGATATTCAGGGTGCTGTGGAAGGTCAAAATCAGGAATTACCGGAAACCACGGAAATCACCATTCCAAAACTGCAATTCGGAGTTTCTAAGAAATTCGATCTTCATTCCGATTTCTCTTTGATGGGTGAAATGGACCTGAATTTCAGGTTTGCACAAACCAACGATATTATTTCCACCTCCTTTACAAGTATTACACCAGCAGTGGGTCTTGAATTCGATTATATCGACATGGTTTACGTTCGTGCTGGTGCCGGTAATTTCCAAAATATCACCCAGCTGGATGGTAGTGAGTCGATTGGGTTTCAGCCCAATATTGGTGTTGGTTTCAAATACAAAGGCATCCAGGTTGACTATGCGCTCACCGATATTGGGGATCAAAGTGCTGCTTTGTATTCTAATGTTTTTTCGTTAAAATTGGACTGGAGTCTATTTAGATAAATCGCCAGTGAAGTATTTCTACCTTCTCCTTAGTTTTTTCCTCCTGAATAACGCTTTGATGGCGCAATCGGAGGATGACAATACCATCGATGTGAGCATCTTAACCATTGGTCCAGGTGCGAATTTGTATGATAAGTTTGGGCATAGTGCATTTCGTGTACACGATAGAAGTACCCAAATCGATTATGTTTTTAACTACGGGACTTACGATTTTAATACACCCAATTTCTACACCAAGTTTGCCCGGGGAAAATTGTTGTACTCACTGAGTGTCGAAACCTATGATAATTTCTATGCCCGATACGTGCAACAAAACCGCTGGGTTAAGGAGCAAGTGCTGAACCTTACCCCGGATCAGGAGATCGCCATGTTCGAGTACTTAAAGAACAATTCCCTCCCGGAGAACAGAAAATATAAATACGATTTCTTCTATGACAATTGTGCAACTAAGATTCGAGATGTGTTGGTGGATGTCATGGATGAAAACATTCAATACAAAGACAGTCTTCCTTTTGAAGCGAAGACTTTCCGAGAGTTGATACAACAAAACGTTCATTATAATAGCTGGGGAAGCCTTGGAATGGACGTAGGTATCGGGGCGGTAACAGATGTGACGGCTACCGCCTGGGAACATCAATTCTTGCCGGATTATGTTTATGAAGCGGCCAAAATAGCCACAGTCACTAAGGAAGGTCAGGAATCTGCATTGGTAAAGACTGAAAACTTCCTATTTGAAAATTCCCCTGAAGAAGAGCAGCATCCGTTTTTAGGATCGCCTTTATTTGTATTTGGAATAATCGGACTCGTCATTCTTCTAATCACATACCGGGATTATAGAAACCAGACCCGAAGTCGGTTTCTGGACTCACTCATATTTTTAATTACCGGATTTGTTGGAGTAGTTCTATTGCTACTTTGGTTGGCTACCGACCATACGGCAACCGCCAATAATTACAATATGTTATGGGCCTTTCCATTTTCAGTAATATTCACCTTTGCGATTGGAAGGAAATCCCCTAAACGATGGTTGAGAAAATATATAGTTTTCTTGTTATTACTCATGGCTCTCATCGCCCTTCATAGTATGACAGGGGTACAAGGATTTGCCATTGGATTCATACCTTTATTCATCGCTCTCACCGTGCGATATTTGTATGTAATTCGTTTTTTGAAACGTCAAGTTATTGACCCCTGAAGAAAATAATGGTACTCAGTGTTTTGATCACAATACTGATATCCAGGAACAGGCTCCTTTTTTTGATGTAATAAAGATCATATTGTAACTTTTCAAGGGCATCCTCGGCAGAAGAACCGTATTTCGCATTTACCTGTGCCCATCCTGTAACACCAGGCTTTACAATATGCCTGATTTCATAAAAGGGTATCTTTTCTGAAAGTTCTTTCACGAATACCGGTCGTTCCGGTCGAGGTCCTATCACACTCATATCCCCGATAATTACATTGATGAACTGAGGAATTTCATCAAAACGCGATCTTCTTAAAAATCGGCCAAACTTAGTAACCCGAGTGTCTTTCTTTTCCGCAAACTGGGCTCCGTGTTTCTCGGCATCCATTACCATACTTCTAAGTTTATAAATCTTGAAATGTTTTCCATTCCGACCTACTCGAGTCTGAGTATAGAAAAGCGGCCCCCTATTACCAATTAAATTTCCGATGATGATAAATGGAGAGATCAACACTCCAAACAGCAGTCCTATCAGTGAAAAGAGTAAATCCAACATCCTGTGAAAGAATAAATACAATTTATTCTGATTGCTACGGCTGAACGGGAAATAGCGATAAAAGTCCTTCTCTACGTGTTGTACAGGCACCCGGTGCGTAATTTCTTCATATACCTGGGTATATTCCCGAATTGGAACGCCGTTTTCCAGCAAGGAGATCAATTGATTGTATAAACCAACTGTGATTCCTTCCGTTTGTGGAGCGGCGACCACTATTTCTGAAATATTATTCTCCTTGACCGTAGTGGCTACATTGGCTAATGAAAACTGTTTTAACTCTTCATTTTCGGACGAAGAAAGTGCGGAGCGATCTGTATTTACAAAACCCATGACCCTATAATTAGGATCCGATTTTTGGAGTGATCGGATCACATTGTCCACATCCCGTCCACTGGCCACCAACAGTACTCTTTTAAAGAACCTGGGAGCAGAGATCAATACGATATAGGCGTATCGCCATACAAAAAGTGCGAGGTTGATCGCAATAAAGAAATAGACGATCTGCAATCGATTTTCAGGTAGTTCCGGAGTAAAGAATGGCGTTAATAAGTAAAAAAGTACCGTGACTGAAGAAGTAAGGATCACGTTTTGGACAACGATCTCAAACTTACTGGCCTTTTGAAGATTATAGAGTTCAAAAATACTCGCGAAAAGCGACAGGTATAGGGCCAGAACAAATGCCCAAACCCAGTGTTCGCTATTGATCTTAAAATAATCAAAATCAAAAACGATTCCTACCAGATACAATACCCCTAATACAAATGCGATATCGAAAAGCCGAAGTAATACCTTACGTTCGGAAATGTCAAAATGAATATTAGATTTCGGGGACATGGTCCGGTTTTGGAGTATAAATGTAGCTATTTATTTATTGCCTCAAAAGCGAGAGCCAGAGTTGTTTTACTTTTTCCCAATCAAAGGATTCGACCTTTTTCCTGGCATTCTGGGCTAAGATATTAGCACGTTCGGGATTCGAAATCAATGTTTTAATTGCATCCGAAAATCCACCGGCATCACCGGGTTGTACAAGTATTCCGTCTTTCCCATCTTCAATTAAAAAGGGCATTCCTCCTACGCGGGTTGAAATCACCGGTAAACCTAAAGCCATAGCCTCTACCACACTTACCGGCATGTTATCGAAATTGGTCGTATTGAGGAATACATCACAATCGCGTGACAATTCTATCCATTCCGATTTGGTGAGTTTTCCTGTGAATGTCACAGGCAATTCATGGGTTTCGGCAAATTTCTTACATGCTTCCAAAGAACCGTCCTTGTCGGGTCCTATCATTTTCAGATGAGCCTCCGGATGAGTTTCCCTAAGTTCTTTAAGGACTTCTAAGGCGAGCATGGGATTGTAAATTTCAGCAAATGAACGTACCCACAATAATGTTGGCTTTATCTCTTTCCGAAGTAAAAAAGGGTACTTATCCAACTCAACAGTGTTGGGTATATACCTCAAATTATGAAAGCCTTTTTTCTCGAAAGCGTCAATGAGGTATGCAGAAGGACTCACAATCACCCTGGCTCCGTGAAAAAGTTTACGTGAATTGTGTGGATTGCTTTCCAGACGTTCCGGCAAATTTCCGCCGTGTAGAATAGGGATATAGGGTAATCGAAGCAATCGGCAAAGATTGGCCACCGCAACCGCAAAATAAAAGTTTTGAGTGCTGTAAGTATCGATCAAAACACAGGAAACCTTCCGGCTTTTTGTGATCACTTGCCAAAGCATATCCAGCATTCTTAAGACCTTATTGCTCTTCGAGGAAGCGGTCCATACATCAAACCCTTCCCTTCTCAGTGCCACCGAGAGGGTATCGATGGTAGTAACCGTCCTGGACTTTGAATTACCTAACAGATTTCCTATGTAGAGCAGGCTGCTTTTTCTTTGCTTCACTTACTATTGAAATTAATGCCAGTCCGTAAATAAATGCCGGAGCGGCTATCCTCATGGAAGAGTGATTTATGGTGAGAAACCAGAACGCCACGAAGGTAAACAGGAAAAGGTTCGATTTATTAGAGAGCCGAAATATCAAGGGTGTAAAGAACAAAATGGCCAACGCCATTAATCCGAACAAGCCATGTTCCGACAAAATTCTACTGAGTTCATTGTGAGATGCAGAACTGCGCCCGGTCCGCTCCAATCTGTATTCTTTCGCTTTTCCGATTCCTATTCCGGTTAAAGGATACTGGTAAAACGCCTGTAACTCTTCATTTAATAGCTCGGCCCTACCCGTGGTAAGATCTGCTTTTTCCCTTCCGGCAGCATCCTGGTTCGCATATCGTTTATCGATTAGTCCAGAGGTAGACACCGAGGTAAACAACCAAACAACGATCGCCACTCCGCTAATCAACGCAAATTTAGGTATCAGAGTGGCTTTCCGAATCGGTGGTGCCTTGATAAAGAAAACCACCAGAAAAAGTATGGCACACACGCCTGCAGTGATTACACCTCCCCTTGAAAAAGTAACTACAGCCCTATAAAAAATCATGGTTAGCAATGCTAAGTCTATGATATTTATGAACCTATTCCTAATTAGAAACAATCGGCTGAACAAGATCAGAGTTCCTAAACCAAGAATTGTAGATACCTGGTTGGGTCCAAAGCCACCAGAGGCGGCAAAATTTGATTCGGTACCGGTGACCACATCTCGAATGCTTGGAGTATACAGATACAAATAGACGGTCATGGAAACTATGGGTAACAATACCGCCAACAGGATATTCTGCAGCTGCGACATTGAGATCTTACGATTGTAACAGTAAAGGGCTGCAATTCCGAGAGCAACCGGACCACTTAAATTGAAGCCAATGGCGTTTGCAATGTTCGATCCATAGTTCAAATTAATGGCTGAAAAAAGTACACCAGGTACTAAGAACAATATATAGACCGCATAAGGCCAGGATTTACGATGAAGGCCTTTATAGAACATTCCCAATAACAGGAACATAATCACAGCATATTTTGCAAACTCGTAGGTTAAAGCGCCACCTGTCATCCTGGAAAATACCTCAAATCCCGTTATATAACCCGCCGCGATAAGTGCTTGCTCATTTTTGTTGTTGGTATAAAAAATCCTGAACATGAAAAATCCAACCACTCCTAGCAGGTAAAACTTGGATGTGGATTCAGCGAAATAAATAGTAAGGCCTACCAGTAAATGGAAGACAATAAGACGCAAATACTTTATTTCGTTTGTTAGGTTAATTTCGCTTGGGGTTTTCGTAAATATCTAATAATTCGGCACTTATAGCTCCAAATGTATAATTTCTTTTGATATGTTCATTAAACAACTTTGCATCCTGCTTGCGATAATCTTCTTTCGCAAGATACTCAATAATGGCTTTGGCGAGCGCTTCAGGATCGTTTGGTGGAACAATGATGCCATACTCGGCAATGACTTCTTCCGTTTGTCCTACTCTGGTCGCCACTACAGCCAACCCGGCCAAACCATATTCCAGTAAAGCAACCGGAAGTCCTTCCGAGTTCGAGGCAAGAACCCCAATATGAGCCTGCTTCAGGATATCAATAATGCCTTTTTGACTTCCGTAATAATAAATTTCGCCGTCTTTGTTCTCTTCAATTTGTTTTTTAATACTTCTGAAATAATCATCATCAAAAGATTTTCCCAGCAGGTGAAGCGAACAGGAATGCGTTTTCTGCACAATTTCAAACGCGTTCAAAAGATTCTCATGATCTTTCTGAGGTCTCAGGTTAGCAAGGCAAATAATCTTGGGTTCATTACCTCCTTTTAGCGTAATTTCCGATTGCATCACGGCTTCTTCGGAAACAAAATTATTCAGAAAATAAACGTTTGGACATCGAAGTTTGATCAAGGCCCAGGAACGCAGCGCATCATTTACTGAAATGATTGCATCAAATTTCCTTGAACAATGCCTCAATACCCCATATTTCCTTTGATCCAGGGCTTCGCTTTTTCCATAATGATCGTGCCATATCAAAGTTATCTTCGGTAGAAATAATTTCAGTAGATAACCAAAAAAATAGCTACTGGAATGAGCATGAACTACCTCTATTTCTTCAGATTTAACCCACTTCCGAAGTTTGCGAAAAGAACTGGAATCAAAGCGCGATTTTTTGTTCAGATAGAAATAGGTAACGGTATCACGGAGTTCGGATTTCAAATCTCCCTCGGCCCTTGATGCACATAGGTAGGAATCTATTCCTTTAGCTGAAAGTTCGTTCGCCAGAGAAACCGCTATACGCTCGGCACCGCCAGCTTCCAATGAATCTATGAGTTGTATTACCTTCATTCCAGCAGTTTAATTATTTCTTCTTCGAACCTATTCAAAGTAAATTCACGCGACCATGATTGTCCCTTCTTCGCTATCTCGCTCCTTTCGGATTGATCATCGATAAGTTCGCGAAGCTGAGTAACATCTTCTTCAAGATTCATACTTAAGAGCACACCACGCTTCCCATGATCCAACATCCAGGGAACGCAGGAAACCTTACTCGAAATGGGAATACATCCCCAAAACATCGCTTCAGCAACCGCCTTTGGCCATCCTTCGGACCTAGAGGGTAAAATTAGAAAATCGCTCGACTGATAAGCCTTTTTAACCGCTTCTGAATCTTTATTGCCATGCAATTTGAATTGATCGCCATAAGCGCTGTTGTCAATTAACCTTTCCAGTTCAGGTCGCATGATGCCATCCCCGAAAAAATCGAGTCGGCACTCGATCCCCTTCTGTAATAATGCCTCGACCAATTGAAATGCATAGCCAGGTCGTTTTCCTTCCGTTAATCCACCCACGAAAAGAAATTGATGTACAGGTCCCGAAAAACTTCGATTCACTACCGTCGCCTGATGGTCGTAATAAGTTGCCGTAAAAAAGGGCTTGATATTCCTGGTTTGATCTGGCCAATCCCCGTAGACCAAAGCATTCATCCTTCGGGTCCAAAAAGTATTCGACAGAAGTTTCTTCTGAATACGATAACTTCTGGGCTGATCACTTTGCGGATCCCAATTCCCTGCATATTTGGCAGTTTTAGGCTTCTTAGGGAACAACACTTGAACCCAACACCCCAGCAGTCCGATATTACCCGGGCATCTCAAGTGAATATGATTGGAAGCCCACATGGCACGAAAAATCTGCAGGACGATAAACGGACTCACGATAAGCGCTTTTAAAACTTGTCCGAAGGAGGTCAATGAAATACAGGGTATGACTAAATGTTTGATATTTTCATGATCGTAAGAAATATCAATGGGCCCAGGTGTACTTTGCGTTCGAGGTGCCACCAGTATGATTTTATCCACATGTTTGCTCCAGATATTCATTTCACGCACATACGGACCGTATGCGAATATTTTCCCTTCACTTACGGTGTGTTCCACATGGGTAATCAGGGCAAAAGTCATTATAACAGGCTTTTGTAAAAGGCGATATTTTGTTCCAAGATAGTGTTTTTATCATAACGCTTTCTCACCTCTTTCTCGGCTTGTATGCCTAAATCGGCCGCTTTTTCAGGATTCTCTATGCACCACTCCATCTTAGCGGCGATATCCTCGGGATCATAGACATCGCATAACAGACCCGTCTTCCCATCTTCGATGGTCTCAGGTCCCGGCCCGTACTTCGAGAATATCACAGGTTTCTTTAAGAGCATAGCTTCTAGAGAGACCAGCCCTTGGGTTTCCATATGGGATGGGAAAACGCAAAAAGCCGCCTCCTCATATTTCTCCATTAATAAGTTTCGGTCAATCGCTCCATGAAAGGTGATATGGTCCAAGTCATTCTTATAAATTTCCTTCATTTCACTAGATCGGAAGAGCGTC
>WUAI01000037.1 GCA_009827225.1 Flavobacteriaceae bacterium | reverse complement strand
TAAGAGAGTTCATTTCTCTCTGAATCCCGATATATCGTCTGATACCCAATAAAAAACGTTGCCAGGTAGGCAATTAGTACACTACCCATGACCCAATGTTTGATTCCTTCTTTCTCAAGTTGGAGGGCCATAAACAAACTAAGCACGAGCGGAAGACTAAAATGAATCGGCGTGCGATAACCATTACTGATGGAAGCGCTCCAACTTACCGTTAATAATAGCAAGGCAAGGAAATACCTTTTATCCTTGCGTGCCTGAAATAGAAAATATACACCGGAAAAGATAAGCCAAACCTGAAACAGATGTTGAACAATGATCCAGGCGTTGGTGTCATTCAGGAATACATACAGCATATACAGGCATATACCGATATTTAGAAGGATGTAGATATACTTTTTCGGGGCAAATCTGTACAATAAATAGGAAATCGCTCCAATTCCCAAAACATACAATACGTTGAATTTAATTGCCAGGTAGTACGCTTTAATCCCGGACTTAACGAGCCCTGATGCCGGTGTACGGATAAAAGTCTGATCGATCAGAGGTAATAAAGAATCGGTGGCATACTTGAACCCTACGTATGCCAACACCCAAAATAGTCCGCAGAGTGTGTACCACTTCAATCGCCGGTAGTCCTTGGTAACCCACAAGTACAGGAAAACGAAGATCGGCACGAAATAAAAAGACTGTTTGGAAAAGGTACCCAGAACAATACTCAATGTTCCCAGGATGAGCCCCAGCGGCGTAAACTTATTTCTTGTTATCAGGAAGATACCTATCACACAGAAAAATACTCCGTCGATCGTATTCCACCCCATAGGAGGATAATTATGGATGGAGATGAGCGCTCCTATCAACGCTAAAAAATACATAGCATTCTTCGAGGAAAGATCAAATTTCTCCCATATCAATCGGGCTCCGAGATAGGAGTACAAAAATATCTGTACATAGAAGAACATTCGCTCGATGAGATAACCGTATGTTTCAGAAATAAACAAGAAAATGGTATGAACAAATGCCGGAATTGCGGGTCGGGTATAGATAAAATCACGATGAGGCAGTTGTCCGTTGTAAATATTCCAGGACGTACCAAAGATATATCCCGTGTCCGTTCCTTCGAAACCAAAAGGCGCATACAGAATTACGTATAGCAGGGCTATGACGAAAAACAAAATTTTAAACAAGTGTTGGTTGAATGCTGCTACATTCATGAATCGGTCTCTTTGCAATTGGTTTCGTCTATGATATATAACGGTCTGTTCAGGATATTTTTATTCATTCTGCTGATGTATTCTCCAATCACTCCAATCGAAATCAGCTGTATCCCTCCAATGAACATAGTACTAATAATTATCGAAGTCCAACCCGTGATGGTTTTTTCCAAAAAGAAATAGGAAAACAACGCATATAGAATAATAAGAAATGAAACACCCGACATCAGTATACCCATTCTGCTCACAAAAATTAGCGGTCGGTCTGAAAACCCCGTAATCCCATCCATAGCGAACCGCAACATTTTGGAAACTGGATATCCTGTCTTTCCGGCTTTCCTGCCATCCCGATCATACAGCACAAAGGTTTGCTTGTATCCCACCCATGCGATTTGTCCTCTTAGGAATTTATTGTGTTCCGGCATGGCTTTGACTGCTTCAAGCACTTTTCGGTCGATAAGTCGGTAATCACCAGTATCCACTGGAATATCGGTGGATGTCATCTTTCGTAGAATGCGATAAAAAAGTTTGGCAGTGAGCAGTTTAAAAGCAGATTCACCTTTTCGCTTTCTGCGTTTGGCATAAACCACGTTATATCCTTCTTTGTACTTTGCGTACAATTCAGGGATTAATTCCGGCGGGTCCTGTAAATCCCCGTCGATGATCACAGTAGTTTTACCCCTGGAATGATTCAACCCTGCAGTTACCGCAATTTGATGTCCGAAATTTTTACTGAAATTAATATAGAACACCTTTTCATCTCTGGACGCCAGGTTTTTTATTTCTGAAATGGACCCATCCTTACTGCCGTCGTTTACGAAGATTAATTCGTAATTATCAGATACCTTGGAAACACTATCCGAGAGTCTTTGGTAAAGCTCGCCTAACAACGCCTCCTCATTGTAAATGGGTATCACGACTGAAATATCCGTTGCGGTGTTGGTCATTGTAGTTTAGTATTGAGGGAGCGGTTTCTCACAGAATGTACTCCAATTCTCATTTTAACAAATGTAACCAAATAAATAGTTTTTATTGGTTACATTTAAGCAAGCGAAAATTTATGAAGAACCTCCGATTTTATCTAAGCGCCCTGTTTTTAGTGTTTCTAGGAATAGGATGCACGATTGGCCAGGAAGATGCGTGGTTTTACTTAAGAGCAAAGGATTCCGCATTTATGCCTTCGTTCGATAAGCAGGGAGAATTACTGGTTTACAAAGGAGCCGATCCGAAATTGAAGAATGTTTTGGATGCTTATGAAATTCGGCAGTTCAAAAAAACATTGCGAAAAGCCAAGAAGAAATACCTGAACAGGACCTTCTTCGTTAGGGCAGATAAAGAAAGTCTCCTAAGAGATCTATTGTTACGAACAACTCATTTATTCGAATCAGGAGAGATTATTCCGGCCGAGGACAAAAAAATATACGAACCTAACGATTATGGACTTACCAGCACCATTGGCGAGAATCTTGGATTGCAAGTAAACATGGATTACCTTGATTTTCTAGGCCTGCCTAAAGCCTGGTATTATACTACAGGGAATAAGGACTTTGTGATTGGTATTTCGGATGGAATCGTGGATACTACGGATGCCGACTTCAAAGATAAGACCCGAATTATCCGTCCTTCGAACCTGGCGAAAGGTCATGGTTATAGTATTGGGGCCAACGCAGCAGCGCAGGGCGACAATGCTCATGGGATTCCCGGAATATGTTACGATTGCGGCATTTATTCCACGACCTATGGTGATTTCAGAAATCTGGCTATGCTGGAGGAACTTTCAGACATGGGTGTGAAGGCCATCAATTGCAGCTGGTCTGCCACCTTTCAACGGGAAACGGCACAGGAGGCTGTGGATCGAATGTTTGAAAAGGGAACCATTATAGTTGCAACTTCAGGGAACAAAAGTTGGAGTGACACCAAAGGGCGCCGAATCACCTTCCCAGCCTCTTACGACAAGGTTATTTGTGTGTCGTCTGGTATGTACAAACATGAGACGGTTTCTGACAACATCGTGATCGGACCAAAAGGAAATTATGCGGCCACCAATATTAGGGGGTATGTGGGTCGAGCCCTGGGATTTAAGAACAATGACACCTTGGTGGAACCTCACGTATATCCTATATCCACCGCCAATTTAAATCCGAATGTTGATATTCTGGCACCTACTGCCGGGTTGGTGTCCTACGGGAAAAAGATATTGAATGATTCCATTTATTACAGCCGGTTTGAAACCACCTCCGGAGCCGCTCCACTGGTAACCGGAACTATCGGGCTTATGTTCTCTTTGAATCCATGTCTTCCTGTCGATGAGGTGGAAAGTATCCTGAAAATGACTTCCATGAATGTTGATCATTTGGAAGGAAACAAACCCTATAAAGGCATGTATGGAGCGGGTATTTTACAAACGGGTGATGCCGTGGAGATGGTATACAATCTATATTCACCTAATGAAAAAGTGTATGTCCGGGACCAGCAATTTGATCGTTGGGATTTTAAGTTAACGGCCTTATCGGAAGAGGTCATAATTCAGGATCAGAAATTTACTGGAACCTCAACGCTTGATCTAAAGGCAAGGAAGCGCATTTTGCTGAAACCGGGCACAAAACTAAGTGCTGAAGGCGGTGGCAAAATGATGCTTAAAATCGATACTTCCCTGAAAAAGCAATGTGACCTTGTATTGCGGGATCCCTCTATTGCAGAAAATTAGACGGTTTTCTGAACAACTTCAAACACCTGGTTTTGATCACATTTTAAAGTTTTGGAAGGATACTTTAAAATCAATGCATAGTCGTGGGTTGCCATAAGAATGGTATTGCCATTTTTGTTGATCTCCTGCAATACTTCCATCACTTCCACACTGGTTTGGGGATCGAGGTTACCTGTGGGCTCGTCCGCAATGATGAGCTCAGGTTCATTCAACAATGCCCGCGCAATAGCTACCCGTTGTTGTTCTCCCCCCGAAAGTTGATAAGGATATTTGAAACTTTTGGTTTTCATATCGACTTTATCCAATACGTCATCGATACGTTCACTCATTTCCGCTTTGTCTTTCCATCCGGTAGCGGTTAAAACGAACATCAGGTTGTCTTTCACCGTTCGGTCGTTGAGGAGTTTGAAATCCTGAAAAACAACTCCCAGCTTTCTTCGGAGAAACGGGATGTCCTTTTCTTTCAGTGTTGGCAGGTCGAATCCAACGATCTCACCTTCTCCTTTCTGAAGAGGTAAGTCGCCGTACAAGGTTTTCATAAAACTACTTTTACCACTTCCGGTTTTACCGATGAGGTATACAAATTCTCCTTTTTGAATGGAAACGGAAACATTATCCAGGATAAGGCTCTCACTTTGATAAATGGAGGCGTCTTTTAAAGAAAGGACCGGGTTTTCGGACATAGGTTAAATACAAATAGTGGGTTGCTAATTTTCCAGTTGGATTAAATTCTTTTTTAATTGATCAATCTCTTTTTGCTGTTCCAGAGTATACAAAGTGAGTTCTTCAATCTTTTCCAACAATTTAAGATTCAATTCTTTGAGCGAAACTCCTTCAATTTCCATTTCGGTAGCCGAAGGAATTCCGGGCAAATGATGGTGTTTTTCAATATAATTCTCGAGTTCCAACAGCGAAAGACGATCATAGGACTCATTTAAACGTGATTTTCCGAAGAAATAGTGTTCGAAAACATAATCAGGTGCTACTGCTCCCTCAAGATCCACCAAAACTTCCTGGGTATGGATTTTACCTTTTACGGTTAGAAGTTGGTCCGGGCTTTTCGTCCCAATCCCGATCTGACCGTCTTTTTCGACCATATTTCGGAAGCGACTTCTTTGCGCTACGCTACTCACAGATACCAATACCAAAGCTATTAACAACAATTTCTTCATAAGAATTGAATTTTGAAAAAATATAGGTTTAAAAATACAGTATTTTTCCCTAGTTCAAATTTTATACGCTCCAAAAACATAATGAAATTTTAAATACATCGTTATAACCGATGTAGAAGATTACTATTTCGTCCAAAACCTGAACCCATGCACAAAAATCTCTTTTGGTCAATACTTCTGCTTTTGTTTTTGCAAACAACTCAAGCCCAACAGACTGAAAACTTCACCAATGACTTAAAGGACTACCAAAAGGCTGTTGAACTCTATCACAACGGTCAGTACCTGGCTGCACAAAGCTTGTTTTCCACTATTGAAAAACGATCGACGGATCTTACGGTAAAAGGTGATTGTGCCTATTATGTCGCGAATTGTGCAGTGCGGCTGAACCAACAAAATGCCGATGCACTGATGGAAGGATTCGTTGAAGACTATCCTACCAGTATCAAAAGAAATGATGCATATATCAATGTGGCTAATTTTTATTTCGAGAATGAGCAATATTCCTATGCACGCAAGTGGTATGATAAGGTGGATGAAAGTAACTTGAACCGAAGCGACAGGGAACAGTTCTACTTCAATAATGGTTATGCCTTCTTCAAAGGAAAACGATACAAGGAGGCGGAGAAATATTTCAACCGGGTAAGTGACTGCGAAAAGTATGCTTCTCAGGCAAAATATTATTTAGGATTTATTGCCTACGAAGGGGACGATTACGAAGAGGCCAATCAATTATTCGAAGAAGTCAAGGGCAATGAAAGATATGCCGAAGGTTTGAGTTACTATCAGGCTGATATGAACTTTAAACTTGGGAAGTTCCAGGAAGCTATCGATCTGGCCCTCGAACAATACGAAACCGCAAAGCCATTGGAGAAAAGTGAACTATCGAAGATCGTTGGCGAGAGTTACTTCAACCTTGAAAGATATGATGAGGCTATCCCTTACTTAAAAGAATATAAAGGGAAGAGAGGTAGATGGAATAATACCGATTATTACCAGTTGGGATACGCGTATTACCTACAGGGGAATTATGAAAGCGCTATAGGGGAATTTAGCAAGATCGTTGACGGAAGGAATGCGGTGGCACAAAATGCTTACTATCATTTAGCGGAAAGTTACCTCAAACTGGAGCAGAAACAGCAAGCTTTAAATGCGTTTAAGAATGCTTCTGAAATGGACTATAATCTCCAAATTCAGGAGGATGCCTGGCTCAACTATGCGAAACTCAGTTACGAAATAGGGAATAGTTATCAGAGTACTCCAGAAGTGCTCCTTTCTTTTATAAAAGCGTATCCGGATAACGGAAACAATGAAGAATTGAAAGATTTATTGATAGACTCCTACATTACCTCCCGTAATTACGGTGCGGCACTCGAACTTTTGGAAAACAATAAATCATTTGGAAACAAAGTAGCCTATCAGAAAGTAGCCTTCTATCGGGGAGTAGAACTATACAATGATGGCAATTATGAGGAGGCTGTATCTTATTTTGATAAATCTTTGAAGGAGCCTATCGACGCTGTTTTTACTGCTCGCGCTACCTTTTGGAAAGCGGAAAGCGACTATAATAATTCAAGATTCGAAGAGTCGTTGGTAGGATTCAAGCAATTTCTTCAATTGCCACAGGCTTCACAAACTCCGGAATATGAAAATAGCCGTTATAATTTGGCGTATAACTATTTCAGTTTGAAAAATTATTCGGAAGCCATTACAAATTATTCCATGTATCTGGAATCTTCCACCTCTGATAAGGCTCGACGCAATGATGCCTACCTAAGACTGGCCGACAGCCATTTCGTAACCAGCAAATATTGGCCGGCCATGGACAATTACAACAAGGCGATCGAAGGGGATTCCCCGAATAAAGATTATGCTGCATTTCAAAAAGCCATCAGTTATGGTTTTGTAGACAGGGCCGACAAAAAATTAGAGAACTTGAAAAACTTTGGCGCAAAATATCCAAAGTCAATTTACCGTGATGATGCCCTGTATGAGCTCGGAAATACCTATTTGTCTAAAGATCAAAGTGACAAGGCCGTTGGAGCCTATGATGCCCTCGTTAATGATTTTCCGGGCAGTCGGTATGTAGCCAAAAGTTTGCTGAAAAAGGCGTTGGTTTTGGATAACCAGGGGAATAGCAATGAAGCTTTGGCCATTTTTAAGAAGGTAGCCGGAGATTTTGCAGGTACGGAAGAATCCCTGCAGGCAGTATCTTCAGCCAAAATTATATACATCGACGAGGGAAGGGTGAATGAGTATGCCGATTGGGTAAATACCCTTGATTTTGTAGAGGTAGAAAATGCCGAATTGGACGATGCCACCTATCAGGCTGCCGAGACGCCTTATCTCGAAAACAATACTCGTTTGGCCCGAACAAGGTTTGAAACCTATCTCCAGGACTTTCCAAACGGACGACACGCCCTCAAAGCCAGTTTCTATCTGGCTCAGATGTATTATGCGGATAACGAAAGCGAAAAAGCGATTCCGCGTTATCGATTTGTGCTGGAAAAAGAGCGAAACGAATTCACCGAACAATCATTGGCGCGAATTTCAGAAATGCTGCTTGCAGAGAAAGATTATGACGAAGCCTTGCCCTATCTCGAGCGATTGGAAGCATCCGCGGATTTCCCTCAGAATGTCGTCTTCGCCCAAACCAATATCATGAAAGCCCACTATGAACTGGAAAACTTTCCACAGGCAGTGACGTATGCCGAGGCAGTTTTGGAACTTCCAAAGATCGATACCACCATTAAGAGTGATGCCCAGGTGATCATTGCAAGAAGTGCGATGGAAACCGGAGATGAGAACAGGGCAAGAACGGCCTATGCTGAAGTATCGAAAATTGCCACCGGGAAACTCGCGGCAGAGGCCCTTTACTTTGATGCTTATTTCAAGAATAAAGATTCAGATTTCGAGGGCTCGAACGATTCAGTACAACGTTTGGCCAAGGATTATTCCGGTTATAAACTCTACGGAGCGAAAGGTCTGCTACTCATGGCTAAGAACTTTTACGCCTTGGATGATGCGTTTCAGGCTACTTACATTTTAGAGAATGTGATCTCAAACTTCACAGATTATCCGGATGTAGTGGAAGAGGCCAAAGCGGAGCTCACCCTGATAAAGAACGCCGAATCCAAGACCAATTCTTCCATTGATATGGACCAAAATTAAGCCCAATCATTCCAATTATTTAAAAAGAACGTATGCCTTTTTCAATTATAGAAAGAATAAGAAATAGTGTTGCTATGAGAAATAAAACCTGGCTGGTCCTAATGTGTTTTTTTGGGACGGGAATCCTTTTTGGCCAGGAAGACGAAAATTTGGGTACAGAGGTGGTGAATATTGTAAAACCTTATACTCCCACAATTTCCGATGCATTTAAAATCAAAGAGACTCCGGTTCTCAATGATTCAGTGACCACTACCAAAAAGAAGGTTCAATACAATATTTTTTCCGTGCCGGTAGCATCTACCTTCACTCCATCAAAAGGAACTGCCACTTCAGTAGAGAAATCTGAACCTCTTACTTTGTATGATAGCTATGCAACCCTGGGTTTTGGTAATTACACCACCGCACTGGCAGAACTGTTCAGTAATTTTCAACTTAGCAGAACAGACAATGCCGGTTTCTTTTTCAGGCACAATTCTTCTCAAGGTGATATAGACGGCGTGATACTGGAGAATAAGTTTTATGATACTCGGCTGGACGGAACGTATAATAGTCGGCAGAAAGATCTTTCTTATGAGGTTCGTGCCGGACTAGAGCACCAGATCTTTCACTGGTATGGGACCAATGATTTTGTGGATGAATTCAATGCCGAAGAACTGGCTGCCATAGACCCAAAACAGTCCTATTTCAGCGCAGGGGTGGGAGGAGATCTTACCTTGGAAGAGAGCGTTTTTAACTCGATTTCGGCAGACCTGAGATTCGTAGCGGATGGTTTTTCTTCTTCGGAAGTGAACTTTACCGCCCAACCAGAGTTTATTTTCCCTTTGTCTGAATTCAGCCTCCGGGTAGCAGGAGCTCTGGATTTCCTTAGCGGAAAGTTTGATCGTAATTATCTGAATACTGCTCCTATTGACTACGGATATCTGAATACAGAAATTTCACCCTCACTGGTGTATGTGAATAACGATCTTACGCTTTCCCTGGGTGTGGCTGGGGTATTGGGACTAGATACTGAAAACAGTGAATCCAGGTTTTATGCCTATCCGCGAATTAATGTTTCCTATCGGGTCGTGGATGAGATCCTGATCGCCTATGGTGGGGCCGACGGCGGATTGCGCCAGAATACCTATTACGAGTTTAAATCGGAGAATCCTTTTGTATCCCCAACCTTGAATATCATGCCTACAAATGAGACCTTTGATGTTTTTGGAGGAATCAAAGGAAAATTGTCCAAATCTGTGGGGTATAACCTTAGAGCCTCCTACAAAATAGAAGAGAACACCGCATTGTTCCAATTGAACCCATATAAGGGGAGGCTCCCTGAATTGGAAGGCTATGAGTACGGAAATTCGTTCATGATTGCCTACGACGATATCAATACGCTTACCGTTTTTGGTGAGATAAAAGTCGAGGTAAGTGACGGTTTCTCCCTGGGAGCCAGTACGAGTATTTATAGCTATAATGTGGATTCGGTGGAGGGAAATGCCTGGAATCTCCCGGAAATTACAGCAACATTGTTCTCCAATTTCGATATTACCGATCGTATCTATGCCGGGGTGTCTCTGTTCTATGTGGGTGAGCGTACGGATGTGACCAGTACCCTGCAGGGTGGTATATTAATTGAACCATTTGATGAGGTAATCACCCTCGACTCCTATCTGGACGCCAATGTGCATCTGGGTTATAATGTGAACGACCGGCTGTCCATATTCGCAAAAGGTAGTAACTTGGTGGGCAATAATTATCAGCGATGGTTGAATTTTCCCGTTCAGGGAATTCAAGGCCTTTTGGGCGCGACCTATAAATTCGACTGGTAGTATGAGCTCAGTATGAGAAAAGTGTTCCCGGCGATAGGGATTCTTATATTCTTCGGAATTTATTTTTATGCATCAACCTTATATCCGGGGGGACATCAGGCCGATTATAGCGCTCCTGGTTTTTCATGGATTCACAACTACTGGTGCGACTTAATGGACACCGAGGCGTATAACGGAGAGATCAATCCGGCGCAACCCTACGCCTTGAGCGCTATGATCATGCTTTGCTTAAGCCTGTCGGTTTTCTTTTATCACTTTCCGAAGTATTTTCATGTCTCAGTTTTATGGAATCGGGCGATCAGGATATTTGGGATTACTTCCATGGTGGCGGCCATATTGGTAGCTTCGCCTTTGCATAATGCCATGATCGCTATTGCCAGTATCCTGGGCTTATTCGCCTTACTTGGTATTATCTACGCGGTGATAAAACATAAATTACGCTGGTTCACTGTGGTGGCAGTAGTTTGCATACTGTTGATAGGTTTCAATAATTACTCTTATTATTCAAGACAATTTGTAGAATGGCTGCCTCTACTTCAAAAGATATCTTTTGCCATTGTTTTGGGATGGCTGTTCTTTCTGAACTTGCTGTTTCTGAAAGGCAAAAGAAATTAAATTCTTAAGACTCCTTTTTCTACCTTTACGGAAATGTACATTTCCATGAAAAAACTCCTTCTACTTATCACGTTGTCTATGCTGTTTTCTTGTTCTTCTGAAAAAGTTCAGGTGGACCTTTTGGTGAGTAATGCCAAAATTTATACCGTCAATGAGGCTTTCACAATGGCAGAAGCATTTGTGGTTTCCGAAGGAAAGATCAAAGAGATCGGAAGTTTAGATAGCCTGAATGAAAAATACAAACCTATAAAGACCTATGATGCCGGAGGCAATGCGTTGTTTCCAGGAATCATCGATGCGCATGCGCATTTGTACAATTTAGGAGTTACCAAACAACAAGTGGATCTGGTTGGGACAACAAGCGAAGAAGAGATCCTTCAGAAACTTTCAGAATTCAATCAAAGGAAAAACCCGGAATTCCTGCAAGGACGAGGATGGGACCAAAACGATTGGGAAGTGAAAGAGTTTCCTACCAAGGCTTCCCTGGATTCACTTTTCCCAAATACCCCTGTGGCTTTAACCCGTATCGATGGCCACGCGCTTTGGGTGAATTCTCAAGCACTGGAAATGGCGGGTATCACTTCAGAAACGAAAATGGAAGGGGGAGAAGTTGTACTGAACGAAACCGGTGAGCCTTCAGGAATTTTAGTCGATACTCCTATGAGACTCGTCCGGGATGTCATGCCCAAACCCGATAGAGACTTTAATATTTCTGCACTCAAGGATGCCGAAGAAGAGTGCTTGCGATTGGGACTAACTACAGTTAATGATGCGGGTTTGTCCAAAGAAATAATTCAATTGATCGATGAATTGCAAATCGATGGAGATCTCAAAATCAGGGTGTATGCAATGGTGTCGAATTATCCCGAAAATCTCGATTATTTTCTCGAGAACGGTATTATAAAAACGGATCGGCTTAATGTACGATCTGTGAAGGTATATGCTGATGGTGCTTTGGGTTCAAGAGGCGCTGCCCTGAAAGAACCCTACAGCGATAAGGAAGGCCACTTCGGAGCTATGATCACTCCACAGAGTGAATTAAAGGCACTCGCCCAACGAATTAAATCAGCCGGTTACCAGATGAATACTCATGCGATTGGAGATTCGGCGAATATTGCTGTGTTGAGGGCATATTCGGAGGCATTGAAGAACGAAACCGATGCCCGCTGGAAAGTGGAGCATGCACAGGTGGTTTCTATATCCGATTTCGATTATTTTTCGCTGAATATTATTCCTTCGGTGCAGCCTACGCACGCCACCAGTGATATGTACTGGGCGGAGGACCGGGTAGGAAGCGAACGCATTAAAGGAGCTTATGCATACAAAACATTACTGGAAAATGCAGGACTCGTTGCCTTGGGTACCGATTTCCCCGTGGAGAGAGTTAATCCGATGTATACTTTTTATGCTGCTGTGGCTCGCAAAGATCTTCAGAATTATCCTGAAGGCGGATTTAGAATGGAAGATGCCTTAAGCCGGGAAGAAGCGCTGAAGGGAATGACCATCTGGGCCGCATATTCCAATTTTGAGGAAGCCGAAAAAGGCAGTATTGAAGTAGGTAAAATGGCCGATTTTGTCGTGCTGGACAAGGACATAATGACTTGTGATGAAAATGAAATTCCAAACACCAAAGTACTCGCGACCTTTATCAACGGTGAAAAGGTATATGAAGGCAATTCAGAATAGGGATCGAACTTTCAGTAGAAAATCAGATTCCCCCTTTTGCCTGCAGATCCTCAATACATAATGGATCCAATACGGGCACCATACCACGACCCAACATGCGATCCAGCATAGAGCGGGTTACACTGGTAGCGTCGAAATACATCAGGCATTCTTCCACAATGCAGTGCTTTTGATTCACAGGATCTTCGTGATCGATGTGAATATCGTCCTCCTGGATATTGGTGAGACCTAAAATGTGTCCGAATTCGTGATTAAGCGTAGTGCTTTCCAACACGGGTAGGTTGGAAGGATTAGACTGAGTAAGTGTTTTTAAAGTACTTTGAAATATTACAATAGAAGTATTTCGGTAGGCCGTTCCCAAGGTTACCGTAGTTTGAGTATCATTTGAAGATTTCCCTCCGGAGAAATAGATAAAGACTGCAATATCGTTGCCTTCGGTGTATTGAGTTCGTACTTCATCTTCTATATCCCTTACTTCGGAAATGCTAAAAGGAGATCCATCCTGCAAGGGAATCGGGGTTTCCACAATATTGATCCCACCGGGCTTGTTGATGCGCTCTTCCAAAAAGTTTCTCAGGTTGATCTTCGCCGTTTCGGTTGGGCCGAATGTAGGAGGAAAAGCAATTTCAACGGTAATACTGTTGTAAGTATCACTGGACAAGATATCTTCAGCAGAAGTTCCAAGCGCTTTTTTATTTTCAGCCGTCGGATCTTCCACAATTTCTTCCGTATCATCACTTTTACAGGCGAATAAAACGAAAAATAGGCCTAGCAGCAACATTATCTTTCCGGCAATCTTTCTCATGGCTTGATTTTTGTAATTTTAGCAAACTTAACTTTTAAAAACGGTAACTTAAAATGCGGCTATTTTTTTTAACGATATTTTCAGTGTTTTGTTTTTCAGTCGAAGCACAAGTCGATTCCTTCCAACAGGACATCATCAATTACCTGAATATCAATGGAACGGAACAACAATATTCTGCAGCCTATGACAAAATGTTTGATGTGCTGCTTCCTCAATTCGAAACGGCCAATGTGCCTGAGTCCTTTGTCAAAGAATTGAAAAAAGACAAAGCGGAGAGTCTGGAGGAGATCATTAAGTTCCTCACTTTTGCCTACAGAAAGCACTTTACACAGGAGGATATCCAAAAAATGACCGAGTTTTATAAAACCAAAGCTGCTCAAAAGATGGTTCATAAGACCGGGGAATTGACAGAAGCCGATAACGCAGAGATCTCAAAGTTCTACGGAAGTGATCTTGGAAAGAAGATCGAAAGTAAGAAAACCGCTTTGTCTGAGGATATAGCCGAGATCTCCGGTCATTGGAGTCGGGACTTGTTTTCAGAAAAGATGAGTGCCTTGGTGAAAAACGGATATGTGCCTAAAAACTAATCCGGGCGAGATAGTCGTAATGTTCTCCGCGAGCAACAATCTCTAATTGCAGACCTGATTCTTCGACAAGAGATTTCAGAAGCGAATCATGAATGTACAACCACGGAAAAGGTTCCGTGGATTTGCCCTTATACGAGATGACAAAATCTAGTTCACCGTAATAGTGAGCCACAGGCACCCAAATGCTGCCGTCCTCATTCCTGTCGTACATATATTGAAGATCACTGCTATCGATTAAGATCTGTCCGTCAGGATTTAAAAGTGACTTTAAGTGGTTGAGGTATTGCGGTGTTTTTTCTACGGATTCAAAGATCCCTGATCCATTCATCAGCAGCAATATTGTGTCAAATTTCTCATTGGAAATATCCAGTAATCCTTTTTGCTGAACGTTCTTTACCCCTCTTGAACTCGCAACTTCCGTCGCACCTTTGGAAATATCAATTGCCGTTACCTCTAAAGATTTATTCTGAAGATACAAGCTATGACTCCCTGCGCCGCAGCCCACGTCGAGTACATTACCATGGCATAGTTCCAGTGCTTTCTGTTCCAGCTCGGGCATTTCTTCAAAATTTCGAAATAGATAGGACACTGGAAGAACTTCCTGATCACTGATATTTGTTTCTGTGATAATCTCGGCCGAAGAATCACCATGATAATAATCCAGCAGGGCTCTGCCAAAAATGTCTTCCATTTCGCTATTTTTGAATCATGGATGAAATCCTAAAGAATTTACCCGGTTTAGCCAAAGATAAACATAAGGAAAACAAGAAGTTTTTTGCTAAACTGAAGAAAAAACCCCCAAAGAAATTGGACCAGCTAATGGTGGAATTGCATGAGGCCGAGTTCGAAAGAACCGATTGTCTTACCTGCGCCAATTGTTGTAAAACAACCGGGCCATTGTTCACTGACAAGGATGTGGAACGAATCGCGAAGCACTTTAAGATGAAGCCTCAGCAATTTATCGAAACCTATTTGCGGGTGGATGAGGATAACGATTACGTTTTGCAGTCCGTGCCCTGTACTTTTTTGGGATTAGACAACTATTGCAGCATTTACGAAGTAAGACCCAAGGCCTGTAGAGAATTTCCGCATACCGACAGGAAGAAATTTCAGCAGATATCTAACCTAACCTTAAAAAATGTTGCTATTTGTCCGGCGGCTTATAATATTGTCGAAGAGATGAAGCGGCGGATTCCCTGAGAGGGAAGTGGATTTAGTTAATCGTAAATCAAATATTTCTGTCGGATTTCTTTAAACGCTGAAATGTCCTTCGCCCAGGTTTTGCGTATTTCCCGGAATGTATACCCCTGTTCGATCTGTTTTTGTAATTCCGCAGTGCCGGCATGGGCGGTGAAGTTTTTCGTATTGAAGAATTCGGCCTTGTTGTTAGAATTTCTGTAAGCATCCAAGATCCAGGTCAAATCGATGTAGCTCATTCGTGGAGTTTCTCTTAGATCGAGTCCGTTACATTCAGTGCCTTTGTGCTTGGGGTATTTCGCTCCAAAGTTAGGTTGAGGGGTATAATTGAATTTATATTTTTCCGAAGGTAGGTCCGGCGAACCAAAAATTTGAAACTGCATTTCGGTGCCTCTTCCTGCATTGAGGGATGTTCCTTCCAGCAGTCCGAGGCTAGGATACAAATTGATGGAAGTGTCATTGGGCAAGTTGGGTGATGGGCGCACCGGAACTGAATAAAAAGTATCGTGTGTGTAGTTTTCCAAAGGAATCACGGTTAATTCACACTGAATTCCGTCGTTTAACCATTGCTGGCCGTTGATCATTTTTGCGTACTCCCCAACCGTCATACCATGTACCAAAGGAACTGTGTGCATTCCCAGAAAACTGGTATGTTCTTTTTCCATTGTTGGGCCGTCCACATAGTGGCCATTGGGATTAGGCCGGTCCAACACCAACAAAGGGATATTGGCTTCTGCACAGGCTTCCATGACATAATGCATGGTTGAGATATACGTATAAAACCGAACTCCTACGTCCTGTATGTCGAACACCACAAAATCCACATTTTGCATTTGTTCAGGAGTGGGTTTTTTGTGTTTACCGTGAAGTGAAAAAATAGGTAAGCCGGTTTTGGCATCCCTTCCATCTTTTACAGATTCTCCGGCATCTGCTTTGCCACGGAATCCATGTTCAGGTGCGAATACTTTCACGACTGAAATTTCCGAAGCAACCAAAGAATCGATTAAATGAACTCCTGATGTAATTTCAGAGGTCTGGTTCGCCACTACAGCCACTTTTTTATTCCGAAGTAAAGGAAAATAAGCTTCCGTCCTGGCTACCCCTAGCACCAGTTCCTTATCTATTTCCGAAGCCAGGCTATCCACTGTTGAGGTCAGGTCCGGGTTTTCGGTATTCGAAGTACCCTCTTTACCGTTTCCACTTCCGCACCCCAAACTAAACAACGCAATAAATAATAATGTACTTTTGAATATCGTTAACCGCATAAACCGTTTTGTGAATTTCGAATTCTTTATTGCCCGACGCATTGTCGGTTCCAAGGATTATAAAAGTAGCGTTTCGGCTCCAATAATAAAAATAGCCATAGCGGCTATTGCTTTGGGGGTGGCCATCATGCTTATTTCCATCGCTACGGGGGTTGGGCTTCAGAATAAAATTCATGAAAAAGTCTCTGCTTTTAACGGGGATATCATCATCTCGAACTTTGATTCCAATAATAGCAGTGATTCTCAAATACCTATTTCCAGCGAACAGGATTTTTATCCCATTTTTGATTCGGTAGAGGGAATTGCACATATTCAGGCTACTGCCTCCAAGGGGGGAGTGATACGCACGGAAACCGATTTTGAAGGAGTCGTGGTAAAAGGAGTGGGAACCGATTTCAACTGGCAGTACTTCGAAGAATTCCTGATTGCGGGAAGGATTCCGGATTATCACGGGAAGCTGAACGATGAAATATTGATCTCGAATTATCTTGCTAACCGACTTCAGTTCTCGTTGGGCGATAAAGTAAGTACATTTTTCCTTCAGGAGAATAGCGAACGAAAGACCAGAACCCGAGGGTTTACCGTAGTGGGAATCTATGAAAGTGGCTTTCAACAATTCGACGAGCAATATTTGCTGGCGGATATTCGTCATATTCAAAGACTCAACAAATGGGAAGAGAATCAAATTGGCGGTTTCGAAGTGTTCGTTGAGGATTTTTCTGAAATTCAGGAAGTCGGAAATTCCGTCTATAGTAACACGCCCAGTAATTTGGACGTCATCACGATACGGGATAAGTTCTATGTAATTTTTGAATGGCTGGATCTCTTCGACTTTAACATAGCTCTCATCATCGGAATTATGATTCTCGTAGCCGGTATAAACATGATCACGGCCTTACTGGTGTTAATCCTGGAGCGTACTCAAATGATCGGGATTGTCAAGGCATTGGGAAGCAGCGATTGGTCCGTTCGAAAGGTGTTTCTTTATAACGCAGCTTATATCATTTGTATCGGACTCTTTTGGGGGAACCTAATTGGGATTGGGTTATTACTTCTTCAGAAATATGGAAAAGTGATCAATCTCGATCCTGATACTTACTACGTGACCGAAGCTCCGGTTTATATTGATCTCGGGCATATCCTTTTGCTGAATGCCGGAACGTTATTACTCTGTTTACTTATGCTATTGATTCCGTCTTATCTCGTCACTAAGATATCTCCGGTTAAGGCGATTCGATTCGAATAATTAGTTTCATTTTATTCTGAAAGTCTAAGGTGTTTTGTACTTTTGCAGCGCGAAAGTCGAAAGCAAAATATAATGCGATTTTCGAACAACAAAACAGTATGGAATACGCGAAGAATATCCTGGAAACTATTGGAAATACTCCTTTGGTCAAGATCAATAAATTGGCTGAAGAATTGCCCTGTTTGGTGCTGGCGAAGTATGAGACTTTTAATCCGGGAAATTCGGTGAAGGACCGGATGGCTTTGAAAATGGTGGAAGATGCAGAGGCTGATGGGCGTCTGCATCCGGGAGGTACCATTGTAGAGGGAACCAGCGGAAATACAGGTATGGGCCTTGCGCTCGCAGCCATAGTGAAAGGATATAAAATGATCTGCGTAACGACCGATAAGCAAAGCAAGGAAAAGATCGATATCCTCAAAGCAGTTGGTAGTGAAGTAGTGGTTTGCCCAACGGATGTGGAACCCACTGATCCAAGATCGTATTATTCCACTGCGGCCCGATTGGCGAAAGAGACGCCGAACAGTTGGTATGTGAACCAATACGACAACCCTAGCAACGCAAAGGCGCATTATGAAAGTACAGGACCGGAAATCTGGAAACAGACCGAAGGAAAAGTTACTCACTTTGTTGTGGGTGTGGGAACCGGTGGTACCATTAGCGGAGTAGGTAAGTATCTCAAAGAACAAAACCCGAATGTAAAGATTTGGGGTGTGGATACCTACGGAAGTGTATTCAAGAAGTACCATGAAACTGGTATTTTTGACGAGAAAGAAATTTATCCCTACGTAACCGAGGGGATCGGGGAGGACATACTCCCAAAAAATGTAGATTTCGATATTATCGATGGCTTCACCAAGGTAACTGATAAGGATGCTGCGGTTTATACTCAAAGGTTATCCAAAGAGGAGGGTATGTTTTTGGGGAATTCGGCCGGAGCCGCTATGAAAGGGGTATTACAACTCAAGGAACATTTTAACGAGGATGATGTGGTGGTGGTGCTGTTTCACGATCACGGGAGTCGGTACGTCGGTAAAATGTTCAATGATGATTGGATGCGTAAAATGGGCTATATCGAATAATATTAGAATGAACTTTTATAGAATCCTTTCCCGAATCGGAAAGGATTTTTTATTTTTAGTCAATCCATTCCCTCTCCAATAATCATTTTGGAACATGAAGGAAGATTTTCTTCACTATCTCTGGAAGTTTCAGAAACTTCCGGCAACAGGTTTATATACTACTTCAGGAAAAAGAATACATATTTTCAAACCAGGTGCTCATAATCATGATTCGGGGCCGGATTTTTCCATGGGAGAAATTATCATCGAAGATCAAAAATGGGCCGGACAAATTGAAATTCACCTAAAATCCAGTGACTGGTATTCGCATGGCCATGACACGGATATAGCCTACGACAACGTGATCTTGCATGTGGTTTGGGAGCATAACAGGGAAGTATTCAGAAAAAACGATACGCTCATAGAGACGCTGGAATTGAAACATCTCATTCCGTCAAAGTATTTGTCTAATTACGAAAAGCTGTTTTCCAGTTTGCCGCGCTGGATCCTTTGCGAGCACGAAATTGGTGGGGTGGAACCTTTCGTGATTCAATATTGGTTGGAGCGTTTGTTCATAAGCAGATTGGAAAGGAAAGCCTTGGAAGTAAATCGAATATTAAGTCAACTTCAAAATGACTGGGAGGCCACCTTCTTTATTCTTCTTTGCAAACACTTTGGAATGAAACTGAACGGAGAGACTTTCCAGAATATCGCTGAATCGATTCCATTTTCTTTAATCCGTAAAATTTCCGCTGATTCTATGGAATTTGAAGCCCTTTTGATGGGTCAGGCCGGATTGTTGAACCGTGATGCCGAAGATCGATATCTGATACAACTGCAAGTGGCTTACGCCTACTTACAAGTGAAGTATCCCGATGTAACCGGGGCTTCACTTAGGCCTAAATTCTTTCGTTTGCGCCCGGCAAATTTCCCGACGATTCGCCTGTCTCAATTTGTAATTCTCTGGCATAGAATTCCTTCATTCTTTTCGAAGATGGTTGAGTGTTCATCGGTACAGGAGTTTTATGAGCTGTTTGAAGGAAGGGCCAGCGACTATTGGACGACACATTACAATTTTGGGAAGGTGACCAAGCCTTCCGTAAAGAACCTTTCCAAAGAATTTATTGACCACCTGATCATCAATGTGGTGCTTCCTCTGAAATTTTCCTATGCAGAATTTAAAGGAATTTCTGTTTCTGAAGAGCTTATTTCTCTTGCTTCAGCAATTAACGGCGAACAGAATTCCATCGTAAAAAAATATCGCGATTTAATCTCTATCGAGAACGATGCCTTAACGAGTCAGGCATTGTTAGAGCTATATGCTCATTATTGTAAAACGAATAATTGCCTTCAATGTGCCATTGGCAATGCGATACTGAACAAAAAATAACCATCTTCGATATGCAGTTTTTCGATAAAGTATTAATTTGCGTCAATGTTGCAACTGGTTTATGATATAAGACACTATTTCGAGAAAAGAGGATTTTATGTGTGTTCCCGATTGGCCGACAGGTTGGGTATGAGAGCTAAAAGTGTCCGGTTGTTTTTTATTTATGTTTCTTTCGCTACCATGGGTGTAGGATTCGCCATTTATCTAACATTGGCGTTTTGGTTGAAGCTGAAAGATCTTGTTTATGCAAAACGCACTTCAGTATTTGATCTATGATGAAGTTTATTCAATCTAAAATAATCCAGGCCCTCTTCCTGCTTTTAATGGTATTTATAGCGGGAGTCATAGGTTTTAGATATTATTCAGAGTATTCTTGGATCGATTCCATCTATATGACGATCATCACCATTACAACGGTGGGATTCAAAGAGGTGCATCCGCTAAGTGCAGGTGAGAAGGTTTTTACTTCTCTCCTCATAATAAGTAGTATTTTTATTGTGGGATACGCCATAAAGGTGATTTCAGAGTATATTTTAAGTCAGAATAACATTCGTAACCTAAGACAAAAGAAAGTGCAAAAACAAATCAATTATTTGGAGGACCATATTATCGTTTGCGGTTATGGGAGAAATGGTCGGCAGGCGGTTCAAAAACTGAAAGCCTACAACAAGCCCTTTGTGGTAATTGAAATGAATGAAGATATAATCGATTATCATCGGGAAGACAAAGTCTTGTTTGTTCATGGAAATGCCAATGAAGATCAGATTTTGGAAAAGGCCGGAATAACGAAGGCTTCTACTTTGATATGCGCTCTACCCAGCGATGCCGATAATCTGTTTGTTGTGCTTTCTGCGAGGCAAATAAATCAGGATCTAAAGATCATTAGTAGGGCATCCGAAGAAACCAGTTATAACAAACTCAAACTTGCCGGCGCCGACAATGTGATCATGCCGGACAAGATTGGAGGTGATCATATGGCCTCATTGATCGTTGTTCCCGACCTGGTTGAATTTCTGGACAATTTATCCGTTTCCGGTGAAAAAGATAGTATCAACGTGGAGCAGATTCCCTTTGAAAAGGTAAGCCCCTCGGGCGAAGAAAAGGCTATCACACAATTGGACTTACGAAAGAAAACCGGATGTTCCATTATTGGGTATAAAACGCCGGAAGGAGAGTATATTGTAAATCCTGAACCTTCTACGGTGCTTCAGAAAAATTCAAAGTTAATTCTTATCGGGCGTCCCAATCAAATTGAAAGTTTAAAGCAGCTTTACGATGTTTAGAAATGGTTAAGAAATAACTTCCCAAAAATTTGAATTCGCCATTTTTTTTAGCATCTTGCTAGACCTTAAAAAATAAGTTTAACTAACAACTTCCAAAATGAAGAAATTTCTTCTCGCCTTATTTTCTATCATTATCCCATTTACAACATATGCTCAGGAGACTGAGGAAATTGGCCTGGATCAGCAGATTGATCAGGCTTTTCAACCTGTTTCAGACTTCTTTTCTGCGGTTATCTTCTTTGAAATAGCGGGCACACCATTCGTATTGATCCTGTTGGTAGCCAGTGCGGCCTTCTTCACGATCTATTTCGGATTTCCCAATGTTAGATACTTCGGAAAAGCCGTGAATACGGTACGTGGTAAATATGATGAAATTGAAGGTGGTCATAGTTTGGGTGATGAAGAAGCAGGAGTTGATGGAGATATCCGGGATACGATCCGTGATGAAAGTAAGGAAGGGGAAGTAAGTCACTTTCAGGCGTTGGCTACTGCCGTTTCCGGTACTGTAGGTAATGGTAATATCGCAGGGGTAGCATTGGCTATTGCCCTGGGTGGTCCGGGAGCGACCTTTTGGATGATTGTTTGTGGTTTGCTGGGGATGTCCACCAAGTTTGTGGAGTGTACCCTGGGGGTTCAGTATCGCGATGTAGATGAGAACGGAACCGTGTATGGAGGGCCCATGTATTACCTAAGCAAAGGACTAAAAGAAAAAGGATTTAAAACCTTAGGGAAAATTACCGCCGCTGCCTTTGCAATCTTCTGTATTGGAGGTTCTTTTGGTGGAGGTAATGCTGCACAGTCGAACCAGGCGACGATAGTATTAAAGGAATTATTCGAATGGGAAAGCACGGCAGCAGGAGCTGTTGTGGGAATTGTTTTAGCTATTGTAGTAGGAATTATAATTATCGGAGGAATCAAGAGAATTGCTTCAGTAACGGAAAAAGTGGTTCCATTTATGGCAGTGCTTTACATTGTTTGCTGTTTATATATCATTTTCAGTAATTTCTCCTTCATCGACGATGCGATTAGTTTAATCGTAACTGAGGCATTCAATCCAAAGGCGATTGGTGTTGGAGGGGTGATTGGAGTTCTTCTTGTTGGATTCAGAAGAGCGGCATTCTCCAATGAAGCAGGTGCCGGATCGGCCTCAATCGCACACTCTGCTGTAAAAACAAAATACTCAGCATCCGAAGGGCTGGTAGCCTTACTGGAGCCATTTATTGATACGGTAGTGATCTGTACCATGACAGCTCTTGTGATCATCATCTTCAACTTTGGTGGTTTCTTCGAGTATGGTCAATTGCCAGCAGCACCGGACGGAGCTGTGCTGATTGACGGAATCGCTTACGAAGGTGCGGGAATTACATCCAGAGCGTTTGCGGAGTATATTCCTTACTCAGGTATATTCTTAACAATTGCCGTGGTGTTGTTCGCAGTATCTACCATGATCTCTTGGTCGTACTACGGATTACAATCGTGGAAATATCTATTTGGAAGAGGCAAGAAAACCGATCTTACTTATAAAATCTTATTCTGTGTATTCGTAGTTATCGGAGCGGCAGCAAGTATGGACAGCATCTGGGCATTCTCTGATGCAATGATCTTTGCCATGGTGTTCCCGAATATGATAGGACTTTACTTCCTATTCCCAATTGTGAAGAAACAGTTGAGGAGGTATCTCGACGCGATCAAACTGGCACGATAATACAGAAATACATACCTCCCCGGGTAATTATTAATCTGAGGAGTTATGAATTTAAACACATTAAAATCCCTGTTTCGTTTTAATAAAAGCGATCAAGCAGGGATTTTGTTTTTGGGACTTTGTCTGCTTATTTATCTGTCGGTCGACTACTACTACGAGCCGACTACAGAATCTAAATTTTTTATCTCTACTTCGGAAATAGAACAGTATCAGAGAGTGATGGATTCGATCAAATGTTTGGAAGAGGAAAAGAATCGTCCGAAGATCTATCCGTTCAATCCCAACTTCATGACCGATTACAAAGCATACACGCTGGGCATTAAGCCCGAAGAATTTGATCGACTTAAGACGTTCAGGGCCAGGGGTTCATGGGTAAACTCGGCCAAAGAATTTCAAAATGTTACCAAGGTATCCGATAGTATTCTGGATCGAATTCGTCCGTTTTTCAAATTTCCCGAATGGGTAAAAAAACGAAGGCATTCAGCTAAAAAATTTGTCAATGAATATATCAACAAAATGGACCTCAATACCGCAACTTTAGAAGACCTACAAGAAGTCTATGGTGTGGGACCTGTACTTGGAACACGAATACTGGAACAAAGGAAGCGTTTGGGGAGTTTTCACGATCTCAACGAATTGCAATCGGTTTGGGGATTAAATCCAGAGGTCATTGAAAACATCAAGGAACGATTTGAGGTGGCCACTCCAAGGGAGGTGAAAAAGATGAATGTCAATGCAGCAACCGCGTCAGATATTGCAACCATTCCCGGGATTAATTTCAGTCTGGCGAAGAAAATATGGGAGTTCGTTCGGGTAAGGAATGGGTTAGGTGAACTGTCGGAATTAAGTAAAATAGAAGGCATTACCGCTCGTAAATTACAGCTAATTGAATTATATTTGTTTGCTGAATAAATCAATCTCACCAAACTGCTTTTCAAGTAATTTTTTCAGCAGCATTAAAACATTGTGAATGAATAGTTTGTATTTCACGGAAGAACACGAATTCTTTCGAAAGAGTTTTCAGGATTTTTTAAAGAAGGAGGTAAGTCCGCATATCGAGGAGTGGGAAAAGACTGGGACCATCGATAGATTCATTTGGGAGAAGATGGGTGAGATGGGCTATTTCGGAATTTCTTACCCGGAGAAATATGGTGGCCTGGACCTGGATGTGTTTTATCTCGTGATCTATCTTGAAGAACTTCAGAAAATACAATCAGGAGGATTTGCGGCTGCCATGTGGGTGCACCCTTACCTGGCGATGACCCATGTCTTGGCCGAAGGAAGTGAAGAGATCAAAGAAAAGTATCTACCCGGAAGTATTGCCGGAACCCAAATAGGCTGCCTGTGTATATCAGAACCTTTTGGGGGAAGCGATGTTTCCGGAATGAGAACCACCGCAGTAAAAGATGGGGATCATTATATTATTAATGGTTCTAAAACGTTTATTACCAATGGGGTGTATAGCGATTACCTTGTGGTATCCGCCAAGACCAAACCTGAATTAGGCAGTAAAGGGATCAGTATGTTTATCATGGATCGTGATACTCCCGGTATTTCAGCAACCAAACTGGATAAATTAGGATGGAGAGCCAGTGATACTGGTGAAATCGCTTTCGATAATGTGAGAATTCCGGCCGCTAATCTGTTGGGTGAAGAAAACCTTGGATTCAATTACCTGATGCAGCATTTGGCACTGGAAAGAATCGTGATGGCCGTCAATGCCCATGCTAGAAGTGAATGGGCACTGGAGTACACCATTCAATACATGAAAGATCGAACAGCCTTTGGCAAGTCCCTGGATAAGTTTCAGGCGTTACGACATAAGGTGGCTCAAATGGCGAGTGAAATTGAAATGTGTAAAACCTTCAATTATGTAACAGCCCAACGTTTAGGGAATAAGGAGTATGTTGTTAAAGAGGCCAGTATGGCGAAGCTGATTTCCACCAAAGTTGCCGATGAAGTAGCCTATGATTGTTTGCAGCTTTTAGGAGGATATGGTTATATTGAAGAGTATCCTTTGGCCCGAAATTTGAGAGACAGCCGTTTAGGACCTATAGGCGGAGGCACTTCTGAAATCCTTAGAGAGATCATTGCAAAAATGGTGATCGACGGAAAAGAATACAAGCCGGCTACCTAAAGTTTGCTGACTTTCGTAGGGAGTTGCGCCTGTAGGAACTTAACCTAATAGTAAAGAGCTTATGAACTTCAGTTATTTAAGACGTGCATTTGGATTGCTACTAGTCCTTCTATCGTTAAATGCATGGTCCCAAACCGAACTCAAGAACAAGATTGTTGATTTTACCACTTATCTGCCTATTGAGAGTGCCAGTATCTATATCAAGAATACCACAGTGGGTACGATCAGTAATTCGGATGGTAAATTTGTATTGCTGGTTCCCAGGGAATTTGAAAATGATACTTTGATCATTTCGTCCATTGGGTATAAAAGTTTCAAGACAGCTATTTCCGATTTTGATGAAAGTGAAGACATTTTCCTGGAAGAAGATATTGCTTCGCTCGATGAAGTGATACTGGTGGCCGATCCAAGGCCCACGACGGGGAATGGCATTGTAGAAAAGGCCATCGAACGCTTGGGTAAGAATCTACCGGAAATGCCTTACCTACAAAAAGGGTTTTTAAGGCATAAAGAGCGAAATAAGAAAGAATACAAATGGCTAATCGAAAGCGCCCTTACCCTTTACGATTCCAGTTACGCTTCCGGGGCGCGAGAGAACCTGCGAATTAATGTTGACGAAAATCGAAAGAGCTACGACTTGCGAGACGTGGACAGTTTATTCGCGTATGCAGCCTATTTAAAAAACCGAACAAATAATCGAACTCTTCGTGCGAGAAACCTTCGTCGCGATACGATCCAGACTTCTTCTTTGGTGAAGGCGATAAAGTGGAATGACAGCCGTATCAACGGACTTGAGAATCTATTCAAAGGAAAGCTGAACCTTATCCGTAATGCAAACATGCGACAGTCATTATTTGGAGATAATATGTTGGAGAGACATCAGTTTGAACTGGATACTATTTTGGTGGATGATGGGCGCAAGCTCTACAAGATCAGGATATCGGAGGGATCAGAATTCGTGGGCTTAGGAACACGCAATGTATATAACGAAGGATTTGAGGCGAAGGGGTGGTTGTACATTTATTACGACAATTATGCCTTCAAAAAGATCGAGTACGAATTAGTGGCCGCTTCCGAAGTTCAGAAAAGAAGAAGTAAGAGTTTGTTTGGAACTCAAACCAATCACAAACTGGTACTTACCTACAAAGAGTACAACGATAAAATGTATCCTAATTACATCTATTACGAAACACCAAAACTGGTGCAGATAGGCGATCGTTCCTCGGATCGAGAAAAGAAAGAAGAGGAGGTAGGTTTTGACAAAGACGAGCAATTCTATTATACCATACAGGAAATATTATTCACTGAAATTATTCAGGATCCCGAAATGATTGATGAAGCCCTGGGTAAAGAGTGGTCGGACGATATCTTTTCACCACGTCCCTACAACAAGGAATTCTGGAAGAATTATAACGTCCTCCTGGAAAGTGAGGAAGAGGAGAAGCTCATTTATGATTTGAGCAAAAGAGCTTCGTTGTTCAAACAATAAAAATCGATTTATACTTGGGTGGTATATAAATAACTTTTTATATTTGCCGTCCCAAAAGAGAGGAGGTGATGACACTATGTTAATAATACCAGTAAAAGACGGAGAAAATATCGACAGAGCGCTAAAACGTTTCAAGCGAAAGTTTGACAGAACGGGAACGATGCGTCAGCTACGTAAAAGACAACAGTTTACGAAACCTTCTGTAAAGAGAAGAGCTGAGGTCCAAAAAGCTCAGTACATTCAGCGACTAAGAGATCAGGAAGAAATTTAATAATTCCTTTCACGTAAATATGTAAAATCCGTTGGATTGTTTAATTTTAAGCACCAACGGATTTTTCTATGCCCTTTTCCGACTTCACATCCTACCTGCAATTAGAGAAGAATTATTCCCCTCATACCATCAAGGCTTATCAAAAGGACCTTTCCACTTTTTTGGATTTTGCGGTGGAAGAATATGAAGTTTCGGACGTTAAGAGTATTCCTTATTCCATCATCAGAAGTTGGATCGTGGCGCTGGTGGATTCTGGAATAAGCAATAGGTCTGTGAACCGTAAAATATCATCCTTAAAATCTTATTACAAATACTTGCTGAAATCCAAGCAGATTTCAGAAAACCCATTAGCCAAACACAAAGCATTAAAGACCTCTAAGAAAATTCAGGTTCCGTTTTCAGAAAAGGAAATAGAGGAGGTCATCGAAATGTTGGATCAGGAAGAAGGATTTGAAGGGTTGCGTAATAAGTTGATCGTGGAGTTGTTTTATACCACGGGAATGAGAAGGGCCGAATTGGTGGAATTGAAGATGAAGGATCTCTCGTTAGAGAGCCAGACGATTAAGGTGCTGGGCAAGAGAAACAAAGAACGAATCATTCCTTTGCTTCCTTCCATAAAGGAAAGTTTAAGCCGGTATCTGGAAGAGCGAAACAAGCTGGAAAAGATAGAAGATAGCCCCTATTTATTACTTTCTAAACGCGGAGTTAAAATATATGAAACACTTGTTTACCGAGTTATTAATTCTTATTTTAGTAAGGCATCAGAAAAAATTAAAAAAAGCCCTCATATTCTGAGGCATTCTTTTGCAACGCACCTTTTGAATGAGGGTGCCGATTTAAATGCGGTCAAGGAACTGCTAGGGCATGCGAGTTTAGCCTCAACCCAAGTTTATACGCACAATAGTGTTGCCCAATTGAAACAGGTTTATAAAAACTCCCATCCCCGAAACTCAAAATAACTATTAACTTTTAAAACCTTTGTGTATGAAAGTGAATGTGCAAACCCCGAATTTTGTCGCCGATGTGAAACTGATCAACTTCATTGAAAAGAAGCTTTCCAAACTAGAACAATTCTACGATCGAATAATCTCCGCCAACGTCTATCTAAAAGTTCAAAAAACCAGTGAAAAACAAAATAAAATTACCGAGATTTTACTCAACGTTCCGGGCAGCGAACTAATCGTTAAAAAGGAAGCCAGAACGTTCGAAGCAGGAACCGACGAATGTGTGCAATCTTTGGAACGACAACTCAAGAAGAGAAAAGAAAAACAGAGGGCTCACGCCTCTTGAAATTTTTTTAAAAAAGTTTTTTAGAATAAATAATTTATATACATTTGCAGTCCGTTAGAAATAGCGGACTTTTTTATGCTGAAAAGTTAGTTCTGATGGTATAAAAATTGCCGATGTAGCTCAGCTGGCTAGAGCAGCTGATTTGTAATCAGCAGGTCGTGGGTTCGAGTCCCTCCATCGGCTCAAAAAAATAGTTCAGGGAGATATTTGGTGAGAACCAAAACTGGGACGAGAAGTTTATCCTGAGCGCAGTCGAAGGAAGTCCCTCCATCGGCTCTGATTTGTTCATTTAAATACTGAAAAGTGTTGTGAGGGGAGATACTCAAGCGGCCAACGAGGACAGACTGTAAATCTGTTGGTTTTTACCTTCGCAGGTTCGAATCCTGCTCTCCCCACAAAGATTTTTAAGAGGGCGTAGAAAGCTCGCTTTCTCAAGGCCTCGAAAAAATCTTTGTTTAGGGTCCCCCTAAACGGATCATGAGCCAAGCGAATAATCCAAGGGTCCCCCTAAACGGATCACGAGCGGAAGCGAGTAATCCAAGATCCCTTTGAACGGATCAATAGCGTAAGTTTTAGATTACGCTCGCACATTTTGAAAGCAATGGAAAATTGATTACCTTTGCACCCATTTTAGAGGGTAAAAGATCTAAAAGTTGACATATTGAAATGGATTTTCTGGATTGATTTCCAGAGAGATAAGCGGGAGTAGCTCAGTTGGTAGAGCGTCAGCCTTCCAAGCTGAATGTCGCCGGTTCGAACCCGGTCTCCCGCTCAAAGGACTTCGATACTGTTAAGTGTTGGAGTTTCGTCGTTGCTTAAAGCGACATACGCGCTAAGCCAACAACCCAAAAAGCCGGTGTAGCTCAGGGGTAGAGCGTTTCCTTGGTAAGGAAGAGGTCATGAGTTCAAATCTCATCATTGGCTCAATAGTATAAATAATTGAATACTAATATATATAACTAAGATTAAAATAATACAAGATGGCAAAAGAAACATTTGATCGGTCGAAACCCCACTTAAACGTAGGGACCATTGGACACGTAGATCATGGTAAAACTACTTTGACAGCTGCTATTACAAAGGTATTGGCAGACCTAGGTTTTTCAGAAGCTTCTGCTTTTGATCAAATCGACAACGCTCCTGAAGAAAAAGAGCGTGGTATTACTATTAACTCTTCTCACGTTGAGTATCAAACTGCAAATCGTCACTACGCACACGTTGACTGTCCAGGTCACGCCGATTACGTAAAGAACATGGTAACTGGTGCTGCTCAGATGGATGGTGCTATTCTTGTAGTTGCTGCTACTGATGGTCCTATGCCACAAACTCGTGAGCACATCCTTTTAGGTCGTCAGGTAGGTATTCCTCGTATCGTTGTATTCATGAACAAAGTGGATATGGTTGATGATGATGAATTACTTGAGCTAGTAGAAATGGAGATCAGAGATCTATTATCGTTCTACGAGTATGATGGTGATAATGGTCCTGTGATTGCTGGTTCTGCATTAGGAGCATTGAACGGTGAGCAAAAATGGGTTGATACTGTAGTTGAATTGATGGAAGCTGTTGATACCTGGATCGAGGAGCCACTTCGTGAAGTTGATAAAGATTTCTTGATGCCTATCGAGGATGTATTCTCTATTACTGGTCGTGGAACTGTAGCTACAGGTCGTATCGAAACTGGTGTTGCTAACACCGGAGATCCAGTTGACATCATCGGGATGGGAGCTGAGAAATTGACTTCTACTATTACAGGAGTTGAGATGTTCCGTAAAATCCTTGACAGAGGTGAAGCTGGTGACAATGTTGGAATCCTATTGAGAGGTATTGAGAAAACCGACATCAGAAGAGGTATGGTAATCTGTAAACAAGGTTCTGTAACTCCTCACGCCAAGTTCAAAGCTGAGGTATATGTCCTTAAGAAAGAAGAAGGTGGACGTCACACTCCATTCCATAACAACTACCGTCCACAGTTTTACGTTCGTACAACCGACGTAACAGGAAACATCAATCTTCCTGATGGAGTTGAAATGGTAATGCCTGGTGACAACCTTACAATTACTGTAGACCTTATCCAACCAATCGCAATGAATGTTGGTCTGCGTTTCGCTATCCGTGAAGGTGGTAGAACTGTAGGTGCAGGTCAGGTAACTGAAATTTTAGACTAATAAAAGTTTAGATAAAGAAAGTCTTAAGGTGTCTTGCTAAAGCGGGACGCCTTGACTTTTGTTTACGGGTTTAGCTCAGTTGGTAGAGCACTGGTCTCCAAAACCAGGTGTCGGGAGTTCGAGTCTCTC